>JAZQGU010000073.1:0-2750 GCA_045540175.1 Eubacteriales bacterium | reverse complement strand
TGTGCTTATTGATGAAGATAACGAACTCATCTACAAGAAAGGAACCGAGTTTTACGACACCTATGCACCGAAGCTATTGGCGTTGACTCACGACAAGGCTCTCGGTGAGATCCTTGCACGTACAAACGGCGGTGAGCATGCACTGTCCGGCACCAACGATTTTTGGATGGAATTTATCCGCAAGGACGACACGATGGTGTATTCCTATATGCTGGAAGATGATGTAACGAAAATCAGCGGCGGCGAATTCCGTGCAGTCACCCTCTATCCCGATGATCAGGCGATGGATCGCTGGTTCTTCTCTTACGACGAATCCGAATACAATCCTATTGATGATTTAGATGGATATATGTATTCGGACCAAGGTTTATTAAGTAATAACACCGTAGACCAATCGAGTGAGAACAATGATGACCAGTCTAAAGAAAACAACACCAACCAATCCGATGATAAACTTGGAAAACTGATACAAAAGAGCTTTGACGATACCGGCAGCGTGGCCTTTTTCAAAAACGATGAAATAGTATTTGGAGTTTCCGTTGAGTACTTTCCAAATGGTTATAATTTTGAAATAGAAGTTGCGGCAGAGGGCTACGAAAGAGGCTTTGAAGAAGATATGGTATATCGTGTAAATACCACCGACAAAACTCTAACCAAATATGCTGATGATCATGGCGATCTGGTAGACGAAACAGCTATGCCTTTGTCCGAGCATCAGGATAAATACGATTTTCTCCTTAGTATCGTTCCGCACACCTATATTCGCAGTCTTATTGATATGGATAAGGCAGAAACAAGACGAGAAAGTGTCGGTCTTGTGAAAGTATATGAAATGAAAGACGAAAACGGTAATGTTACCGCTGATATGAAATTGATGTTTGGTAAAATTGCAGAGGTAAATCACTATACCGCAGATGACGAGTATGTGAAAATTGAATTAGAATATTGATGAAATTTTAGGAGGAAATGATGATGGGACTATTTAACAAAATTCTCGGAGAAGCGATGATCTATACCGAAAGTGTCGGTATTACCAAGAAATTGACGTACGAAGAAGCACTGGAAGTACTTCTGAACCCCAATGCCAATCCCATCGAATTGGCAAAAGCGGAAAATACGATGGCGATGGCGCGCAAGACGACCGGTAGCGATGCAAAGGGCACCATTGGTATTGCGCTTTGTAAAACACACGGCTTGTTGACCGACGCCAAAACCCGCGAGGCGCAAATGCACGAAGCGGCAAATTTCCTCTCGGCTTCTGCCGTAGAAGCCTCCGCAGAGGAGGACCATTCTTCCTTTGATGTATTGAAAAGAGTGATGGAGTCCGATTATGCAAACAGGATTGGCCTTCCGGAATGCACGGTGGACTATATCCTGAACGTGAAAGAATGGGAAGGAACGGAGTATGTGTATCTCGCCTGTGCCAATATGTACGGCTGGGGTTGCCCGGTAAAACCCGAGGTGGCACGGGAATTTCTTGAGAAAAATGCCTTGCCCGGACTGAAAGAGGAATATCATAAAGGAATCCATCGGTTGCTTGCACAGTTGGACGAAACACATTAGGAGGAACCCATTATGAAAAACATAAAATCGGCCATTTCCCCCAAGAACAGCAACGGCAAAGCGACCATTCGCATTGTTTGTGCTTTGGTGCTGGGTTATCTTCTTTATACGCTCATAAAAATGGGGAAGATTTTGGAATTTTTTATGCTGCCCTCCAATACGGCGACCCACTTGATCGCCGCATTGATTATCGGAATCTTCGTCTTCATCTACATACGCCGCACTCTGCGCCGCCGTTATGCCTACAGTTATATTCGCAATTATTTTTGGGAACTGAAGGAAAACGGTTTCAATACCTGTCCCCGTTGCGGCAGTTCGGTTTCCGAACATATCGGTACCGGGCATCGCCGTGTGCACGTGGCAGACAAGATTACCACTACCCATTATTCCGACGGCAGTACCGATAAAAAGACCGAAGCGGTCTATGGGCATAAGAGTTACAAATACCTCTATCATAAGTGCTCAAACCCCGCTTGCAACTTGAGTGATAATTTCGATTTTTCCTATGGCGATCTGCCGTATAAGCAGCGTGAACTGCGGGTGCTGATCTTGGGGGAATCTCATCCCAAGGTCTACAACGCCGCCGCCACCATTCACGTGGGGGGAGCTTTTATCAAATCGATTCTCGCCGTCGTGCTGATAGTGGCTGTTTTGGCGGCCGGGTTCATTTACAAAAATAATGTGAACCGGATACAAGGCTCGTTTGGCGGCGAAGGTGCCGAGAATTTGGTGGTTACTGCTCCTCTCGGCGAGGAAGAAAATGCACTTCTTGCTAAAATCCGTGCCATTGTCAAGGACGCAAAAGAATACGAGCTTCGTGTGACTCAGCCCGAACCGAATTTGTTTGTAGGAGACAAAGTTGCCGTCACCCGCTATTTTGTGGATGATAAATTCGGCGAGGGTTTCACCGTCGATTTTAAAGGCCTTACCAGCGATTCGGGACTGAAGGGCAAATACACCCTGATGAAATACGACGGCGAAATTTGTGTATTCTGCGATGATGATGAAACCATCTATCCGTCCGATTCGGATTTTTATAAGACACATTATGAATCCCTTGCCAAGTGGAATGGCAAGGCGATGATAACGGCACTTATCGACAAGATACAGACCGGTGAAGTTTTTGAAAAATACACCGATATGTTTGTGCTGAAGTCGGATAAACTCAGCGTGCTTATCGCAGAGGA
>JAZQGU010000072.1:0-35713 GCA_045540175.1 Eubacteriales bacterium | reverse complement strand
TGCAACGGATCATTTTTAATCCTTAATATTTTCGAAGAAATATATCATATACGAAGACTATTTCATACAAAGCGAGTCGTATTTCTTCCATAGTAGGTTGAACTTATCCTAAGCTCAACCTACTAAAAGAGGTAATTATTTATTCTTCTTCATTTATAGGCTCATAGTATACGAAATTTTCAGTTGAGCTGAGCGGAGGACTGAAGAAATCGGCTATCTGAGAGACTTTGATTTTATCGCCGTCCTGGAGTTTTATGCCCGAGAGAATAAGGGTATTATCGTCGATAAATTCCGTTTCCTCATTTGAACCGTTTACGAAAATATGGCTCGATTCTGTAAAGCCTGTTCCTCTGACGTAAATGTGTTCGCCGAACTCATAGACATCGGTTATTGTTATATCGATGACTCCGAGCTTAATGTCTGTAGCTACGAAGGGAAGCTCTCCGCCATAGGTTTTATTTGCGCTGTCCTCAACGAGGTCATACATAAGAGAGTTCATGTAGTAGTTATAATTCTTTGTGGTGAGCTCGTTTCTCTTCTGATGGAGCTTCGTCATAATGCCGCCCTCGATATTGAGAGAGGTAAACAAGTCGGAATAAAGCTGGTAAGAGGTGATATTCTTTCCTTCTTCGTAGGCTCCGTCGGTGCGCCAGATAACGTACTCGGTATCGTAAAGGGTCATTCCCTTGGGAACCCAGTTTTCTTCAAAGCCGATATTTGGAATATGGTCGCCGTAGAATACTATGACGGTATCCTCTCCGAGTCCTTCTACCGCTTCAATAAGATCACCGATAAACAGGTCGGTAGCGTAGAGCTGGTTTGCGAAGTAAGTGAACGCATGAATATTTGCGCTGCTCGGCAGAGCTGTTACCGTTATATCCTCATTCTTTTCGCCCGGATAGGAGACGATGGGATATTTTCCGTGTCCCTGGACGGTAATACACTGAATAAAGTCGGGGCCGTTTGTCGATTCAAGGGAATCCATAACACTCTTGATAAGGACTGCGTCTTTCTCCCAACCCGCATAGTTTTCGCCGAGGGAGTTCATATACTCCTTTGAAGTGAAAGTGTCGAAGCCGAGGGTCGAGAAGGCTTTGTGACGGTCGTAGAAATTACCCTTATAGTTGTGGATCGCGTGCGAAGTATATCCGTAATTTTTCAGAATGAACGGAACGCTTTCGCAGGTCTGGTTCTGTAAGAAGGTCTTGTAGGGATATTCTGCGGAGCCTAAGAATTCCATCGACATTCCGGTCAGAATTTCAAATTCCGTATTTGCGGTTCCTGCGCCGATCGAGGGAACAGTAAGAATTCCCGAAGTGCAGGTGTTTTTCAGATTAGTGAATATGGGTGACGGATCTTTGGAAAATTCAAATCCCGAGAGAAGCTTGAGGTCGTAGAACGATTCGAGCTGAACGAATATGATGTTCGGCGTTTTTTCGGGCTGTGTAAATCCGTCCTTGTCATCGCCTTTGACAAAGTTTACTATTTCGTCGATTTTTTTCTCGTAGCCTCGGGGTTTGCTTACTCCGCGGTCAAAAATGCTGATAGAGAAGCAGAGAGCAAAGCCGTGTGCGTCATAGGCACGGGGCAGAGAAGAGAAGTGTGCGGGGATCGCGCCCGTAAGCGCTCCGCCACCGACGAATGCTGTTGTGATTATTGCACAGGCAAGAATGGTTACTGCCGCGCGTGTATAATTTACTTTGATCTTTTTAACCTTGAACCAAGCGATGATAACGCCGATTATTGCGGCGAGGATCACGGCGCCTGCGACGATCAGTCCGACCCATCCGAGATATACGGGAAGGATCGGGAGTACGCTCGGCAGCAGCAGAAAGTCCATTGCGTTGAAGGGGGTTATTCGGCTGAAAAGCATAACGAAGTTTGCAATTCCGAGTCCGAGCCACACAAGCGAAATCGTGCAGATCCAATACGTCCTTTTTTTCGAAAGAAGTGCAATCGACAGGCATAGGGCGTATATCGACATATTCGCAAGGAACATAAACGGCTTTGTGAATTCAAAGACCACGGCGTTCCAGACAGAATGTCTGCCCATGGATTCTATTATGAAGGTAAGACAGTAGGAGAGCACGACGATGAGCAGAATCGAATGCTCATTCAAATACCTGAGAGCCTTTATTATACGGTCCTTTAATTTAACTTTTTCGTTCGACATTGTTTATCTCCGTTTATTGATATCAGAAAAAATACAGAATAATTATAACACTAATGCTCTCAAAAGTCAATTTTCTTCGTGCATTTTTTGACAGGCTTTTTCCGCTTCTGCGAAAATAAAGTCAATTTCATCGTTTTTACAGGTTTTGAGCAGCTTTTTCGAGGGGTATCCCCATACGTTAAAGATGCGCGGACCGATCCATTCGTTTTTATCGGTGCTGTCGAAAACGCCCTTCAAAAGGCAAAGCGCCGCCTTTTTCGGCTTCATGAATATGACCTTCATCGGATGCTTGATGATGGCGAAGATAAGCTTGGGATAATGGGCGGTTATGTTCGTGAAGGTGATTCCCGGATGAACTATCGAAAGGGAAACGTCCTTTTCGTTTTCAAAAAGGGAGTATAGAGAGAACATAAGAAAACGCTTTGCGTTTCCGTATACCTTGCTTGATGCCTTGCGCGTAACGAAATCAATGTCGTTTCTGTCGGTTTTCGAATAATTGTGCGCGATGCTTCCGACGGCGATAACTCTGCCGTGCTTTTTTCTCAGCGTCGGCAAAAGCTCCTTTATCATATAGTAGGGCGAGAGAAAATTTATCTGAAATACGTTTCCGTAGCCCGTGTCGCAGGTCTCTTTTGGAATACTGTATGCGCCTGCATTGTGTATGAAGATGTCGGGCTCTGCTTTTATAAGCTCCTTTGTCGCTTCGGTAACCGAAGCGCGGCTTTGAAGGTCGCACTGAATGAGAGAAACCGTAACGCCGAATTTTTCGCGCAATTCCGACGCGTGAGCTTCCGAGCGATCCTTGCTTCGGTCAACGAGAATGAGCGACGCGCCGAGACGCGCAAGATAGGCGCAAAGCGGAGAACCGAGTCCGCCGGTTGAGCCCGTGACGGCAACTGTCTTTCCCGAGAGGGAGGAAGTATTATTTTTTAACCATTTTTCAATACTCATAGTATACCTCTTTCGTGTTAATATAGTATCACAGAACCGGGCTTTTTGCAATACGATGCCGAATATCTTTACAAAATAACCGATTTCCGTTTTGATATTGAAAACAGAAAAAACGGCGATTATAATAATATCGAGGTGATAAAATGAAATTCAGCTTAATACTCGGCGAGAACTACGATGACGAGGTCGTAGTTTACGCAAAAGAGGAAAATGCCGCTGTGAAAGCGATAAGGGCGATCTGCCGAGAAGAGAATAAGAGTATCGTTGGATATTCGGATGGCGGTATATATACCCTGAGTCCCTTTGACGTTGTATGCTTTGTAAATGAAAAGGATCAACTTTTTGCTTATACAGAGGATGGAAGGCTGAGAATAAAAAGCCGACTCAGCAAGATCGAAGAGGAGCTTCCGTCCTGCTTTATAAGAATAAACCAGTCCTGCATTGCGAATATAAATATGATCGAAAGATTTGACGCTTCGTTTTCGGGGACTCTCGGAGTAGTTTTCAAAAACGGATACCGCGATTATGTTTCTAGGCGGAATCTCAAAAAAGTCAAGGAAAGGATAGGAATCTGATATGAATAAGTATCTTAAGGAATTTTTCCATCGCGGACTGATGTTCAGCGGATTCGGACCGATAATTCTCGGAGTGATATATTTTGTCCTTCAATACAACGTCAAGAATTTTTCGCTTGACGGCGGTCAGGTCTTTACTGCAATAATCTCGACTTATCTTTTGGCGTTCGTGCAAGCGGGCGCGAGCGTCTTGAATCAGATCGAAACGCGTTATCCGCTTTTAATGACGGGCGCGCATCTGTCTGTCCTTTACGCGTCAACGCTTGGCGCGTATCTTGTGAACAGCTGGATTCCGTTCAGAACCGAAGCGCTCGTAATATTCACTGCGGTGTTTGCACTCGGCTACGCGGTGATCTGGCTGACCGTGTATATCTCGGTGAAGACCGTCAGTAGAAAGATGAACGGGAAGTTGAATAAATAAAAAATCACAGCGACTTGTGTCGCTGTGATTTTTTATATGCATGTTGCGATTATTGCCGTGACGACTCCGATGAGGAGGAGAATAGCTGCGAGGGCAGTTATGAAATCGAAGCGGGGCTTGAAGGACGGTACTTCGGGCTCGGGAGGCTGCTCCTTCGGAGCTGCCTTTTTTCTCGGCTTCGGCGCGGGCTTTGGCTTGGGCTTTGGCTCCGGCTCGGGGAAGTCCGGAAAATCCTCTGCCGTCGGTGCGTTTTTATTCGGCTTCGGTGCTTTCGGCTTTTCGTTTATATCGGGGTAATCGGGGAAGTTATCGGCTTCCTTTTTTGCTTTTGTATTTGCCTTTGGCTTTTCGTTTTCCTTTTTGAGCGATGCGTCGTAATTATAGAGGACCGTCAGCGGGTCTTCCTCCGCCATTATCCTGTCCTGAAACTCCATTACCCAACTCGTATCCGACGGCGAGCAGACGTCGTTTTCGTTTATTCCGTCCTCGTGGGCGATCCTGTTACGCAGATACCGCATGCTTTTCAGCTTTTTATAGTCGCGTTCCCAATCTGCGACTATCATTTTTCCGCGTTCCTCGCGCTCCATTCGCTCTATGTATTCGCTTACGCCGTTTTCGCTTTCGAGTATGTCCTTGCAAAGACGGTCGAGCGATTTGTATTCGTCAAAAAAGTTTCCCATTTTATGTTCCTTCGTGTTTTCTTCCCGATAATTATAGCCGAAATTTGCCTCTGTGTCAAGAAATGTCTGTCAAACTCTTGCCTTTCTTGAAAATAAATAGTATAATTATCATAATACGTATACGAAAGGAACGGCATGGGAATTCTAAGGAGCTTTTCGCTCGGAAGAGTTGAACTGAAAAACCGGCTTGTCCGCTCGGCAACCTGGGAAGGGCTTTGTGACGATAACGGCAGTATACCGCAAGAGCTGTACGATATCTACTGCGAGCTTGCGGACGGCGGAGTCGGGCTTATCGTTACGGGACTTACTGACGTTTGTCCTTACGATATCGGTATAAAGGGAAATATGCGTCTGGTAAATGACGGCGTTATTCCCGAATACAAGATCCTGACCGACAGCGTTCACGAGCGTGGCGGGAAGATATTCTGCCAGCTTAATATTAACCGTTACACACGCCCGACGGGCGAAACTGTCGGAGAAAACGAAATGACGGTCGGGGATATCAAGGCAACCGTCGATTATTTCCGCGACGGCGCGGTAAGGGCGCATAAAGCAGGCTTTGACGGAATTCAGCTTCATCTTGCTTACGGATGGCTTCTTAACCGTTTTCTTGACACGAATAAAAATCACCGTACCGATATTTACGGCGGCAGCACGGAAAACAGGTGCCGAATCGTTTTGGAAATAATATCGGAAATCAGAAGGGTTCTTCCCGAGCTTCATATTTCGGCAAAATTCAGCTTTTGGCATAAGGGTGATGAGTTTGATACCGAAGAGGGCGGCAGGATAGTTGAGCTTCTGTCACGGCATCTCGATTCCATCGAGCTTCTCGGAGAGGGAAGCGATCTTGAGGGCGATAGAAAGGCGGATTCGATATATCTGCCGCTTGCCGTGCCTATCCTTGATAAAGTCGGCTGTCCGATAATTCTTACGGGAAATAACCGCGGTATTGACGAAATGGAAAAAATACATACCGAACACGGTATAAGCGCATTCGGACTTTGCCGCGCGCTGATAAGAGAAAGCGACCTGCCGAATAAATTCGAAAAAGGCGTATCCGCCCGATCTCTTTGCCGCGCTTGTGGCGGTTGCAATAACACTCATGGAAGCAGATGTGTTTTCAATATCAAAAAATCCTGATACTAAGGAGTAATAATATGATCTACAAAAAATTCAAAGACCTTGAGCTTTCTGCCCTTGGTATGGGCTGTATGCGCCTTCCGACCTTTGAGGACGGCACCGTTAACGTAGAGGCAACTGCGGAAATGGTTGACTATGCGATCGGTAAGGGCGTAAATTATTTCGATACCGCGTGGGTCTATCACGGCGGAAAATCCGAGACTATTATGGGAGAGATACTGGAAAAGTATCCCCGAGACAGCTTTTATCTTGCAACAAAGTTTCCGGGCTTTTCGGCTGAAACCTGGGATAAGGTTGAGGAAATATTCGAAGAACAGCTTAAAAAATGCCGTGTCGATTATTTCGATTTCTACCTTTTCCATAACGTAAGCGAGCATAATATAGACGCTTATCTCGACGACGAAAAATACGGTATTCATTCTTACCTTGTGGAGCAGAAGAAAAAAGGCAGGATCCGTCATCTCGGCTTCTCGGCGCACGGAAATATGAATACCTTAAAGCGTTTTCTGTCTGCTTACGGGCGCGATATGGAATTCTGCCAGCTTCAGATAAATTATATCGACTGGCATTTCCAGAACGCAGTCGGCAAGATCGAGCTTATGAAGGAATACGGTATTCCCGTATGGGTAATGGAGCCGCTTCGCGGCGGTAAGCTTGTAAAGCTCGATGAAAAATATGAAAAGATGCTAAGAGCGCTTCGTCCGACCGAGAGTAATCACGGATTTGCGTTCAGATTCCTGCAGAGCGTTCCCGAGATCGTTATGACGCTTTCGGGAATGTCGAACATCGATCAGATAAAGGATAACATTGATATATACAGTACGGAAGAGCCCCTTTCGGACGCAGAACGGAAAACGCTTTTCGAGATCGCAGACGAGCTGGTTTCTCCGAACCGCCTGCCTTGTACAGCGTGCCGCTACTGTACTGAATACTGTCCGCAGGAGCTCGATATTCCGACGATCATTGAGCTTTACAACGACAGTAGATATTCAAAGGGTACATATATCGTGCCTTCGGGCATAAACGAGCTTGATGAGGATAAGCGCCCGTCTTCCTGCATCGCCTGCCGCGCCTGTGAAACGGTTTGTCCTCAGAATATCAAGATCTCCGAAATGATGTCGGATTTTTCAAAAAGGCTGAAATAACGGGAGCATAAGGTGATAATGAAATACGACTTTACTTCAATAATCGACAGAAGCGGAAAGGACGCGATATCGGTCGATTGCATCGGCTCGTTTATCCCATGCAAGCCGTGCGAGGGCTTCGACTGCATTCCTATGTGGGTCGCTGATATGAATTTTGCGACGGTGCCGAGCGCGGTGGAAGCAATGGCGGAGCGTCTTAAGCATCCGCTTTTCGGATATTTTGAGCCGAGAGAGGAGTATTATTCCTCGATAATCGAATGGCAGAAGACCCGTAACGGTGTTGAAGGCATCACAAAATGCGATATCGGTTACGAAAACGGCGTTCTCGGCGGGCTTATGTCTGCAATGGCGGCGTTTTGTCCCAAGGGCGGAAGCGTCCTCGTACACAGCCCGACTTATATGGGATTTACCAATTCTCTGAAAAATGCCGGATATAATATCGTATATTCTCCCCTCGTTCAGGATGAAAACGGTGTATGGCGTATGGATTACGCCGATATGGAGAAAAAGCTGTGTGAACAGAAGATCCATGCCGCAGTATTCTGCTCACCTCATAACCCGACGGGAAGAGTCTGGGAGAGGGAAGAGCTTGAAAATGCATTTGCGCTCTTCGAAAAATACGAGGTCAACGTCGTCTCGGACGAGATCTGGTCGGACATCATAATGCCAGGCTACAAGCACATTCCGTCTCAATCGGTAAGTGATTACGCCAAAAACCATACGGTCGCTCTTTACGCGCCGTCCAAGACCTTTAATCTTGCGGGTCTCGTCGGAGCTTATCACATTATTTACAGCAGCGTTATCCGCGACCGAGTAAACAAGGAAGCGTCGCTTTCACATTACAACAATATGAATATGCTCTCGATGTACGCACATATCGGTGCTTTTAATTCAGAGGGAGCAGAATGGGTGGACGAGCTCTGCACCGTTCTTCAGGGCAATATAGACTACGCCTGTGATTATATCGAAAAGCATTTTGAGGGCGTCTCGGTATCGAAGCCGCAGGGAACGTATATGATCTTTATCGACTGTTCGGAATGGCTTAAGGCACACGAAATGACGATATGCGATCTGCTTCAGCTCGGCTGGGAGGTCGGAGTTGACTGGCAGGACGGACGCCAGCACGGAGGAACGCTTCATATCCGCATAAATCTCGCATCGCCGCTTTCGATGATAAAAGAGGCGTTTGAAAGAATGGATAAATACGTCTTTAACAGGGAGAGAAACTAATGGAATTCAAGCTTACAGTAATCGCGGTGCTTGCGCTTTCGTGCCTGTACCGTCTCGTTCTCAACATAGTTCAGTTCCGCTCGGCGAAAAATCCGACGCCTGCATATGTATCCGATGTTTACGACGAGGATACGTATCTTAAGTGGAGAAAATACTGCGCTGATAAATGTGTACTCGCTATTGTTTCGACGGCGGTCAGCTTCGTTTGCCAGCTAATACTTCTTGTAACTAACGTCTATTCCGCGTTCGCTTCACTCTTCACCTCGTCTGATATTTACGTTCAGCTTATGGCGGTCATACTTCTTGATACTATTGTAAGTACCGTGATAAACGTTGTTTTCGACTATTACGAGACGATGGTCATAGAAGAAAAATACGGCTTTAACCGTTCGACGGTAAAGACCTTTGTGTTTGATAAAATACGCGGTCTCATTCTCGAACTCGTTCTTGGAATCGGTCTTGCTTCCTTGCTTGCGTCGCTTCATCAGAGTATGGGAGATTGGCTTATACTTCTTTTCGCGGGTGTGGTATTTGCGGTAACGCTTCTTATCTCCTTTCTATATCCCGTGTTCAGCCGTATGGGAAACAAGTTTGTTCCCCTTGAGGAGGGAGAGCTTAAGGAAAAGCTGATGGGCCTTCTTACCAAGCACGGATATAAGGTTAAGGCTATAGAGGTTATGGACGCATCGCGCCGTACAACGAAGCTTAACGCTTATTTTACCGGATTCGGAAAGATGAAAACGATAGTTCTTTACGATAACCTCGTGAATGCGCTTACGACCGACGAGATATGTGCGGTATTCGCGCACGAGCTCGGTCACGGCCTGCATAAGGACGTGCTTAAGAGCCAGATAATGAATCTCGGAAATCTTTTGATAATGGCGGTTCTTGCCTGGGGCGCGGTAAGCGTTCCACAGTTCTATACGGCATTCGGTTTTGATACGGTCAATTACGGATTTGCATTCTTATTGATAGGAATCGCTCTCAGCACCGTTCAGCCGATCACCGGAATGGTTATGAACGCACACAGCCGCCGCGCGGAATTCCGTGCCGACAGACAGGCGGTCAAGGAAGGCTACGGCGAAGCTCTCGTTTCGAGCCTTAAGATCCTTGCAAAGGAAAACTTTGCACATCTTTCCCCCTCGCCGCTCCTCGTCGTGCTCGAATACAGCCACCCGCCGCTTGCGGACAGAGTAGAACGGATCGAGGCTACAGAAATTTCTTCTGGAGTAAAATAATAAGCTAATATGCGAACGCTTTACTTAAAAAATGTCGAGAAAAAATGTAAAACTATTGACAAATTGTGTCAATAGTTTTACAATGTTAATACACTTTTTATTATATTCTTGATTGGAGAATCATTATGAAAAAATTAACTACTTTGATTGCTCTCGCTTTGGTTCTTACCATTGGCGGCGTATACGCGGCTTGGACATACTTCCAGGGCGGTGCTAACGGAGCTATCGCTCATCCCAGAATCGGTATGGCTACCATTTCTTATAACGGTGAAAAGGGTACTATAACCGCAGATACTACAGGTATTACACTTCTTGTAGATGATATGAGTACTGTAGAAAATAGTGGCGTTACCACTCAGCATACTGCTGGACTGACCGGTAAAGGTGAGATTACTGTTACTTTCTCTCCTAAACAGGGAGCTGACCAAGTTGTTGTTGATGATGGTATCTATATGAAGGCAATAATTACCGTCGTTTCGCTGAAACAGCCCGGAACCCTGTACAATGGTGAAACCCCTCTTTCGACAAAGGCGGATACAACTAAAACTGAATTCATAATTACTCTTGACCAAAACCAGAATCCGGTGCGTGCACAGACAGCAACGATCACTTGCAACCAGATCATCAATGCCCTTGTGCTTAACGGAGGTGAGACTCTTACCCTTTCCACCAAGGCTGAATACGAAGCATTTGCAGCAGCGCTGTCCGATTACCAGATTCACGTTGAGATCGTAGAATATACCCCCCCTGCAGCTGCTTGAGAGACCGTACACGATTTATTAGTTGAATAACAAACACAAGGTGAACGGGATCATTTTACCCCGTTCACCTCTGCATTTTGAGAATTTCTATGAAGGATTACAATCTTTATATAACTCTCGTTTGCGTTTTTGTTTTCGTTGTTCTAACTGCTGCGTTTACGCTTTTCATAACGATTATCGGAAAACAGCAGGCTAAGATCATATCTTCTGGACTCGAAGATGAAAAGATAAAAGCAAGCGTACTTAAAAAATTGAATAAAAGCCGAAAACGCTGTGCTTACGGTATCATAGATAAAATTATCACGGGAATAGTTTGTTTGGTCTTGGGTGCTGCGGCAATAATTTCCGTTACGTCGGGAACAAAGGGTGACCAAAAGGTCAAAGGCACACCTGTATTTAAGGTTGTCGCCAGTACCTCTATGTGCGTTAAGTATGAAGGCAATAAGTATCTTTTTGACCATAACCTTAACGATCAGCTCCAGCTTTTTGATCTGATTACTCTTCATGAGCTTCCGCCTGAGGACGAGATACAGCTTTACGACATTATCGTTTATGAGCATATTAACGGTGCTTTATACATTCACAGAGTTGTTCGCATCGAAGAGCCTAACGAGGAGCATCCGAACGAAAGATATTTCCTTATGCAGGGCGACTCAAATGCGTTTGCAGACGTTTATCCCGTTAAATACAGCCAGATGAGGAGTATATATAAGGGAGAGAGAGTTCCGAATGTGGGAAGCTTTATCTTCTTTATGCAGTCTCCTGCGGGAATACTGTGCATTTTCCTTTTGATATTCGTGTTGATCGTTACTCCTATAATCGACAAGCTCTTTATGAAAAAGGAATACGAGCGAGTTGAGATTATGATCGGATGCGGATATCTTGACGAAAGCGCCAGAAGCGTTTATTGCTGTAAAAAACACAAAACTCCCGAAGGAAGTGATCGGGAATGAAGCATATAGGATATATTTCCATAGCTCTTTTTCTTGTGATCGCGATGACGTTTTCCTTTACTAATGCGAGCGTTTTTGCGGATTGGAAGTATTATGGTGCTGCGTCTCAGTCAATAGATCTTAACATTGTTGCAGCATTGGCTCCTTGGGAGGGATCCGATACTCTTCCGACCGATACGGAGCATGGTAAGAACCACGTTGCTTTGATAGAAGCAATTCTTAACGGCGAGTACGTTTCGGACGGTAAGAATGTAAATCTCGGCCTGAACAAAGGCAATAACTCCTATTTGAATCAGCAGATCAAGGAAAGAAAAGGTATTTTCTGGCGTGATGCCGATCAGCTCGGAAGTATGGACCTTTGGGAAGATGATAGTATTTCCAATTACTTCGAGCTCAACGAAGCGACAAACGAGCTTTCCTTTATGCTTGTTTTCCCTGACGGCTCGGATGATACTTATTATCTGTATACGACGAGTGTTGAGTTGGGAGAAAGACGTGCTCCGACTATTCCTATAGGTACAAACGTATATCCGGTATTCAGAACGATTTTGAAGCTTAATTCCGAAAACGGTAAGTGGGAAGCCACTGTTACCGAAATTGGCTACGCACCGAGTAAGTATTATGCTAACCCCATCCTCGGTCTTGCAGTTGACCCGGCCTTTGATACGGATAAATGGCAGGCGGGAGAGCTTGGTACCTCGACTTCTAACGCGATATATGCAAATACGGGTATGAGTTTGATGGTCAGCGCAGATACAGAGGGAACTCCCGTATACTATACCATAACGAAAACAGCCCAAACAGATATTAAGCTTACAGTTCAGGACGGAGATTCCGCAACCGTTAAGGTCTACGATTCTTCAATGAAGCTCGTCAGTGTCCGCGCAGGCGCGCAGGGCAGTCAAACACTTACATTCAGAGCAAGCAGAAACGCAAAGTATTACATTGAAGTAATAGGCGATACTGTCAGCACTGTAACGGTTTCATAATAATAAACGCGCCCCCGACGATTATACGTCGGGGGCGCGTCACATTGCCGCAGGCGCGCCAAAACGTGTTTTAATGACGTATCAAATAACAAAGTCGTTCCATCAGCTTGATAAACCTATCCTCGCTTCGAATTAAATTCAGCCAACTCCAAATTCCAAAATCGTGTTTTGAGAGGCATTCAAGCACCCAATCGGGGGAAATCTGCTCAAAGATCTCTGCTTCTCCGTTTTCAAGAGTGTAAAACAAGGATTTCCCCTGTCCCGCTTTATCGACTATATCCAGGTCTTTAACGGTGACTTTTAACGAATCGAGCGCAGGAGAGCTGCAGTTTAATTCCGATCCATCGGGCATAGCCATGATCTGCTCGGTTAAAGTTATTATATCTTCAATAACGGAATATGCTTGTTCTTTATCCCCAAGGTTAGTGTAAGCACACGCCAAGCGCATACCTAAGAAAATGCGCTGTTCTGCAAACACGTCGGGGTCATTACCGCAGGTTATAGGGCATTTATCCGTCGGCGTTTCCTGACACAAGCTGTTAAGCCAAGCAATCTTTGTCGTGGTTTCGAATAATGCTTGATCTGCGTTAATCGGCTTACTGGTATCTCGCCAAAGTTCCATATCGCCGTCAATCAAAAATGCAACTTGCTTGTGAAGATATCTTTGCCGCGCGGTATTGAAACGGTCGTATTCGTCGCGGAATAAATATCGCTCTTTAAGCAAATAATCCCTATTCGTTGTTCTATCTGAAGCGTATCTGTCGAGTAATGCTCCTATATGTGATTCTTCCTCTAATGACGCGTAATATCCAAATGCGTTTGAACGAATTACAGCATCGACACATGTTTCAAAGAATATTTCCTTGCTTTTTCTTAATTCCTGAAGAACCGAGACGCTTTTGTGAAGAGGTGAATACCGAAGCGCATAGCAAATGCTTTCGAAATATTCTCCGTTATCTTGTTCCCGGCGACACGTGCGGATCAACTCAATAAGCTCATCTTCATCGCCCTCAATCATTTCGGCAACGTTGCGTATTCTGTTTCTGATTTGTCTTTGCTTTTCGGTATCATCCTGTCCAAGCAGATAGTCTAGGGAAACGGAAAAGTGTTTAGCGATGGCAGGAAGAAACTCAATGTCAGGATATGTTACTCCATTCTCCCAACGGCTGACAGATTGATAGGAAACGCCCAAGCGATCCGCCAACTGCTCCTGCGTCAATTTATGCTGTAGTCTTAATGAACGAATTTTTTCTCCGATTTTACAGGTCATAATTTATCCTCCAATAATATTTATTGCCGGCAATTATAGTGTATCATGCAGAAAATCAAATATCAATAACTCAAATGATGATAATCATTATCGATTTAAGTGAATGTTGCCGACGTTCCTCGTCGTGCTCGAATACAGCCACCCGCCGCTTGCGGACAGAGTAGATAAAATAATTGAAGCGGTTAACAAGTAATGATAAAAAAGAGAGAACATTTCGGTCTGTCCGAACTGTTCTCTCTTCCGTTTATTTAGGTTATGTTACAGATACCCGTGATCATTTGCGCACTTTTTAAGTCCGTCCTCAACGCTGCTGAAAATTACGCCGTATCTCCTCGCCTTTTCGCAGTTCATCCAAAGATTATGCGGCGGTGGAGCGTCTTTAAGCGTGACGTTTTTGCCGATGAGCGTCAAAAATTCCTTTGTTATCTCAAACATCGACTTCGTTGTTTCGCTGCCGAAGTTATAGGCGCCGCCCGGCAAACGTATCACGTTTTCCATATTATCGGCGACCTCTTTGACATATGTGATACCTCTGTAGTTGCGGGAACTGAAGGTAACCTCGCTATCGGCGTTTATCATATTCATAAAATAATTGGATTTTTTTAGATAATAGTCGTACATCCACTCTGCGCGAAGCATAACGGCATCGGGGGTTATGTCGAGCACGCGCTGTTCCATTTCGAGCTTGTGACAAGCGTATACGTTATTCGGCTTTACCATATCCTCTGTATACGGCCCTTCTTCGTCAGAACCGCCGTATACCTGATCCGAGCTGAAGCATATCAGTTTGATATTTTTTGATGCCCTTGCAAGATAGACGGGAAGCATTACGTTCGCGCGGTAAGATGCTTCGGGGTCCGCATTGCAAACGCTTATGTCCGCGATCGCCGCCGTGTGAATGATTGTGTCAATATCGTTATCCGATATGATTTTTCTGATTTCGTCCTCTGAGGCGTCCCTAAGGGAAGGACAAGGGATAGTGTTTTTACAAGTTTTTACAATTTTGCTTCCGACAAATCCGCTTGCACCCGTTACAAGTATCATAATTTCTCCTAATAGATATTATTATATGCAAATACTAAACGTTAAACAGCTTGCACGCGTTTGCGTAGGTAATATTTGCCATTTCGTTAGCGGTAATTCCGTGACATTCTGCGACTGCCGCGCAGATTTCTTTCATAAAAATCGAATGGTTTACCTTTCCGCGATATGGGACCGGGGCAAGGTACGGCGCATCGGTTTCAATAAGAAGCTTTTCAAGAGGTACTGCCCGGCAGGCAGAACGGACTCTTTCGGCGCTTTCGAAGGTTACGGAACCTGAAAATGAAACGTACCAGCCAAGCCTGACGACTTCTTTTACTGTTTCTGCGCTCATAGAACAACTGTGAATCACCCCTTTAACGCCGGGATAACGGCGGAGCATATCGAGCGTGTCGCCGTGTGCGTTACGGTTGTGAATAATGACCGGAAGGTCGTATTTTCTTGCAAGCTCCATTTGCTTCGAAAAATATTCATATTGCAACGGCTTATCTGCCGATTTACAAAAATAGTCGAATCCTATTTCGCCGATGGCGACAATTTTGTTTTCTTTTCTCGTTCTTTCGTCGGTTATAAGCGATTCGACGCAATCGTATATTTCCTCGTCGGGCGTTTTTTTGCACATATTCTGTGCGTCCTCGGGGTGGATTCCGACCGCGGCGTACATGAAATCGTATTTTCTTGCAAGGTCCGTCGAAATATGAACGTTTGACGGATCCGAGCCAACGCAGATCACCTTTCCGACGGTTTCTCTGAATTCTTTTGACGATAAGATCGCATCTGCGCCGCCTTCAAGCTCGTTGAATCTATTTGCGAAATAGTGGGCGTGGGTATCGAACAATTTGGTCATTATGCATCCCCCCTTTATCCCCGTTGCTCTGAGCGCAAATCAAGCTTGTCAGCTGATTTATATATTTCTGATTGAAGTATTTTTACCATTGTAACACAAAAATACAAATTCTACAATGTTTTGACTATAAATTATCTTGAAATAATAAATGAAAAATGGTATAATAGTTATAAGAAACCGACGCGCGCATAGCTGAGCGGTTTATAAATAAAAATAATAAGGAGAATGGCAATGAACGCAAAAGTACACGAGCTGTTGAATCAGCAGATCAATAAGGAATTTTACTCCGCATATCTCTATCTCGATTTTTCAAACTATTTTGAAGACGCAGGCCTTGACGGATTTGCAAACTGGTACAAGATCCAGGCGCAGGAGGAGCGCGATCATGCAATGCTCTTCTATCAGTATCTCCAGAATGAGAACCAGAAGGTCACTCTTGAGGCTATCGCTAAGCCCGACAAGGAATTTACCTGCCATATGGACGTTCTCAAGGCGGGCCTTGAGCACGAGGAATACGTCACCTCGCTTATAAATGATATTTACGCTGCTGCTTATGAGGTCAGAGACTTCCGCACGATGCAGTTCCTTGACTGGTTCGTAAAGGAGCAGGGCGAGGAAGAAACAAATGCGAACGATATGATTACCAAAATGGAGCTTTTCGGATCCGACCCCAAGAGCCTTTATATGCTCAACCAGGAGCTTGCGGCAAGAATCTATTCTGCTCCCTCTCTCGTTCTTTGATATAATTCGGAAATCGACTCGGCACGGAAACATAAATTCCGTGCCGGGTTTTTGTTTATATGATGCAAATTTCGCTAAATTTGTTGACTTTTCAACAATTATATGATATATTTACTGTGTTTGAGTATGCTGTGAGAGGGGAAAATGCTGTGACAGAACGGTATGCAATATTTAATTCATTGCTGAATAGGATTAACAGAAACGTTCGCCGTATTAAAAACCGCGAAATGGCTGAATATAATCTTAAAAGCCCGCATATTTCCTGTATTTATTATATTTACCGCGAAGAAAATATGACGATAAAAAAGCTTTGCGAATTCTGTGAGGAGGACAAGGCAACTGTCTCCCGCGCGCTTCGTTATCTTGAGGCGAACGGATACCTGATCCGTAAAGCTAAGCTTACAAAGAGATATAACGCAACCCTCGTCCTTACTGAAAAGGGGCTTGAGGTAGGAAAGAAGATCTCGGATAAGGTCGACTTATTCATTGATCGTATCGAAGATGCGCTGACGGAAGAAGAGCGTGCAGTTTTTTACCGCAGCTTGTTCATCATCAGCGACCGTCTTAAGGCCGCCGCAAGCGAAGCTTGATGAGAAAGAATTTTGACAAAATCTATCGGAGACCAGAATATTATGAGCAATAAGCAGATTCCTATCTTTTTTTCAACTGATGATAACTATATCCCGTTTCTAGACGTTGCACTGCGATCTCTTATCGAAAACGCGTCAAAGAATTTTGAATATAAGATTATAGTTCTCAATACAGGGCTTGAACCCGAAAGCGTTGCAAAGATAATGCAGAACGAACGCGAGGGCTTCTCAATTGAGTTTGTCGATATTTCAAAGGCTCTTGAGGGCGTATGCTCACGCTTTAAGAACGTGTATCACTTCTCGGTCGTAACATATTACAGACTCTTTATCGCATCGCTCTTCCCGCAGTACGATAAGATCGTATATCTTGATTGCGACCTTGTAGTTCTCGGAGACGTATCCGAGCTTTATAATACCGAGCTTGGCGATAATATCATTGGTGCTGCACCCGAGGAATTCGTTCAGAACACCGATGAATTCAGATATTACGCAAAAAGCGCTGTCGGCGTTGATCCCGACGGATACGTTAACGCAGGAGTTCTCGTAATAAACCTCAAGGCTTTCAGAGAAAGCAAGATAGAAGAGAAGTTTACCGAGCTTATCTGCAAATACGATTTCGATCTGCTTGATCCCGATCAGGCGTATCTTAATTACCTTTGCCTCGGTAAGATCCACGTTCTGCCTAACGGCTGGAACAAGGAGCCCATGCCAATTCCTTGTGAAGGCAAAAAGAACCTCGTTCATTACGCTCTTTATAAAAAGCCGTGGCAGTACGATGACGTCGATGACGGCGAATACTTCTGGACTTTCGCAAAGAAATCGCCATTTTATGATCTTATCCTTGAAAGAAAATCTCAGTTCGGGGACAAGGAAAAGGCAGAAAGTGAAGAGGCTGCCAAGGAAATCATCGATCACGCTATAAAGATAGCGGAATCTGATTATACCTTTGCAAAGATGCTTAATAAAAATTGAGGTCGATATGGAAAAATCAGCCCATAAATTAGAGCTTTTGAGAAGAATAGCTGATCTTGAAAAGAAGCAGCTTTGGCATCTCGACGTCGAGGACGACCCCGAGACCTATCCCCTTATGCCCGATCAGGTCGACTATCTTAATGAAAAGCTTTCAAGTAAAATAAAAAATAAGATAGCTAATAAGCTTGGCTCCCGTTTCTTCGATAAAATGATTGCAAACCGTCAGCTTATTATAAAAGAGGTTCGCGGTATTGAAAATTTCAAAGCCGTAAAGGGCGGTAAGATCGTCACATGTAACCATTTCAGCGTGGGCGACAACTATGCCGTTTGGACTTCTCTGCGTGACCACATGGACGGTAAGCTCCTTTATAAGGTCATTCGTGAGGGAAACTATACCAATCCTCCTAAGCCCTTCGGACTCTTTATGAAGCACTGTAATACCTTGCCTCTTTCGAGCCAGATGTCTACAATGATGAAGTTTATGAGGGCTGTTTCGACGCTTCTTAAGCGCGGCGAAACAATACTTATTTATCCCGAGCAGGGAATGTGGTGGAATTACAGAAAACCGCGCCCGATGCAGGACGGAGCTTTTGCGCTTGCCGTACGGAATAAGGTGCCGATAGTTCCGATATTTATTACTATGGAGGATAGCGACGTTCTCGACGGTGACGGCTTCTACGTACAGGAATTCACAATGAATATCCTGCCTGCCATCTATCCCGATGAATCCCTCTCCTCTGCAGAAGCAAAAAAGCAGATGAATGAAAAGAATTATGAAGCATGGGTAAAGGTGTATGAGGATTTCTATAAGAAGCCTCTTACATACAGTGAATCATGAAGCTCTATCTTTTGACGATCGGTATTGCGATGGCGATAGTGTCGGCTTTGAATATTGTGTTTCAGACTGCATCGCCGCTTTATATAGTAATTGCTGTCGTTTGGTGTACTGCCATGCAGTTCGCTCTTGACGGATCGATCGCTATTATCATCAATAAGATGCCGGATAAGTGGTTCGGCGTTGATAACCCCTGCTATAAGGTGTCGAAAAGGGAAGAGAAGCTGTATAGAAAGCTCAACGTAAGACGCTGGAAGGATAAGGTCTGGGAGCTCGGCGGGCTCGGCGGATTCAGTAAGAAAAATTTTATTGATCCGAATAGCCCCGAGTATATAGAGAAATTTATTATCGAGTGTAATAAAGGCGTATTGACGCACAGGCTCTCATATCCGATCGGCTATCTCGTAATGCTTACGCTTGCCGGATTATGCCCGTTCACGATCGCTCTGCCGATCGCTACGGTCAACTTATATCTCAATATACTTCCTACTCTCGTGCTTCGCTATAATACTCCGCTGCTTAAATCAGTTCTCGCAAGAAGAAAAAGAAAAAACGAAGCTCATACCGCATAAACGATATGTAAAAAATCCCAAGCCGTCGGCTTGGGATTTTTTAGTTCAAGATATTTGGTTCTACTCCCGAGCCTCGACACCGTCACGAAAGCAGATACGGGTGCGGCGATGAGTAAAGTGCCGGGGTAATAAGAGCATAAAGAAAGGGCTGACCTCACCGTGGTCAGCCCTTATGTGATATTGTCTTTAAAAGAATTATTGATTCAATTTTCCCAATTTTGCAGTGTTAGCAATTACGATCAGCGTAGTTTCCGCATCAAGAGCTTGCTCGGGATTAATGTTTACGTTGACCTTTTCGCCCTTCTTGATAGCGACGACATTGATGCCGTATTTTTTGCGGAGATTTAGCTCAATCAGATTTTTACCGCACCACTCATCTTTGACGTCGATCTCAACCATAGACACATCCTTTGACAGAGAGACCATATCAATAAAGCGCGAGCTTAAGAGGTTCTTGGCAAGGCGGATGCCCGACTCGTTTTCCGGGAAAACCACTTTATCCGCGCCCACGCGAAGCAATATCTTTTGCTGCATCTCGTTTGCGCATTTTGCAATAACATTTTTCACGCCCGCCTCCTTGCAAAGCGTGACTGACATAACGCTCGCTTCAAGATTGTTTGCCATACAAACGATGACGGTGTCAATATTACCGATTCCAAGACGGGAGATAACTTCCGCATCGGTCACATCGGCGCACTTGCACACGGGCAGATATGCTGCTGCATCATTAACGATTCTTTCTTCGGTATCGACGGCAATAACCTCCATGCCGTTCTCTACAAGCTCTCTTGCCACGGCTGTGCCGTATCTTCCAAGTCCGAATACTGCATATGTTTTCTTTGCTTTCATATTTTTCTCCTTATCCTATACTGATATCTTCCGTCGGCTCGGATATGACATTCTGACTTTCGTTTTTACTGCCTAATGCCACCGCAAGCGAAATGGGACCGACTCTGCCGAAATACATGGTTACAATGATAATGAGCCTTCCAAAGGTGTTCAGCGTTGCCGTCAGATTCCTTGAAAGACCTACTGTTGCGGTAGCGCTGACCGTTTCGTATACTGCATCAAGGGCTGAGATATTGCTCGTGGCCATCAAAAACACAGTTGATGCGGAGCAGATCGTGAGAAAGGTTACCGCCACGGCAACTGCCTTTTTCACCGATCCCTCAGAAATACGGCGACCGAAGATAGCGGCGCTGTTCTTATTTCTAACGGTAGCAAATGCCGAACAGATAAGTACGGCAATAGTAACGGTTTTCATACCGCCTGCCGTTCCAACGGGCGAGCCTCCGATGAGCATCAAAATAATAGAAACAGCTGCAGAGGCGTTGGTCAGGTTTTCTTGCGGAACGGAGGCAAAACCTGCAGTTCTTGTGGTGACCGATTGAAAGAAGGAGACTTGAATTTTATCAAATAATGACATATCTCCGATGGTTAACGGATTTGTGTATTCAAAAATAAATATGAAGATCGCACCGACGAGAATAAGTATTGCGGTGACGGTAATTGCGATCTTTGAATGCAAGGTCAAATGTCTGAATATCTTGTGATTCTTTTGAGATCGACTCTTAACTACACGAAGTATGTCCCACCACACGATATATCCAAGTCCACCGAGAATAATTAGCGTGGATGTAACGATATTGATCAAGGGATTTGTAGCGTAATTGCAAAGGCTGTTTTCCGCAATGATGTCAATGCCTGCGTTACAGAAGGCGGAAACAGAATTAAATACCGCTATCCAGATGCCTTTTGCTCCAAATTCCGGGATAAATACGAGCATATACAGAACGGCGCCTATTCCTTCGATGATCAGCGTGCCGAACAGTACGTTTTTAACAAACTTGGCAAGTCCTGACATCGTGTTAAGGTTGAACGCGTCCTGAATGAGCAATCGGTCACCAATGCCCATTTTCCTATTGAGAAGAAGCATTAGTCCCGACATAATGGTTATGATACCAAGCCCACCGATCTGTATCAAAATCAGTATGACGATCTGTCCGAATATGCTCCAAGTGGATACCGTGGGGAGCGTAACCAGTCCGGTTACGCAGGTGGAGGTTGTTGCAGTGAACAGTGCGTCCAAATACGGTACGGCTTCGCCTGACGCAGAACTGACAGGAAGCGACAAAAGCAGACTGCCAAGCAGAATCGTAACAAGAAAGCTGAGCAATATGACCTGCGTTGTCGAAAGCGCGAATCTCTTTTTCTTAAACATAAGATTGTCCTCAAAAAGCATAAAGAAACCAACGTCCTCTGCAGCCAGCTGGTTCCTTTGTCATCTGTTTTTTATTATTTTATCATATCATGTCGTTTTTGTCAATACGTTGGTTCATAGCACGAACGGCATAGTATCTAGGCGGTCAAATCCGCTTCAGACATGTTGCGTGTCAGCCCTTACGTTTTCTTAAGCAACTGCAGCTCTTCTGTATCCTCGCCGAAGAACTCTAGGAGTATGCCAATCCGATTTTGAACGATGATTTGAAAGAACATAACGACTAAAGTGAAGGGTGTAGCAGCAATTCGACATCATATTTTTCACTCAAAATTCACAATTACTTCATTGAATTGTCCGGTTTTGCATTGTATAATATTGAACAATCCAATATTAGAGGATAAAGAGGTGCAACATATGATTACCATTCAAGAAATGAACGGACACGCTAAAAAAGTCGGTCTGGTTTATGAAATGATGCTATCTCCTCTCAGCAAAGAGTTGGGCATCCCGCATACTGCCCTTGGTATGCTCATGTTTTTTGCGAACAATCCGGACTATGCGACTGCAAGAGACGTTTGTGAGATGAGGGGTTTGAAACGGGCTATTGTTTCTACCCACGTAGAACGTATGGTTTCGGAGGGACTTTTGGAGCGCAGGGCATATCCCGGAGACAGAAGGAAAGAACTGCTTGTTTGTACAGAAAAGGCACAGCCGATTATCAAGACAGGTAGAGAGGCTCAGCGAAAATTTGCCGGTGCGATTCTTGAAGGACTGTCTGAAGAAGAACTTGCGGTTATGGAGCATTGCTTTCAGGTGATGAATGGAAATATCGACCGTATCATTAAATCCAGCGGTGTGTGATAAGGAGAAAACGCAAAATGGTAAAACTACTCAGGTATATGAAAAAGCGGGAACGATGGATGGTTCTCGCAGCTATTGTGCTCATCATCGGTCAGATCTACTTCGAACTGACAATGCCCGATTATATGAGCGAGCTTACGGTGCTGATTAAAACCGAAGGCAGTGCAATGGCGGATGTTCTCGCCGTTGGTGCAAAAATGCTCGGATGTACCCTTGCCAGTGCGGTTCTGACCGTCGGTTGCGGATTCCTTGTTTCAAGAATTGCATCGGGATACAGCTATGCAGTACGTGAAAAGCTGTTTACTCACGTTATGACCTTGGGAAAGGCGGAGACCGGAAAATTTTCCATTCCCAGCCTTATTACTCGTACCACTAACGATATTACGCAGCTGCAGATGATCGTGTCTATGGGACTTCAATCCTTGGTAAAAGCACCAATCATGGCTGTATGGGCGATCATAAAAATTCTCGGCAAGAGCTGGGAGCTTTCTGCCGTTACCGCCTCGTTTGTTCTCGTGATCTGCACAACGGTCGTATCGATTATGGCTGTATGTATGCCCAGATTCAGAAAAGTGCAGAAGCTTACCGATACCCAAAACCGTATAGCAAGAGAAAATCTTACGGGTATTAACGTAGTACACGCCTTCAATGCGGAGCATTACCAGACCAAAAAGTTTGACGTGCCCAATACCGAGATGATGAATACCCAGCTTAAAAATCAGCGTCTATTTTCTCTTATGATGCCGGTAATGGGAACATGTATGAACGGTCTTTCTCTTGCTATTTATTGGCTTGGTGCTGCGTTGATCAATCAAATTGCTGTTACAGACGTTGCTGCAAGAATTACGATGTTCAGCGATGTGGTGGTGTTCAGCACTTATGCAACCTACGTGGTTATGTCCTTTATGATGCTGATCATGGTGTTTATGATGCTCCCAGCAGCGCAAGTATCTGCCGAGCGTATCAATGAGGTTCTTAATCGAAAAGCAACAGTCGTCGAAGGTAAAGCAGATAGCGGCAGTGAGGTCGGCACGATAGAATTCAAGAATGTTTCCTTTGCCTATCCCGAAGCCGGAGAAGAAGCGCTCAGCGACATTTCTTTCCGCATTGAAAAAGGACAGACCCTTGCTATTATCGGTGCTACCGGTTGTGGTAAGACTACCCTCATATCTCTTATGGCGAGATTCTATGATGCCACCAAGGGTGAGGTTTTGATCGACGGTGTAAATATCAAGGACTACTCCTTTGAAGGGCTGTATAATAAGCTTGGATATATTACGCAGAAAGCAATTCTGTTTGCCGGAAGCATCCGTGAGAATATCACCTTCGGTCAGTCGGAAAATGGCTTTGACGAAGAAACCGTGGATATGGCTCTGGATGTTTCTCAGTCAAGAGAGTTCGTAGAAAAGACCGAGGATGGTAAGGATCACAAGATTGTTCAACTCGGCAAGAACGTATCGGGCGGTCAAAAACAGCGCCTTTCTATTGCAAGAGCACTGGCTAGAAAGCCCGAGATCCTTATTTTTGACGATTCATTCTCTGCGCTTGATTATAAGACCGATGCGCAGCTCAGAAGCGGGCTTGTTAAGTCAATGAAGGATACCACAAAGGTTATCGTAGCGCAGCGTATCAGCACCATTAAGGATGCGGATAAGATCATCGTGCTTGAGCGCGGAGAAGCGGTGGGCATGGGTACTCATGAGGAGCTTATGAAAAATTGTGCTGTTTACCGTGAGATCGCCCAGTCTCAGCTGACTGCGGCAGAGCTTGCGTAAGGAGGTACAAGGATGAAAAAGACTCTATCTAAAATATTTAAATATATGGGTAACTTTCCACTTGTTATCGTTGCGCTGATCCTGGCGGCACTGTCGGCGGTTATGACTATAATTACCCCGGATAAGGTCGGTGAGATCACAGATATCATTTCCGACGGTCTGATCGGCGGCATTGATATGTCGGCGATTGCTAAGGTTGGCATTATGCTGATCACACTTTACCTGATCGGTGCGTTGGCAAATTTCATTCAACACTATATTATGGCAACTGTCACCTTAAAGGCATCTCGCAGAATGCGTCACGACCTTTCAGTAAAGATCAATAAAGTGCCGCAAAAGCAGTTTGGCGAGACAACTACCGGCGACATTCTCAGCCGCATTACCAACGACGTATCGGTTCTTCAGCAGGGTATGACCAACAGTCTTCCTACCATTATCAGCGCCGTTACTCAGTTTATCGGCTGTCTGATTATGATGTTTGTAACAGAGTGGCATTTGGCACTAACCTCGATTTTGATTACGATGGTCGGTATGGTGCTCATTATGCTGATAATGAGCCGCTCCCAAAAATTCTTTACAGCAAGACAGGTTAGCCTCGGTGAATTGAACGGATACGTGGAGGAAATGTATTCGGGTCACGATGTTGTCCGCATTTCACGTGCCGAAGAAAAGGTGCTCTCCCGCTTTGGTAAGCTCAACCACAATGTTTACGATGCAAACTGGAAATCCCAGTTCCTTTCCGGTATGATGCAACCCTTGATGAACGTCATCGGTAACCTTGCTTACGTTGCCGTGTGCGTCATCGGTGCGGCGCTGGCTATGAACGGAACCATTAAGTTCGGCGTTATTGTTTCCTTTATTCTCTATGTTCGTCTCTTTACATCGCCCTTGACACAGATCGCTCAAGGTATGACCAATCTGCAAACAGCAACAGCCGGTGCAAACCGTATCTTTGAATTTATGGAAGCGGAAGAGTTTGAGGACGAAACGCATAAGCAGAAGCATAATGCAGAGCAGACAGTAGGTGCTGTTGAGTTCAAGCATGTGCGGTTTGCTTATCCGGATGATCCCGACAGAGTAATTATCAAGGATTTCTCTGCCGAAGTAAAACCCGGACAAAAGGTCGCCATTGTCGGCCCCACGGGTGCTGGTAAAACGACTATGGTCAATCTTCTGATGCGCTTCTTCGAGATCAATGGTGGCAGTATCACGGTTGACGGTATGCCTATTCATGATATTCGCCGCGAGGACGTTCATGATATGTTTGGCATGGTGCTTCAGGACACATGGCTCTTTGAGGGAACGGTTCGTGAAAACCTTGCCTACAATATGACAGAGATCACCGACGATGACATTATGCGCGTTGCCAAGGTCTGCGGAATTGATAAATTTATTCGCTCCTTGCCGCAGGGACTCGACACGGTGTTGACCGAGGGAACGACCATTTCTGCTGGACAGAAGCAGCTTCTGACCATTGCCCGCGCGATGCTTCAGGACGCGCCTATGCTGATCCTTGACGAAGCGACCTCTTCCGTAGATACTAGAACAGAGGCCATTATCCAAAGAGCGATGGATGAGCTGACAAAAGGAAGAACCAGCTTTGTTATCGCGCACCGTCTTTCCACCATCCGCAACGCCGATCTGATTCTTGTTATGAAGGACGGAGACGTGATCGAAAGCGGAAATCACGAAGAACTTATGAAACAAGAAGGCTTCTACTATCAGCTATATCAAAGCCAGTTTGATGTAGAAGAACAGGACGCATAAAAAGAATGAAAAGGAGATAACAATATGAAAATTGCAGTAACTTATGAAAACGGACAGATTTTTCAGCATTTTGGACACACCGAGAAATTCAAGATCTACACGATAGAGCAGGGTAAGGTCATTTTTTCCGAGGTCGTCGATACGAACGGCAGCGGTCACGGAGCGCTTGCGGAATTTCTCGCAGAGCAAAACGTAACGATACTGATCTGCGGCGGTATCGGCGGCGGTGCTCAAATGGCACTTGCAAATGCAGGCATTCAGCTTTTCGGCGGAGTTAGCGGTTCTTGCGACGATGCGGTTAACGCTTTGCTTGCAAATAACTTAAACTTCAACCCGGAGGTCAGATGCGATCATCACGATCACGAACACGGCGAAGAAGGACACACTTGCGGCAGTCACGGCTGCGGATCGCATAATTGTGATAATCATGGCTGTGACAAATAAGGGAGAATACGTTGAAAAAACAATATCAAGAAAAAGATACATTATTTGATGATTCGGATGAGGTAGTACTTCCGACCGCGCTTGCAACCATGTCAAATGCCGCGATGAACGTACTGTATCATCAGACAAAGAAAATGATGGGCAGGATCGTAGATTATAAGGAGCTCAGAATGATCTACGCCTGTGCGATGAAGGAGATCAAAACGAAATTTGACATATTGAACACAGAGTTCAATCTCCAATATCATCGTAATCCGATCAATTCCATTCAAACGCGCCTCAAAAGCACAGCGAGTATTATTGAGAAGCTTGCAAAGCTGAATATGCCCGTTAATATCGACAGCGTTTCGGAAAACATACACGATATTGCCGGTGTCAGAGTGATCTGCTCTTATATTGATGACGTCTATTTGGTTGCCGAAGCACTTTTGAAGCAGGACGATATCACGCTCGTTACACGAAAGGATTATATTGCAAATCCAAAGGAAAACGGGTATAGGAGTTTACATCTGATCGTTAAGGTTCCCGTGTTCCTTTCGGAGCGACGCTTGGAGATGGAGGTAGAGGTTCAGCTACGAACCATCGCTATGGATTTTTGGGCAAGCCTTGAGCATCAGCTTCATTATAAAACCGATTTTGACGGCAAGGACGAGCTTGTGGATGAGCTTCGCAGGTGCGCCGAAACAATCAGCCAAAGCGACAATGATATGATGAAGATACGCTCGAAAATGGAAACCCTTGTTGACATTCCAAGCGAGGATGAGATCTTGTTTGAGAGGATCAGAAAGCTCGATACGCCTATCGAGTAAAATATATTTGGCTCACAAACGATCTGTCTGTGAGCCTTTTTAAAATATTATTGGTTAGTTTATTTTCGGTTTAGAATACCTAAGTAAAATTTTTGCTGTAATATAGATATAAGGAGCAAAAAATGTATTTACAAGATTATTTTTGGTTTATGCTTGCGATCCTCGCCTGCATGATATTTTCGGGAATTGCAAGCGGAAAAGTGAAAACATCGTTTAACAAGCATAATTCGACAAGATGCCGATCAGGACTTACAGGATACGATACCGTAAACCGACTTACCGTAATTATAGCTTTGATCGCGGCGATCCTATTGCAAAAATACGCAGGGCTGCACTTTGACATCTTAACGCTTGTGATATGGGCAGTGCTTGTATCAATCATCGGACAGTTTGGTGACCTGTGTATGTCGGTAGTCAAGCGTATAGCAGGTGTGAAGGATTTCGGCAACCTTTTGCCCGGTCACGGAGGAATACTTGATCGCTTTGACAGCCATATGTTTGCGGTCGCGTTTACGTTGGTTTTTTGCGCCCTCGGAGGCGGATTTATTTATTGAGATAACTTATGGGAGAAATAATTTTGAAGGAATACAGGGCAGGTATCGACATCGGCTCCACTACGGTCAAGCTCGTGGTGTTGGATGGCGAAGACAATATCATATACGGACAATACAGACGCCACATGGCGAAAACGCAGGAAACGCTTGCCGCGCTTTTACGCGAAGCAACGGAAATGCTTGGTGACTGTGCCTTGAAAGTAAAAATAACGGGCTCGGGCTCGATCAATCTCGGTAAAGCCCTTGGCATTGAATTTGTTCAAGAGGTCGTGGCGGTCGCGACGGCACTTAAAAAAGTCGCGCCGCAGACCGATGTTGCCATTGAGCTTGGCGGCGAGGATGCGAAGATCATCTACTTCACGGGCGGTCTTGAAGAACGCATGAACGGCGTTTGCGCGGGCGGTACGGGCTCGTTCATCGATCAGATGGCGGCACTCTTGCAGACCGATGCCGAAGGACTCAATAAAGCAGCCGAGAATTATAAAGAAATATATCCGATTGCCGCGCGTTGCGGTGTGTTTGCCAAAACCGATATTCAGCCGCTTATTAACGAGGGCGCGACAACGGCAGACCTTGCAGCTTCAATCTTTCAGGCGGTGGTCAATCAGACGATCTCGGGACTTGCCTGCGGAAAGCCCATTCGCGGATGCGTTGCCTTCCTTGGTGGCCCGCTTCACTTTATGCCCGAGCTGAAAAAGGCGTTTGTCCGTACCTTGAAGCTGACTGACGAAACCACGGTCGATCCCGAAAACTCACATCTGTTTGCGGCAATGGGTGCGGCACTTGAAGCCGAGGGAGAGTATGCCGTTTCCGCAAGTGAGCTTGTTGGTCGGCTCTCCGAGGGTGTAAAAGTCACCTATGAAATGCCTCGTCTTGAGCCCTTGTTTGCGACAAACGAGGAATACGAGGCATTCAAGACTCGTCATAAGACGGCAGTACTGCCCAAGAGAGACCTTTCTACATATAACGGCAATGCCTTTCTCGGTATCGACGCAGGTTCGACCACAACAAAAATGGTGCTGATCGGTGAACTGGGTGAATTGCTGTTCTCCTTCTATGCCAATAATAGAGGCGATCCTATCAAGACCGCCAAGGAAGCTATCGCCAAGCTGAAGGAGCAGATGCACGACGGTGTTCAAATCGTCCGTTCCTGCTCCACGGGATACGGCGAGGCGCTTCTCAAATCCGCCTTTTCTCTTGACGAGGGTGAGGTGGAGACTATCGCGCATACGACGGCGGCATCATTCTTTGACCGTGACGTGGATTGCGTTCTCGATATCGGCGGTCAGGATATGAAATGCATCAAGCTCAGAAACGGAGCGGTGGATACTATATTGCTTAACGAGGCTTGCTCCTCGGGATGTGGTTCGTTTATTGAAAACTTTGCAAACTCTCTTGGCTTTACCGCCGAGGATTTTGCAAAAGAAGCGCTGTTCGCAGAAGCCCCTGTTGACCTTGGAACTCGTTGCACCGTATTTATGAATTCCAATGTCAAGCAAGCGCAGAAGGAGGGCGCATCCGTTTCGGATATTTCGGCGGGACTTGCGTACTCCGTAATCAAGAACGCGCTGTATAAGGTCATCAAGCTCGCCGATGCCAAGGATCTCGGAAAGCATATTGTTGTACAAGGCGGCACCTTCCACAATGAAGCCGTTCTTCGCGCTTTTGAAAAGATCGCGGGTGTGGAAGCCACTTGCCCCGATATTGCGGGACTTATGGGAGCATTTGGTGCGGCATTGATCGCAAAGCAAAATTACCACGGAAAGCCCACAGAAATGCTCTCTCTTGATGATATAGCAGAGCTTACCTATACGGCAACAAGCCGCCGTTGCGGCGGGTGCTCCAACAACTGTATGCTTACCGTCAATCGCTTCTCAAACGGACAGAGCCATATCACCGGCAACCGTTGCGAGAAAGGAATCGGCAATGTCGGCGGCAGAAGAAAAGCACCGAATATGATGGAGTACAAGCGTAAGCGTATATTTGATTATGAGCCGCTTGACGAAAAGGACGCGCCTCGCGGCGTGATCGGTATTCCGAGAGTGTTGAATATGTACGAAAACTATCCGTTCTGGGCGACCTTTTTCCGTGAGCTTGGCTTCCGTGTCGTGCTCTCTCCTTGGTCAAGCCGAAAAATATATGAGCTTGGTATGGAGTCGATCCCATCCGAATCGGAGTGCTATCCGGCAAAGTTGTCCCACGGTCACGTAGAATGGCTGATCGCACAAGGAATCAAAACCATATTCCACCCGTGCATCTACTACGAGCATAAGGAGATTACCACGGCGCAGAACCAATATAACTGTCCTATCGTTGTGTCCTATGCTGAAAATCTAAAGAATAACGTGGAAGCCATCACGCGCGGGGACGTTCGTCTCGTCCGTCCGTTTATGGCGTTCACCTCGGAAAAGATCGCAGCTGACCGATTGGTTACCATTTGCCGAGAGGAGTGGAATATTCCCGAAAAAGAGGTCAGAGCCGCAGTGCTTGCCGCTTGGCAAGAGCAACAGAGAGCAAGATTTGATATTCGCGCAGAAGGAAAAAGGTTGCTTTCCGATATGCAGATGAATGGCGGCAGCGGCATCGTCTTGGCGGGACGCCCGTACCATATTGATCCCGAGATCAATCACGGTATCCCCGAGCTGGTCGCGTCCTACGGATTTACCGTATTTACGGAGGATAGCCTGCCCGTAGACATCTCTCCCGAAAGACCATTGCGCGTGCTTGACCAATGGGTGTACCATTCAAGGCTTTATGCCGCCGCAGAATTTGTGCGAGAACGTGACGATATGGAGTTGATACAGCTCAATTCCTTCGGTTGTGGTTTGGATGCGGTGACCACCGATCAGGTGAACGAAATACTTGAAGGAAGCAATAAGCTCTATACGGTTCTGAAGATCGACGAGGTGAACAATCTCGGTGCGGTGCGTATCCGTATCCGCAGCTTGATATCGGCTATGCGGATGCGCCGTAAGCAGAATATCAAAGCAGAGCCTAAGCCAACCGCATATCACCGTACCGAATATACGCAGAAAATGAAGGACGAGAACTATACCATTCTCGCGCCTCAAATGCTGCCGATACACTTTGATATTATCGAGCCTGTATTTCACAAGTATGGATACAATCTTGAAATACTGAAAAACGATAACCGCAAGGCAATCGACACGGGGCTGAAATACGTCAATAATGATGCTTGTTTTCCGTCAATCACCGTTGTCGGTCAGTTTATGGAAGCGGTAACGTCGGGACGGTACGATACGGATAAGCTCGCTATATTTATGACGCAAACGGGCGGCTGTTGCCGTGCCTCCAATTACGTGGGACTTATCCGCCGAGCCCTTGACAAAGCGGGATATTCGCATATTCCCGTGATCTCTCTCAGTATGGGAGGCATCGAAAAGAACGAGGGATTTCGAATAAATTTCAATATGGTGAAGGATGCCGTATACGCACTCCTTTACGGTGACCTTATTATGCGTTGCCTTTACAGAGTCAGACCTTACGAGCTGACCAAAGGTTATGCAAACGTGCTGAGAGATAAACTCATTAAGAGCTGTATTTCGTCCTTGACCGATAAGAACGACAAGACAAGCTATCGAAAAATGTGCAACACGATCGTGCAGAGCTTTGACGAACTTCCTATTGATGAAAATCTGAGAAAGCCTCGCGTCGGTATTGTTGGAGAGATACTCGTGAAATATATGCCGCTTGCCAACAATCACCTTGTAGAGCTTCTTGAAAGAGAGGGAGCAGAGGTTGTCGTTCCCGATTTTATCGATTTTGTCAATTACAGCATGTTCAATGCCCGATATAAGCGGAAATACTACGGAAGATCAAGGAAAAACGTAGTTGCATCCAATTCGGTTTTGAATATCGTCAAAAGGCTTCGCAAGCCTGCTATCGATGCTCTGAAAAGAAGCAAACGATTTGACGTTCCCGCGCCGATCGAAGAAATTGCCGAAATGACAAAGCCCATTCTGTCGCTCGGCAATCAGTACGGCGAGGGATGGTTCCTTACGGGTGAGATGGTGGAGCTTATCATGCACGGAACGCCGAATATCGTATGTATTCAGCCTTTTGCGTGTCTGCCCAATCACGTGGTCGGCAAGGGAGTGATCAAAAAGCTCCGAGAGACCTATCCGCAGGCAAATATCGTTGCAGTGGATTACGATCCCGGAGCAAGTGAAGTAAACCAATTAAACAGAATAAAACTCATGCTGTCCGCCGCAAAGGAGCGGATGTAAAGAAAAGGAGTATAAAAAATGAGCAAAAAGGGTGTATTGATTGGAACGGGTATTGCTGTCGCAGGTGTAGCTGCAGGTGTGGCTGTTTCACATTTGATTACCAAAGGATTGGTAAAATTCGCAATTGAGCGTGATATGCCGAAATCGCTTGAAAAGCAGAGACCGAAAATCACACAGGGCGATCGCGTGAAAGATTTTCAGGAGTGCATCACCGAAACGGGAAAAGCACTTCTTGAGAAGGATATCGAGGAAGTGGAGATCAGAAGCCGCGACGGACTCCGCCTTGTCGGTCATTGGTATCCCTGTGAGAATGCAAAACGTGTGATTGTTGCTATGCACGGATGGCGTTCGGCGTGGTATATGGATTTCGGAATGATCGCTGACTTTTGGCATAATGAAGGATGCAGTATTCTGTTTGCCGAGCAAAGAGCGCAGAATAACAGCGAAGGCGACTATATGACCTTCGGTTATATGGAGCGTTACGATTGCCTTGATTGGATATATTGGGTGAACGAGCGCACCGAACAGAAATATCCCGTTTACCTTGCAGGCGTATCGATGGGAGCGTCTACTGTTCTAATGACGGCGGGACTCGAACTGCCCGAAAATGTCAAAGGTGTCATTGCCGATTGCGGATTCACCTCTGCATATGATATATGGCGTCATGTGGTAAAGGACAATATGAAGCTGTCCTACGGACTGCGTGGACTGATGATCGACCGCATTTGCCAAAAGAAGATCAATACGAATTCTAAGAACATCACTACGATCACTGCAATGCAGAAAACGCAGATCCCGATTCTGTTCATTCACGGCACGGATGATAAATTCGTCCCCGTAAGAATGACGTATGAGAACTATAAGGCTTGCAATGCGCCAAAAGAACTGTTGATCGTTCCCGGCGCAATCCACGGGGAGAGCTACTACGTGGAGCAAGAGAAGTATGAAGCGGCGACAAAAAAATTTTGGAATATGTATAAGTAACGCAAAAAGAGGTTCTGCAAAAATGCGGAACCTCTTTAACTTATATATTTACAACATATCCTTTCATTTCAAACGTAAAAGAGCCCAAAATCGGAGATTTTAGGCTCAATGTGGCGGAGAGAGGGATTCGAACCCTCGTGCGCGTGAGCGCAAACTGATTTCGAGCAGCTGTAAAGCAGGCTCTTTCTGTCCCTCACTATCCCTAATTTCCGCAAATTTTAGCCAATTAGTGACCGCTTTCTTGCCCCTTCCGAGAAAAACGCACGGCTAATGCAAGGCCAGAGGGACGGGCGGTCACTATTTTGTTCCGCAGACCGTAAAATCGTTCTGAAACCATTATATCACAGTTCAAATGCTTTTTCAAGTGAGCAAAAAAGTGTTAAAAAGCCGTCAAAATTCGAACCCTAAGGTGGTTTTCGTCGACGTCACTTATAATCAGTTATTTGCCATCCTTCGCCGTCCTTGCCTATCCTTAAGAAAAGGGGAAACCAAGTTAAAAATGAGGCGATTTTGGAAAACTGTTAGGAAACTGAAAGGCAGAATAGCCATATCTCTTTATAACGTAAAAAGATTGCAGAAATACGATGATTCTCAGCATGATTGGATTGACCGGGAAAAGAATTTGTTGTATAATGATAATGAAAAATGCAGAAAAAACAAGAAAGGAGTGTGAAAGATGTCCTCATACAGTGAGCTGATAAAAAACTTTGAGAAAATCAGAGCCTATATGCGTGATTTCTATGTTTATGGATTCAAGAGTCGTGATGACTATCAGAGCAAAAGTGCCCGTTCCTATGATGACGAGCGTCGCCGTCTGGAAAGCTGGCTTGGCGATCATATGAGCTTTGTTCGCACTTCCGAAGGCAAAAACGTTTTTATCTCCATCGATAGCCGAACGATCCGGCACAACCCGCTATACAACGCCCTGAAAGCAAAGAGCTTTACCGACGGCGACATCACGTTACATTTTATCATTTTTGACATTCTCCACGATTCGTCTGTCAAGCGTACGATTTCCGAGTTGCTTGCGGAGATTGATGAGAAATATCTGTCGGGCTTTGAATGCCCTATGATGTTCGACGAATCTACCGTTCGCAAAAAGCTCAAGGAATACTGCGAAGCCGGAATTATTGTGGCAGAAAAAGAAGGACGGAAGGCATATTATCGTAGAGCTGATTCCACCGATATTTCTAATCTTGACGAGGTCTTGCATTACTTCTCGGAGGTCGCTCCCTGCGGAGTAGTCGGATCGTTTATCCTCGACAAAGAGGAATCCGACACCGATGCCTTTACCTTCAAGCATCACTACATAACCGGTGCCATTGATAGCGGTGTTCTTGCCTCTCTGTTCACGGCAATGAGAGAAAAACGTGCGGTAACGATATCGAATATGAGCCGTCGCAAAGATATGCCGAGGCGCAATCGTATTGTTCCACTTCGTGTGTTTATTAGCGTGCAAAGCGGCAGACAGCATCTGCTTGCATATCTTCCCGAATACAATTCCTTCCATTCTTACCGTGTGGATTACTTATCTAATGTAAAGCTTGAAGATCCCACTCCTCGCTTTGACGAGCTTCGCGCGGAGCTTGACAAAATGCAGAGCAAGATGTGGGGCGTCAGCGTGAAGCGGAATAAATGGGGCGTGGAGCACCTTGAGCACGTAGAGTTTACGGTCAAGGTGGAAGACAATGAGGAATATATCGTGGGGCGCCTTAAACGCGAAAAGCGAGTCGGAACGGTGGAAAAACTCGACGAGAACACCTATCGTTTTTCTGCCGACGTTTATGATTCCAGCGAGATGATCCCTTGGATCAGAACCTTTATCTGCCGTATCGTGAAAATGAACTTCTCCAATCGTAGTGTTGAGAATCAATTCAAAAAAGACTTGGAAGCTATGTATTGGATGTACGATGTCAAAGAGGAGGTAAGCGAATGATATTCAGCGAGCTTTACTCTGCATATTACAATACGGTTGCCGCTATTATATCGGGCATCCTTGACAGTGAGCATTCGGAAAAGGAACTGCAAAAAATAGTAGCTGACCGTGCCTTCGGCGAGAGTGTGTTGACCATCCTTCCCTCACTCAAAACTGAGAAATGGCAGCTTGTGCACTCCGACATGACCACCTCGCTTGAACACAAGCCGACCATGCCGCTGACCACACTTCAAAAGAAATGGTTGAAGGCGATTTCCCTTGACCCGCGTGTAAAATTGTTCGGCGTGGAATTTCCCAATCTTGACGGCGTGGAGCCGCTTTTCACTCCTGAGGATTATTACGTTTATGACAAATACAGTGACGGAGATCCATTTGAAGATGAAGAATACAAAAGACAATTTCGAATCATTTTAGAGGCGATACGGAAAGATTCTCAGATCAAGTTCGAGATGGTCAACCGCAAGGGCAACACGATGTTTGTCAGATGCCGTCCTGTAAGATTCGAATATTCCGAAAAGGATGACAAGTTCAGATTGATCACGGCGGGATGGCGCGCTGTTTCAACCGTCAACCTTGCCAAGATTAGATCCTGCACTCATTACACAGGAGAAAGACAGTCCGTCGGCGAGGAAAAAGCGGTGATATACGACACGATTACCGTAAAGATACGCGACGAACGAAACGCGATGGAACGCTTTATGCTCCATTTTGCCCATTTCGAAAAGCAAGCCGAAAAGCTTGACAAAAACACATACCTTGTAAAAATTAAATACTCATGCCGAAGCCTTCGGTTTCGTCCTCCGTTTCATCCTCGTCGGTACCGTCACCGCCTGTGCCGTCTACGGCTTCGGGATCGTCGCTTATGCCTTCCTCGGTATCGACACCTCCGGTCTGCTGATCCTCGGTCACACCGTTTCGCTGTGCCTGTTCACGGTCCAGCTCGGCTTCGATCAGTCCGAGGACGAACTGCTTCTGACTCATGTTGTTGCGC
>JAZQGU010000071.1:0-16690 GCA_045540175.1 Eubacteriales bacterium | reverse complement strand
GACCAATGGTCGCCCCTACGAGAGAGTTTGGAATTTCCTTGTAGGGGCGACCATTGGTCGCCCGTTTGGTTGTGATGAAACACCGTTTTGGCGCGGACAGTCGGGGACGCCTGTCCCTACAAACAACGTGCCGAAGCATCGGGGCGTCTTTAGCCTTCCCCAGCGGGGGAAGGGGGACCACCGAAGGTGGTGGATGAGGTGTAGGTTGCGAAGCAACCGTGTGTCAGTCCGATGTAACATCGTTTTGGTGCGGACAGTCGGGGACGCCTGTCCCTACAAACAACGTGCCGAAACATCGGGACGTTGTCTGCCTTCTCCAGCGTGAGAAGGGGGACCGCAGACGCTGCGTCTGCCGTGGACGAGGTGTAGGTTGCGAAGCAACCGTGTGTTAAATCGATGCAACATCGTTTTGGCTCGGGCGAACGCAGTTCGCCACTACCGTAGGACTTCTGAACATTACCGTAGGGGCGACCTCGGAACCCCAAAAACTCGCTTCGCTCATTTTCGGGAACCCTCGCATGTGTTCGCCCGTTTGATTGCAAAAACATTTCCATTAAAAGAAATGCGGAATAACTTGACATACGCACTTTTTTATGTTATCCTAATTATATATAATATGTAACCGAAAGGAAACAATAATATGGCAGCAGTAATTGAAGATGCAATAATGGTCCACAAGACAGAGGTGGTTTTCTTCGATAAGAGTGAAAACAAGCACTATCGTCTCAACGCACAGAACATCAAAAAGGTAGTTTACGACTACGCTATCTATAAGACCTTCTTCGGTCTTAAGAAGGAGCTTGAGGAAAGAATCGTTTTCTATGTCGACGATCCCGATATTCCCGAGGAGCTCATCGTCTGCGAGCATAACGAGCCTAATTTCCGTCGCTACAGAGGAGGTCTCCGTACCTTCGTCGACGAAAACAAGGTAGCCATCGAAATTAAAGACGTAGAGGGCAATATTCAGAAATAAATTTTTAGAGGGTGTTGCGGTAGTAACACCCTCTTTTTCGAGGAGAAAATGTCGAGTACGGAAGAACTGTTTGAAAGCTTCAAAACTGAATACGGCTTCCCTCTCGACCCCGAGCAGAGCGAGGCGTGCAAAACAGTCGACGGTAAGGTTCTTCTGCTTGCTGTTCCGGGAAGCGGAAAAACTACTGTTATGATCGCACGCTTGGGCTATATGACGCGAGTGTGCGGTATAGACCCGAGAAATATCCTTGCAATAACCTACAGTGTCGCGGGAACAAAGGAAATGCAGAAGCGATATCAAAAAGCATTCGGGTCGTGTGATATAGAGTTCAGAACTATAAACGGCTTCTGCGCCGCCATGATAAACCGTTACGAAAAAGTAAAAGGCCGCAAAGCTTTTGAGCTTATTGAAAAAGACACGGATATCAGCTCGATCCTACGCACGGTAATGGCAGAGCAAGGGATGTTCCCGACGGAAAACGATCTGCGTGAGGTCAAGACCGCAATAACATACTGTAAAAACAGTATGCTGAGCGAGAGCGAGATCGAAAAGGAGATCCGTCTCGAAAACAAGAATTTCTCCGAAATATACCGTGCATACGAGGCATATAAGCGCGAACGGCGTTTGATGGATTACGACGACCAGCTCGTATACGGCTATACTATCCTCAAAAATCATCCCGAGGTTAACGCAGTCTATGCCGACAGATTTAAATACGTCTGCGTCGACGAAGCACAAGACACCTCAAAGCTCCAGCACGAAATAATCAAGGAGCTCACTAATAAAAACGGAAACATCTTTATGGTCGGCGACGAGGACCAGAGTATATACGGTTTCCGTGCCGCATATCCGAAGGCGCTTCTCGATTTCAAAACGACCTACCCCGACGCAAAAATACTTACTATAAGCAATAACTACCGAAGCACGAAAAGCATAGTCAAGGCAGCCGACGGCTTTATCAAGCAAAATACCGAGCGAATAAAGGGCAATACGTCTATGAAGACGGATAACCCCGAGGGAGTTGATCCCGTTCGGATAAAGCTCGCCGATCTGCGCTTGCTTCCCGACTATGTCCGCAGAGTTTCGGCTGAAAATACAGGCGACGTAACCGCATGCCTCTTCCGTCTCAATGAATCAATGCTCCCCGTGATCGACCTTTTGCACGAAAAGGAGATACCGTTCCGCGTGCGCGGGGGCGACGGGCTCTTTTTCACGAGCGCTACGGTCACGGACGTGATCAATATACTTAATTTTGCCTCCGATCCGTACGACGGCGAGCTTTGGAAAAAGATATACTACAAGCTTCCGCTCGGTATCACGAAAGCGGAGAACGAGCGCGCTATCGCATACAATTACGGCGATGATATGCTCCCGATCCCCGATTATCTCAGCACAGCCACTTTTCTTAACGACAAGAAACGCGCGCGTGCGAAGCGGGTTTGGGAGGACATCAGACGCATTTCCGAGCAGGATACTTACGAGGCGATCAGAACGATCTTCTTCTCCCTCGGCTACAACAACAAGCGCTCAGACAAGGTCTCAGAGATAACGAAGCGCAACACTCTGCTCGCGCTTGCCTACCGCCACCGCACAAGAAGCGATTTTTACCGACGCCTCACCGAGCTCGAGGGCGAAATTAAGCGCGGCTCGGTCAGCACGAACGGCATAATCCTCTCGACCATCCACTCGGCAAAGGGTCTTGAATTTGACCGCGTGCTTCTCTGCGACTGCAAAAACGGCGTGCTTCCATTGACTCCGAAGAAAGGCGATCTGAAGACAACGGAAAAATCCGAGCGCGAGGAAGATCGGCGTCTTTTTTACGTCGGAATGACACGGGCAAAAAGCCTGCTTGAGATCGTAACTTGGGACGCGGAATTCGGCTCGCTTTGCTCGGGATTTGAATTTCCCGACGATGTTTTTGAACCAAAAAAGGCGCAAAAAGAGCGCATTCTGAGGTCAAAAACGGCTCAAAACAGCACGTTTTCGCGCCGAAAAGTGTCCAAAAACGGCACATTTTTGACCGAAAACGAGCAGTCTTTTCTCGAATCACTTATGCAGATCGGAATCTCCGTCAAGCATAAAACATTCGGCATCGGCAAGATAATATATCTGAACGGAACCTTTGCCGAAATAAAATTCGACCGCTATTCCGCATCGAAAACGCTTGATCTGCGCACCTGCGTGATCAACAAGCTTATAACTCCGAAAGGATAATGACATGAACAAACCGAAGATACTCTGCTACAATATACCGTCCGACACTCTTGACGCTCTATCAAAGACTGCGAAAAAGCTCGGTGTTGATACGGTGACAGTCAGCCCCGAAAGCTACGCTCTCCCTATCCTTTCCGTCGCATCGGGCGTCAAGGCGAATGCCAATCCGCTTATCCCAGGAAATCTATCCGAGGGAATGCTCGTGTTCGTCAATCTTTCCGACACGGTTCTCGACGTGCTTCTCGGCGCAATGCGGACAAACGGTATTCGGGTATCTCTCAAGGCAATAATGACCCCGCATAACGCGGTCTGGGACGCACATACACTTTATAACGAGCTTTGCCGCGAGCGTGCAGAGTTTTCAAATAAGTAATTCACAGGTGGATCATGAATAAGGATAACAAGCAGAAAAACGGTATCGCATCATTCTTTGTACGAATACTTCAAGGCTCGCTTATCGGTGTCGGCGGAATTTTGCCCGGCATCAGCGGCGGCGTGCTTTGTGCGATATTCGGTATTTATCAGCCGCTTATGGAGGTGCTAGCACACCCTATCAAAAATTTCAAAAAGCATATAAAGCTCATAATTCCCGTCGTTATAGGAATCGCTATCGGCTTTTTGGCTCTCGCTAAGCTCGTTGAGCTGCTCTTCAAGAGCAATATGGAGGTTGCGACCTGCGTGTTCGTCGGATTAATTCTCGGAATGCTTCCGTCGCTGTGGAAGGAGGCGGGAGAGTACGGGCGCCCTAAGTCGTCCTTCGTCTGCGCTGCCGTTGCGGCGGTGATTCTCTTCGGACTTTTCACTTACATCGAGTTCGGTACTGAGATTTCAATAACCCCGAATCCCCTCTGGTACGCTGTTTGCGGAATATTCTGGGGGCTCGGCGTTGTCGTTCCCGGAATGAGCGCGTCAAGCCCGCTTCTCTTCCTTGGGCTTTATGACCCGCTCATGGGCGTTATCACGAGCTTCCTCGATAACGGCGTGGGCTTTATCAGCGGAAAGCTGTCATTTACCGCTGCGCTCAAAGGTATGCAGTTTATGAACGCTATACCCTTCGGAATTGCGATAATCGTAACGCTTATAGGTCTTGCCAAGCCTGTTAATTATCTGCTTTCCAAAAAGCCGTCGCAGATGTATCACACAATATTCGGTATCGTTCTCGGCACCACCCTGCCCGTGCTTTTCTTCACCATCGGCTGGGGCAGCTCCGTTGTGCTCAAGATCGCGTTTATCGTTCTCGGATTCGTTTGCGCTTGGCTGCTTGATATACTCAGCAGAAAATTCGCGGGGGAATGAGAGTCCAAACAATAAAACATGATACAACCAAATGGCTCCCCCTTCGGGGGAGCTCCGCCGATAGGCGGTGAGAGGGCATTTATCGCCTTTTGATTCCCCTCTCCGTCAACCTTCGGTTGACACCTCTCCCGAAGGGCGAGGCATCATTAACAAAGGACATTAAAATGAAAACACTACTTCTCATTGACGGAAACTCAATACTGAACCGTGCCTTTTACGGAATAAGACCGCTGACGACAGCATCGGGACTTAACACCAACGCCGTTTACGGAATGATGAACATCGTGCTTCATCATCTGACCGAGCGGAAGCCCGACGCGGTTGCGGTTGCGTTCGACCGCAAGGCGCCGACCTTCCGTCACAAGCAGGTTGAAAGCTACAAGGCAAACCGTAAGGGAATGCCCTCCGAGCTTGCCGAGCAGCTTCCTTACGCAAAAAAATGCATGGCGCTCCTCGGTTTCAACGTACTGGAGCTTGACGGCTACGAGGCGGACGACATTATCGGCACCTGTGCCTTTATGCCTGATTCCGACACGCAAGTGTATATCGTAACGGGTGACCGCGACTCCTTTCAGCTTATCCGCGACAATGTAACCGTGCTTCTCGCTTCGACTGGCGAAACAAAAATATTTGACCGCACGGCGTTCGTTGAAAAATACGGCGTTCAACCTGAGCAGTTCGTCGACGTAAAGGCACTTATGGGCGACACTTCGGACAATATTCCCGGAGTTCCCGGAATCGGTGAGAAAACCGCGCTTAAGCTCATTTCCGATAACGGCTCGCTCGACGGCGTTTATGAGCATCTTCACGACGGCGACATCAAGGGCGCAACGCTTTCCAAGCTTGAAAACGGAAAGGACAGCGCCTACGTATCGCAGTTTTTGGCGCAGATAGTGACCGACGTTCCGCTCGGAATTACTCTTTCCGAACTTGAAATGAAGCCAATGGAAAGAGGCAAAATGAGATCAGTGCTCACCGAGCTGGAATTAAGCTCGATGATAAAGCGTCTCGGTCTTGACAAGGACGTGGATGAGGACGCGGAGAGCGTTGATAACGAAAGCTCCGACTGTTACTGCTCTGAAGAAGCAAAGGAGATGACAGTTTCCGAGCTTCTCTCCCTTGATATTCCTTACTGCTCCGTTTCATTTGAGGACGAATATATAAAGATATACGACGGAAAATGCTCCTATCAGCTTCCGATAGCCGAAAGGGATAATATAAAGGATTTCTTCTATGATAATAACCGCACGGTTATCGTCACCGACAGCAAGCGTCTCTGCCTTGACTACGGCAGAGTAACCTGCAAATTCTTCGACGTCACCCTTGCTGGTTACGTTGTTGACACCTCGGAAGGACACTACGAGCCCCATCGCCTTGCGATTAAGTATCTCGGAACCTCTCTTGGAGAAAATTTTGACCGCGCAAAGGTGCTTTACGAGCTTGCCTACGCGCTCAACGAAAAGCTTAAGGAAAGCGGACAAGCCGCGCTTTATTACAATATTGAAGAGCCGCTTTCGGGTGTGCTTGCCGATATGGAGCGCATCGGCTTTAAAATAGACCGCGAAGGACTTAAGGCGTATTCGGACAAGCTTGCGGTCAGCTGTGAGCAGTACGCGGAAAGCATTTATTTCGAGGCGGGACATGAGTTCAACATAAACTCCCCCAAGCAGCTCGGTGAGGTGCTTTTCGACGAGCTAAAGCTTCCCGTTCTCAAAAAGACGAAGACCGGTTACAGCACGGGCGCGGAGATACTTGAAAAGCTCCGTCCCTATCACACGATAATCGACCGCATTCTCGAATACCGTCAGGCGGCAAAACTGAAGAGTACGTACGGAGACGGTCTTCTTAAGGTTGCAGACGAAAACGGCGTCATTCACTCGTCTTTCAATCAGACGGTGACTGCGACGGGGCGTCTTTCCTCCTCCGAACCGAATCTGCAGAACATTCCGATCCGCACGCCTCTCGGCCGTGAGCTTCGCAAGTTCTTTATTCCGCGAGACGAGAATTACGTTCTTATCGACGCCGACTACTCGCAAATCGAGCTTCGCGTTCTTGCCGCGATCTCGGGTGACGAAACTATGATAAACGCATTCAAGTGCGGCGAAGATATTCATACCGTTACCGCTTCGCAGGTCTTCGGTGTTCCGATAAACGCTGTTACTCCCGAGCTTCGCAAGCGTGCGAAGGCGGTCAACTTCGGTATAGTTTACGGCATCGGCGGATTCTCTCTGGGCGCTGACATCGGCGTTTCAAAATACGAGGCAGACCGATATATCAAGAGCTACCACGAGAAATATCCGCAGATCGACGAGTACCTTAAGGCGATCGTCGAGGACGGTAAGCGTGACGGCTACGTTACAACCGTTTTCGGCCGAAGAAGGTATATTCCCGAGCTTCACGCGTCAAACAGAAATCTTCAGGCGTTCGGCGCGCGCGTTGCAATGAACAGCCCTATTCAGGGCGCGGCGGCGGATATTATAAAAATTGCGATGATAAAGGTCGACGCGGCGCTTAAGGAAAGCGGTCTTGACGCGCGTCTTATTCTTCAGGTTCACGACGAGCTTATTCTTGAGGCGCACAAGGGCTGCGCACAGGATGCCGCCGCACTTCTCAAGCGCGAGATGGAAAACGCAGTCGAACTTGCGGTCAAGATGGAAGCAGAGGTCGGAATAGGCGATAACTGGTACGACTGTAAATAAGAACGTCTACACTTTTCGCCTTGACAAACAAGGCGGATTGTGTTAGAATTAACTGCTGAAAATCAATGCGATTTCTTCCGTAGGGGCGACCATTGGTCGCCCGAGGAATTACACCGCTACAAGCGGGCGACCAATGGTCGCCCCTACAAGATATTTTTAAAGTCTTGACACTCATCGAAAGGAGAATATCATGGCGGACAAAAAAGAAGCCAAAAAAATTATTGCGCAAAATAAAAAAGCCCGTCACGATTACTTCGTTGAGGATACGTACGAGGCGGGTATTGGGCTTTTCGGAACGGAAGTCAAGAGCATTCGCGGCGGTAAGGTCAATCTGAAGGATTCATTTTGTCGTATTGACAACGGCGAGATGTTCGCATACGGCGTTCACGTCAGTCCTTATGAGCAGGGAAACGTCTTTAACCGCGATCCGCTTCGCCCCAAAAAGCTGCTTATGCACAAAAAGGAAATACTTAAGCTTTTCGGTCTCGTCGGCCGAAAGGGCTACACGCTTGTGCCGCTTTCCCTTTACTTCTCGGGAAGCCGAGTTAAGATGGAAGTCGGACTTTGCGTCGGTAAAAAGCTTTACGATAAGCGAGACAGCGACGCCGAGCGTCAGGCAAACCGCGATATTGACAGAGTTATGAAAACCAACCGTTACGAGTGAGGTAAAATATGATAGTTAAGGATCTTGATCTCAATCTTGATTATGAAAAGGCGGGGCTTCCGACCCCGACAGTTAAGCCGAAATTCGTCGGCTTTATTCCGAAAAATTACGCCGAATACTGCGAAGGCAGACGCCGTCCTGCGGTTCTCGTTCTTCCGGGCGGAGGTTACGCTTTCACGTCTGAGCGCGAGGCAACTCCTATTGCGCTCGAGTTTCTCACCTGCGGCGCGGCTTCCTTCTTACTACACTATTCCGTTGCGCCAGACCGCTTCCCGATCTCGGTTTGCCAGGTCTATGCGGCGATAAAGCAGATAAGAGAAAATGCTGATGAGTGGAATATCGACCCCGATAGGATCACCGTCATCGGCTTCTCGGCAGGCGGACACCTTGCCGCTTCAAGCGGTGTTCTCTGGAATACAGAGATCATCAGAAAGTGCGGTTTTGTCGGCGAAGATCACAAGCCGAATGGCATGATCCTTGCGTATCCCGTTATTTCGGGCGGAGAAAAGGCGCACCGCGGTTCGTTCAATAATCTGCTCGGCGAAAATGCAGACCCTGAGATGGTTGAATATCTTTCACTTGAAAACCGTGTTACCGCAGACACACCGAGAGCTTTCATCTGGCACACATACGAGGACACTACTGTTCCTGTAGAAAATTCTCTACTCTTCGCAAGCGCACTCGTCAAAAACGGCATTTCGACCGAACTTCATATCTATCCTCATTTCAGACACGGTCTGAGTTTGGCAAATGATCTTCTGTGTACCGACTACACGCCGAGAATGTCCAAGGTTGCGTCCTGGATCTATCTTGCAAAAGAGTGGCTGATGAAGGATTAATCGGGGCGTACACGCCCCATATATGGGTCCGTAAAGGTTACGACGGGGATCCAGATGCGAGGTAAGCGAGCAGAGCTGAGGCAACCTCTATAAAGGCCTCACTTAAAATTAAACGCTAATAACGAATTAGTAGCTGCCTAACGGCAGGCCGCGGCTCATATAATGCCGCCCGTTCCCCCGAGAGTACTGCGGCTCGGTAAGGAGCGTCATTTTGCAGTGAACGTGCGCGGCGAGTTGCTCTTATAGCCGCCACGGATAAAAGAGCTGCCTCCCCCGATCTTTGTCGGTCCGGCGACGGGGAGGGAGATTTTCGGACCGAATACGCTCGTAGAAAGCTTCGTGGAAAGATTTTCGGACAGGGGTTCGATTCCCCTCGGATCCACCAAAAAATCCGCATTCGCAAGAATGCGGATTTTTTTATCCACGCCTATCGGCGTGATTTGAATGCTATACCGAAAAGCTATTGAATCAGATTACAAATTCTGATATACTGCTTTCAGCGAGGTGATAGTTTGGTTAAAAACTATTTGCTCGCATATTCAGAACAACTAGCAACGGACATAGAACTACTGTGTCAAAGTTTAAGGACGTCTTCAAATACACTTTTTCAATTACGCAAAAGCTCAAGCAGTGTTTATGCAAACATTCGTGAAGCAAATTACGGACAAAGCAGTGCTGATATGCTTTCTAAGTTTGAAATTGCGCTTAAGGAATGCAGCGAAACCGAGTGTTGGTTACAGTTGTTATATAACACGAACAGCATAAACGAAGATACATACAAAAAACATCGTAATCATTGCGGCAGAATCAGAAGATTGCTGATTTCAAGCTGTAAAACGTTGAAAGCACAGTAATAATAAGAGCACCCATTGGCATAAAGGAGATTGAAACTTATAAACTTAAAAGGCGAAAAGGAACCGGTAATTTTTCATTGCCGGTTGCTTTTTCGGTTCAATTTCAACCTTGTGTAGAATTATGTGAACAAAAATCAATATTCTTACTATTGCAAGTTGATTTGCTTCGTGCTATAATATGCTTACAAGATAGCTATCTCAAAAAAATCTTGGAGGATAGAACATGTTAGATCAAAAGATATTTGGCGAAAAACTTCGCAATCACAGAAAAAAGCTTGGTATGACCCAGGAAGAAGTTGCAGAAAAGGTAGGTGTCTCCCCTCAAGCTATTTCTAAATGGGAGGCAGGAGATTGTTTGCCTGATTGCTTTAATCTGAAGGCTATCAGTGATGTTTATAAAATTTCTGCTGATGTGCTTCTTGAAACCGAATCAAACGGTGATCTTGATGCTGTATCAAGTAAGATTGAGCAACTTGCGACAGAATTCGTTTGGTCTATGGCAAACCATGACCGCTATAATAGTAATCTCCGGCAAGAACTGGGAGAAGATCTTTGGGAGATGTGGAAGGGCATCTATTTTGCTGAAGTTGGCAACAGAGAAAAACAAGAAGAAAGTAAAAATCTAGGGAATCTTAGAATTATTGGTTCATACGGAACGAAAATATGGGATAACAAAGGCGTGGCTTGTGTTATTAAATCATCCCTTATCAATCAGCTTTCTACCTTTGATGCAAACACGATAGAAGTAATGCAGGCTCTTTCCAGTGAAGACGGACAAAAACTAATTTTGGCACTGTGTTGTGATGTTCCAACATCAAAACAAACATTAATCGAAAAAGCCAATATTGAAATATCCCGTTTAAATGAGCTTTTGCTATTATTTACCGAAAACCGAATTATTGAATTTATTGCGGACAATCGTTCGGAGGACAGAGGATACTTGATCTGCGGTCATTGCGGTATAGTAGCGTACATGATTTTAACAGCAATGTATATACTCAACAAAAAGAACTATACAGTTTCTCAATTTCTCATAGGATGAATTTTTGAAAACAGCCTCAGATGCAACGCATCTGAGGCTGTTATACGAATATCCCTCTCGTCAGCGGGTATAAAGCCCGTCGATGATGCTGTATAAGAAGCTGATAAACGTCTTTTCCGTGGAATAGTGTCCCTGGAAGCGGAAGATAACACCGTTGTATTCAAAGTCCGCTACGATAAGCTCGGCAACGGCGCCCGATGCCTTAAGATAACCGCATTTTACCGCAACGTCGCGATAATTGAAGGTACTGTTCTCGTCGTAAACGTACATGCAATCATAGGGTGCCCTTATCATTCCCATGGAAAGCTCGTAGAAGGATATATCGCTTGTCATTGGACTGTATCTCACCGTAATAGCGTCGGAAACGGGAAGCTCGCCCATACCGTTTTCGTCCTTCATGGAGATGAATTCCACGTATTCAAATTGATCCATTGCGTAAGCATTGCCAAAGGTCAGCACATTGGGTATAGCAAACTCCGAAAGACCGTAATAACGTAATGCCTCACTAAAGGTCTTTCTGTATTTTACCATTCTGTCTGCGGGAACGTACATGGGAGAACCGTCCACTATGTTGCCGATCTCTTTGATAACGCGGAACGAACCGACAGGCAGTACTTCGGTAGTACTTGGGTGATCCGTTACGAGAGGTCCCGTTGTCATGGGATACGGATCAACGCCGGTATAAATAGGCTGTGATATATGATCCTCCGTATCTCTCGGATCATACCCCGTCAGGCTGCCCGTCAGCTCCTCCGTGGGAGGCACGTATATTCCGGTACCCACACCCTGCGTATATGCAGGTACATCGGTATAGCTGGGAATAGTCATAACGCCTGTATTGTCAGGTGTACCGGTATTGTTTACGCCCGTTGTAACAGGTGGTATCGGCTCGTCGGGGTGGCTTGGTATCGTCATAATACTATCGCTCGTCCCTGCAACGGGCGGCTGATTAACGTTCGAAAATCTGACAACGGCAATACCGCATCCAAGGCAAAAAACAGCCGCAAGGGAAACTCCCGTGATTGAGCGAAGCTGTGCGTTTCTTTTTGCCATTGCCGCACGCTTTGCCTTGACCTTATCCTCTATATCCTTTTTCCATTCAAATGAGTTCTTCATAAGTAAGACCATCCTTTTCAAAAATTTCGCGCAAGGCACGTTTTGCGCGGTAAGCAAGATTGTTTACCTGCTTTTCCGTTTTTTTCATCACTCGGCCTATCTCCTTGTAGCTCATATTCTCAAAGTAGAGAAGATAGATGACCGTTCTGTGGTCGCGGTTCAATCTGCCAAGTGCCCGTGCAATAATGCGGGACCTTTCGCTATCCTCAAACGATGCTTCAACGTATCTCTCGCCATAGCTCTCCGCCGCAGCGATATCGCAGTTCTTGCCGCGTCTGCGCATTTCGGCAAAAGCCTTGTTCTTCGCAACGGAGAAAAGATACGTTTTAAAGGAAGCATTTCCCAAAAAGCCGACACCCTTGATTATCACGTCGCAGAACGTGTCCTCCATCAGCTCCTCGGCAAGCTCCTCATCGTTCGTGAATCTGTAAATAAACGATATAAGCTTTGCACCGTAGCGCAAAAGAAGCTCGTCAATGCCGCTTTCGTCGCCGTCAAGATAGCGTTTATAACACTCAAAGTCCTTATCCATTGTTTCCTCCTCTGAAGTGTAAGTGGATCCTCTTACGCCCTTTAGTGTTTTGAAAAGGCAAAAAGCCTCCCAAAATTTGAAAATTTATGAAAAAAGCATACAATCACAACGGTGGTTGTATGCTTTTTAGTTATCAGTTCAGGCTTTTCAAATATATTGCGATCTTATTTCCTTTTGAATTGGTAAATACATGTCCACCCGTCTCAAAACCGAGGGCGATATGCAACGCAATGCTTGCAGTGTTATTAACTCGTATCTGTTGTGATACTATCTTGTATCCTCTTTCCTTCGCAATATCGCACGCAAGGCTCATGGCACTTTTTGCATAGCCCTTACGACGATGACTGTCAAAGATCTCGGGGCCGATGGAAATAACCGATGGAGAATGCTCAAATAAGGACACCGTTCCAACGATATCCCCGTTATAAACAACACCGAGCATCTCAAAATACTTGCCGTTATAGCTTTTGTTTTCCCATTGAGATAACAAGGCTATTACATCCTCGATCGAATTGCCGAAACAAGCAGTTTTGAAGAGCGCTTCAGCATCGTCAACAGTAAAGCTTCTTAATTCAACCATATACTTTACTTACAAAAAACCTCAATATACCTGTCGATGGACTCGCGGATTATTTCTATTGCCGCATCGCGTCCCTTTATCTCGTCCACAACGGTATCCTTGCCTTCAAGATTCTTGTATACGGTAAAGAAGTGCTTCATCTCCTCAAAGATGTGTTCGGGAAGCTCGGAGATATCGCGATAATGATTATAGGTGGGGTCGGTGAAGGGAATAGCAATTATCTTTTCGTCCCTGTGGTTGGAATCTATCATAGTAATTACGCCGATGGGATAGGCCTGCACAAGGCACATTGGCTCAAGTGCCTCCGTGCATATAAGCAGAACGTCCATTGGGTCGTTATCGTCGCCATAGGTGCGCGGTATAAAGCCGTAATTTGCGGGATAATGGGTAGAGGTATACAGAATACGGTCAAGTCGGATAAGACCCGTTTCCTTATCAAGCTCATATTTTTTCTTACTGCCCTTGGATATCTCCACAACACAGATAAAATCCTCGGGGTTGATCCTTTTGGGCGAAATATCATGCCAAATATTAGACATTGTTATGTCCTCCTTCCGTTTATTCGTGCTCGTCCCAGAAGCGGGACAGAAGCTTTTCAAGTGTTCTTGTGTGCTCGCAGAATTTTGCGTGCCGCCAATGCTCGGGGAAAAGCATCTTATATCTCGGCTCTGCAAATCTGTCGTCAAGCAAAATGGCAACACCGCAGTCGTTTTCCGTTCTTATAACGCGTCCTACCGCCTGCAATATTCTGGTCATACCGGGATAAACGTATGAGTAAAGATATCCGTCCGCATCCACCTCGCCGTAATAGCGGGCAAGCATATCCCTCTCGAGAGATACGCGAGGAAGTCCAACACCGACGATGACCGTACCGATAAGCCGCTTTCCGATAAGGTCGATACCTTCGGCAAACACGCCTCCGAGCACGCAAAAGCCCACAAGGGTGCGCTTTGGCTCGGGCTCAAAGGAATTGATATAGCTTTCCTTTTGCCATTCGGTCATATTCTTGCTTTGCAAAAGAACGTTTACCTCGGGGTGCATGGCGCTGAAAACGGAAAATATCTGCGACAAATAATTATATGATGGGAAATAGACGATGTAATTGCCCATCTTTGCGCTTATGGTCTTGTATATTATATCCGCAATAAGCTCGGCGGTATCCTGCCTGTGGACGTATCGCGTGCTCAGTCTGTCGAAAACAGTAAGCATCAGCTTCTCCCTCTCGTAAGGCGAGGGAAGCACAAGCTTTACGGCACCCGTACAGCCGAGAATATCGGAATAATAATCAATGGGAGATATGGTTGCGGAAAACAGCACGGAGCCGCGCGCGATATCAAGATGAGTGTCAATTATCTCCGACGCATCAAGACACATAAGCTTATAGGTCATGCGCTCGCCGTACCGCTCGCAAACGATGCGGAACTTGGAGGAGAACCATTCCGCCTTTGCAAGAAAATCCTTAAGGTCGAAATAGCCGTCCATTGCCGTATCGCTTAATTTTATCTTGCGCTCCTTGCGTATATCATCGCAAAGACGTACGTACTCACCCGCCTTTTTAATGACCTCGTCGTCAATGCGGTCGTATATCTGATATGCGTACACCTCGCCCTTTTCGGTACGGGAAACGTTTTCGTTCAGGTCGCTGCGCAGCTTTGTTACTGCCTCGCAAAGGGCGTAGGCGGCGTTTGCGGCGTTGACCTCACTTTCCGAAGTACCGAACGCCGTACAAAGGCGACGGAGCTTATCGGGATACAGAACGTGGGAATACATGGACTTTGCTCTCTCGGGCAGGTTATGTGCCTCGTCGATGAGGACACCGTATTTTTCGCGTTTAACGCAGGAGGAAAGGACCCTGCACTCGTTATCGAAATATCTGCGGAAATACACTCTGGGGTCAAAAAAGTAGTTGTAATCGCAGATTATAACGTCGCAGTATTCGGAAACCTCCAAGGAAAGCTCGTAAGGACATACGCTGAAGCGTTTTGAAGCTTCCATTATGTCCTCTTTGGATATATAGCGCGTTCTGTCGAGCAGGAAAAGTATAGCATCACGAACGCGGTTATAAAACCCGTGAGAAAGGGGGCAATTTTCGCATTTATTGATGCTGACGGTTTTTTCAGCCGTTTCCGTCTCGCCCTCCGCAGTTTTTTCGTGGACACAAAGCTTTTCCTTTGCCGTCATGGAAACGGCGCGAAGGCAAAGCTTGTTTCCCGATATGGCGCGAAGTGCCTTATCTGCCGCAAGCTGTGCCGTGGTCTTTGGGGTAAAGTAGAATACCTTATCAACGTAACCGTGTCCGATGGCTCTGACGGCAGGGAAGAGGGCAGAAACGGTCTTGCCTATTCCCGTTGGCGCCTCGCAAAGCAAACGCGTACCGCTTTTCATAGAGCGGTATGCCTCGGTCATAAAATCAGACTGACCCGAACGCTTGGCAGGGAAAGGGAACTTCGCAACCGCGCTTTCCTTTATGCGCACCTCCTGCCGTTCGATCTCGTAATATATAAGGTCGGACGCTCGATGCACGAGGGATTCAAGGCAGGTATACATCTCATTTACGGTCATATCAACGGAATAGACCGCATCACCGCTACGCGGTGCATATCTGATAATGAGCTGGCCGTGAACGGTATAGCCGTAAGCCTTGGAAAAAACGGCGCATACCGCACAAAGACGGGTAGCACGAACAGCGCGGAAATCGTCGTCCACGCTTTGTCTGCCGCCCTGAGCGGCAAAGGAATATATCTTCAATACCTCGCCTCTACGCTCCAGCAGCTCGGCGCAAGCGGTAATTGCATAGGTGATACCCTTATAGCTTATCCTGCAGCTTGCGCCTGCATACTGCTCCGCCTCGGGATCTCTTTCTGCTGCCGTGTCGCACATAGCCGCGCTTTGCTTCGACTTTTCAAAAACAGGATCGGCCTCGGCAATACTACCGCTGCGCATTCCGAGATTCATAAGCTCGTCAACGGTCAGATATACGGTTTTTCTTTCAGACGAGTATTGCACAGCCGCTCCTCCTGTTTTTTTGATCTGTTATTTCTTTATCAGATGCGATCTGACGAACACGGGATAATGATCCGATCCCGCGTAGCCCTTTCCGACTCTGAATGACGTAACTGCGAAATCGTCCTTTGAAACGAAGCAATAGTCTATGATTGAACCACCGGAATAGGTATCGCTCTTTGAGGTACTGTCGGCAACGGTCCTCGCATCATCACAGTCCCATTCAAGCATTCTTGCATAGCCTTTTGTCGTGGGCTTGACGTTGAAATCCCCCGTAAAGAATACGGGCATATCGCCATGCTTTTTCAAAAGCTCGTCGGTAAGCTCGAGCATTATATCGACTTGCATAAGATTGGTCTCAACGGTGCCGTGATCCCATTCGAGATGCGTATTAACGTGCAAAAATCTGACTCCGTCGGACTTGCGCTCAAGCAGGGCAAAGGTCATTATTCTGTAGTAATCGCAATCAATAAGCTTTGATATTTTATCGGGCGTTTCGGAAAGCCAATAGGTGCCCGAATCTATCAAGTTGAATTTATCCGTCTTAAAGAAGATGCAGGAATACTCGTTACCCGCAGACTGCTTATCGCCCTCGCGTGCTTCTCCGACCCTTGTGTAGGTATCGAAAAATCCAAGCTTTTGCAGCTCATCGAGCCAGATGTAGTTTACCTCCTGCGTGCCGATAATATCGGCATCGAAATCGGTGATATTCTTCACCACATTGGCAACTCTCGGAGTAACCTTGCTTGCGTTACCCGTTTGTACGTTATAGGACATTATTCTCATTTCTTCACCAAGCTCCTCACAAATAACGTTGACTCCTGCGGAGTAATCAATATTCAAAGATTTACCGTCGTAGGGCGTAATATCGGATATAA
>JAZQGU010000070.1:0-149631 GCA_045540175.1 Eubacteriales bacterium | reverse complement strand
CTTCGCTGATGTAAACCTGAGTCTTCTTGGTCTGAAGCATGGTGCTCGGGAGATAAGGAGTGATCGGGCCGTGTGTGCAGAGACGGCTGGTCATTCTCTGCCAGGAGGAGAAGGTACCGCAGGTAGCAAGTGCGTGAACCTCGATGCGTTCCTTTGCTCTCATAACGTCGAGCGGTCCGATAGTAGCTGCGCAGGGAGGAACGTTAGCGATATCACCGGACTGACCGAAGGTACCGTTTAGGGAGTTCTGCATAATGGTCATGGGGTGGAGCTTAACGATCTGCGCGGGCTGGTTGAGCCACTCTTCGATGTCGCCACTTCCGATGAACTCGGGAATCGGGTCAACGAATGCCATGTGTCCTGCCCATCCGGGAGAGGTCGATGCGATATCTGCACCGGTTCCCTCGGTGATGTCGTCTATGATCTTGGAGTAATCCTTGATGTTAGCGTTTGTCGGGAAGTGAACGTTCTCCATAGGCATACGGAGCTTCTCGTCGATCTGGTAGTAGAGGTACTTGATCATCGAGTGAGCAAAGCCTGCTTCGTAGGTGATAGGAGCGATATTGCCGTTCTCGTCAGCCCATTCGTCCTCAGCTACGAGGTGAACCTTGGAGCAGTCAACCTTGAAGTAGTTGATGAGCTGTGCAAGCGGAATGTAAGTATCGGGCTCGGGGTTTCCGAGGATCATCGTGAAGGACTTACCTGCTTCAGACGCTGCCTTGAGGCGGGTAAAGAGGGTGGAAATGAGAACGGGATGGGGGTTCATCATAACCTTAACTTCGAATTCGGGATGCCACCAGTCCTCTCTCTTTTCGAGGTCCTTGCCGCTCAAGCTGCGAACGTATTCGCAAACCTTTTTATCCTTAAAAGGAACAAAATCGGCAGGGGCAAAGTCAAATTTTGTTGCGGGATCTGTGATGAAGTTCATTGTCTATACTCCTTTGATTTTATTATTTTACAATTTCACCGCCGAAAACGGTGTATTTGACGTTAAAGAGATGGTCGACCACGATGAGGTTTGCAATGTTACCGACGGCGATTCTTCCGCGGTCACTCAGACCGAGGACTTTTGCTGGGTTGGTCGATGCAAACTTGAATGCCTGACATACCGACGCACCTGTGTGCTTGATGATGTTCTGGCAGGGGCCGTCGAGGATCATCTTCGAGCCTGCGATTTCGCCCATAAAGTCAAAGTTAATGTCGGTTGCGCCTTCGTAAAGATCGCCGTCCGGGATCGGACCGTGCTCAACGAAGGAGTCAGCGATAAGAACGATCTTATCGTCGCCCTTGATCTTTCTGATAAGGCGAAGCATATAGGGATCAACGTGAATGCCTACTTTATCGCAGATAAGCTCGGTGTATATTGAATCGTTATAAAGCGCGCACTCGTCGACACAAGCGGAACGGCATTCGGGATACTTGTTGAGGGTGCCTGTCGCATTAGTATGGTGAGTTGCAATCTTAAGTCCGTAAGGAATGATCTTTTCGATATCCTCGGGAGACGCTTCACTGTGAGCCACAGCAAATACTGCGTTCTGATTTACGCTCTTTGCATAGCGAACGAATTCCTCGATGTTCTCTCTTTCGGGAGCGAGGCACCATACCTTTGCAAGGTCGCCTGCCGCATCTACGATGTCTTTATAGTTTGCGGCGTCAACGGGACCCTTCCAGGGGTTGTTTTCGCGGTTGCATCCGAATTTCGGATTAAGGTACGGACCTTCCATATAGAAGCCAATAATGTTCTTTGCCTTGCCGCTTGCCATTACACCCTTGAGATAAGCAATGGCAGAAAGGTACTGCTCTTTATTCATATTGTAATAGAGTGCGGGAAGAACATCGGTGACACCGTGATGAAGCAGAGTGTCTGCCGCCTTTTCAGCGTCCTCGTTAAAGAATGTCTCACCGTCAGCGTGAGTATGAATGTCGATAAGACCAGGGCCGACGTATGCGCCGTTAACGTCGAGAATTTCGGCGCCATCCGGAACCTTTACCTTTCTGCCGAATTCGATAATTTTTCCGTCATCGACAAGAACGGTTCCGTCGTAGATGTAATGATCGGTCATTACGATCGTTGCATTTGTAATTGCGAGCATTTTGCCACCTCCTAATATAATATAATTATAACCATAAAAAGTGAATATGTCAATAACTTTCCCAACAAATAGTATCTTAAAAGCTCAATTCAAGATCTCGCGGTACTCTTCGATATCAAATACTTTTATTTCTCCCGATGCATATCGGTAGAGAACGTATCTGACGGGGCGCTTATCGTCGCTCATCAGATTATTGCGGAAGGTTCCGTTGTTTTCCATGATCCTGTATTCAACGTTAAACTGATATACGGTTATCTGATTTGGCTCGCCTTCGTTAAGATACTGTGTCAAACCGAGGTCGGTTACCATAATGTCGTAAAGCTTCTGCATCGTGAAGGGCTCTTTTTTACCGTATTCCTTGATGTATGCGTTGGTAAGCATCGAATTGTACGCCTCGTGATCGCCGTTTATCACGGCGTTGAAGTATTCACGGAAAAAGAGCGCGACGGGTCCCTTTGATTGAAAATCAGCATCGGTTATCAGCGTTAACGTGTAATTGTTTTCTGTGTAGCTTATATTGCGGTCTTTTCCGAGATATCTTTCGTCCTCAAAAATATTTTCCTTCCAATCGGGCTCGTACAAATATTCTTCGCCGAGCGGGGGATAATCGCGGTATTTCACCTTTTCTCCGAAAAGCGAGGAAACAAAACCGCTTTCCAGAAGAAGATTCAAAGCGAGAAAAATAACGATAAGGATGCAGACCGTCGAGGCGAGAAGCTTTGCCAGCCTCTTTTCGTTGGCTTTTTTACTTAAAGCGCCGTTTTTATCTGTATTGTTCAAGGCTCTCTTAAAATCGGGGTAGGAGTAAAGCGAGCCGACGCACAGGATCGGAGTACCCTTTTTCAGGGAATTATCATAAGCACGTGCCACAGCTTCATCGAAGCTTTCGCAGGCAACCGCGTTTGCTCCTTTTTCTTTTATTACCTCGGCGTAGCTTTTCGAATCGAGGGCGCGCGGGCTATCGGGTGTCACGGTATAAACCGTCTTTGCGATTTCTGATATCTTCGACGCGATCTTGTTATAATCCTTGTCTTTAAGGACACCGGAGATGACGTTCACCTTTTTCTTGCCGAAGCATTCCTTTGCGCTTCTGACAGCGGCAGTTACGCCTTCCTCGTTGTGTCCGCCGTCGAAGAATACGGGAGGATAATCGCGCAAACGCTCAAAGCGTCCCTTCCAGACAGTCTCCTTCAGACCGTCACGGAGGTTTTTGTCGGATATTTTGTAACCCTCTCCGCGAAGGATCTCAACAGCCTCAATGACGTTTGCCGCATTTTCGGGCTGATAGGTTCCGAGCAGAGAAAGTGAAAGGTTTTTGTATTTTTTGTAGCCGAAAGTGCTTCCTTTAAGAGATATCTTACCGCACGACAAAGCTGAGGAGTCTTTTTCGAAATAGGGACAGCCGCGTTCAAGGGCGATATCTTTTATAACCTTTTTTGCGTCCTTGTCTTTTCCTCCGTAAAGAACGGGGCGGGAGGGCTTGATTATTCCCGCTTTTTCGAACGCGATCTTTTCTACAGTATCTCCGAGAAAAGCAACGTGGTCAAGGGCGATTCCCGTGATAACGGAAAGCACGGGGGAGGGTATTATATTCGTTGAATCGAGTCTGCCGCCCATTCCGCATTCGAGTATTACGATATCGGCGTTTTTCTTTTTGAAATAAACCAATCCGATGGCTGTCAAAACCTCAAATTCTGTTGGCGGATCTGCCATCGAAAGGCAGGCGTCCTTTATCTCACCGACGGTTTCGGCAAGATCCTCTTTGCTAATCATTTCACCGTTGAACTGTATGCGTTCTTCAAAAAATTCGATGAACGGAGATGTGAAAAGCCCCGTCTTATATCCCGCCTTGCGCAAAACCGAATCGGTCATTGCGCAGAAAGAACCCTTACCGTTCGTTCCCGCAACGTGAACGAACTTAAGGGTCTTTTCGGGGTTTCCGAGCTTTTCCATAAGCTCGGTTATTCTTTTTAGTCCCGGACGGCTTCCTTGCCATTCGGTGCTGTGAATGAATGATAGTGCTTCTTCGTAAGTCATAAATCCTTTTCCTTACTTATCTCCGGTTATCTCGTTTTTGAGACCTTTGTTTTTGAAAAGCACACAAAGAAGTATGCTTTCGATGGTTGCAATAGCCAGATATATCGGAATTCTGAACAGGACGATAATTCCCATTTTATAGTATATCTGCAACGCAAGCGTTTTAATTATCATAGATCCGACCAGATGCCCAAGAAATACCGCTAGCGTTATTCTGACCTTGGGAAAATGCTTTGTGAAGCAGTATTTGTATACCACTCCCGCTGTTACGCCGACGTAGCAGGCGCCTATAGTTATGAGCGGGTTTGGTGCCATACCCGCAATAACGCAGGAAATGAGATCGGCACCGATTCCGATAGCTCCTCCGACGATCGGTCCGAATGCAAACGCACCTATGAATATGGGAAGACATTCGACGGTGAGACGAAGGGGACTTTCGTTAAAAATGTATTTTGCAATAGTGGCAAGAATTACGCTTGCCGCGGCAAGCAGTCCCGAGGCTGTTATTACCTTTGCCGAGTACAGCCCCTTGTTGATTTCACGTTTTTTCAAAATAAAAAACCTCCCTTGCATATTCTCGCAGCACAGGGAGGCTAAAGCACTTCCTTATGTACCAGCGGGATGCGAGCGACGGACCGCAACGCTATGTTTTCGTCCGATGGGCAACTCCCCGTCCCGTCGGCACTTAACGCCCGAAGCTCTACTCTGAATTTGATACGTATATGATACCACTACGGTTGTATTTTGTCAAGGGGAATGTAGTATTTTGCAAAAATGAAGAAAAAACTCCCCGCGGACGAGCGCGGGGAGCTGCTATTACAGTTCATCCTCTTCTAAGGACGGGGGCGTATAGGTGGGCAGTGGCGTACCTTCCCCTTGTCTTACGGGGCAAAAATACTTGTCTTGCATTTCCTTTGTACCGTAAACGTAATCGGGATTGTAATACTTATACAGGTCCGGATAAATTTTGAGAAATTCGGATTTATCTATCTTAAAGTAGTTGACAAAGTGGATAACGTTAAAATTCTCGGTTCCTGCAAATTTTTTCTCGTACTCCTCAAATTTCTCAGGCGTTACGTACTCTATGAGCCGCCAATCTATCGTGTAATAACGTCTTGTGTGAGAATTATCGTATTTGTACGTAACTGATCTTATTTCCGGCCAATCGTAGTCGGGGTGTACGAATAGCTCAACGTCGCCGTAATCATAATAGTTAGCATACCAAATATTCCAGTAATTGTTGACGTTGAAGCTCTCATAAAACTCCGGATTGTATTTATTGTCCTTCCGTTCAAGAGACCATACTTTCTCGTATTCTTCTCGGGTGATTCCGTAGTAATCTATGAAATCCGGTATTCCCCACTCGTCGGTTTTGTCAAAAATAAGTGGATTTTTATTTAGGTCTTCTGCGGTTAAAATTCCATACTTAACAAACGCGGTCGCTACACTGTCTGTATAACTGTAAGCATTAATATGTTTGCCGGTTCTGTTGAACCCCCGTGCGTAGGGTCCTTCATCCGATAGGATGTGCATAATAGATCCTAAATGATACATGTCGTCGTAAAACTGTGGGCATATACGATAGTTGCGCTCAGAAAAGTAAGGAGCCATAAGCTGCATCATAAGCAGATCATAACTGTCCGAAAACTCATGCGGGGCTGTTACCTCGACGGGCTCTGTTGTTACCACTGGAGGTTCCGTCGTTCCCGTTGTTTCGGTCGTTATCGAAGCATCATTCTTATTGTTGCTTTGGCATCCTACAAAAAAACATGTGCATATTGTGATAATGCAGAGTAAAATTGCTGTTAGTTTCATTTTGTATCCTCCTTTGTCAGAGCAGTGTTCGATAGCCGAACGATATATTTCAAAGCGTCAATCACGGGTGAAAACCTTACCGTAAAAGTGTATATCATCGTTGAAGAAGTCTATCGGATTAACAAAATCATAAATATCGAATGAACCCGTCTTTCCTTCGTCATTTATGTCGATATGGAGATGAACCCCGGTACTGTTTCCAGTCGTTCCCATTATGCCCAATGCTTGACCTTTGGTTACTTCAACGTCTATACCGCTTATATATTTTTGAGATAGGTGCATATACCGTATTATATAATGATTGCCGGTAGCAGGATCAATATCGTCGGCTTCTACTACATAGTATAATCCCATACTATTATGTTCACTATCGGGATTTGTAATTATTTTTCCGTCGCATACGCTGTAAATTGTGTCGCTTGTAGATCCCGGAATGTCTATTCCTTTATGATAATCTTCTACTTGCGATCCGTTCAAGTTAAACGATCTGTATCCGACGGGAGACGATATGCGGTATCTGTTGTTTACTGGGTATTGCCAATCGAGATCGTAGTACGTTGAGGAGTAAAAAACAGATAAATAATAATACTCCGTTTTCTCAGACGGTACCGCGCCATTCGGAGCTATCTTAATGTAATGTGTATCGATGTAGTTCTGACTCTCGTTCCCTCGGGTTACTTTAAAACTGCAGTAGTAGGTTCGGTAGTTCAGAAGGTTATCCTCGGTCTCAATTAAATTTTCGTCCTTATCATATACCGATACCGAACAGGTATAGTTGGAAGGGAATGTGACCATTACTTGTACTCGACCGTGCCGAGGTGGTTGAATCTTATAAAAATCAACATCTCCATCAGTAGATTGCAAGGTTCCGCGCACAGTTGAGCTGTGACCGGTGTTAACTGACATATCTATTACGGTTGCACTATCAAAATCATTATTGCTTTCCGATTCGTTTTTCGGATAATATTTAATCGTCAGCAATGGAAGCCTTGAGGTGTATCCGCATTCACTTGAGTATATGCAGTTATAGTCGTTGTAAGCCTCATCGGTATATTGAATCATAAAGCCGTGATTGACAAAGGTCAGGGAATTTATGAGGGCAATAGAATTAATAACATTGAAATTAACTTGAAGTCCATTTAAATCACAAGGCACGTTGTCCTCCAAAAGCGTAGATGTGGGCTGGTTTGCAAATGAAATTGTGTTTATATCCCACGGAGTAGTTACTTTGTAAATGCTCAGAGGTGCGGAGGTCGTAGTACCTGAAGTTACCTTTGCCCAAAGAGTTGCTTCGCAAATTGTTGAATTTGCCGGAATGCTTGGTAGTTGTAGAATCTTCAAATAGCTTCGGTGTATTTGGGAATTTTTGAGTCCGAAGTACAGCTTTGTTTCGGTAGTATGATCTCCTGCGGAGTCCCCTTCGTGAACGTAGGTATCAATATAGTTGCTTTGATAGCTAGAGGATATTACTGTTGGATCTAGTACTATAGGATATACTCGTTGGGGATCATTCATCCACTCGTGATTCGGTGTATACGATATGGAGTAACCGTTTTTGACACCATTGATATCTATAGCAATATCATAAAGGACTTCGCCTGCTGCGTCATACATATACGGTTTGCAAAGCGTGAATATGACATTACCGTCCGAATTAACGAATTCAATGCTGTTATCTTCACAAAGCCTAGGCACTAATGCTCCGGAATTAACATGAACATTCAACGATGAAAAATCCGTTTTTTTATTTATAATTATATCTTCTTTGACCTTGTTGTGTGTTACCTTGTACGTAACGTCCATTGCGCTGTCTTTTCCAAATGCGTCGTAGTAATATATCTTTGATTGAGCCTTGTTTGCGTATAGCATCGACGTGGATTCGTCTGTATCCCTTGCGGAGGATGAATTGTCAATGACCACTACCGCATCTTCAGACATATTCAAATCTGTTCCTCTGGTGGCGGTGTTAATTTTTAATGACCAAGACAGCGTGTAGTCTTCGTAGTTAATAGAAATAACGTCGTTACTCTTTGCGTTATGAGCAAAGCATACCGAAAACTCTTTGTTGTTGGTTCGGTAAAAACCTTTGTCAAAAGAAAGAGAATTGTCAATTTCGATCCATTCTTTGCCTTCTTTGTAATGTACTGCTTCGGGGTACGATGCTGCCAAAATGGTACCGTCAGACATGAGAAAATGCTTTTCAAACTCGCCTCGGTGCGATGGTTTCTCTGCCAAAATGAAGACATCGCTTTCGGCTTTGATTGACAGCGGCGTTTTATCTTTGGCTTCTGAAATCTCTACCGCGTAGAGAGGAAAGGGGGTGGAGATAAGCGAAAGGGCAAGCAAGAATACGAGAAGTTTACCTGGGACTGTTCGTTTTGCCGATTTGAATTTCTTCATTTTTTGTTCCTCCTAAATAAATTTTTGTGAGTTTCACTGCATAACAACACCATTTCGGGCGCTTGTTACAATTATACTATACACTAATTAGCAAAATTTGTCAATACTCATAAGCGGCTATAAAGTGTTATAACTGGCTTGTTAATAAAATATTTACAAAATAAATCGAACACCCGTTTGCAATTGAGACGTTTATGTGGTATTATATAAGTGTAAAAATGTAATTTTAAATCGAAAAGGAGTCGCATATGAGATCCGCAAAAATCAGCGAAAAAGAAAAGGCTATATACGACTATATCAATGAAACGATAAGCCGAGAGGGCTATTCTCCGACGGTGCGCGATATCCAGGCGGCGCTGGGCATTAAGAGTACATCTACCGTCCACGCTTATCTTAGCCGTCTTGAAGAAAAGGGAATGATCAGAAAGGATCCCGGCAAGAGCCGTACCCTTAAGACCTCGGGCGGTACACGAGAAAACAGAAATACGGCAAGAGTTCCGCTTCTCGGTTCGGTAAGAGCAGGTATGCCGATCCTTGCCGTAGAAAATTACGAGGGATATATCGACTATCCTCTCATGAACCATTCATATGGAGCTAACGAGCTTTTTGCTCTCCGAGTTAAGGGGGAGAGTATGATAGAGGCGGGAATACTTGACGGTGATATTATCGTGGTCAAGAAGGAAAGCTGTGCCGAGAACGGTCAGATCGTTGTTGCACTTGTTGAGGACAGCGCGACTGTCAAGACGTTCTATAAGGAGAACGGTCATTTCCGCCTTCAGCCCGAAAACTCGTCGATGGAGCCGATCATCGTTGATGAAGTGTTCATTCTCGGAAAGGTCGTTGCAAATCTTCGTTTCTATTGATGGCGAAGTATATTCACACGGATAATTATGGATTTTATTTCTGAAAAAAAGGCAGAAAAAAAGGTCGGATCTCTGATACTTATCATCGGTCTGATCCCGCAGCTTCTGCGAATAGCACTAAGCTGTATTTATGAATACGAGATCGCCGGCAACCATATGTACCCGACTCTGATCGGTGATATTTGCCTTTACGGAGCGGATATACTCGGACAGTTCTCGTTTTTTGCGGTGCTTGGTTCGCTTATATATCTGTCGGTAAAAAGCGGTCTTAAGGGCGGCGGTGAGCTGGCGGTTCTGATAATCGGGCTTTATATTGCTTTGTATTACGTTCAAAGCCTGGTGGAAAGTGCGGTATTTACATTTGCCGTTTTTGTGATTTCGGCTGTCGTGACTGCGGGCACCATAATACTGTCGGCAAAAAAAGCAAAAAGAGTCTTTGCTTTTTCTGCATTGATCCTTACCGTTCCGATATTGGGCGGTATCGTTCAGCTTTACGCATCAAACATTGTTCCGACGGCAGACGATATAATGTTTCTTATATCCTACGCTGCTGCAAACCTCGTTTTTGAGCTGCTGTTCATTCTCGTTGCCTGCAGAGTATCAAGTTTCCTTGAGTCAAGAATGAAAGATGAATATTCTCTTAAGGGCAAGCTCATGTCGGTAAAAAATCCTGTACTCTTGGCAATGCTTGTTTTTGACGGAATCTATATAGTTTTGTCACTGATCGAGCCTACCGTAAATATAATCGGTAACCTTATCGAATACGGCGCTCCCGTAAATTACGCAGAATGGATGTCGATAATCGGGGTATATCTCGAGTATCTCATAATATTCGTCATCGGATATGCGTCAATGCGCTTTGCGGCGGGACTGATCGAGAACATATACAGCGCCGCGGAGGAGCAGTAATGACTTGGGAAGAGCTTGAGAGAGCCTGTCGTGGCTGTGATAGATGTCCTCTCGGGAAAACGAAAACGAATACGGTTTTCGGCGTAGGAAACCGAAATACCGACCTTATGTTCGTCGGCGAAGCTCCGGGCGAAAGCGAGGATAAAAGCGGAATTCCGTTCGTCGGACGGGCAGGAAAGCTTTTTGATAAATATCTTGAGGCACTCGGTATCGAACGCGATGACGTGTATATTGCGAATATTCTTAAATGCCGTCCTCCTAATAACCGGGATCCTCTTCCCGAGGAGCAGGATATGTGTATGGACTTTCTGCGAGAGCAGGTAAGGCTGATTAAACCGAAAATAATCGTATGCTTGGGCAGAATATCGGCGATGAAGCTGATAAAGCCCGATTTTAAGATCACAAGAGAACACGGTATTTTCTTTAAGAAGGGCGCGTTTGAGATAGTGGCGGTGTACCATCCGTCGCTGCTTTTGCGCGACCCGTCGAAAAGGGAAGATATGTTCATTGATATGAAAAACATAAAGCAAAAGCTTGAAGGCATTACAAAATGAAAATTGATCAGCAAACACTGTATAACACTCTGATAAAAATGGTAGTACCCGTTATCGCGGGCTTTGTTGTTGCAAAGATCGGCGTCGTAAAGGACGACTTTGCAAAAAAGCTGTCAACCTTGATACTTTACGTTTGCCAGCCGTTTATGCTTGCAACCGCAACCTTCGGTGCCGAGTATTCTGACGAGCTCTTAAAGCTCGGACTTATTGCACTCCTTTGCGGCTTTATTGGTCACGCGATAGCGGCGGCAATCGGTTTCGGCGGAACCTGCTTCTTCAAGGACAAGGCGAAGGGAAGAATGATCGAGCATTGTATCGTCTTCGGAAACTGCGGATTCTTCGGATTTCCGGTTCTTGAGGCAGCGTTCGGAGAAAAAGGACTTTTCTGCGGCGGATTTTTCGTCGTCGCGTTCAACACAGTCCTCTGGTCTTACGGTATGCTCATTATCGGCAGAGCGAACAAGGATATGAGAATTAAGCTCACGAAGATATTCCTTAACGCAGGAACGGTTCCTTGCGTGCTCGGCCTTGTGCTTTACGCATTGCGCTTTAAGCTCTACGCACCGATCTATGACAGTATGACGATGATAGGTGATGCTTGCACGCCTCTATCGCTCATACTGATAGGAATTATGCTTTCGAGAATACCGATCAAAAACTATATCAAAGAATACTCATCTTACTACGGAATTGTAGTAAAGCTTTTTGTTCTCCCGATAGCAACGGGCGTGATTATGAAGCTTCTCGGTTTTTCCGACTTCTTTACGCTTCTTTCGGCAATGATGATGGGGCTCCCGACAGCGTCAAGTACGGCAATGTTCGCCGAAACGTACGATCTGCACCCCGATATTGCGGCTCAGACTGTCGGAGTATCGACGCTCGTATCGGTAGTCACGTTACCGCCCGTTATGCTTCTCGTTCAGAAAATAATAAATCTCATATGAAACCAAGCGCTTTTAAGATTTATAGGAGGCGTTGCAGGCTCCATTTTCAATAATTTTTAATAAGTTTAGACAATGAATTGATTCATCATTAAAAGGAGAATCTAATGAAAAAGACTATACTTGCAGTTTTATTGACGATATGTTTGCTGTTTAGCCAATCTTGTTCATTTCTTAAAGAAATTCTTGATGCTCCGCTCAAAAATAAAATGTTGAAATACTATTCTAACGATAAAAATTATGAAGAAGTTGTTGGGAAAGTTATCTCAACTGAGCCTTGTCTATTAATCGAGATAATTGACGGCGACGGAGGTTTTGCTAAATACGAAGGAATACAACGTGATTTTTATATATGTTCGAGTGAAAAAAGCCTTTATTCGCTATTTGTCGAAGGAGATATAATAGAGGTTGTATCATCATCTATGATTTTTTACAACGGAGATGATATATTTCCAATTGTGGAATTGCGATTTGAAGGTAAAGTGTTGCTCCCATTTGAGGAAGGCAAAGAATACCTTATAGACTCGGTATATGAATTCTTCCGCTGATACTAGGGTCGCATCTTACGTCTACAACGCATGGGGCGAGGTTCTTAAGGTTACTAACCACACCTAGGCAAATATTGGTGACATAAACCCCTTCCGCTACAGAAGCTACTACTACGATACAGAAACTAAGCTTTATTATCTTGAAACAAGATACTACGATCCCGAAGTCGGAAGATTCATTTAACTTTGAAAAGTATTGTTATGATGTTGTTACCCGCGCAGCGACAACTATTATGCCTGCGCCATGGAAATCCTTTGCTCGCGGAGGAATAAAAGCGTATTTGCATGTGCGGAATACGGGCTATATAAATATAAAAAGTTATTTTTTTAATCTTGGGTGAAGATAATGAAAAGTGGCGAAAAAATCAAAGTTGCTTACAGAATACAATTAACAACAGGAGTTATCACCCTGTTGACAGGACTGTTTTTATCAACACTTTCGTTATATTACGGGTTGGACAAAAAAAGAATTGACTTTGTATTATGCGTACTTATAGTTGCAGCTTTGGTTACAATTGTCACATCCGTTAAGGAACTGATTATTTTGCGCAAAGATTATGGCACTTATAAAAATGGCAATTATTTGGAGATAAAAGGTCGTGTCATTGGATTTAAAGAAAACAGAGACCCTGATTCAGGAGTTCAAATCAATTGTATGCCAATCATTCAAATCGATGATAATAGCGAAATATGTTTGATTGTGGATACTTATTTAGATCTGAACGGCACATATCGCTTTAAGTATTTAAAGCATTCTAGACTTGCAGAAATAGTTGAAAGTGAAAAAGGTTGACATTAGAATTTATAGCTTTAAGCCACCCGAGAGTTGAATATTGTTTTCTAACCATTATTGGAGCTACTTTTTCGGGACAAGTAAATTTCACATTAAAGTACGATTGGGAACTTGCATTAGAAAATTTCACAAAACATTTTTTTGACGAGAGATAAGAGATGAATTACTTGAAAGATTTTTTGGTGAATGAATTATGCCTTAGTAACAGAATTGACGGTGACTTGTGTTGTTATTTGCTAGAACGCAGAAGATACTTAATGTTTTGGGATAAAACAATAACAAAAGATAACATGAAAGAAATCTTGGATCAGATTCACAAAAACTGTCAGAACGACAAATTTGATAGTTTTAAGTCAATTATTGTTGTTGGACATACTACTGATAAGTTCAAAAAAGCTGATCTTCAGTGGTTTGATAACGTAAGTACATTTTTCATTTTTTATTTAATTAATGACGAAGACAAACAGATCTATATGAATGATAGTTGGATTTACATACTTGGGTTGAATTACAAGAAACATGTAAGAAAAATAGATGCTTTAATACGTTCAAAACTCAACTACAAGTAGTCTTTATCATCAAATTATCCCCTCTATCGTATTCGCCGAGGAAATAAAGCACAGCGAACGCGGCATCTGATAATTTAAATCGCGGATGAACGAAAAACCCTTTTAACAATATCCTTGACTCTCCTTGCGCATTATGCGCAAGGGGAGTTTTCTTTTATTGACAAACCCAAGGTAGTATGTTACAATATTACTACGACACCGAGAAAGGAAAAATAAAATGAACACTATCAAAAGACTTCAGTCAATGCTTCCCGAAAAGGTAGACTGCCTTCTCGTTACATGCGAGAAGAACCAGAGATATCTGAGCGGTCTGAACTATACCGACGGATACGTTGTCGTCGGTAAGGAAAAGGCGTTTCTGCTTGCCGATTTCAGATATATCGAGGTCGCAAAGCGCTGCGAAAGCGATGATCTAACAGTAGTGATGCTTGAGAACGCAAAGCTTACGCTCGGAAACATCTTTGCGGATAACGGATATAGGAATATCGGCTTTGAGGACGGCGCAATGACTGTTGCCGCTCTTGAAGGACTTAAGAGCAGATTCCCGAACGTGAATTTCGTCCCCTGCGGCGGACTCGTTGAGGAAATGCGCGTAGCTAAAACGGAGGACGAGGTCGAAAAGGTAATCAAGGCGCAGAGAATTGCCGAGCAGGCGCTCGACCGCCTACTCGGACTTATGACGCCGAATATGACCGAGATCGAGGTCGCTCTTGAGCTCGAATACGGAATGAGAAAGTTCGGCGCGGAAAAGCCGTCATTTGATACCATCGCAGTATCGGGCTCCGCTTCATCGCTTCCTCACGGCGAACCGAGAAACATAAAGCTCGAAAAAGGCTTTTTGACCCTTGATTACGGCGCACTTTATCAGGGATACTGCTCCGATATGACGAGAACAGTCGTTATCGGAAAGGCAGATGACGAAATGAAAAAGGTGTATAATACCGTACTCAATGCACAGCTTGCCGCTCTCGATTTTGTTGCAGCAGGAAAAAAAGGCTGTGACTGTGATAAGGTCGCAAGAGATATTATCTACGGCGCAGGCTACGAGGGCTGCTTCGGACATTCTCTCGGTCACGGAGTCGGTATGTTCATTCACGAGAATCCCCGCCTTGCCGGTATGTGGGATAAGCCTCTTGAGGTCGGAGCGATCGTGACCGTTGAGCCCGGCATCTATCTTGAGGGCAAATACGGCGTTCGTATCGAGGATATGGTCTGGCTCAAGGAGAATGAGAGCGTTAACCTTACAAAAGCCCCTAAAGAGCTGATCGAGCTCTTCTAAAATAAATACGCATCAAAAAGGAAAGGAATTCACCATGAGCAAAAAAACAATTATCCACGCTTTGCGAGTCGTATTGGCTTCAATTCTCTTGGTATCCACAATGTTCACCCTTGGCGCTTGCCTAAACAATAAAAACAAAGGAGATAATAATATGTACAGCAAGGAAAAGCTTCTGCCGATCGTTCCTCAGCCCAAAGAGCTGTCCGTTATCGGCGAAAAGGACAATTACGTAATATTTGAGCTTAAGGCGGCGATCACTACCGCGGACGAGGGCTTTGAAAAGTATATAAGCGCTTTCAGAACCTACGTCGTAAAGATCAACGGTGTCGCTCTTAAAGAGGAAGAGGGCGGAATCGTTCTCGTAAGAGACGAGGCTCTTTCTCCCGGTGAATATAAGATCGAGACTTCAAAGGACGGCATGAAGGTATCCGCATCGGATGACGACGGACTTACATACGCTCTTGCTACCATCCATCAGATATTGATAGTAGACAAAGAGGACAACATAACGGTTCCTTCCTACACGATCAAGGATAAGCCCGACTCTTCTTATCGCGCACTCATGGTCGACCTTGCACGTCAGTGGCATCCCTTCACCACGCTGAAGGATTATATCGATCTCTGCTATCTCTATAAGATCAAGTTCATTCATCTCCACTTTACCGATACCCAGAGCTATACTCTCCCGTCCGACGCATTCCCCAAGCTTTCGAGCGAGGGAAGAAGCTATACAAAGGAAGAGATCGCATCGCTCAATAAGTATGCTGCAGAACGTAACGTTGAGATAATCCCCGAGATCGAGGTTCCCGGTCACGCTGCATGCCTTACAGCAGCTTATCCCGAGCTCTTCGGCAACACTGCAATTTCCGGCCGCGTTGACGGCAACATCATCTGTGCAGGTAAGCCCGGAATTATGGACACTCTCAGAACGCTCTTCGGTGAGCTCATCGAAATGTTCCCGAATTCACGCTATATCCACGTCGGTGGCGACGAAGCAAATATCTCGACCTGGGAAAACTGCTCTGACTGCGTTGCTTACATGAAAAAAGAGAATATCAACGGAAAGTATCCCCTTTATACCAGATTCGTTAAAGATATAACCGATATGATCCTCTCTATGGGCAAAACTCCCGTAGTTTGGGAGGGCTTCCCGAAGGAAGGCGCAGAAACGATCTCGAGAGACATCGTAGTAACCGCTTGGGAATCGCTTTACCACCTTCCCAACGATCTCGTTGAAGAAGGCTTCACGGTAACAAACTCCTCGTGGGAACCCCTGTATATAGTTCCGCCTACGCATACCGGTGTACCCGGAGGCAGATGGTATCCCAAGGATATCCTTAAGTGGAACAAGTTCACTTGGAGCAACTGGTGGGATCAGTCTGCGGCTTATGAGAAGCCTATAGTTGTCGAGCCGACAGACAAGGTCATCGGCGGAACCCTCTGCGCTTGGGAATGCACCTACCATCAGGACATTCAGCCCGTTAAGCAGAATCTTGCGGCTCTCTCTGAGCGCCTTTGGAACGTTAACGGCACTTTTGACGAGGATGAAATGCTTGAAGCGCTCAGACGCCTCTATAAGCTTGCCGACAGAGTTATCGACGGAAGATAATCAGAACCCATTACTGCGAGGGATTTACAATTATTGCTAATTCTCGAACTGCAGATTAATAAACGAAGCCCTCGCGGATTTTCCGCGAGGGCGATTTCTATATCAGTTAAATTTCGGCATCCAATTACCGTGAGCCTCGATAAGCTCATCTACCATCTTCTTGATGGTGTCGATATCAAGCTCGCTTCCGGTATGGGGATCGAGCATTGCTGCCTGATAGATGTGCTCCTTCTTCTTTGTGCGTGCCGCTTCGATAGTGAGAAGCTGAACGTTGATGTTCGTCATATTCATAGCCGCGCACTGAACGGGGAGAGCTCCGACGTGGCAGGGGTTGATTCCGTTGCCGTTTACAAGGCAGGGAACCTCAACGCAGGCTTCCTCGGGGAGGTTTGTGATAATGTGACCTGTGTTGAGTACGTTACCGCCGATCTGATACGGTGTGTTCGTAACTACGGATTCCATAATGTAAGAAGCATATTCACTCGAACGGTTGTGTTCCTTTACGCCGTTTTCACACATATTTTTGTAGTCTTCCTTCCACGCGTTTATCTGATTGATGCAGCGGCGCGGATATTCATCGAGCGGAATGTTGTATCTTTCGATAAGCTCGGGATATTTGCTCTTGATATAGAACATATTGTATTCTGCATTATGCTCGGAGCTTTCGGTGCAGTAATATCCGAAGTTCTTGATATATTCAAGACGTACCTTGTTGTAGCAATCGGGGGCGGCAATACGCTCGTCGATACGCTTTTTTACCTCGGGATAGAGGTCGATTCCGTTCTTGTCACGAAGATCAAGAAGCCAAGCCATGTGGTTAATTCCCGCGATCTGACTGCGGTGTCCTTCAAGCTTGTCGGTCATTCCGATCTCGCGCAGAAGTGATCTTACGCAGACCTGGACGCTGTGGCAAAGACCGACGGTCTTGACTCCGGTGTAACGGAGCATATAACCGGTAAGCATTGCCATCGGGTTTGTGTAGTTAAGAAGAAGCGCGTCGGGGCAGACCTCTTCCATATCATGCGCGAAATCCTCCATAACGGGAATAGTACGGAGTGCTCTCATGATACCGCCGATTCCGAGGGTATCGGCAATCGTCTGCTGAAGACCGTACTTTTTCGGGATCTCAAAGTCTGTGATCGTGCAGGGGTCGTATCCGCCTACCTGAATTGCGTTGATTACGAAGCTTGCACCGCGAAGAGCTTCCTTGCGGTTCTCTACGCCGAGGTAGGTTTCGATTTTGCCGACTCCACCCTTGTTCTTGCGCATTGCTTCAAGAATGACTCTGCTTTCCTCAAGGCGCTTGCCGTCAATATCATAGAGGGCAAATACGCTGTCCTTGAGCGAATCGGTACACATACAGTCACCGATCACGTTTCTTGCGAACACCGTGCTTCCCGCACCCATAAAGGTTATTTTCATAATAAATACCTCCAAGTATTATTTTTAATATCGTTGGTTGGCTAATGCCTTCAGTTAAACTTCGGCATCCAGTTTCCGTGAGCCTCGATAAGCTCATCTACCATTTTCTTGATAGAGTCGATGTCAAGCTCGCTTCCTGTGTGAGGGTCGAGCATCGCTGCCTGATAGATATGCTCCTTCTTTTTTGTGCGTGCCGCTTCGATTGTGAGAAGCTGAACGTTGATGTTCGTCATATTCATCGCCGCACAGGCAAGAGGAAGCGCACCGACGTGACAAGGCGTGATTCCGTTGCCGTTTACAAGGCAGGGAACCTCAACACACGCTTCTTCGGGAAGGTTTGTTATAATATGACCTGTGTTAAGCACGTTACCGCCGATCTCATAAGGCGTGTTGGTAACCATGGATTCCATAATGTAAGAAGCGTATTCTTCAGAACGGTTATGCTCCTTTACGCCGTTTTCGAGCATATTCTTATAATCTTCTTTCCAAGCGTTTATCTGCTCGACGCAACTTTTGAGATATCCGTCGATCGGAATATTATATCTTTCAATAAGCTCGGGATATTTGCTCTTAATGTAAAACATATTATATTCGGCATTGTGCCATGAGCTCTCAGTACAATAATACCCGAAATTCTTGATGTAGTCAAGACGAACTTTGTTTCGGCAGCCCGGCTCGTCAAGGCAGGCACCTATGCGCTTTTTGATCTCAGGGTATAGATCTACTCCGTCCTTGTCGCGGACGTCAAGAAGCCATGCCATGTGGTTAATACCTGCGATCAGCGCTCTGTGTCCTTCAAGCTTATCGGACATTCCGACCTCGTCAAGCAGCGACTGAACGCAGACCTGAACGCTGTGGCAAAGACCTATTGTTTTTACACCCGTATAACGCTGCATATAACCTGTAAGCATCGCCATCGGGTTAGTATAATTAAGAAGAAGCGCATCAGGGCAGACCTCTTCCATTTCATGCGCGAAATCCTCCATGACGGGAATCGTACGTAGCGCACGCATGATACCGCCGATACCGAGAGTATCGCCTATGGTCTGCTGAAGACCGTACTTTTTCGGTATCTTAAAGTCTGTGATGGTGCAGGGGTCGTATCCGCCGACCTGAATTGCGTTGATCACAAAGCTTGCGCCGCGGAGAGCTTCCTTGCGGTTCTCAACACCTTGATAGCACTCGATCTTTCCGTAACCTCCCTTGTTCTTTCTTATTGCTTCAAGTATAACGCGGCTCTCCTCAAGACGTTTTCCGTCAATATCGTAAAGAGCAAAAACGCTGTCTCTGAGCGCTTCGGAGCATAGGCAGTCGCCGATCACGTTTCTTGCGAAAATGGTGCTTCCCGCACCCATAAAGGTTATTTTCATAATAAATACCTCCAAAAAACTTGTTAATTCAATTTTAACATGTTTTTGCGGTTTGAGTATTGATTTTTGTTAGTAAAACTTGTTATAATGTTGTGTAAGGAGATGATGAAATGCAGGCTACACAAATCGAAATAGTTATAAACAAAAAATACAGTGATATAAGCCCGGTATTGTTTGGGTTCGAGTCATGTCATCCATCACATTATTTCGGTCCGTACGTAAGAGAATATTGGCTTTTGCATTATGTTGTGTCGGGAAAAGGAAGCTTTGTGCGCGAGGGACAGATACACGAGATCGGAGCAGGGCAGATATTCGTTATTCCGCCGTATGTTGATACATCATACCAAGCTGATGAAAACGATCCGTGGGAATACATATGGATCGGCTTCGATTCGGAGTCGGTGGCAGGAACCGTGTTTACAGAGCACGTAATGACGGTTGCGGGCGCAGGGAAGATCTTCCGCGATATGATAAGATGCTCCGAAATGGATAACGGCAGAAGTCCATTCCTTTGTGCAAAAATATGGGAGCTGATTTCTCTCATTCTCGACGGAACTGATAATCCGCCCGATCATATAGACAAGGCGCTTAACTATATTCAAGCCGACTATGCAAACGGTATTACCGTTTCAACGGTCGCTGAGCGTCTTAATCTTGACAGAACGTATTTTTCGGTGTTGTTCAAAAAGCGTCTCGGCATTTCTCCGATAAAATATCTTTCCGATCTTCGCCTCGAAAAGGCGGCGGAGCTTATCGTCAAGCACGGCATGTCGCCCACAACAGCGGCACTTTCTGTCGGGTATGCCGACTATTGCCATTTTTCAAGAGCATTCAGGAAAAACTTCGGGAAAAGCCCGAAAGAGTATGCAAAGCATTATGTAAATGAGAAAACTGACCGTTTTTCGGCAAAATAGATATAAAACTGCATTAAAAATACCAACTATTTTTTCATACTGTTTTGAAAAAAGTGGCGGAATTATATTGCAATATGGTGAAAAATCGGTTATAATAATATGTTGGTAAGAATCTATTTTACCGATATTCAATTCTGAAAAAGAGGAAATCTATATGTCAGAGAACGTAAGAAGAGTGGGAACGGTATCGAGAGGTATCCGTTGTCCTATCATAAGAAAGGGAGACGACCTTGCAAAAATCGTTGCAGACAGCGTTATTGAGGCGGCTGAATGCGAAGGATTCGAATTGCGCGATAAGGACGTTATCTCGGTAACTGAGAGCGTTGTTGCGCGTGCGCAGGGCAACTATGCGTCGGTACAGAATATTGCCGATGACGTAAAGGCAAAGCTCGGCGGCGGTACAGTCGGCGTGCTTTTCCCGATTCTTTCTCGTAACCGCTTTGCAATATGCCTTAAAGGTATTGCAATGGGTGCGAAGAAGATCGTTCTTATGCTCAGCTACCCCTCCGACGAGGTCGGAAATTCCCTTATGGATATGGATATGCTCGATGAGTCGGGAGTAAATCCCTACTCCGATCTGCTCACTCTTGAGCGTTACCGTGAGCTTTTCGGAGAAAACCCGCTTGAATTTACGGGCGTTGACTATGTTGCCTACTATGAGCAGCTTATCAAGGACTGCGGAGCAGAGGCGGAGATACTCTTCGGTAACCGCCCCGAAATGATACTTCCGTATGCAGACCATATCATTAACTGCGATATTCATTCCCGTGCAAGAACGAAGCGTATACTTCGTGCAGGCGGTGCAAAGGTCGTTTGCGGTCTCGACGATATACTCAACGCGCCTGTAAACGGCAGCGGTTATAACGAGAATTATGGACTTCTTGGCTCGAATAAGAGTACGGAGGATCAGATCAAGCTCTTCCCGCGTGACTGCCGTCCCGTTGTTGATAACATTCAGAGATATATTCTTGAAGCAACCGGCAAGCACGTCGAGGTAATGATCTATGGTGACGGCGCCTTCAAGGATCCTCGCGGAAAGATCTGGGAGCTTGCGGACCCGGTAGTTTCCCCCGCATTTACCGACGGACTTATAGGTACTCCGAACGAGCTTAAGCTTAAGTACCTTGCTGATAACGACTTCAAGGATCTTTCGGGCGAGGCGCTCAGAAAGGCGATCTCCGAAAGCATCAAGAAGAAGGACGGCTCGTCGCTCGTCGGAAACATGGCGGCACAGGGAACCACTCCCCGTCAGCTTACCGACCTTATCGGCTCGCTCTGCGACCTTACCTCCGGCTCGGGAGACAAGGGAACCCCCGTCGTCCTCGTTCAGGGATATTTCGATAACTATACGAACTGATAATAAAAGAGAAGGCAAAACGCCTTCTCTTTTTTTACTTCACTTTTCTGTAATTTAACGGTGATATTCCAACTTCCTTTTTAAAGATCAAACTAAGATAATTGGCTGACGAAAAACCGCATTCTGCCGCTATCTCTTCAAGTCCGATTTTCGTCGATGACAATAGCTCCTTTGCACGGCTGATGCGGATAAAGGTTCTGTATTCCATGACGGAGCAGTTCATAAGTGCGCGAAAGCCCGAGCAGAGAGCATTTTTAGATACGAATAATTGCTCACAAAGATCGTCAAGCGTAAAGCTTTCGTTAAAATGCCTGTTTATGTAGCCAACGGCTCGCATCGCGGGCGTTTCTTTTTTTGTGCCGATATGCTTGTCTATTGAATCGTACGGAATAAGCTCGGTTCGCGAAAGAAGTGACAAAAGAACGTGAATAAAGTGCTGTGATACCTTCTCGCCACTCGGCGTATCGCAAGAAAGCTCCACCGATTCGTCAAGCATTGTTAAAAACAAACTGACCTTGTCTCCGCTTAGCTTGTAAACACCATGCTTACCAAGCTCGTTCAGATATGAAAGTTCACTGTCAGTCAAAAGGTCGGGAGATACATTCAGCGTAATTCGACGAAATGCGCCTCCCTCCGTTTTGTGAAGCGCAAACGGCGGTATCACGCAGACCGTCGGCGCCGTTACGTTATATATTCTGTCCTCGTAAAAGTAGGTTCGCGTTCCGCTGGTCAGGCAGTATATCTCATAATGTCCGTGGCTCTGAAGCTCCGACATTGACCATTCGTAATTGCGTTCTCTTAAATCTATTTCCGAAAATCTCATATTTCCTCCAAAGGATTTCTAATGTAATTATATCTTAAAATGCCGATCTGTCAACAAATAACGGTACGATTTATGTAAATTTCTTTGAATTGATACGATTATATATTGAATCGTACGACTAACGGTGATAAAATTAAAATGAAGAAACAGGAGAATTTGTATGAAAACTAAAGTTACAAACACAGATATAGTTTTATGTGACCGAGTGATCGAAAACGGTGAATGTATTTACGAGGACGGTATTATCGTATCAGTCGGAACGGATCTGCCGAAATGCGAAAACGTTATAGACGCGGAAGGCGGTATACTTGTTCCCGGCTTCGTTGATATACACTGTCATTGCGGAGTCGGTTTGTCCTTTATGGGCGGAAGCGTTGACGATTTTGCGTCGATAGCGAAATTCCATCTTGCACACGGTACGACTACTCTCGTCGCGACGACTTGTACGTCCGACGACGATGAGACCATAGGAATGATAGAGACCTGCGCCGAATACATAAAAAACGGGGAGGCCCCGACAGTCGCAGGCGTGTTTATGGAAGGGCCTTGGCTTAATCCGGCTCAGTGCGGGGCGCAGGCAGTATCCTGTATGAAAAAGCCAAGCGCGGAAGAAATAAGGGCGCTAAAGGAAAAATATCCGCATGTTCTGCGCGTTGGCGTTGCACCCGAGCTTGAGGGGGGAATGGAGTTTGGAAAAGCTTGCAGTGAGCTTGGCGTCGTCGCATCGGTTGCACATAGCGATGCTACGTTTTCGGATATAGAAGAAGCAGTCAAAAACGGCTATACGGTGATGACGCACCTCTATTCGGGAATGAAAGGAACGGAGCGTGTGAACGCTTACCGAGTAGCCGGCGCAGTTGAGGCAGGACTTTATTTTGACGAGCTTTATACCGAGGTGATCGCGGACGGAAAGCATCTGCCGATTGAGCTTTTGAAGCTGATATACAAGTGTAAGGGAGCAGACAGAATATGTCTCGTAACCGATGCTTCGCGCGCCGCAGGACTTCCCGATGGCGGAACTACAACGGGAATAAGCCGCGCGGATAAGGACGTTATTATAATCGAGGACGGCGTTGCAAAAATGCCCGATAGAAAGTCGTTTGCAGGAAGCGCGGCGACCTTCGACCGTCTTTTTAGAACTATGGCGAAGGCGATAGGAAACGACCTCGTTGCGCTGTCAAAAATGGCGTCGCTTACCCCGTCGCGCGCGATGGGATTTACTGACAGAGGAGAGATCGCGGAAGGGAAGCGCGCAGATATGCTGATCCTTGACCGCGAGCTTGAAATAAAGAAAATAATTTTCGGAGGAAAAGAAATATGAAGCTTATAATCAAAGAAACTGCTGAAATGGGCGCTCTTGCGGCAACTCAGGCGGCAAAGGTAGTAAATGAAGCTATCGAGGAGCAGGGATATGCCCGCATATTACTCTCAACAGGCGCATCGCAGTTTCCGTTTTTTTCTGAATTTGTAAAGCAAGATATTGACTGGAGCAAGGTAGAAATGTTCCATCTTGACGAGTACGTAGGAATAAGCGAGGATCACCCAGCGTCCTTCAAGAGGTATCTTCTTGACAGATTTGTAAATATAGTAAAACCCGGTAAGGTACACCTTATTGAGGGGCAGAGAGAACCCGAAGAGACGATAGCTGAGCTTACTGCACTTGTAAACGAAAAGCCGATAGACCTCGGTATGATCGGTATCGGAGAAAACGGACATATTGCGTTTAACGATCCCCCAGCTGATTTTGACGATACACGTGCGTATAAGGTCGTAACTCTTGACGAGCGCTGTCTTAATCAGCAGGTCGGAGAGGGCTGGTTCAAGAGCGTTGACGAGACATATAAGCAGGCGATAAGCATGACATGCCCGCAGATAATGAAGTGTAAGAGCATCATTTCCGTAGTTCCATACAAGGTAAAGGATGAGGCGGTTTACAACACGCTTACGCGCGAGCTTACCCCCGACATTCCCGCAACTCTTCTTAAAAAGCACGCAGACTGCACGCTTTACTGCGATTTTGATTCCGCTTCGCGCTTGACCGAGGAGATTAAAAACAAATTCCTTTGATAAAGGGGTAAAACATGAAGCTGTCCCAAAGCTCTATTATCAGCATACTGTTGCCTCGTGACGCGACTTCACGAGAAAGATTCGCTTCTGAGGAACTGAAAAAGTATCTTCAACAGATGCTCGGCGCAACTATTAAAATAACCCATGGCAAATGTGATACCGATGCTCAATTTATCATAGGAAATCCCGAAAGAAATTATGCCTGCACAGAATATATCAGTGTAGAGGAGTTTAAAAACACGGTTCCCGGTCCTGAGGGAATGATGATAAGAAGTTACGGCGAAAATACCGTTATTATTGCCGGATCGTATGGGAACGTTGGCGAATATGAGCGCGGAACAATATACGGAGTTTACGAATTTCTTGAACGTTTTTGCTCCTGTACTCTTGCGGCATTCTCACACCCTGACGTCGACGCGGGGGAGATCATTCCGCAACTAAAGACACTTGATCTGTCGGATATAAATTACGTCAAGAAGTGTGCTGACCGACCTTATCGTACGGCCATAATCCAGTATGCCGATGCGGCAGGTGATCCCGATAAGGTGCTGAATATTCCGTTTTTCGATTGGCTCGTTAAGAACAGATATAACAGAATACTTACCTGGACGAGTATATACGACCATTTCAAAAACACCGAGCTTTTAAGCGAAATAGAACGTCGCGGTCTGGGTCTTACCGTCGGTCATCATGAATCCTCACGACTGTTTTTGCCTGCGTACGGAAACGAGTATTTCCCTGAGAAGTATTACGAGACACACCCCGATTTTTTCAAGCTTCAAAAGGACGGAACACGGTTTCTCAATCAAGATCCGTGGGGGCAGTGGGTCTATTGCAGCCGTAACCGCGAAGCTCTTGAGGCCGTTGCAAACAATATACACGACTGGCTTGACAAAAATCCCTCAGTTGACATTCTTGCGATGTGGCCTAATGACGGAATATCGGAGCAGTGTACCTGTTCGGAATGCTCAAAATACAGCAAGATTGAAAACTATACGTATTTTGTAAACGAGATTGCAAAGCTTGTAAAGCCGAAGCATCCGAATATAAAGTTCGATCTGCTTATATACGTTGACCTGTGGGAATGTCCCGAGGGAATAAAGCTTGAGCCGTCTATTATGATAGATGAGTCAACGTGGCACTTTAACGGTTTACGCAGAACCGGCAAGCCCGACGGAAGTTGCCTTAACGGTACACATTTTGAACAAAATCTGCTCAAATGGCGTAACGCGGGGGCAGAGGTCGTATATTACGACTACTATATGGGCATATACTCTCTTCGACAAAGATGGATACCTATGGCAGACGAGCTTCAGTCGATTTGGAAAAACTTTGTAAAGGTTGGCGTATCCGGTTCGGGAACGCAGATTGAATGCTTTAACCTGTGGAATCATTTGCTTAATTTCTACACCTTTGCACGCGTAGGATACGACACTGATATTTCGCTTGAAAACAGCATCAATTCTCTTTGCTGCCTTTACGGAAAGGGTGGAGAAACGGTTGCTGAGATATATAAGGAGCTTGAGGATCTACTTGATGGTCAGGTCGAAATACCCGACTGCGGACATTTTCTTATGGAAAATGCAGATAAGATGAAGATATACGCGAAGTTTGAGCGCGCATTTTCCCTTGCCGAAACAAAGCGCGAGAGAAATAATTTGCGACTTACAAGAATGGTATTCCGATATTCAGATCTTGAAACCCGTGACCCCGCTTCGCATAATGAAAAATACGCGAGCGTATTTGATAATTACATCGACGAAAGCGGCGAGCTATCAAAGATGACGGAGTTTGATAGCTTCTATAAGAATAACCCGGGTTACGCTATTACAATCCCGCTCAGCAGTATTAAGACGAATTTTGTCCCTGACAAATGGTATTTATTTGAATAAAAAAGATCCACCTGAAAAGGTGGATTTTTTAGTTTTTCGGCACAGGATCTTTCATTTTAACGATTATAAGGTCTTCGCCGATATGTTCGATGCAAGCCCACGGTATTTTTATACACGGCGCCTTTGAAAATAGTCCGCCCTCTCCGGGAATGATAATTGAGACAAGCCGCGCGTCGCAAATGTCAAGCTCAATGTCTGATACGTAGCCGAGGCGTTTACCATTCATTATATTTATAACCTCTTTGTTTTTCAGCTCGGTAAGAAAACAGTCCATATTTTTTCTCCTAAATTCTTTTTTTCAATACTATGCCGAAAACAGTTTTTTAATGCATTGTCATATAAGAAAAAAACACCGCATAATATTGAACAAAAAGAGGCAGAACGGCTTCGCCGTCGCTAACGAGAGAAAGGTTTTAAAAGATGATGAATGCAAGCATTTACCGGGATATTGCCGAGCGCACGGGAGGAAATATCTATATAGGAGTCGTTGGGCCTGTGCGAACGGGAAAATCGACCTTTATCAAACGCTTTATGGAAAACCTCGTGCTTCCGAATATCGAAAACAATTTTGACAGAGAAAGAGCGCGTGATGAAATGCCGCAGAGTGCGGCGGGCAAGACAGTTATGACGGCAGAGCCGAAATTTATTCCCGACGAGGCTGTTGAGATAGTGCTGTCTGATAACGCGCGTCTTTCTGTACGAATGGTCGACTGTGTGGGATATATAGTCCCCGAAGCAATGGGCCATATCGAAAACGGCGGTCCCCGAATGGTCAGCACTCCTTGGCGCGATACGCCGATGCCATTCACGGAGGCTGCCGAATACGGTACGAGAAAGGTAATAACCGATCACTCGACGATAGGCGTGGTCGTTACGACCGACGGAACGATAGGCGAGATCGGCAGACAGAATTACGTTGAAGCCGAAAAACGTATTGTAAACGAGCTTAAGGAGCTGGGAAAGCCGTTTGCGGTCATTATGAATTCGTCAGATCCTTCGCGTGAGGAGAGCATACGTCTTGCTACCGAGATCGAAAAGGAATACGGAGTCCCCGTCGCGCTCGTAAACTGCCTTGAGCTGAACAGCGAGGACATCAAGCACATTCTTGAAATGATACTTATGGAGTTTCCGATAAGGCAGATCTCGGTCGATATACCGCTTTGGCTCTGCGCTCTCGGTGACGATCATCCGATCTATGTTTCGGTGAAGGACACCGTCCTTTCATCGGCTTCCGATATACGGAAAATCGCGGACGTAAAGACCGCTTTCGACGGAGTTTCGGAGAACGAATATATAGAGAGCGGAAGCATAACGGAGATCGATCTCGGAAAGGGAGAGGCGCGTCTGACTGTCCGTATGCCGGAAGAGCTCTACTATAAAACTCTCGGAGAAATGACCGGATTTGAGATCACCGGCGAAGAAACGCTCGTCGGACTTCTTCGCGAGCTTTCGAAAATGAAAAAGAAATACGATAAGATAGCTTCTGCTCTTGAAGATGTGAACGAAAGCGGCTACGGTATTGTTACCCCCGACCTTTCGGAGCTGACTCTTGACGAGCCCGAGATCGTCAAGCAAAATGGCGGATACGGTGTCAAACTCAAGGCGGGTGGCCCGTCGATCCATATGATAAAGGCTCGTATTGAGACAGAGATCAATCCTATAGTCGGCACCGAGGCGCAGTCCGAGGAACTTGTGAAGCGAATGACGGAGGAATATAAGGAGGATCCGGGCAAGATCTGGGAATCCAATATATTCGGTAAGACTTTGCATGAGCTTGTAAGCGAAGGTCTTGACACGAAGCTTGAGCATATGCCTCCCGAAGCGCGCGAGCGGCTGAGTGAAACCCTTGAAAAGGTTATAAATGAGGGAAGCGGAGGACTTATCTGCATCATCCTCTGAGGACAAATTTTTTATAGCTGATAGCGAATATTATAATTGACTTTGTTAGAATTTTTTGGTATAATTACTAAAGTAATATGTTCTCAAACGAAAGAGAGGGAAAATTATGCCAAATTTGACTTATAAGGGCAAGCAGTTCTATATGGACGGTGAGCCGATCAACATCATCTCGGGTACGATGCACTACTTCCGTATTCCCGAGGATTACTGGTACGACCGTCTTCTTAAGCTCAAGGAGTGCGGCTTCAACACAGTTGAGACTTACACCTGCTGGAACCTTCACGAGCCGGAAGAAGGAAAGTTCGACTTTTCCGGTATGCTTAATATTGAAAAGTACGTGCAGACCGCAACAGATCTCGGACTTTACGTAATTCTCCGTCCGGGTCCATACATCTGCGCAGAGTGGGATTGCGGCGGCCTTCCCGCATGGCTTCTTACCTATCGTGATATAGATATCCGTTGCAACAACGAGGTTTATCTCTCCAAGGTAGACAGATACTATAAGGAGCTTCTTACCCGTCTTAACAAGCATTTCTCCGGCAACGGAGGAAACATCGTAATGATCCAGGTTGAGAACGAGTACGGCAGCTTCGGCTCAGATAAGGAGTATCTCCGCGCGGTTGCGGCTATGTACGAAAAGTACGACGCAAAGGCGCTCTACTTCACCTCCGACGGCCCAGAGTATACGATGCTTAACGGCGGTACTCTCCCCGAGTACCTCTGCGTTGCAAACTTCGGTTCCGACCCCAAGCGTCAGTTTACCAAGCTTGAGGAATTCCGTCCCGATCAGCCCCTTATGTGCGGCGAGTATTGGAACGGCTGGTTCGACCAGTGGGAAAAGAACGCAGTCACCCGTGATTATATGACCTGTGTTAACGACCTCAAGGACTTCCTTGAGATCGACGCATCGATCAACGTGTATATGTTCCACGGCGGCACGAACTTTAACTTCTGGGCAGGCGCGAATATGTTTGAAAAGGCATATTTCGACACCACGAGCTACGACTACGGCGCACCTCTTAACGAGGCGGGCGACCGTACACCTATGTACTACGCATTCCGCGATACCATTATCGCAAAATACGGTGAGGATAAGGTTCCCGCGCTTACCGCAAAGGAGACCGAAAAGAAGGCGTACGGTAAGGTTACTATGACCAAGACCGCCGCTCTCTTCGATAACCTCGACAATATCGGTAAGAAGTTCCGCGCTCCCGCGCCCAGACCCATGGAGGATTTCGGTCAGGCGTTCGGATATATCCTGTATAGCGCAGAGATCCCCGGTCCGATGGAGGGTTGGCCGCTTCATATCGATGAGCTTCACGACAGAGCTAACATCTATGTAAACGGCGAATATAAGGCAACCTACCACAGAAATAACCCTGTTTCCGACGCAGAAGCGGTTTCTATTCCGATCGGCTTTGGTGAAAGCGTAAAGCTCGACGTTCTCGTTGAGAACCAGGGACGTATCAACTACGGTCCTTTTATGGCAGACCGTAAGGGATGCACACGTATCCGCTTTGCACAGTGCCAGCACCACGGCTGGGACGTCTATACTCTCCCGATGAACAACCTTGAAAAGCTCGACTTCAAGCCCATCGAGAACGTTCCTACCGAGGAAAAGCCCATTGTCGGTCCTAACTTCTTCAAGGCAGAGCTTGAAATTGAGGGTAAGCCCTGCGATACCTTCCTTAAGCTCGACGGCTTTACCAAGGGCTTCGTAACCGTTAACGGCTTCAATATCGGCAGATATTGGAAGATCGGCCCGCAGAAGACCCTCTACGTTCCCGCTCCTATGCTCAAAGAAGGCAAGAACGAGATCATCGTATTCGAGAACGACGAAACCGCTACTCTCGATATCGAGTTTACCGACGTTCACGACCTCGGCAGATAATTAATAGAAAAAACGCTTGTAGGCACACCTGCTTTATCGCAGGTGTGCCTATTATGTTTTGATTATTTAGCAGTTATGTGTTAAACTATTACTGTAGTAATTAAAGTGCAGATTTAACGTCACTGGCAAAATACTTGGTGTAAATATTCTAAACCAACGTTTATAATTAGGGTACAAAAGCGCTTTTGAATTATCACAAAGGAGAATAATTATGTCTATTGGATCTACAATCAAAAAACTGCGTCGTGACAGAAACATCACTCAGGAGCAACTGGCAGAAATGTTATGTGTTTCCACAAATGCCGTTTCTCAATGGGAATGTGACAAGACGGCGCCTGACATTTCTCATCTTCCAATACTTGCAAACATTTTTGAGGTCAGTGCCGATATTCTGCTGGAAATCGATATTGCTAAAAGTAAAAAGCAATCCGAAATCAAAGAATTCATAACCAAATACGCCGAACTTCACAGTCAAGGAAAAACCGAGGAAAGATTAAAGCTCTCCCGTTCTATTCAGAAAAAATATCCGAATGACGAAACTGTGCGATACTATCTTATGAGAGTTTTGCAAAACGGATATATAGACGAGAGCTTTGACGAAATTATCACCCTTGGAGAACAACTTATGGAATCTTCAAATATGGAATATCGCATGGGAGCAATTCGCGGATTATGCTTTACTTATTTGCACAAAAATGATAGAGCCAAAGCGATACAGTATGCGGAAATGATGCCACCGGCAGAAGATCTGCTCGTGCACGTGCTTGAAGGGGAAGAACTTGTTGAGCATTGTCAAAACTATTTTTGGAAGGTTTGCGACCAAATGTATCTATATATGGTGTACTTGCTCAATCATACAGAATCCGAATATACGCACGAAGAAAAGCATACAATGTGGAACTCTCTTTATGATATGTTTCAAATGATCTTTACGAACGAGGATTTCGGATTCTATTATGATCACATGGCAAGAGTCAGTTTTTTCATGGCGCTTGAAAGCGGAAAAGCGGGAAAATTTGAAAGGGCTATGAATGAACTTGAAAGAATGGTGTTGTTCTGCGAAAAGCTTGCTGGTTTTAAAGAAATTGCTCATTCGTCGTTACTGGTAAATAAGATTAAAATCAATTCTAAAGATACATTAAAGCACAGCGATGAAACACTCGGTCATACTTGCTTGAGGTATCTCAACAATAATGACAGTATTTTTGCTTCAATAAAGGATAGCTCTCGCTATTCCGAAATCAAAGAGCGCCTCGCGGTACTCTGATAGTCTGCCATGTTCTCGCGCAAGCGTATATAATAAAAAACAGAGGCGAGAATTCTTTATTCGTTTTTCGTAGGGCGAACTATGTTCGCCTGCCTACGGTTAACGATAACCCCCCGACAGTTTTTCTGTCGGGGGGTTAAAATTCTTATGAAAAGGAGCTTTTTGATTTTATACTGCTTAGAGACGTTCTTTTAACTTATTCCAAGGACGCAATGCAAGAATAGACGCGAGGGTTCCGATGAGCGCTACGACAAGCCAAGCGCCTATTGTAAACGACCAGCCGCGGCTTTCGGAAAGAGCGGCGATTCCGTACGTTGAAACCGCGCTTCCGACGTATGAAAAGCTGTTAAGCAGTCCGGAGGCGAACGAAACCTTGCCTATCTTTTTGAAATATGCGGGAAGCATGCTGATATACATGAGGTTTACACCGTGCATACATCCGGTAAGGATTGCGGAAAAGAGTATTGAAACTATCGCGTGGGCATTTGAGAATATTGAAAGCGCCAAAGCGGAACAGGATCCGACTGCGAAAATTACGATGGCGCAAACTACTGGATTTTTAAGCTTTTTGTTATGTACTGTAAGAAAAAACTGAGTACAAAGAATACTGAAGATCGGGAGAATTATGCCGGACAGAATTGCGGTGCTGCTACCGAGCTTAAAGGTCTCGGATATGTAGGAGGGCATCCAGGTGGTAATACCGTCCTTAAGCGCGCCCTGGCAAATTATTGCAAAGAAGATTAGAAGCAGAGCAGGGGAGAAAAACAAGCCCTTTGCAGTACTGCTTTCAGAATCAATTACTGCCTTTTCTTTTCTTTCAGCACTCACGTCGGGGGCAAATATTTGCCAGACAACAAGCATAATAATTCCGCAAATTGCCGCCGCGGTGAAAACGTATTTCCAGCTAGAAATCTCAATTATCAGCGGAGAAACGAGGTAAACGATCATCGTTCCAATGTAAGAGCCCCAAGATACGCGCACCGAGACGGTCTTGTATTCATCCTGAGTCATAAGTGCAGACATCATTCGCACAAGCGGCGGCCACATCAGCGAATGGGCGAAGCCGTTTGCGCACCATACCGCAGTCATTTCATAAGGGTTTCGGCAAATAGGCAAAACAAGGTTCATTATAACAGTTATGAAGAATCCTGTGGAAATGAGAAGCTTCGGCTTGACACGCTCGCCGAGCGCTCCGCTGATTATCTGCCCGATTCCGTATGTGATAAAGCTGCCCGTCAGCGCCATAGAAAGAAGTGACTTGTCGATTCCTGTCGAAAGCACCATTTCAGATATGATAGCACCGTAGTTTATACGTGTTAAGTAGCTTGTCAGATATGTAAGAGAAAAGAGTAACGTCAAACGCTTGACAGTGCTTATTGTTTTCATTTTTATCTCCTCTTTGATAGATATTCAGCATTATAACACGCTATTACAAAAATGTCCATAGAGATAATGCCTAAATTTGGCACAAAAAAGCATTCTAAAGTATAATAAAAGTGGTTAAAAGGAAACAAATAACCAAAAAAATGAAAATAATTATTGACTTATTCCATTATCTGATTTATAATAGTAGGGTGAAAACTTTTGTTTTCTCCTTGCCGCCGAAATCATAGCGGCGGTCTTATGTCCATAAGGAGGTGTAAAAAATGGAAAAGAACAACATGTCTTACGAAGTCCTGTTCGTAGTTGATCTTACCAACGGTGAGGAAGAGGTTAAGAACCTCGTAGAGAAGTTCACTTCTCTTATCGCCGCTAACGGCACCGTTAACGAGGTTAACGAGTGGGGCAAGCGCCGTCTTGCTTACCCGATCAACGACATGAACGACGGTTACTACGTGCTTGTTAATTTCTCCGCTCCCACGGATTTCCCCGCAGAGCTTGAGAGAATTTTCAGCATCACAGACGGAATTCTCCGTTCTATGGTAATCGCTAAGGAAGCATAATTTGGAGGTATATTATGGCAAGCTTGAATCTTAATAAGGTTGTCTTGGCAGGTCATCTTGCAGCAGATCCCGAAATGAGACAGACACAGAGCGGTATTCCCGTTTGCTCTTTCCGTGTAGGCGTATCTCGCAGATATCAGCCCAAGACCAGCGAAGGTCAGTCCCAGTCGGTAGCAGACTTCATTACGGTTGTCGCATGGCGTCAGCAGGCGGAGTTTGTATCCCGCTATTTCCGCAAGGGAAGCTCCATTTGTGTTACGGGCTCTATTCAGATGCGCCAGTGGACAGATAAGCATGATCAGAAGAGATATGACCTTGAGATCGTAGCAGACGAAGTTATGTTCGTCGATTCTAAGGGCGATAGCTCGGTAAGCGATCAGGGTGGATTCGGCTCTTCCTACAATGCCGGCAGCTATGCTCCCTCTTTCTCTTCTCAGACAGAGTCGGCTCCCAAATTTGAGGAGATGTCAAACGACGACGACCTGCCCTTCTGAGAGCACAGTTTAAATTTAACAGGAGGAATGTAAGATGGATAACAATCAGGCTCAGCAGCCTCAGAAGCCCTTCCGTCAGGGCAACAAGAGACACAAGAAGGTCTGCCAGTTCTGCGCAGATAAGATCGACCACGTCGATTACAAGGATATCAGCAGACTCAGAAAGTGCGTAAGCGAGCGTTCCAAGATCCTTCCCAGAAGAGTCACCGGAACCTGCGCTTTCCATCAGCGTCAGCTGACTATCGCTGTTAAGAGAGCACGTCACATGGCTCTCATCCCCTACATCAGCGACTAAAAAGAATATCGGAGGGCTGACGCGGATTCGTGTCAGCCCTCACGAAGTATTTTGGGGCATTTTCTGCCCACAACATTTAGAACTTTTCTTAGATTTATTTCAAAATAGCGTATCAAATTACCATATATTGGCATATAATTGTAGTGATCAAAGTATCAGATCGCGGTTATTGATTAGAAAGGCAGAGGGGCGGTCCCCTTCCGGATTATGTTACTGAAAAAAACGAAAATTAGACTATTTACGGCTTTTTTGTCGGTTATTTTGCTTCTTTCGGGCTGTGCCGTAAATAAGGGAAAAAATATAATGGTTTTACCTTCGGAACCCGCAGTTAACGAAAGCGAAGCTTACGGAAAAGAAGTACTTATCGTATTGAATAAGCGCCCGTATAAAGAAGACAAAAATGACGTTTCTGCAGATATTGTGCCTCCGACGGTCGAATCCCCCGGAACGACGAACGAAAAGGTTTTCGTTCCTTATGACGTTCCGCTTTCGATCGAGCAGCAGAAGATAGTCGAGAAGGTAGCGGAAAGATTTTATATCTGCGAGGAGCTTATATACGGAGTTATGTGGGTTGAATCAAAGTATAACGTAGGCGCAATCGGAAAAAACGCAAAATATCTCGGAATAATGCAGATTGCAAAATCGAATCTGAAGATACTGAAACAGTACTGCGGAGTCACGGATCTTATGGACTTCGAGCAGAACGTGATAGCGGGAGCATATTTTTTAAGATCTTACTTAACGCGATTTGACGACGATGTGCATATGACCCTCCTTCATTATCACGGTGGGTATAAGTACGCAAATAAGCTTATCAATAAAGGACAGTATGAGGATAGCTATTCAAGAGCTGTAGTAAAGGAATTCAACCGTATCGTTGAAGCAAGAAAAAAGCTTGCCGCCGAAATGGGAGCGACCCTCTACGGCGAGCCTTATCAGAAATAAATAAACACCCGAAAAGCTCAGCTTTTCGGGTGTTTTTGATATCAGTCTCTTTTTTTCTTAACGTGAATGTGGCAAAGACGCTCGTATTCGTCGAAGTCGATTTCGCGCATAATGTTGTCGAGCTCGTCGTCACCCATAGCGGTCGTTCTGCCTTCCTCGTATTCACGGTCGATAACTTCCTTGATTTTTGCAATGAAAGGAGCTCTCTTGTCGACCTTGTCATCGTCGTTGAGACGGAAATATCCGTTTATCCAGAACGCGATTCCCGCGAGGCCGGAGTGCTTGTCGACCGAAACCGTTGCGGGACGTCCGAGGATCTTTTCTGTATCGAAGATGTTGTAGATCTCCTGGTCCTTAAGCAGACCGTCAGCGTGAATTCCCGCTCTTGTCATATTGAAGTTACGTCCGACAAAAGGTGTCTTCGGCGGGATTTCATAACCGATGTCCTGTTCGAAGTAGTTTGCGATCTCGGTGATAACGGAAAGATCCATACCGTCGGTGGTTCCGCGCAGGGACGCGTACTCAATCGCCATCGCTTCAAGCGGGCAGTTACCGGTACGCTCACCGATTCCGAGAAGCGCGCAGTTGATTCCCGAGCATCCGTAGAGCCAAGCGGTAGATGCATTGGTAACGACCTTGTAGAAGTCGTTATGTCCATGCCATTCAAGAAGCTCGCTCGGAACGCCCGCATAGTGCTGGAGACCGTAGATTATACCGGGAACGCTTCTGGGAAGAGCAGCACCGGGATAAGAAACGCCGAATCCCATAGTATCGCAAGCGCGGATCTTGATCGGTACTCCGCTTTCCTCGCTGAGGCGTGTAAGCGCTTCGGCAAAAGGAACGACGAATCCGTAATAATCTGCGCGGGTAATATCCTCGAAATGGCAACGCGGACGGATACCTTTTTCAAGCACGCTCTTAACGATTCCGAGGTACTTGTCCATCGCCTGAGCGCGGGTGAGTCCCATTTTATTGTAAATATGATAGTCAGAGCAGGAAACAAGCACACCGGTTTCCTTAAGACCAATGGATTTTACAAGCTCGAAATCCTTTTCATTTGCTCTGATCCACGAGGTGACCTCGGGAAATTCATATCCGAGAGCCATACATTCTTCAACAGCACGTCTATCCTTTTCAGAGTAAACGAAAAACTCACTCTGACGGACAAGACCCTTCGGACCGCCGAGGCGGTGAAGCATTTTGAAGATGTCGACGATCTGTCTTACCGAGAATGGGGACGTTGACTGCTGACCGTCGCGGAATGTCGTATCTGTTATCCAGATGTTTTCCGGCATATTTATCGGCACGAAACGGTGGTTAAAGGAGACCTTAGGAATGCTTTCGTAGTCAAAAAGGTGACGGTAGAGATTCGGAGATTCTCTGTCCTGAAGCTGATATTTATATGAAGATTGCTCGAGAAGATTCGTGGCTGACGAAAATTCGAGCTTTTGTGATGATGAGGAAACTCTCTTGTCTTGCATTTTTGCCTCCGCAATTTGTCAATAATTTTGCCGATTCGGCTAAATATAACGCGATTATATCACAAATAATGAAATATTGCAATAGCTTTCTTGCAAAAAATCAAATAATTCCGAGATATATTGAAGCAGACGCCAGTATCGGACAAATCAAAGCCGAAAGAGCTCTGCCGATAATATATTTGCCGACGGGAATACTTCCTTTAGAAGCAGAAATAGACTGGCATATCATAGAAAGCCCCGACCAGCCGACAGCACTTGACATTACAATAAAGGCAAGGTCAGGCGGAAATGACTCGGATATTATTTTCAGACCCGAAGCAAGCTCTAAAAACGAGGAAACGAATACCTTAGCCCGCAATCCGAGGGGCAAGGTGAATGCTATGCCGCATAAAGACGAGAAGAAAATTACGCTCCCGCAAACTGCAAGCATGTTTTCAGCCGCTTCTCGGATCGATAGCGCGATCATTCCGGAAACGGAGGTTGAATCAAGGTTATAATCCGTGACTGTACTCGGATCGCTTTTTTTCGGCCTCATAAAAACAGCCGAAACCGCAACGGATATCATTTGAAAAACATAGAGTGCCAAACCACGCTTCGAGCTTGAAAGAAGTCCGTTTCCTGCAGCCGAAACGAGAAATCCGACCGATACGACAGAGGAAAGCAGAAAGGCGCTTGCACTTCCGTTTGGATCGGTTTTGCAGGATACGCCTTTTACAGCCGATGCACCTGCAGGGGCGGAACCTATCGCTCCGATAAGCATAGGTACTATGTATATTCCGCTTATTCCGAAAAGCGGCTTTATTATTTTATTACCAAGCCGCGATAAACCGAAAAGTATCCCCGAACGTATGATTATTCCGCTTAATACCATCATGGGGAAGAGAGTTGGTATCAGCTTGTAGGCACACAGCTTCATTCCGTTCAGCGCTGCCAAAGAAGCCTCTGATGAAAAGAACAGCACGGCAAAAATCAATGAAAGAGTCAGATATCCCAAGTATATTTCCTTACGCTTGACCATGTATTTTACTCCCGTTGTTTGCATATTCTAATATACTATATATTGTTATTCGGGGAGATATTCTAATATGAGGCTTAAAAAGAGGCTTGCCGCCATAACGGAGCTTCCGGAAAGCGCATTCGGCTGTACTTTTATAGAGATAGAGTCGGATTCTGCCGTTCGGATAAACGGATGCCATAAAATTGTTGATTATTCAAACGAACGGGTTGTTCTCAGCACCCGTGAATACGATGTAACCGTAATCGGGCGCGAGCTTACCTTGACATCGTACGGTGAACGGACGGCGGAGATAAGAGGGAAGATCGTTTCGGTTGATCTAGGAGGTGGAAGCATATGCTGAAAAAGCTTTTGTACTTCTTTGCCGGAACGAGAAAGCTCGTCTGCACTAAGGACGATTTCCCGAGCTTGGGCGGAATAATGACGAAAAACAGAATCAAATACCGTTCTCTTTGCGAAAAAGACGGAGAGGTGTCGTTTGAAATAACCGAGCTTGAATACAAAAAGCTCTCAAAGCTGGTTGATACAAACATAATTAAATTGAAAAGAAGGTCGGGATTTCCATATTTTCTCTACCGTTACCGCCGCCGCTACGGACTGATAGCAGGCGCGCTGATATTCGTGATACTTACCAAAATGTCGACAAGTTATATATGGGACGTCAGCGTCGACGGCAACGAGAGCGTATCCGATTCCGAGGTGGTGAACACCTTGGAAAAGCTCGGGCTTTCGGTCGGCAGTCACATCCCCGATATTGATTTTTACGATATTTGCCATCAGTTCATTCTTGAAAACGATAACGTAGCGTGGATATCGGTAAATATGGAGGGAACTGCGGCGCGAGTAAAGATAATTGAGCGCGATAAAAAAGGAGAGAATGGTGACAACGGTACACCGTCAAATATCGTAGCTAAGCTCGATGGAATCATCGTACGCACCGAAACCGTCAGCGGAGAGATATGCGTTAAGGCGGGCGATCCCGTAAGCGAGGGACAGCTTCTTATCAGCGGAGTGGTTGAGATCGGGCAGGGAATAGATACCGGAAGGTTTATGCTGACGCGCTCAAAGGGAAGCGTTTATGCAATGACAAAACGCGTTTTTTCTGTGCAGGTACCGCTAAGCGGTGTGAAAACGGTGGTAACAGACAAAATTTTGGCAAAAAAAACGCTTATTTTCTTCGGAAAATCAATTAAACTTAAAGAAAACAGTAGCATTTTTGGTAAAGAGTGTGATATAATAAAAGAAAATAGGAGAGTAGTGCTTTTTGAAGGCGTTGGCGATCCGTGGCAGATACCTCTGCCTGTGACTGTTGTGAGTGAGTACGCGGTTATTACAGAGGAAATGGAATACTCACATACCGAGGAAGAAGCGCTGAGTATCGCGGAAAAGGAAATGTCGCTTCTTTATTCCTCGGAGGTTGCAGATGCCGAGCTTATGAGCAAAAACGTTGAAACAGTTATTGAAGACGGGATTCTTACCCTGACATGGGAAGTTGAATGTATTGAAGACATCGGGTGTGAAACACCGATAGGACTTGTATAGAGGTAAAAAATGGCAGAAAAAACGGTAAAAACAGATAGTATAGAGCAGACAGCGATGCTTTTCGGCGGTCTTGACTGTAATGCGAAAAGGATAGAGGAGAGCTTCGGCGTTCGTCTTACTACGCGTGACAGCGAAATTGCGGGCGGAAACGTGATTGCTGTGACGGGAAGCGACGAGGTGTCGGTCTACAGCGCCTCAGAGGCGCTGAAATATCTTCAGAAGATCGCATCGCTCAATAACAATATAACCTCGCAAAACGTCGATTACGTTATCTCTATGGTAAGAGACGGAAAAAACGAGGAGCTATCCGGTTTTGACGGTGATTGCATCTGCATCACGACTCGCGGCAAGCCGATAAAAGCAAAAACCGTCGGTCAAAGCAGATACGTTGATCTGATAAAGAAAAACACGATCGTAATGGGAATAGGCCCCGCAGGAACGGGTAAAACGTTTCTCGCGGTAGCTATGGCTGTAAAGGCGCTTCGGGCAAAGCAGGTGAGTAGAATAATCCTTACACGACCCGCTGTCGAGGCAGGAGAGAAGCTCGGATATCTTCCGGGAGATTTGCAGAATAAGATAGACCCTTATCTCCGTCCGCTTTACGATGCGCTGTTTGAAATGCTGGGCTCAGAGAACTATCAGAGAAACGTCGAAAAGGGCGTAATCGAAATTGCACCGCTTGCTTATATGCGAGGCAGAACGCTTGACGATTCGTTTATCATTCTCGATGAGGCGCAGAACACGACTCCGGAGCAGATGAAGATGTTCCTTACCCGACTCGGTTCAAATTCAAAGGCGATAGTTACGGGCGATATTACGCAGACAGACCTGCCCCGCGGAATGAAAAGCGGTCTTGTTGAGGCTATTCACGTCCTCGACGGAATCGACGATATAGCGATACACCATTTTACTGAGCGCGACGTAGTCAGACACCGTCTCGTTCAGCAGATAATTCTGGCATACGAAAAGTACGATAAAGAAAGACAGGAAAAGATGAATGAGCGCCAAAGCGGACGTTTTTACAAGAAATGAACAGAAAACAGAGCCTGTAACCCCGTCTCTGCGTGCCTTGACGCGCCGCGCGGTAAAGGCGGCGCTTGAATATGAAAAGGTCGGTTTTGTTCCCGAGGTATCGGTCACGTATACCGACAATGAGGGTATAAGAGAGTTGAATGCTGCTCACAGAAATATCGACCGCCCGACAGACGTGCTTTCATTTCCTCTTTTCGAAAAGGAAGAGCTGTCTGAGGCAAGCGACGGTGACGCGCTCGGTGACATCGTGATCTCCCTTGAAAAGGCAAGGGAGCAGGCAAACGAGTACGGCCACTCTTTTGAGCGCGAGGTTGCGTTTCTGACGGTGCATTCGATGCTACATCTGCTCGGCTACGATCACGAAATATCGGAAGCCGACGAAAAAGAAATGTTTTACCGCCAGGAAGAAATACTTAAAACTATGGGACTATTAAGATAAAGGATATAATTATGAGAACAGGATTTATAGCAATACTGGGACGCCCGAACGTCGGAAAATCAACGCTTCTTAACGCAATGCTCGGAGAGAAGATAGCTATCGTATCAAAGAAGCCGCAGACGACCAGAACCCGTATAACGGGCATACTCACCCGCGGTGAGGATCAGTTTGTTTTCCTCGATACCCCCGGTATGATAAAGAGCAGAAACAAACTCGGAGATTATATGGTAAAGACCATTTCAAACACGATAGGCGAGGTAGATGCTTGTCTGTTCGTAGTCGAGGCAGGAGTTGCCCCCGGACCGACTGAGAAGAATATTATCGAAAGAATAGGCAAGCGCGGGCTGCCTGCAATTCTCGTTATAAACAAGACCGATAAGGTGAACGGCGAGGCGGTCGGCGATACCATTATTCAGTATAAGGACCTTTACGACTTCGTCTCGATAGTACCGATCTCGGCGCAGAATAATAAGGGCGTTGATACGGTTCTATCCGAAGCCGAAAACTTCCTTACCGAGGGTGAATGGTTTTTCGGAGAGGACGAGATAACAGATCAGCCCGAAAGACAGATCGCGTCCGAGATAATAAGAGAAAAGCTCCTTCGTACGCTCGATGACGAGATCCCACACGGAACTGCAGTCGTTATCGAGGAATTCAAGGAGGAAGGCAAGCTTCTTCGCATAAGAGCAGAAATATTCTGCGAGCGCGAGGCGCATAAGAGAATCATCATTGGTAAGCAGGGCGCTCAGCTCAAGAAGATCGGAAGCTACGCAAGAGAGGATCTTGAAAGCTTCTTCGGAACGAAGGTATTTCTTGACCTCTGGGTAAAGGTAAAGACGAATTGGCGAGATGACGTTGTCAACCTCGGAAACTTCGGCTTCAACAAGAACGATCTCTGATATGAAACAAGAACTAACGAGCTTTCCCGCGCTCGTCATACGCGAGAGCGACTACGGCGAAAACGATAAGCTCCTGACGCTTCTTACAGCCGAAAAGGGAAGAATGACTGTGCTTTTCAAGGGCGGAAAGAGCTTGAAGAACAAGAACAGCGCGTCAAGTCAGCTTTTATGCTACAGCGAATTTACCGTCAAGGAGCGCAACGGATTCTTTACGCTATCCGAGGCGGCGCTGATACAGCAGTTTTTCGAGCTTCGATCTTCACTTGACCGCTTCGCTCTTTCGCAGTATATAGCAGACGTTTGCGGTGAGGTCAGCGTTGAAAACGAAAACGGTGAGGAAACTCTTTCGCTTGCATTAAATACCCTTTATATGCTTTGCCGTGAGGATACAGATACCGACTTTATAAAAGCGGTGTTTGAGCTTCGTTGCATGGCGCTGAACGGCTTTTGCCCCGACCTTACCGCGTGTCCATTGTGCGGAAAGCAGGAGAGCGATATATTTTATCTTGACGTGATGAACGGCTCGCTTCGCTGCGGAGACTGCTTCGGTAGCGACGAGGATATAGAGCTTCGCAAAAGCGAGGGACAGGCGTTGATGATAATTCCGCTATCACCTTCTGTTCTTGCCGCGATGCGATACGTTATCGGCTCGCCGAGCAAGAGAATATTCTCATTCAAGCTTGAAGATGACGAGCTTGAACCGTTTTGCCGCGTCTGCGAAAGATATTTGACAAACCACCTCGAGCGCGGATTCAAAACACTCGATTTTTACAAAAACATAAAGAAACTGGATATATAAGGATAAAAAAATGTCAAACTTTTCAAAGGCAATAAAGACCCTTGAATTTGATAAGATACTGTCAATGCTCGTGGATTGCTCGCCGACAGACGGATCACGGGCGCTTTCGGCGCGTTTGACGCCCGACAGTGACGCGTATATGATAAAGAAGCGTCTTTCTATGACTACGGACGCAAAGCAGATGATCGCCGCAAAGGGATTTCCGTCGTTTGGCTCTGTCCGCGATATTACGGACGCGATAGAAAGAGCCGAAAAGGGCGGAACGATGAGCACGAAGGATCTCCTCGACACCGCCGCGCTTATGGCGTCGGCTAGACACCTTTACGATTATTATTTCGGCGATCGTAACGATATAAATGCATATCCGTCGCTGAATGAGCATTTTGCGCGTCTTATGACCGACAGAATGCTTGAAACTAGGATAACCAAAACCGTTATAGCCGAGGATATGATCGCAGATGAGGCATCGCCCGAGCTTTCGGATATACGCAGAAAGATCAGGTCTGAAAACAACAAGATCAAGGAAAGTCTCAATAAATACGTAAGCGGAGCTTACGGAAAATACCTTCAGGAAAACATAGTAACACAGCGTAACGGCAGATACGTCGTTCCCGTCAAGGCGGAGTATAAGAATGAGATAAAGGGTCTCGTTCACGACACCTCAGCGTCGGGCGCAACGCTTTTTATTGAGCCGCTTTCGGTCGTTGACGCGAACAACGAGCTTCGTGCGCTCGAAAGCCGCGAAAAGCACGAAATTGAAAGAATACTCTCGGAGCTTTCTGCAATGTGCGCAGAGCAAAGCTCGGTCATTATCGGTAATTATCACACTCTCACCGAGCTTGGTTTTATCTTCGCAAAGGGCGAGCTTTCGTACAGATTGAACGCAACCGAGCCGAAGATCGTTGACGGTAGCTCGCGCCTTACCTATAAAAAGGCAAGACATCCGCTTATTGACAAGAAGAAGGTCGTTCCGATCTCGGTAGAGCTCGGATACGATTACGATACAATGGTCATTACAGGTCCGAATACGGGCGGTAAGACGGTCTGTATGAAAACAGTCGGACTTCTCACCCTTATGGCACACGCAGGACTTCATATACCATGCGAGGACGGTGCGGAGCTTTCGGTATTTGATTCCGTTCTTGCCGATATAGGCGACGAGCAGAGCATCGAGCAGTCGCTCTCGACCTTCTCGTCACATATGGTAAATATCGTTGATATAATGGACAGCGTGACAGACCGATCTCTTGTCCTTCTCGACGAGCTTGGCGCAGGAACCGACCCGACAGAGGGAGCGGCACTCGCTATGGCGATAATCGGAAAGGTGCGCGCCTTCGGTGCGCTTTGCTGTGCAACGACTCACTATGCGGAGATAAAGGCGTACGCTCTTGAAACCGAGGGCGTGACGAACGCATCTTGCGAGTTCGATATCGAAACTCTTCGTCCGACTTACCGACTGATAATCGGTACACCGGGTAAATCGAACGCCTTTGCCATATCGCGTAAGCTCGGAATCTCCGAGGACATTATATCTGCGGCCGAGGCGAAGATCTCAACTGATGATAAGCGATTTGAAAAGGTCATAGAGGAGCTTGAAGCACGACGCATTGAGGCGGAGCGCGAACGTGACGCGGCGCTGCGCGAGCGAAAAGAGTTCGAAAAATACCGCGAAGAGCAGGAAAAGACGATGAAAGCGCGTTTGCTTGCGTCCGAAAAACAGCTTGAAAAGAATATCGAAAAGGCAGAGCAGATAATCACGAGCGCGAAGATAACTAGCGAATACGTTATGGACGAGCTTGAAAAGATCAAGCGCCAGAAGGATAAGGAAAGCTTCGGCGCGAAGCTTGAAGCGGGGCGGCGAGATATCAGAAAGAGTCTGCGCGATGCGTCGGACAGCGTAAATCCAGTTCAGGATGGCGGAAATGAGGACTATGAGCTGCCTAGACCAATTAAAAAGGGCGATACCGTGCTGATAGTCAACCTCGGTCAAGAGGGAATGCTGACCGCTGACCCCGACAAAAACGGCAACGTGACAGTTCAAGCGGGCTTTATGAACATCAGAAGCAATATAAAGAATCTCCGACTTCTGGAGGAAGCAGTCCAGGTCACGACCGCCGACAAAAAGCGTATAGCCGCATCTAAGTACCAGGCGACGCTCAATAAGACCTTCACGTCGTCTCTTGACCTTCGCGGTCAGTACGGCGACGACGCGTGGTTTATGACCGATAAGTACCTCGACGAGGCAATTATGGCGAATATAAAGAGCGTTACGCTTATTCACGGTAAAGGCACAGGTGCACTTCGTGATGCACTTAAAAGACACCTTAAAAACGATCCGCGCGTAAAAAGCTTCCGCGCAGGCATTTACGGCGAGGGCGACGGCGGAGTTACCGTTGTTGAATTGAAGTAAGTAAAAAGCACGGCTTGACCGTGCTTTTTATGCTTTTTGAGATTTTTCTATAAAACGCAAGGACTTTTACATTTTCGGTTTTATAATAAGTGAAAGACAAAGGAGGATGCCTATGGACAACGGTGCAAGTAGCTACCGCCGTTATCTTGATGGTGACAAGGAAGCATTTGACCCGATAATGCGGGAATACTTTGACGGCCTTATCTTTTTTATAAACCGATACGTATCCGATCCTGTTGTTTCCGAGGATATTGCAATAGATGTTTTTGCCGATCTGATAATTCATCCGAAAAGGTATAATTTCAGCGTATCGCTCAAAACATATCTCTATATGCTCGGAAGAAGCTTTGCGCTGAACCATCTTAAACGCGTTAAGCGAGTTAAGATCAGCGATATTTCGGAGCATTATGACCTATGTACCGACGAGCCCGATTTGCCTGACGTTATTATTAAAAACGACGGTAAGCGAGAGCTGTATAATGCGATTGAAAAGCTTCCGAGCGAAATGAAGACGGCAGTATATCTTACATATTTCGAGGGAATGAGCTATATCGAGGTCGCATCGGTAATGAAAAAGAACAAAAAAGCCGTTGATAATCTCCTGTATAGGGCAAAAAAAGAGCTTGCCGCCATGCTCGGTGAAAACGGAAGGGAATATATATGAGAAGCTTTGAAGAAAGAAAAGCGGAGGTGCTTTCGCGAAGCGAAGCCGCAATAGCGAAGCGCAAGGCGAATATAAACAGAATAAAAGCTGCCGCGGCGATCCTTTCGGTTTGCCTTTGTATCTTTGTCGGATACAACGCCATAGATAACGCTTGGGAAGCACAGAAGAAGGGCGGAGCAAAATATGACCCCTTGAATGAACCTACGCACAAATGGGATAAAGCCGCTATTGCCTATATCAAGCAGCAGTATGCGGAGAAGCACGCGAGCGAATCAAGTCATAAGGACGCGACGGTTGATGATATAATTGTCTGTAATTACAGGGGTATCATTAATAAAACGATTGTGCTCATGTTAAATTGTAAATGTGAATCGTATTCCGAAGGAGCACACACGGAGGTCGTCGGAGGCGTAACGATAAACTACCCCGACGGAAGATCGTATACTGTCTGGAACGACAATGTTTTTTATACCGTCGCAGAAGCTTATGAAAAATCAATTTTGAATATAGAGGATATTAAAGAAATAGCTTCAATCAATCAATAAAATTTAATGCCGAATTTGAAAGGAGTAAATCTATGAAAAAAGCACTTATACTGATACTTTCCATGTGGCTCGTAATTTGCCCAGCGCTTTCGCTTTACGGATGCGCGCAGAAATTTGAAGCCGCTTCTCTTATGGACGGCATCAAGCCGAATAAGGTGAATAAAACGGCGCTTACCGATGAATTTGCCGCCGAGCAAACCGGATTTGCTCTTAAGCTTCTTATCGAAGCGTCAAAGACAAACGAGGGAATAAACACGATGGTGTCACCTCTTTCCTTAATGCTTGCGCTTTCAATGACAGCAAACGGCGCGGATGGAAATACGCTTGCACAGATGGAAGAAGTCCTTGGCGGAGAATTGACAATAGACGAGCTGAACAATTACCTTTACAGCTACGTAAAGGGACTTCCGTCAAGTAAAAAGAGCGAGCTTACTATCGCAAATTCGATATGGTTCCGCGACAGCGAATCTCTTTCCGTCAAAAAAGAGTTCTTGCAGAAAAATGCCGATTATTACGGAGCTGATGCATATAAGGCGAAGTTTGATAACGAAACGGTAAACGATATAAATTCATGGGTAAAGAAAAATACAAAGGGAATGATAAACAAGGTTATCGACAGTATTCCCGATACGGTGATGCTTTACCTTATAAACACAATCGCCTTTGAAGCCGAATGGCAGAGCAAATATGATAAACACGATATAAGGCAAAGCGAATTTACGAGTGCAAGCGGCGAAAAGCAGACCGTCGATATGCTCTGTGGAAAAGAGAATAAGTATCTTGAACTTGAAAATGCGGTCGGCTTCAAAAAGAACTACGTCGGCGGTGACTATTCCTTCGCCGCGCTTCTTCCGAAAGAGGGAATGACTCCCGAGGAGCTTCTTCAAACACTTGACCCGAAAGAGCTTAATTCCGCTCTTTTGGCTCCCCAAAACGTCAGTGTACTCACTTCGATGCCTGCTTTTGAGGCAGATTACAGCGCTGAGCTTTCCGAGATCCTTAAAACCCTCGGTATGACCGATGCTTTCGGTCCGGAGGCGGATTTCTCAAAAATGTCGGATAGCGACCTATATATCGGAAACGTGGTGCACAAGACCCATATAAAGGTCGATGCCTCCGGAACAAAAGCGGGCGCGGTCACGTCTGTCGGAGCGAAACTCTTATCTTCCCCCAATATATCGGTTATACTCAACCGTCCGTTTCTTTATATGATAGTCGATAACGCAACGGGACTTCCGATATTCATTGGTATACTCAATAGCGTAAACTGAATTTAATAAATAAGAAGCACGGCTCATTTCAGCCGTGCTTCTTATTTATTGTTTATTCTTTTTTCTGTACTCAAGCGGAGTTATACCGAATTCCTTTTTGAATACCCTTGCGAAATTTTCCTGCGGAAGTCCTACTGATTCCGCAATGCTTCCGACAGAAGCCGACGTGTCCTCCAGAAGAGAACAAGACTTTTTCAGCTTATAAGAAATGATATATTCGTGCGGAGAAATACCAACTTCCGATTTGAATAGGGTGGAAAAATATGCTCTGTCAAGTCCAGTCGCGCAGGCAAGCTCTTTTACTGAAGAGATCTCATTAAATCTCGATTCCAAAATTCCGATAGCCTTATCGATCCATTCGACCCTTGATGCCTGAACGTTTTTGTTGCGGTAAAGAATGCTCAAAAAATCGTAGACGTGACCGGTTAATTTGAGGTTTGTACCCGCATCCTTTGATTCCCACGCCTGTAGAATCATTTCCATACAGCGGTAAAGCTCATCAAAAACCTCGGATGGAGCAAACGGTGAATCCGATGTGATTCCCGCTTTTTTTAAATATCGTCCGACTGCTAATCCGCCGACTGCACACCAGATTCCTTGACGGGGACAGATTTTATCCGCCGTATGAGTAACAGTATCGCCCGGTAATAGAATATAGCAGTCGCCGGGTCTGACGGGAAATTCTTTTCCGTTTATGATGACAGATCCCGCACCCGCAATGCAGGTCTCAAATACGTAGATGTTTCGTACAACAGGACCATAGGTTATTCCGGGCGGAAGATCTGTTTCTTTTTCGCAGTACAGAACGACCGGTTCGTCGCTCTTGATTCTTAAATAATCTACCATGGTTACACCTTTCAACAAACAAATTGAAGAAAACTACAAACAAATTACAGTTGTTCAATATCTGTGTGTATGATATGATTATATCACAAATAAGAGAGAGGAGCAATAGCAATGGTAAAAAACAATTTGAATATTGCAGTAATCGGCTGCAGTATGGGTATGGGAAAAAGACATATGCGGAGTGTCACCGAAATAGAGGGCGTGACACTATATGCTATTTGTGACAACGCGACAGACGGCCGTCTTCAAGAGTGCAAGGAGGAGTTTAACGTTCCGATAGCTGTTACTGATTACCGCGAGCTTGTAAGCGATCCGGATATTGATGCGGTAGTTATCGTAACTCCCGATAAGTGTCACCTTGAAATGACTGTTGCGTTTCTCCGAGCGGGTAAGGACGTTCTTTGCGAGAAGCCTATGGCTCTTACTGTTGAGGAATGCACTGAAATGAGACGTGTTGAAAAAGAAACAGGCAGACGTCTCATGATAGGTCAGGTGTGCAGATATACTCCGGCATTCGTAATGGCAAAGGAAATCATTGAATCGGGCAGGATCGGAGAGCTTTTCTTCGTTGAAAGTGAATATGCTCATAATTATACTTATGCGCGCGGATACAACGATTGGCGAGTTTGTCCTGAGCGTGAAGGCTTCATTGGAGGCGGGTGTCATGCCGTTGACCTTCTTCGCTGGATAGCAGGTAATCCGACTGAGGTATACGCTCACGCAAATCATAAGTGCCTGACCGACTGGCCCGTGAACGACTGTACGATCGCAATTTACAAGTTCCCGAATAACGTAAACGGCAAGGTGTTCGTTTCAATCGGATGCAAAAGAGACTACACGATGAGATCGGTCTTCTATGGAACTGAGGGAACCATTATATGTGACAATACATCTCCGACACTCACGATTTTTGAGGGCGAGGATTATACCGATCCAAAGGAACTGCCGATCGAGGTCAATAACCATAATATTACCGCTGAGATAGGCTCATTTGTTGCTTGTATTAAGGAGAACAAGAGTATTCTTGTGAATTCATCTGAGGGAGCCTACACAGTTTCCGTTTGCTGTGCAACCGTCGAGTCCGCAGCAAAGGGAACTCCGATAAACATAGTTTATCCCGAGGTTTGATTTTAATTGTTGTATTTATAAAACTGAAAGCACGGTGCAAAATGTACTGTGCTTTTTGCTTATAAATTTTTACGTCTGCTATTGACATTGACCTTGCGTCAAGTGATATAATGATTATACAATAGGAGGTGTGCGCATGGAAGACGAAAAACTATTTGATATAACCGAGGCATGTGCGATGTTGGGTATAACCTCACGAACACTGCGTTTTTATGAGGAAAAGAGGCTTGTAAGCAGTACAAAGCAATTCTCAAACAGACGAAAATACACCCGCAGCCAGATAGAGTTAATAAAAAAGATATTGGTGCTGCGTTCACTTGGACTAACGGTTGCTAAGATATCGGAAATACAAAAGGGCGATACCGAGCTTTCTCGGGCAATAATTGAGCGCAAGGCGGAAATCTCCGCAAAGCTTATGGGAATGGTACAGACTGTGAGCTTGCTTGAGGAGGCGCTATGTACAGTTGAGCGCGGCGGCGATATTTTTAACGATGAATTTAAAGATGAATGCAGAGACTGTATTGAAAATGAAGCCGTATCTCACGCGACCGATTGTTTTATCAGCGGTGAGTACGAAAAGCTGTTCATGTTGTTCGGCAAAACGATGCAAGAATATATGCCGCTCTCCTCTTTAAAGCGCATTGCTGCCGATACACTATCACCTCTCGGGAAATTCATTTCACTAGAGAATATCTGCCGCGATCGTAAGATAAGATGCGTTTATTATAGCTATTTACGCTATGAAAAGCTTGGGCTCTGTATTAAATTCGTGCTTAACGGGAACGAAATAAACGGACTTTGGTTAAGTTATTACGAGCTTAAAAATATATAACGAATTGAAGGAATAAGAATGAAAAAAACACTTCTGTCTTTTACGCTTGTTATTTGTTCTGCCGTGCTTTCTGGGTGTGAGCTTCGTATGAACGGTTCATCCTACGACGTGCCTTGGTGGGTCGTTCTTATTGTTATACTTCCCATAATAGTGTTCAGTACAATCATTTCGATAAGCGTAATGCCTAATAATTTTTGGGCAAGATGCAGTAAATGCTACGGGTATTTTTACGTTAAAAAGAGAGTCATTGCTCTGTCCACGTATTCCCCCGAGGATGGCTTTGATTTTGTAACCAAATGTCCCTATTGTAATAAGCGTACGCTTTGCCGCAGATCCTATGATCAAGACGGAAATAATGCCGGAAAATAGTATTATAGACGGCGTACTCAAAAGCTTAAAGGAAAAATCACCCCGACAGCTCGATCTGTCGGGGTGATTTAATATTTTATAAGCCAAAGACGATATCGTCTCCGTCCTTTTCGTCTAATCTCTTAAAGCCAAGCAAGGTATACAGGCTATGCGCCTTTATGTTGCTTTCTTCCGTCGCAAGCTTTATCGTCATTTCGGGATTGGCTTCCTTTAATATTTGAATAGCCAAACGAGCCGACGCTTTACCGTAGCCCTTTCTTTGAAAATTCTTGTCAATAAAGTAGCCCCACGTGTAAGCATCACTGCCGAACCACTTGCCGAAGCATATATAACCGATGCGATCATTACTTTCATTGTATATTATACACGGGTAAAAATCGTCACGGAACAAATACGCTCTGCCGACAGAAAACCAAACGGGGCTTACAAGCTCCCTTTGTTCATCGGTCAACTCGCATTCGTGCGCGGCGTATATCAGATCTGCTTCGGTTTCAAGCGGTTTAATTTTGACCCGCTCATTTTTCCAACGATCGGGTGCGACTCTTTCAAGATCGGTGCGCAACGGCATATTACTGAAGCTCCTCACTTCGATTTATTACCATTTCCATATACTGCTCACGTGTAATCAGTATACGGCGTGGCTTTTGTCCCTCGGGGGGAGAAACATAGCCGCGTTTTTCCATCTCGTCGATCAGCTTAGCGGCTCTTCCGTAACCGAGAGAAAGGCGTCTTTGAATGAGAGAGGTAGAGATTTTGTCGCTCTCAAGTGCAAGCTCGATAGCGGCGCGGAGCATCGGATCTCCGCCCTCGCCTGCATTCTCGTCAGGAACTCCGATTCCCGATGATCCGCCTTTCTTACCGCTTCCGCAGGAAGCTGCGGCACGGTCAATACTTGCGATTATGTCGGAATTATATTCGGAAACGTCACCGTTTTCGCTCTTAATGAAGGTAACGACGCTTTCGACCTCGCTCTCGCTTACGAATGCACCCTGAACTCGTCTCGGTTTTGCCGCGCCGACAGGAGCATACAGCATATCTCCTCGTCCGATAAGCTTTTCGGCACCTGCCATATCAAGAATGACTCGTGAGTCGGTCTGAGAAGCAACGGTACAAGCGATACGAGAGGGGACGTTTGCCTTGATAAGACCCGTGATGACGTCAACAGAGGGACGCTGTGTACCGATTATGATGTGCATGCCCGCCGCTCTTGCCTTCTGTGCAAGACGGCAGATCGACGCTTCAACGTCATCGGGTGCGGTCATCATAAGGTCAGCAAGCTCGTCTATGATGATTACTATCTGGGGGAGGAATTCCTTTTCGGGATCGTCCTTGGTTACAATGTTGTAATTCTTGACGTCACGTACACCGACCTCCTCTATAAGCTCGAAGCGGCGTTCCATTTCAGTAACAGCCCACTGAAGCGTTCCAGCCGCCTTTTTCGGATCGGAAACGACGGGGACGAGAAGATGGGGAAGACCATTGTAGATATTAAGCTCGACCTTCTTCGGGTCTATAAGAATGAGCTTGATCTCATCGGGAGTACCTTTATAGAGCAGGGAAGTGATGATACTGTTGATACATACCGACTTACCCATACCGGTAGCACCCGCGATAAGCAGGTGAGGCATTTTTGCTATATCAAGGAATACAGGCTCGCCCGCTACGTCAATTCCGAGGCAGACGTTTATTTTGCTCGTCGCTTTTCGGAATGTTTCGGTGTCGATAAGCTCGCGCAGATAAACCGTCGAAACGGTCTTGTTCGGTACCTCAATACCGACGGCTGCCTTACCGGGGATCGGCGCTTCGACACGCACGCCTGTTGTGGCAAGATTAAGGGCGATATCGTCAACGAGGTTTGCGATCTGACGGACTCGTACACCCTCCTCGGGCGCAAGCTCGTAACGTGTAATTGCGGGACCGCGGGATATGTTTACTATTCTGGTTCTTACCTTAAAGCTGCGGAGAGTGTCAACGAGTCTTGCAGCGTTCGTCTGAAGCTCATCGCGGATATTCTCATTTTTAGGAGCTTTGTCAACGGAAAGAAGTGAGATCGGCGGGAATTGGTATTCCTTTTTCTCCTCCGGAACTTCTTCAACGGGAGTTCTCGTTATTTCAAGAGAAGCATCTGAATTCTGAAGAGATTTTTCGAGGTTCTTTCTTTCGTGCTCGTCGGCGAAACGGTTTATAACGTCAAGATTTCCGCTATCTCCGAATATTGCCTGAAGATCTGCCTTTTCTCCGTCTCCTTCAAAATCGGGCACCGATTTTTTAACGACCTTTGGAGTGTTAAGAGCGGTTACAGTCTCGGTTTTTACAGCCGCGTCAAAGGGCGGCTCGTCCTCTTCCTCGTCGGGGGTAAAGAGATCCTCGCGTACTGGGGTGGATTCATTTTCATTTTCCGGCAGACGCTTGGATTCTGCTTTTTTACCCGCACCGTCAAGAGAAACGTCGGGCTCAAAATGATGTCTGTCGTACGGATCGGGCTTAACTACTGCATAGTTTTCCTCTTCCGGCTCGATAACGACCTTTGGCTTGTCCTTGGGACGGAAGGTGGTGACCTTTTCCTCGTCCTCCTTCTGTTTGATTCTTCTGGCCTTCTTTTCCTTGCCCTCGCGGATATTGTACAAAACGTAAAGGAATATCGAATATGGAGTAAGCCCAAAGATAAGAAGCCCGAAAATGAGTATCGCGGACAGACCGATAATATGTACTCCGACGCTTCCCGTGAGCTTGTATATGCAAACTCCGAGGAGTCCGCCGAGAGCACCGCATCCGCGGAGATCAAGTCCCTGATCGAAAAGCGTGATAGGGTTAAAGGTTATGCTTCCCTTGCTCCAGATGTGGATAAGAGAAGCAAGGAATACGAAGAATACGGACTGCCAGATAGCGAACATTACAAGTGTAGATACACCCTTGCGAAGCTTTTTCCTCCAAAAGAGCGCAAGCACGAAGCCGAGGAAGGGAAGAACGAGCGAAGCTCCTCCGAAAAGTCCGTAAAATAACCAGCGAAGAGCGATGCCTACAAATCCCGTCTGCTTAACTGCTACAAAGCAGAACAGTAAAAATACCGACAGCGCGCCGATAATGTACGGTAGGATCTGGTGTATCGGGCGGTCAACGTGATCGAGTGCGTCAGCGTTGGGCCTTTTCGGCTTCTCATATTTTTTTGCGGTTTTGGTGTTGTTTTTTGATTGCGGCATTTTAACACATCCTTATCTTAAGAATAACGCGATAGTTCCTATTGTAATACAGTAGATTGAGAAAACTTTAAAGCTCGAGCCCTTTGACATAAGCCGGATCAGCTTCATGGAGAGTATACCGACGGCAGCGGCGAAAACCATTCCGACGGCATACGGTATAAGCTCGGCTTTCGGCACGGGAGTACTGATAAGCTCGGGGAGCTTGAATATATTCGCGCCGATGACGGCGGGAAGTGACATAAGAAATGAAAACTTAACGGCAAACGATCGGTCGAAGCCGCATATCCGCCCTGCGGTTATCGTGGATCCTGAACGGGAAAGCCCGGGAAAGACAGCGCATAGCTGGCAAATGCCGATGAAAAATGCGTTTTTCGGTTTAGCGGAATACAGATCCTTGTCTCCGTTGGGTATCAGATCGCTGAAAAATAAAACGATTCCGTTAATTATCATCAGAATGCCTATCGCGCCGATACCGATCCCCTCAACCTTGTTTTCGAAAAGCGGAGCAAGAATCAGGGGAGCAGAGGCTATGAACAGCAAAACGATAAGCCGTTCGTCACCGTCGCATTCGTTGTACCGAAAATTTCTGCTAAGAAGCTTTCGCAATACTCTGAAAAATGCTCCGAACAGCGGGAAAATATCCTTCGAATAAAAAACTGTTACCGAAAAAAGCGTAGCAAGGTGTAAAAGAATATCAAACGTGAAATAATCGCTTTCGATATTTCCGCCGAAAAAATGCTGAAACAGAGCAAGATGCCCCGAGCTCGATATCGGCAAAAATTCCGATGCGCCCTGTATTATACCGTAGATAATGGCAGACAATAGATTCAAGGGTAATTCCTCCAAAAACAGTCTACCACATATATAATAACAGATTTTTCACAAAATGACAAGTATTGATTAAAAAAGGGGATAAAAATATGAGTAAAGTATTAAAGCTTGTAACCGTCGGTGTTCTTTCGGGCTTGGTAAGCGGATTTTTCGGAGCGGGAGGCGGGGTGGTTCTTATCTTTGCGCTGTCGCTTTTGCTCAAAAAAGAGAAGAAGAAGGTCTTCGCGCAGACTGCGTTTATAACTGCCGCGTTCGCCGCAGTTTCGGCGGTGATTTACCATTTGAAAGGGCATCTGCCGTTCTTTTCTTCATTGCGCTATATTGTTCCCGCCGCGCTCGGCGGCGCATTTGGGGCAATTCTCTTAACAAAGCTTAAGCTAAAAGCTGTAAAATGGATATTTGCCCTGACGGTTATTTTGGGAGGGCTTGTTATGATATTCCGTTAAAGCTCAATATCCGAGAGGGTGAATCTTTGCTTTTGCGGCTGTTCTTCTGCTTTGGGGGCAGGTTCTGCGACCTTTCCGATAACGTCAGAAGCTGAAAGATCAGGGTTCTGGCAGAGAATATTAAGCATCGACATATAGTCGCGTATGATCTCTCGGGGAGTTATCATAACGTCGGCTCCCGCGCGGGAAAGAGAGCTCTTAAGAAAATTCTCGAGATCGGTATCTGTTACTCTCGGTTCCCAGGCAAAATGCTGAGCGTGGAGCTTGGTAAGACGCGTTATAAGCGCGTAAAGCTCATTGTCGGAAAGACGGCGCAGACGGATGACGGGACCCATAAGATCGCGGTATCCCTCGTTGCCGAAACGGCTGTCTGTAAGGCGTGAGCGAAGTGCCTCGTAGCTATAAAGACCTCTTCGCGTGTCCTCGAGAAATTGAGGAGTTCCGCCGAGAACGATGTCAAGCCCCTTCGCTTTGCCCTGGAGAGTGTCGTTGAACATCGAAAGGATCTTTTCGTAGTTGTTTTCACGCGAAATACGGTTCGATATCTTATAAAGATTAACACATTCATCAATGAAAACAACGAGTCCGTTATAGCCGAGCTTTCTTCCGAATTCAGCCCAAAGCTTGATGTAGTCGTACCAGCTGTCGTCGTCGATTATCGAATTAACTCCGAGATCTCGGCGCGCTTCGGTCTTTGTTTCATATTCACCGCGGAGCCAGCGGAGAGCGTGGCTCTTTTTTTCGTCATCATCGTTTATTGCCGCGCGGTAATATTCGGTGATAACGTAAGCAAAATCAAATCCGCCGACGCTGTTTTCAAGCTCACGCGTAACTGCAAAAACACGCTTTGCGACTTCGTTGTAAAAGCTTGAGTCTGAGGGCATTATTCCCTCTGACGCGACCTCGCTCTGTAAAGCTGAAAGCCATTTCGATATGATTCCCGAAAGTGCACCGCCCTCGGGAGAGGTCTTGGACGAAAGATTTCTTATAAGCTCTCGATAGGTGGAAAGTCCGCTTCCCTTAGCGCCGCAGATACGTCTTTCGGGAGAAAGATCGCAGTCGGCGGTAAGGAAACCGCGCTCAAGCGCGTACCCGCGCATAAGCTGCATAAGAAAGCTCTTACCGCTTCCGTATTTGCCGATAAGAAAGCGCATTGCCGATCCGCCTTCACTTACCTGGTTAAGGTCGGAAAGGAGAGCCGCGATCTCATCGTCGCGCCCGATAGCTATATAAGGCGCGCCGAGACGGGGAACCACGCCCGCCGATATTGAACGTATAAGAGAAGAAAGTATTCTCTTAGGTACCGTTACCTTTTCTGTGTTTTCAGCCATTCGTTAATTTCCTCCAAATAATCGGCGACAAGCTCATAGCCGCCGTCCCCGAGCTCGACAACTATATCACCGACCGTGTCGTAAAGACGGTCGTTTATTGCTTCGCAAAGGGCGTCGGGGAGCACGCCCAGATTGTGTGAAAGGCTTATAAAGCCTGCTCTATCGTTGTTTATAAGATGCGTCAGCGCTTCTGCTATCCCGTCAGAGCCTTGTTTAGCGTCATTTTCGGGTTCGGATATTATTTCGGGCTCAATCGTTTTTTCGACCTCAGGGTCGGGGGCATATTCGTCAATCCCGTCTGTCAATAGGTCAGTTGTATGCCACGAGTGCATTTCGATATTTTTTGCGTCGGAAAGAGACAGCTCGGAAGCAATGGGCTCGTAAAGAATATCATATTCGGGAACTGCTGCGATCTTTTCCTGCTCCTTCTTTACCTCTTTTCTAAACGGTTCAAAATATTCGAGAATCGCATTTTTCAAAGGAGGCGCGAGGTTGGGTGTATGGAATCGGCTTCTGATCCCGAGCAGAGCGCGGACGTTGTTTTCTGCGAACTTGACCGCATCGGTAACAGCATAGCGGAGCTCGGCAGAACGCGAGACCGAAAGGTAAGAAACCTCGATCCGTCTCTTTACGTTATAGGCACAAAGCGCTCCTACGAATGCATCACGAGTGATCTTAACAGGAATCATAGCCTTGTTACCAACAGGGGCAAGTATTGTCAGATGCTCATTTTCCGCCTTTGTAAAAGCATATATGAATGCCGCTTTTATGTGGCGGTCAAATAGCTCGCGGTTTTCGTCGGTAATAAATTTGCTGTTTCTGTAATTGTAAATCGATCCGTAGGAAAAGAGGGCAGATGCGTACGGAGACCCCTCGCTTGCGTCAAGACCTGCGTAAAATTCCTTCAGCGAACAGCATCTTGCCGCCTCGCTTGCCAGCGATAGGGGAATATATCTGCCGTCAAGCTTGTGTATAAGGCAGTAATCACATACCCATTCGCTCAAATGACGGTCAAGCTTCGGATATTCCGATCGGTAGCTTTCCCAAAGAAAAACAAGCATATCAAGTCCGTTTTCGGGGGGAAGCAGGTCGGGGACGTTAATAATCTCGTAAACGAGAAGAAGAATATAGGAATAGTCAGCCTTTATCTTTTCCCCACGCCTGATCTTGCTTCTGAAATAGAGGTAGTAATCAAGCTGTCTGCGCGACATCTGAACGTACTGCGGCGTAAAGGAAAAGAACGGCTCGTACTGACATTCCTTACCCTCGCGCTCAAAAAGCTTGACCGCGTTATTGCGGAACTGCTCATAAAATGAGTATTTGGCAGGCCAAAGACGTACTGTTACGTTCTCAAGCAACGGATTACGCTTCGGAGAGTAGGAAAAAAGCGGCTCGTCCGAAGGGGAAACCTCGATCTGCTCGTTTTTCTTTTCCTCCTTGTCACCGAAAGCGGCAGCGGCATAGGAAAGGTGCTTGGCTTCGGCGGTCTTGAGTGCCGCCTTGGCTCTTTCAAGACGGTCGGACGGGGAAGGATCAAGGGCAGTCTCTCCGCTTTTCATTTCAGCAAGTCTTTTCTGCCATGAATCGTTTTTTGGCAGCGGCATACCCTTCTTCTCAGCACCGGAATTTACCTGTATTTCAACGGTATCGGTATCATCGGAAAAGACCGCGCCGACCTTTTTCTTTGGGATCATTTCGTCAATATCCCAAAAGCCGTCGTTAAGATCAAAGGTGTTAAATCCCTTTTTCGACATATCTCTCCTCCTTTCCCGTTCTTGGTATCATATAATTATATCACATAAATTATTGCGTGTCAATTATTAAGCCGACAATTATATTATTTCGTAAATATGCTATTTCGTAATCCATTTTAACGGATATTTCTACTTATTTCTTTAAGAAAAATGAAAAAGATAAGACCTATCAAACGATAGGTCTTTCGTGTTTGTGATAAGTATTCTTTGTTAAATGTTTCTTATAAAGGTAAGTGAAGGTGTGGCAAAGTCACACTACATTATCTGCCTGCAATCCATCTAATGAGAACGAGCAAGCAAAGTCCAATACCCAAGATAATCGCACCGACTGTTAGAATGGATGTGAGTTTAAGCATATAGCACACAACCGTAGCAACAAAGATAACAATTGCACTTACCCACCACAGGATAGTTAAATCGCGAAAGAAATTGCTTAATATAATTACTATGACAAATGCAGCAATGAAACCACAGAACATAGCAGGGAATAATTGCTCCATAAGTGTGCCATCAAAACTACCTTTTCGCCAAGCAATGCCGCCAATTATAATAAAGAGTAGTGGACCCCATATACACGAAACGATTGCAATGTCTTTTATAAGGGATTTTTTCTTACCACCGTTTGCCATATTGTTCTCCTAAAAGTAGATTTTGTTATAAAGGCAAACATATTGTAGCATATTATATCAATATTTTCAATAAGTTTAGCAAAATTAGTTTTATTTAAGAAGAAATAACCACCAATTCGGTAATGGAGTTGGTGCTTTGTTGTTTATGGGTATAATTATATTCATTATAAACCCGTCAAAAATAACCGCCGAGCATTACGCTCGGCGGCAGGTATTATTTATTTTTCGGGGTTTATAAGTCCGTATCCGCCGTTCTTTCTTTTGTAAACGACTGCGGCATTTCCCGTTTCGGAATTTTCGAACATGAAGAACTCGTGACCGATAAGATTCATCTGGAGGATAGCCTCTTCGGGGGTCATCGGCTTCATTACGAAGGTCTTTTCGCGGATGTTGAAAGCTTCTTCGTACTCCTCGGGCTGTTCGCCGATCTCACGGAACGCTCCGTCGCGGAGACGCTTTTCAAGACGGGTCTTGTTTTTTCTGATCTGGCGTTCGATGGTATCGACGGCGGTATCGAGGGCGTTTACGAAGGTATCAGCGCTTTCTTCGGAGCGGAAGAGAAGAGCACCGCTTGTTACCGTAACCTCGAGGCGTTCGGCATTTTTCTCCATGCTCATCGTAACGTAGGCTGAGGCGTCGTCTTTGAAGTACTTGTCAAGCTTTGCAAGCTTCTTCTCGACTACTTCCTTGAAGCTTTCTCTCACGTTGATCTTGCGTCCGATAATGTTGATCTTCATAAAAACTATCTCCTCTATGCTGGTATTACAGAAATTTCTTTCTGCAACTACATTATACCATAAAGAATTAAGTTTGTCACTACTTTTTGTGAAATTTATATAAGTTTTTTGTGAATTTATCTTAAAATTGTCTTGTTTACCGCGTTTTGCCAGCCGCTAATGTATTCTTGACGGGCGGATTCCTCCATTTTGGGGGCAAAAACCGTCGGATTTTGAGCCAAGGACGAGATTTCGTCGATAGACGAATAAAGTCCGCATCCGAGCCCCGCAAGATAAGCGGCACCGAGAGAGGTCGTTTCGGTATTTGACGGACGTATTACCGCCTTGTTCGAAATATCCGCTTGGAAGGAGCAGAGAAAACCGTTTGCCGAAGCTCCTCCGTCAACGCGCAGAGCGGGTATTTCGGTTCCCGAATCTCTTTCCATAAGCATAAGAACGTCGAGCGTCTGATACGCCATTGATTCAAGCGCGGCACGAACTATATGACGGCGGTCGCTTCCTCGTGAAAGACCGCAGATCAGTCCTCGGCAGTCGGGATCCCAATGTGGAGCACCGAGCCCCGTAAATGCGGGGACGAAATATACGCCGTCAGTATTCGGTATATCGAGCGCCATTTTTTCGCTGTCGGATGACGAAGCAAGAATTCCCAGCCCGTCGCGGAGCCATTGAATTGCCGCGCCTGCTATAAATACCGAGCCCTCAAGAGCATAGGTGAGCTTTCCGTCCATCTGCCATGCAACGGTTGTAAGAAGTCCTCCGTTTGAAAGAACCGCGTCGCTTCCCGTATTCATAAGCAGGAAGCAGCCCGTACCGTAGGTATTCTTTGCGTCACCCTTTTTGAAGCAGCACTGACCGAAAAGGGAAGCCTGCTGGTCGCCCGCGACCCCGCATATCGGTATCTTTACGCCGAGTATTTCGGCATCGGCAATATACCCGCTTGAGGGAACGATCGTAGGCAGTATGCTTTCGGGTATGCCAAAATGTGAAAGTATTTCGGTATCCCATTTTCCGTCGTGAATGTTGTACATCATTGTACGGGATGCGTTTGAAGCATCTGTCGCGTGACACTTTCCGTTCGTGAGCTTGTGTATTAGCCAGCTGTCAACGGTACCGAAGGCGAGATTTCCCTCATCCGCAAGATCGCGTGCGCCGTCGACGTTATCAAGAATATATTTTACCTTTGTAAGCGAGAAATACGGATCGGCAATAAGACCTGTTTTTTCTTTAAGAACGGGCTCATATCCCGATTTTTTTATCTCTTCGCAGTAGCTTGCTGTACGGCGGCACTGCCATACGATCGCGTTGCAGAGTGCCTTTCCGCTTCTGCGGTCCCAAACAACGGTTGTTTCTCTCTGATTTGTGATGCCGATAGCGGCAATATCATTCGGGTCGATCTCCGCTCTCTTAACAGCCGTCTCAATGGCATAGAGCTGAGTAGACCAGATTGCCTCCGGATCGTGCTCGACCCAGCCTGAAAGGGGATAGATCTGCGGAAGCTCTCTTTGCGCCTCACCGATCTTATTTCCGAGCTTATCGTAAACGATAGCACGGGAGCTTGTCGTACCCTGGTCAAGGGCAAGAATATATCTTTTCATTATATTATGTAGCATAGCGGACGGCACGGGAAATAATGCTGATATCCGCTTCGCTTCTTTCTTCGATCTCGCCGTCGGAGCAGAGTATATTAATTCCCTTTATGAAAATGCTCTTGCATCGGCGGAAAATGATGTGCTTGTCAAATTTTGGGAAGGGCTTTCCGGTTTCGGGATCGAGATGCGTTCCCTTTTTATACGAACCGATCAGATTGAGTAATGTTCCTCTTTTGACCTTCTTCACTGCAATAAAGTCGATAAGCCCGTCATTATGGGACGCGAGCGGAGCGGAATGAAAGCCGCCGCCGTAATACTGACAGTTAGCAGCAAGCGCGAGGGTAAAGTCCTGATCGAATTCTTCTGTGCTTCCGTCCTCGTTTTCAAGCTTGATCTGCCATCTTTCACCGATTTTGTGAAAAAAAGTGTCAGCAACACCCGCAATGTAAGCTGCGCTTCCCGGAAACGCCTTTTTATATCTCGCGGTTTTAATAACGACAGTGCTGTCAAAACCGAAATTTATAATGTTTACAGCATACTTGTCGTCGTATTTTAACACGTCAACGTCATAAATACGGTCTTTTTCGGGAAAACTTTTAACGAAATCGTTTCCCGTTCCCGCGGGTATAACGGAAAAGAGCGCTTTGTCGCCGGCATCAGCACGAACTATTCCGGATACGACTTCGTTTATAGTTCCGTCGCCCCCGTATACAATAAAATGTGTTTCGGGACGCGAAATGCAGGTCTCGTAAACGAAGCGCTCGGCGTCGCCTATTCCTGTAGTTATGTAGCTTTCTTCGCCGTTTGCCGCTCCCTGTGTCAAAAGCTCCGGGGAGTGCTTTACACCCGAGGCAGGGTTAAAAATATGCAGTCTTTTCAATGGTTTACCCTCGTTTTGTCGGTTTTTAAGGTTTAAATTACTTTTATTATACTATTCTCCGGTTTATTTTTCAATGCTTTTTTGGCGAAAATGATAATTTTTTGACAAAATTACTTTTGTTTGAATTCATTTATTGACAGATGGGAAGTTTTGTATTATAATAATTAGTTAATAAGAGCTTTTTTGGACATAAAAAGAAAGGAAAAATTTGCTATGGTTAATACCGATATTAACGCTAAGTTCCGCCCTGAGGGTCTTACCTTTGACGACGTGCTCCTCATTCCTTCGAAGAGCGATGTTCTTCCTAAGGACATCGACCTCTCAACCCAGCTTACACAGAAGATAAAGCTTAACATTCCGCTTCTTTCTGCGGCAATGGATACCGTTACCGAAGCCGACCTTGCTATTGCAATGGCGCGAGAAGGCGGTGCGGGCGTTATTCATAAAAATATGTCTGTCGAAGAGCAGGCAGACCACGTTCTCCGCGTAAAGAGAAGCGAGAACGGTGTAATCACAAATCCTTTTTTCCTCTCCCCGGACAATTACGTTTTCGAGGCAGAGGCGCTTATGTCCAAGTATAAGATATCGGGAGTTCCCGTTTGCGTTGACGGAAAACTCGTCGGTATCATAACGAACCGCGATATGCGATTCCTCACCGACTATTCGATGAAGATAAATGAGGTAATGACCAAGGAAAATCTCATTACCGCTCCCGTCGGTACGACTCTTGCCGATGCGCAGAAGATACTGAGCAAGAGCAAGGTAGAAAAGCTTCCCCTCGTAGATAAGGACAACCGTCTCTGCGGACTTATCACTATCAAGGATATTCAGAAAGCAACTCGTTACCCCAATTCCGCTAAGGACGAAAAGGGACGTCTCATCTGCGGCGCGGCTATCGGAGTAACGGCAAACACGGTCGAAAGAGCGGGCGCGCTTCTTGAGGCGGGTGCAGACTTCCTCAGCCTCGATTCTGCTCACGGCCATTCAAGAAACATAATCAAAGCAGTACGCGACATCAAAGCAGCATATCCCGACGCTCAGCTAATCGCAGGCAATATCGCAACCGCTGAAGCGGCTGAGGATCTTATCAAGGCGGGCGCTGATGCGCTCAAGGTCGGTATCGGCCCCGGTTCGATCTGCACGACTCGAATCGTAGCGGGTATCGGCGTACCTCAGATCACGGCTGTATACGACGTCGCCTGCGTTGCAACCAAGTACGGTATTCCCGTAATTGCTGACGGCGGTATCAAGTATTCGGGCGACCTTCCCAAGGCTATCGCGGCTGGCGCAGACGCAATAATGATTGGTTCTCTCCTTGCAGGATGCGAAGAATCTCCCGGACAGACTGAAATATATCAGGGAAGACAGTTCAAGGTATACCGTGGAATGGGCTCCATCGCAGCTATGGAAAACGGCTCTAAGGACAGATACTTCCAGGAGGGTAACAGAAAGCTTGTTCCCGAAGGAGTCGAGGGACGCGTTCCCTTCAAAGGCCCCCTTGCAGACACAGTATTCCAGCTCATGGGCGGTCTCCGCGCAGGCATGGGCTACTGCGGAACTCCTACCGTCAAGGATCTCCAGGCAAACGGACGCTTTATCCGTATAACAGGCGCCGGTCTTAAGGAATCTCATCCTCACGATATCAGCATCACAAAGGAAGCACCTAACTATTCTACTCACTGATAGACGCTACAAGCGACGAATGGACAGCATAAACTGTCGGTGAATGTCTGTACCTTTTCGTAACATAACGGTATCATTTTCTCCCCTCCGATGATTATTTAAAAATTATTTGAAAATTATTAATTTTTTTCACAAAAAGTATTGACAAATACTGCGGGGGGGAGGTATAATATGCTTGTCTGTAACTTATTCATTTAAAAAGCAATTTGAGTAAGCGCAGGCACCTGTTTTCGGTAATAACTCTCTGACGTCACAGACGCGATGAGAGTATTACAATATAATATTATATTTTATTTTGGAGGTTCTTATGAACAGAACACGCAAACTTTCCGTTGTGATTGCAGCTGTTATGGTCATTGGTTGTATGCTTTTTGCCGCTATCCCGGTAAACGCTGAATCCGTTTCCTACACTGCAGATCTCTCTCTCGAAAAGACCGTTGATGGTAACTTCTTCATCGGTGCTTGGGACATCGAGAACTCTGCTGTAGTAGCAGTTGAGACTGAGGCTACCACTACCTGGTCTGAATCTTGGCCCGGCCACTGGGTTGCAGGCTCCGATCACGCCGCTGGCACGACTAACAACGTTACCCAGAAGACCGAGGGCGACGCAGAGGTTGTTAAGTTTGATATGTATCCTACTAACACCTTCCTTTACGACTCTCTCGTAGGCTTCACCGCTCCCGCTAACGGCACCTATGCTTTCAGCATTCAGGTTAACAAGAACGGTGGACAGTCTGTTGCTGTCAGAGTTATCAAGAACGACGGAACCGTTCTCGTTGAAGCAGCTGACATTGCAAGAAACGAAGTTACCACCCTTACCGGTGAGGGCGTCGAGCTTGCTGCAGGCGAGCAGATCCTTCTCGTAGTCGGCAGAGCTGAAGGCAATACTGCCGGCGGTGGATTCAACGTAGGATTCATGTCCTTCGAAGTTACCGGCGAGACCACTCCTGCTCCCGAGACTCCCGAGACTCCCAGCAACCCCGAGACCGGCGACAATGTTGTTGCATACGTTGCAATGGCAGTAGTTGCACTCTTCGGAATCGCTTACGTTTCCAAGAAGCACTAATTTGAAACAATGAAAAACAGCCACCGACGGTGGCTGTTTTTTATTGCACCAGAAATCCCCGCCATAGTGGCGGGGTTCAATATAGGTTTACCGATGAACAGAAATGATGTAAAGGAAAAATGCAGTTTAAGGGCAGTTTACGCCAATGGCTCCAACTCCGGAGTAGTTTGCTACGCAACCTACGGGAGCTGTCAGCGTAGCTGACTGAAGGAGCCGGCGGGGTTCCACGAAACGAGCGAACGCGAGTTTTGGGGGTTCCGAGCAAACCCCCGCCCTACGAAAACGTGGTGAAGCATTAAGGCGTCATTTACCTTCTCCAGTGGGAGAAGGGGGACCACCGAAGGTGGTGGATGAGGTGTTCGGAGAGGGCGTAACATCGTTTTTGTGCGGACAGTCGAGGACGCCTGTCCCTACAAACAACGTATCGAAACTTCGCCACGTTGTCTTGCCTTCCCCTCGGGGAAAGGTAAGAGGTAAACCTCGGATGAGGTATATTGAACACAAGGAATCTGATTATAATAAGTCAGTTACTCCGCTTTTGATTTCTCCTCATCCGACTCTCCTTCGTCGCAGCCACCTTCCCCGCTGGGGAAGGCAAGGAAGGAAATCCGTTTACGGGTAGCTGGTAACAGAGCTACGCCCGAAAATGAAACATCCACCCGCTGAGCGGGTGGATGCTTTTTTCATTGATCTTTTGCCATCAGTTAAACGAATTGATAATCGCGAGGGTCTTTTCTGCCATCTTATCGAGAGCGCCGTCCTCAAAGGGATTGGACAGACCCGCATCGGAAATGAGCTCGGGGAATGACTTCTCTCCGCCTGCCTGACAGAAATTAATGTAAGCGTCAAGGGCTGATTTGTAGTTATCACGGGAAGCGCAAAGGAATCCGATAGCAACGGTCTGTGCAAGACAGTAGTCGATATAATAGAAGGGCGACTCGTAAATGTGCATCTGATACTGCCAACGGGTACCGAGCGAGAGGTAGGGAAGATTGTCATAGTCCATATACGGGCGGTACTTCTTCTCAAGATTGAGCCATACGTTCTTTCTCTCTGCCGGAGTAAGGTCGGGGTTAGCATATATCTCATGCTGGAACTCGTCAACCATAACGCCGTAAGGAATGAAATCGAGAGCGGATATCAAATGCTTTCTGCGGTAACGGTCTCCGTCATTTCCGAAGAATGCGTTCATAGACGGCCATGAGAAGAATTCCATACTCATAGAGTGGCATTCTGCGGTTTCAGATCCGCCGATACCGAGCTCGCAGTCTGCCTTGTCAAGCGCCTTCTTCATGGCGAATGCGTGACCGAATTCGTGGGTAAGAACGTCGACGTCGCCCGTCGTGCCGTTAAAGTTTGCGAGAATAAAGGGCTGCTTGTAATCCTCGAATACCGTGCAGTATCCGCCGCCCCACTTGCCATCGCGCGACTCAACGTCAAACGCCTCCGCCTCCTGCATCGACTTCATAAAGGCGCCGATCTCGGGGTTCATAGCATCGTACATCTTCTGAGCCTCGGCGAACATTCCGTCCTTGTCGAGAATCGGAACGATAGAGCTTCCGCCGCCGTAGATGCTGTTATCATAAAACGTGATGGAATCGTATCCGAGTTCTTTTCTTACCTGCTCCTTGATTTCAGCGACAACGGGAACGAGCGATTTTCTTACGTTTTCTCTGAACGAAGCAACCATTTCCGCATCGTAGTCAAGACGTCCCATACGGTAATATCCAAGCTCGGTAAAGGTCTCATAACCGAGCTTTTTCGCAATTCCGGTGCGGATCTTTACAAGTCGGTCGTAGATCTCGTCAAGCTTATCCGAGTTTCTTTCAAGACCCTCTCCGATAGCTGTCGCTGCCGCCTTTCTCACCGAACGGTCAGCGTCCTCGAGCTTTCCGCGTAGAACGGAAAGAGGCATTTCCTCGCCGTTATAAACGAATACCATCGTCGACATAAGCTGAGAATACTCGGTGATTACGGTGTTTTCCTCCTGAAGATCGGTTATGATCTCGGGAGAGAAGGTCTTTCTTGCGATTTCCCACATCTTAAACAGACGCTCGCCGAGACGCTTTTCAAGGTCTGCGCGATAGGGGCTGTCCAGCATAAGAGCGGCGTAATTTGTTCCGATCTCGCTGAAAAGGGGACCGACGTTATCGTAATAGTCCATTTCTCCCTTGTAGAACTCGTCTTTGGTATTAAGTGTGTAACGGCAATATGCAAGCGAATACTGTGTTTCGTATTTACGCATTTCCGTTCTGAAAGCTTTTCTTGCGCGCATAACGCAGTTTGCGCACATTGCCTCCTTCATCGCCGCTTCGAATTTTTCAAACGCCGCCTTGCCTTCCTCAATGGTATATCTCTTGTAGGGAAGATCGGCTACCTTAATTACTGCCATTTTCTTTTTCCTCTTTTCCTTTGTTTGATCTTGCGAGCTTTTCAGCTTCGCGTTTTTCTTTTGCGTAAATGTGTATCTCCTCGGTTGCAAAAGCAAGCTGAGTGATAACGTCCTTCTTTGTTAGGTAACACCAGAAGCTGTCGTCGGGGATAGAAATGTCGACGCAGTCTCCGTTTCCGCGGTAATCGTATTCAACGTGCATGCTTTCGAGGGCTATTCCGGGCTTTTCTACGGTAATTTCTTCACCGTAGCAGGTGCAGGTAAGAGTTGTTCCCTCGGGAGTCTGAACCAGCTTGCCCTCGCCCTGCTTGTAGAACTTAAGAGAATTGGGAAGAGTCTCGACACGAACGGTATCTTCAAAATAGTAAGTACCGTTTCTTATGCGCTCGCGTACAATATCGCGCTCCCATCTTGCCCATTCGGGAATCTCGGAGAACTCTGTTCTGCCGTCGTCACCTTCAAGCTGTCCGTATTCATTCATGAACCAATTCTTGCCGCAGGCAGTACAGGAAAGTGTGGCTCCGCTCGCCTCCATTTTACCCTCGGTTCCGCACTTAGGACACTTGTAGAGGAGGCTGTTAAGCCCCTTTGCTCTTTCGGGATGGTCGATTATGATCTTGTTTTCAAGCTGCCAAGCGAAGTCGTCGTACTGATAAGCCTCTTTTATCTTCTCGAAAAGCTCCTTTGAGGAGTAGTTTTTGAGGTCCTCAACGGTAAAAAGCGGGTACATTTCGGCTTCAACGTAGGTTTTCTTGTTTATTTTATTCCATTGCGGACAGGTGACGAAATTACCGTGAATCTTCAGCATTACGACCGGTACCTTTAGTATCTTGACAAGCTGACCGAGCGATTCGGGCAGGAACGAGGTTCTGCCGTCAAGGGAATATCTCGCTTCCGCAAACAGCGCGAATACAGTCTTTAATTCATGCAGACAGTATTTAATGTTCTTTACGAGGTGAACGTCGGAGACGTATTTTCTCTTGCCGAGAACACCCATGTTTCTCATGAGAATCTCGGTATAATCGCGGAAACCTTCGAGAGTCATTACGTTATTAGCCTTGTATGGATGAGTCGCCATCATCATAATGTTGAGGTCGACCATAGATGCGTGGTTTATGAGAAGAAGATAGGGTTTGCCCTCGTATTCCTCCATTCCGCGCTTTATTATTTTTGCATTTCTCTTTTTCAGGTCGGGTTTGCAGAGAATGTTCTTTGCAAGGAAATTGAGGGTAGAGCTGGGCTTTTTCGGCTTTTTTGCGAAATCAAATCGCTTAATTTCTTTTGCCACGGCGTTTCTCACTTTCTGTAAATAGAAATAATAAAATCGAGCTCGGTTTCGAGCTTATCGGCATGTTTTAGCTTTTCAGCGTCAGACCGTGATGTTTTCCAGTAATACGGCGTCATCAAAAAGAGGGAAAAGATGTGTTCCTTTGCGACGGTAACTTCGTATTTCACGCGTCTTTCAAGTATCTTTTCGAATCCGAAATATGCGGTATATGCCTCTTCATTGTCGTAAGGCGTATCGTAAACGAGCTTTTTTAATCCGCTCAAATGGTCTTTTCCGGGATGGCAGACGATCATTATTCCGCCGTCTTTAAGGATTCGGTGAGCTTCCTTGTCGGGGACCGGTGCAAAGACCGAGATCAGCGCGTCGTAGCTGTTATCGGGAAGCGGCATATCGAAAATTCCGCAAACCGCGTAATTTATTGGATCCGGCTTGCACTTTTCGGCTTTTGAAGCGTACTTTACAGAGGTTTTCGCAAGATCAAATCCGACGATCTCGGCATTTGGATTCCTGCTTTTTATGACTCTGGAATAGTAGCCCTCGCCGCAGCCGGCATCGCATATTTTAACGGCGGAAAATTCCTTTATGACTGCCGAGATCTCTTCTGCAAACGGCTCGTAATATCCCGCGCTTAAAAACTCATGACGTGCCCGGCACATATCGGGGCTGTCACCGCCGCTTATCTTTCCCATAACGAGATTAACGTATCCATCTGACGAAAAATCAAAACAGTGTCTATTTTCGCATTTTAGGGAGTTTCCTACCCGTATCAGCGCCTTACGGCATTTCGGACAGAGAAAAACGCTCATTTTGCGCTCTCCCCGTGCATTTTCTTATAACGGCGGAGTATAGGTTTTTCAAGGGCTCTTTTTGAGCGGAAGAAGAGAGAGGTCTTGTCCTTGATCGGCTTAACGAGGATCGCAAAAAGCTTCAGACGCTTCGCACTCCATACGTCGGTAAATACCTGGTCTCCGATAACCGCAGTATTAGTCACGTCGGTTCCGAGAAACTCCATCGCCGCGCGGTAGCATTTCCCCGAAGGCTTATGGCTGTCCCACGTTGCGAAGAACTTGAGCTCGGAATTGAAAAGTTCAACTCTTTCCTTGTGGTTATTTGAAATAAACGCCGCCGAAATACCGACCGCTTTGAGCGATTCGAGCCATTTAAGAACGCTTTCAGTAGGCTTCGGATCATCGTAGGTCACAAGAGTATTGTCGATGTCAAGAAGCACAGCCTTGATTCCTCGCTCTTGAAGCATTTTGGGTGTGATCTCATATATATCATTCAAATATATATCGGGCATAAAATATCTGTCGGTAAGCAAAATAGTACTCTCCATATATTTAATACTGAAATTATAACATATAAAAAGGCATTTTTCAATAGTAAAGGGGGCAAATATTTACAAATAAGGCTTGCAATGGAAGCAATTTGCGGGTATAATTAAGAGGTAAAAGAAAAGAAGGGAAATACTATATGGGATACCCCAGTCTGCTGTATTATACGAAGCCGAGGAAAAAGGCGATCGACGTATCGGTCTTTGAAGATCTCCAGCTTCTTAACTTCATACCGAAAAGAGTCGCAAAAAGCGCATCGGTCCCCTGTGAAAAGGATAATATTCTCCCGAGGCAGGAGCTTTTTATGCGCCTCAGCGACTGTGAAAACAGAAACAGATTCAGAAAGCTTTACGAAATATCCTGCGATATTTATACCTTGAACTCTGCGTTTGAGGAAGCATCTACCGATGAGGGAAGATGTTTGATCTTCGCTTTTCTTTCTCAAGCTGTGAGAGAGTTTACCGATCTTGCTTCAAGGTGTGATTTATCCGACCCGCTGTCGAGCCGCTTTGCGTCGGCTCTTCACGAGGAAAGCGAAAACACGCAGTATAAAGAAATGAGCGATAAGCTTAATTCGCTCATACCCGAAGCGGAAAAGGCGCTGACAAGCTCGGTAAAGGTTTCGGGAAATAAGGTCAAAATGACCGCAGGCGGTGAAAACACCTTCCTTGACGGTATTATTTCCTGCGCCAAAATTCTCGGAACCGATATCCCGAAGATCAAAAGCCCCGAAAGCCGTGAGCTTTCTCCCGATATAATTTACGGTGCCGCGTGTCTGCGCCCCGAGCTTATGAAGGAGCTTAAGAGCTTCAAGAGCGAGTTTCTCGGATATTACCGTAAAAATATTATTTATTACCGCAAGGAAATAGAGTTTTATCTGACGATGCTTGATTTTATCGACAGGATCCGGGATGCGGGCATTCCGCTGACTTATCCTACGGTAGCAGAGGGCAGAATTATCAGCGTTACCGAGGCATACGACGTCTCGCTCCTTGCAAAAAACGAAACGAATATCGTCCCGAACGATATCAGGTTTACAAAGGAAGAACCGTTCTACTTCCTCACGGGAGCAAACGGCGGCGGTAAAACGACGTATCTGCGAACAGTCGGTATAGCGGTCATTATGTTTCTTCTCGGATGTCCCGTTCCGTGTAAAAGCGCGGCGATCTCTGATATAAGTTCGGTGTTCGCGCATTTTCCGCGCGACGAACGCTTCGACGGAAGCGGACGCTTCGTAGAGGAAAACAACAGAGTAAAAGCGATTCTTGAAAATATGGATGAAGATTCGCTTGTTCTCCTTAATGAAACTTACTCTACGACGAATGAAGAAAACGCCGTAATGATGACGGAAAAGCTCGCGTCAGAGCTTTGGGAAAAGAGAATATTCGGTCTCTACATTACTCATCAGCATGGCCTTAGAGAAAGCGAAATACCGTATCTGAACGTGCTTATAGACCTTAACGACGAAAACCGGCGCACATATAAGATCGCGCGCCAAAAGAGTGTTGGCGGATCGTACGCAAAGGATATCCTCATCCGATGCGGTCTGACCTTCGAGGCGCTTGAAAATCGCTTTGGTAAGCTTGAAAACGGGGAGGAATCATAATGAAATTCAGTCTTCTGAGTAAGATCCCTGATAATTATGCCGAATGCAAAGTGATCTACGACCTTTCGGTCGACCGAGCAATTAGAGAAATCGTCGAGGACAAAAGACGCGCAGAATATTTTATATCGGTTATCGAAAAACCGTTGACTAAAAAGGAAAACATTGATTTCCGCCAGGAAATATACTCGGATCTGAAGAATATAGACGGGCTTTTGCCTGTGTTGAAAACGCTGTTTCTGCGTTACGATAAGATCAAAAGCGACTGGCAGGAAATGAAGCTGAGCGCCGTGAACGGAAGCGGATCGGAGATCAATTCCGAAGCGCTTCTCGAGCATACCTTCGCATCGCTTAAGGTAACTGCGATCTTCCCGTCGACGATAGCATCCTTCTTCGGAACGATAGGAGAAACTCTCGGACAGTATCCGATAAAGAGCGAAGGGCTTATTGCAATAAGAGATTGGTGCGTCAGCATGACGGAAAACGAGGCACTCGGAGAGCTCGTTTCGATATCACAGCGCTTCCGCTATAAAACTCCGTCGGATTTCGATTTTACGGTAGTATTTACACTTGACAGAGCCCTGAGACTGCTTTCCTGTGATCTTTCGGATATATCGGAAAGAAAAGCTGAAGCAAACGCGTTTTCCAAGCTTTTCGCAAAGAAGAAGGACGATGACGGTACCGAGATCAAAGCTGTGCTTTCGGGCGCAGGCGAGGATCCTCTGAACGATGCACAGTACATTCTTAACGAGGCGCTTCAGCGCATTGATTCGGCTCTGACAAAGGTAACGAACGACGTTTACGACGCATTTTTCGGACTGTCAAACGAGCTGATGTTCTATGAAGCGGCGATCCTTTACGCCGAAAAAGCGGAGGAATCAGGCGTTCCGCTCACACTTCCGAAGGTCCTGCCGGAGGAATGTGACCGTTTTTCGATGAAAGGGCTTCGTGAACTCGTGCTCCTGTCAAACGGCCTCGGCGGTAAAACGGTTCCGAACGACCTGTCACTAGAGGGCGATACCGCAGGACTGCTCGTCAAAGGTCTTACCGATAGTGGAAAAACGGTATATCTTCGTGCGATTGGTGCGGCACAGCTCTTTTCGCAGGCAGGGCTTCCCGTTCTTGCCGAAAGCGCGGAAATGAGCATACGCCGCGGCTTCTTCTCACATTTCTCCTCGGCAGAAGAGGAGTTCTTAAAGGGTGACGCGAGAGGAAGATTCGACCAGGAGGCAAGGGAAATAGCGGCAATACTTGACCGACTGACCCCCTATTCACTCATCCTGTTAAACGAGACTTTCCAAACGACCTCGTATAAAGAGGGAACGAAAAGCATATACGACATTCTGCGTTTTATGCCCAAGCTGAAGACAAAATACGTTTTCGTAACCCACCTGACCGCGCTTTTCGGATATATGGAAAGCGAAAAGGTAATCCTGGCACACACGTCGGATGACGAGTCAAACAAATATAAAATTATTATTGAAGAATAACAGAGAGGTGTAGCTATGATAAGAGTAACCGTATGGAATGAATTCGTCCACGAAAAAACCGATAAAAGAGTAACAGATATATACCCGAACGGCATCCATCAGGCAATTGCAGATTTTCTCGGTAAAGAGGAGGATATCGAAGTAAAAACCGCAACTCTCGACGATGAAAACTGCGGTATAACAAAGGAAGTCCTTGATAATACAGATGTTCTCATCTGGTGGGGACATATAGCACATAACAGAGTTCCTGACGAGGTCGCGTATCTGGTGCGCGACGCGGTGCTTTCGGGAATGGGACTGATAGCGCTCCATTCCGCACATCATTCAAAGCCATTCCGCTACCTTCTCGGAACGTCCTGCAATCTTACCTGGCGCGAATCGAATGACGAGGAGATACTTTGGGTAATAGAGCCGTCTCATCCCATCACAAAGGGAATCGATCGTTATTTCAAGCTTCCTGCCGAGGAAACCTACGGTGAGCCCTTCGTGATCCCCACGCCCGATAAGCTTCTCCTTATCGGTAATTATTCCGGTGGCGAGGTCTTCCGTTCAGGCTGCCTTTATGAGCGCGGTAACGGTAAGATATTCTACTTCCAGCCGGGCCACGAGACCTTCCCGACCTTCCACGTGCCGGAAGTGCAGCTTATCATACGCAATGCAGTCCGCTATGTCGCTCCCATCTACCGCGAAGAAATCGGCTGTCCTCACGTCAGAAAGATAACCGATTCCGAGCCCTATGTAAGATAATAAAGAATCCGCCCGAGAGGGCGGATTTTCGTTACGAAAAAGAAATGCAACCATGACTTTACATTATGAACCGTAAAATCGGTGTACAGAACGGCTCTTATGCGGTATAATATAAGCGATAACGGTAAAGGAGGATCGAGAACAATGACACTCGGTGAGAAAATTGCAAAGGAGCGAAAGGAACTGAATTACACGCAGGAGCAGCTTGCGGAATTGCTTTCCGTTTCGCGTCAGTCGATCAGTAAATGGGAGTCGGATATAACTTTTCCGGAAACCGATAAGATAATTCAGTTATCACAGATCTTCGATTGCTCGATAGACTACCTTTTGAAGGAAGAGCTGACGAAAAAGCAACAGGTATCTCCGTCTGTGTCCGACAAGCTTTCGAGCATTAAGGATCGGATGATGACCGAAAATAATAAGCGCAAGGCGAAATTAGCTTTGAAGCTCGCATGCATAGTGTTCGGTGTACTTCTCGCCGTCGATTTTATTGCGATGATAATTTATTTTGCTATTAACGGCTTGCCGAAATAAAATCCGCCCTCGGTTTTTTCCGAGGGCGGTTATCTTTATATAAGCAGATCTTCCTCCGTCAGCTTCGGCATCGGAGGCATCGGACGCGGTACGCGCTTGAGCGGATCGTAGGCGAATTTCTTGCAGCAAAATTCCTTGTTTACGATTCCGCACAGAGAGCAGAGAACGTTCTCCTCATCGGCGATTACAGTCGCATTTTCACAGTATATACAAACCTTTGCAACCTCAGGTCCGTCATTCTTTTTGATCTTTTTTCTTCTCATCATCATATCCTCAAACAATTACTTTCAACATTATACACCATATCTCGCCAAATATCAAATGTTTTTGCAAAAAAAATTGCAAAAATTTTCGAAAAAGTGAAATCCCCTGCCGAAACAGGGGATTAATTATGCTTTTTGAGGCTTTTTTATCTTTTTGAGTACGCCGATCATACATGCAATTACGAAAATGATAAGCTCAACGCAAACGACGCTCGCTCCCGCGGGTGTAGAAAGGAAAAAAGATGCAATAAGACCGACAGCAAAACTGATAACGGGAAGCACGACAGAGCATATTACAACGCCCTTGAAGCTTCTCATTACGCGCATCGCGGTCATCGGCGGGAAAACTATGAGAGCCGATATCAGAAGCGTTCCCATAAAACGCATTCCGATAACGATCGTTACGGCAGAAAGGAGAGCAAGAACTGTATCGTAAAGACGTACGTTCACACCCGTAGCCTTTGCGAAGCTCGGATCAAAGGTAACCGAGAAAATGCGGTTAAACATAAGGCAGTAGATCGGAATAACGATAACCGACAGCACGATGCTGAAGATCACGTCGTTTTCACTCAAAGCAAGAATTGAGCCGAACATATAAGCGTTGAGATCAATATTGGATCCCGGCGAAAGGGAAGCGGCAACTGTACCGATCGCAAGCGCACCCGTCGAAATAACCGCGGTGAGTGCATCGCCCTTCATTTTGCCCTTTTCGCTCAGACGCAAAAGCCCGAACGCAGATACGGCAACTGTAGGAACCGTCAATGCCATAGGTGCTATAGACATTGCAGAACCTATCGCAAGGGAAGCAAACGCAACGTGAGAAAGGCCGTCTCCGATCATTGAATACCTTTTGAGAACTAGGCTGACCCCGAGAAGTGCGGCGCATGCAGAGATCAGAATACCGCAGATCATCGCGTATACCATCGAATCAAGGGAGAACATCAGGGAAAGCTCATTAAAAAACCTCATCATAATTTGCAACCTCCCTCGTGATCGTGCTCGTGGGGCTTGGCGTCGGTATAGGAGTAGCCGTCGTTTCTAAGAATAAGGAGCTTGTCCGCAACGGCAAGCGCACAGTGAATATCATGAGATACCATAATAACCGTTATCCCCTCGTCCTTCAGACGGTGGATTATCTTGTAAAACTCTGACGTAGCAGTAGGGTCAAGACCTGCCACAGGCTCGTCAAGAAGAATAAGATGCTTTGCGGCACAAAGTGCGCGTGCAAGCAAAACTCTCTGCTGCTGACCGCCCGAAAGCTCGGCAAAGCTCTTGTTTTTCAGCCGAGTAATATCAAGAAGCTCCAGCTTCGACTGAGCTATATTCTTATCCTCTTTTGAATAAAAAGGAAGACGCTTGCCGCTGTTCAGTCTGCCCGACAGTACGACCTCCCAAACCGATGCGGGAAAGTCGCTTTGAGCGTCGCTTCTTTGCGGAAGATAACCGATACCGTGCTTAGACGCTCCTCGGGATAGTGTGATTTCTCCGGATGTAGCGGCTTTAAGCCCTAAAAGCGCCTTGATGAGCGTGCTTTTACCTGTGCCGTTTTCTCCTGCTATACAGAGACACCTTCCTTCATCAAGAGTAAAGGAAAGATTATCAATAACCGATGCGCTTCCGTAGGAAAGACATAGGTTTTTACATTCTATTGCCGTCATTATGACCTCGATTTGAAAATGATTATCAATTTCATATTATATCATCACTGCAGTCATAAATCAATAGTATACAACTAAAAAAGAGTAAGTAAATTTAACTTTGTTGAAAAAATCATTGAAAAAAGGAGAATAATGTGTTATAATTAACCGTTAAATTAAGAATAAGGGATGATAAGATTTTGGTAAGAAACGATTTAAGAAACATAGCGATCATAGCCCACGTTGACCACGGAAAGACGACACTCGTCGACCAGATGCTCAAGCAGGGCGGTGTATACCGTGAAAATCAGGCGACCGAGGACAGAGTAATGGACTCTAACGCTCTTGAAAAGGAAAGAGGAATCACTATCCTTGCAAAGAACACGGCAGTACACTATAAAGACGTAAAGATCAATATTATCGATACTCCCGGACACGCAGACTTCTCTGGCGAGGTCGAGCGAATCCTCAAGATGGTAAACGGAGTTATTCTCCTTGTCGACGCCGCAGAGGGACCGATGCCGCAGACGCGCTTCGTTCTTCAGAAGGCGCTCGAGCTTAACCACAGAGTTATCGTCGTAGTAAACAAAGTGGATAAGCCCGATGCGAGAATCGAAGAGGTAGAGGACGAAGTCCTCGAGCTTCTTATGGATCTCGACGCGACTGACGATCAGCTCGATTCACCGATGCTTTTCTGCTCGGGCAGAGCAGGAACTGCGTCTTTCACACCATATGAGCCGGGCGTTGACCTTCAGCCGCTTTTCGATACCATTCTTGAATATATCCCCGCTCCCGAAGGAGACGAGGAAGGTGAGCTTCAGCTTCTCGTTTCTTCGATAGATTACAGCGAGTACGTCGGAAGAATGGGAATCGGACGCATCGAGCGCGGATCTGTTAAGGTAAACCAGGAAGCGCTGATATGTAATTATCACACGGGCGCAAATCCCGTAAGAACGAGAATCGTCTCGCTTCAGACCTTTGACGGCCTCGGCAGAAGAACGGTTGAAAGCGCAAACGTTGGCGATATCGTCTGCTTCTCGGGTGCAGAAAATATCACCATCGGTGATACGATAACCTCCGTAACCGCTCCTGAGCCGCTTCCTTTCGTTAAGATAAGCGAGCCGACGATCGAAATGACGTTTGCAGTAAACGACAGCCCCTTTGCAGGGCGCGAGGGTAAGTTCGTTACTACAAGACAGATAAGAGAACGCCTCTACCGTGAGCTTCTTAAGGACGTTTCTCTCCGCGTTGAGGACGGCGAAACAACCGACAGCTTCAAGGTAGCGGGACGAGGTGAGATGCATCTCTCAATTCTCGTTGAGACCATGCGCCGTGAGGGCTATGAGCTTTCGCTCTCGACACCGCGAGTTCTCTATAAGGAAATAGACGGCGTAAAGAACGAGCCGTACGAGACCGTGCTTATCGACGTTCCCGAAATGTATATGGGCTCGGTTATCGAAAAACTCAATATGCGTAAGGGTGAGCTTCTTGAAATGGGAAGCCGCGGAAGCCGTATGGAGCTTCACTATCTCATCCCCTCGCGCTGTCTCTTTGGCTACAGAAGCGAATTTCTCACCGCGACGCGCGGAGAGGGAATAATGAATACCGTTTTTGAGGGCTACCACCCCTTTAAGGGCGATATGCCGTCGCGTCAGACAGGATCGCTTGTCGCGTCCGAAAAGGGAACTACGACTTCTTACGGTCTCTTTAACTCGCAGGAGCGCGGACAGCTCTTTGTCGGCGTTCAGACAGAGGTATACGAGGGAATGATCGTCGGTGAAAACCCGAAGCAGGGCGATATCGAGATCAACCCGTGTAAGACGAAGCAGCTCACCGCTATCCGTTCAAAGGGTGCGGATGAAAAGCTTATTCTTACGCCCCATAAGGTAATGTCGCTTGAAGAAGCGATAGAGTTTATAGCAGACGACGAGCTTATTGAGGTCACGCCTAAAGGACTTCGTCTCCGTAAGGTCATTCTCGACACCCCGACCCGTAAAAAGGCTCAGGCGGCAAAGAAGAAGCTCCAGTAATGAAGCATAAGAAGCTGCGCTTAGCATACCTGACAGCGTTTCTTGCGCTTCTGTGTATTGAAATATTGATAGGTGCATTCGTGCACGACGCATTCGTCCGTCCGTACGTCGGCGACATCCTCGTCGTTATACTGATATATTGCCTTATCAGAATAGTGAAGCCGACGGGAATAGAGCTCTTGCCGCTTTACGTTTTCATCTTTGCTCTTGCGGTAGAGCTTCTCCAACTCATAAAAATCGTTGACCTGCTTGGAATACCGCGCGATTCGATAGTAGCAAATATTGTCGGAACGTCATTTTCGTTCATAGATATAATCTGCTACGCAGTCGGATGCGGAATTACCTATATAACTGAACTAATAATAAAAAAGCGCCCGTGAGGGCGCTTTTTTCTTGCCTTCCCCTCAGGGGAAGGTGGCGGCGAAGCCGTCGAATGAGGTAGGTTGCGTAGCAACCGTGTGCCAAATCAATGTAACGTCGTTTGGGTGCGGTGCGCCGAGGACGTCGCACCCTACAATTATGTGGCGAATGGAGTGAATATCAACTTGCCTACACATCATGGAAATGATACATAGGTGGCAAGCAACTTCTCGATGGGCTGTTAATTAAGGCAAATTCACGCTTTACCATAACGGTCAAAAGCGCGGTTAAAGGCTTCGTTTGTTTTTCTCATATCCTCTGTTATTTTTGTGACATACAAATGTTTGTCTGCAACCGCGCTGACCTGTTCGGCTGTTCCGCCGCGATAGTTAAGATCGTTTTTCATTCTTACGAGGAAAGATCTTGCGAGCATGAGGAAAAATGCCTCGTTTGTCTGATCAAATGCTGATAACAGCAGGTCACCATAACACAACGCGCGCTCAGCCTTTTCTTCCATTGTAAACGAGGGGTTGAAAAACAATGTTCTTCCAAGCTTATCAGCCGCAAAATCGGCAAGCTCATACATGTTCTTTTGAACGTAGAAATAGTATTCCTTTGTATCTTTGGCAAAGAGCTGCTCTGTCTTTTGCCCGCTTGTAGTGAACCAGTCGGTGAATTTTGTCTTGTAAATTTCGAGTGCCTCTTCTGTTTTGCCCTCGGCATGAAGAATTTTTGCTCGCATATTCCAGGCGTTTAGACGCAGACCTTCATCAGTACAGCCGCCGAGAATCTTTTCGCAGATGGCAAGAAATTCGTCCTTATGTTCGATCAAAACCGAGGGATCGTTGTCAGCAAAATCACCGCCAATATTCCACATATAATAGTGCATGATCCAATAATCATTCGGATAATCATGATATGCTTTAACAATGATCTCTCTTGCTTTTTCGTAATCACTTTTCCAATAGCTTCGGTACTCGGCAATTCTATTGTTAATGTCCGCTTGTATCTTTTCGTGATCGTAACCCATCAATTCGTCAAGCGTCACGCCGAAAAAGTAAGCCAAAGGCTGTAGGAGAGTAATATCGGGATAGGTTTCACCGCGTTCCCATTTGCTGACAGCAGCACAGGTAACGTTCATAGAAACAGAAAGCTGTTCTTGAGTGATGTTATTTGCTGTACGCAGGCGCTTGATGTTTGCGCCAATAGTCATAGTCATAATCATACCTCCGTTGAGATAAAAGTAAGCCGACGTCTGCTTCTGCTTATATTATAGCACAAAATCGTCTGCCGAAAAGGTATCGGTAGGAAACACAATGTTAACTCAAAGTTAATTTATTGTAGCAGTAATAACATAAAACGAAAAGCACCCTACCAAAGTCGCACTGTTCGTTACATTTCATTCTGATTTCTTATCTATTCTTTTTTCTCTATTATCTAAAAAACTCCACCCGTCGGGTGGAGTTTTATTAATCACTTCGGCTGTGTAAATCCGACCTTACGGTAGACCTTGGAGAGTGTCTTTCTCGCGAGGTAAGCGGCTCTTGCGGAGCCGTCCTTCATTACGCCTTCAAGGTACGCCTTGTCGCTCATAAGACGGTCAAATTCCGTCTTAACGGGAGCGAGCGCGTCAGCGACGGTCTCGCCGACTGCGAGCTTGAAGTGTCCGTAACCGAGTCCTTCAAATTCCTTTTCAATCTCGGCGTCAGTCTTACCCGTGAACGCGGTGTAGATCGTCATAAGGTTATTTATGCCGTCCTTGCCTTCAGCGCGGCGAACGACGGTGTCGGAGTCGGTGACTGCACGCTTGAACTTTCTGATGATATCGTCTCTGCCGTCAAGAATGTAGACCGATGCGTTAGTATTCGTATCAGACTTACTCATTTTCTTTTCAGGCTCGGCAAGTGACATTACCTTTGCGCCTGCCTTCGGGATAAATCCCTCTGGAATAGCGAAGGTCTCGCCGTATACCTGGTTAAATCTGTTCGCAATATCGCGCGTAAGCTCAATATGCTGCATCTGGTCGATACCGACGGGAACGAGATTCGTCTGATAAAGCAGAATGTCCGACGCCATAAGAACAGGGTAGGTGAAAAGTCCTGCGTTTATATTCGACGCGTACTTCTTGCTCTTATCCTTGAACTGCGTCATGCGGTTAAGCTCACCGTGCATAGCATAGCAGTTGAGCACCCACGAAAGCTCAGCGTGAGCAGGGACGTGGCTCTGCACGAAAAGGGTGTTCTTCTCGGGATCAAGTCCGCTTGCGATGTAAAGCGCGAGCGTCTCGTAGGTACGGCGGCGAAGCTCGGCAGGGTCCTGACGGACGGTTATCGCGTGAAGGTCGACAACACAGTAAATACAGTCGTAGCTTTCCTCAAACTCTTTCCAATTCTTTATAGAACCGAGATAGTTGCCGATGGTAAGTTTACCGCTCGGCTGAACTCCCGAAAATATTCTTTTCTTTATTACTTCATTGTTTTCCATAAATCTGCCTCCTCTGAATAGGAATAATATATTTTAACACAAACGTAAGCCTTTTTGCAAGTCCTAAACGCTTTTTTATATTAAAAACCTCAAATTTCTCAATATTTGTCTTGAATGAACGCATAATTTGTGCTACAATAATGTAAATAATACCATTAAAGGACTTGAAAATGAAAAAAACGTTTGATCCCGTAGAGGATTCCATAACCCCGAAGCCCTTTCGCGTTTTGGGCTTGATAATTAAAATCACTCTTGCCATCGGGCTTATACTTTCGCTAGGATGGCTCAGTCTGCGCGCTTGTCTGCAGGACGGAACATCAAAGATGAAAAAATACCTTTGGACAGAGGCAGCAATAGAGCAAAAGGAAAGCGGAACTATTACCGTCAGCCGTCTTCACGAGTTTAACGATCCCGAGCTCAGCCGACTGTTCTATATCGGAAGGATATATCATACTAAAGAGATCGGTCAGCTTCAGTTTATGCTCAGATATAACGTAATGAGCAGTGAGTATCAAAAGTACGAAAATGACGGAAGCCTCGTTGGACACTTCGTTTTTGAACTCGTCACAGAGGCAAATAAGGAAGAGGTCGCACGTTATACCGAATACTGCTATATCACCGATAAGTCGCTTATGTACCGCTATTACAGGCTCGCGTTTGAAAACGTAGATCTAACCGATGTTGATGGAGCGCATGTCATAGTATATCACGTCGTAAACGGCGAAAAGACTGAAATAGGTCGTTGTATCGTATACGACAGAGACATTCCGGGAGAGGCATTCAAGCCCGGTAAAGCTTCGAAGCCTACATCCGGAATTAAATACGGAGAATAAAATGATACTCAACTCAAAAGAAACGACAATAGCATACCGCTGTCCGACCTGCGGAAAATTCATTTTCGGAATAGTCGGAATATTCACGCTGTCGGGCGACCTTATCAAGCTGAAATGCGACTGCGGCGGTTCAGAGCTTAAGATTACGTATACGGGCGACGATAAGCTCCGTATAACCGTTCCGTGCCTTTTCTGCCCGAATCCGCATAGCTATTTATTAACGTCCGGCGCGTTCTTCGACCGTGAAATACTTGCTCTTAATTGCACCTATTCAGGCCTTGACACCTGCTTTATAGGCGAAAAGGATAAGGTCATTGAAGCTGCAAAGGAATCTGATCTTCACCTTATCGAGCTGCTCGAGGAAGCGGGATTTGACGATCTTGAAGCCTTTATGAAGGGTAAAAATTCAGTCGACGGCGAGGATAACGTCGACGAGGAATACCGTCTCGATTACGCGCAGATCGAGGACGTCGTGCGCTTCATGCTTGCAGAGCTCCGAGAGGACGGCGATATAAAGTGCGGCTGCGAGGACGGTGAGCCGGAATGCGACTTTGAATTCAAGGGAGATTGCGTGCATATATTCTGTAAGAAATGCGGATATGAGAAATATATCCCGATGTCAAGCACTCTCGCGGCAAACGCATTTCTCCATACAGACGTTCTCGAGCTCGAAAAAGGTCAAAAATAACGTATTTGAACCGTTATGTATTGACAAATATGTAACGGTTGAGATATAATAACTTTATAGAAAACAAATTTTTGGAGGACATTCAAATGAAATTTTTCAAAGAATTCAAAAAGTTTATATCCAAGGGCAACGTAATCGATATGGCAGTCGGTGTTGTAATCGGCGGCTCGTTCGGTAAGATCGTAACAGGTCTTGTAAATTACATAATCAACCCCTTCGTCGGTATCTTCGTAAAGCAGGGAAGCCTTGATTCTCTTAAGACTATCATTCACGAGGCAACATACGTTCTCGACGCTGAAACTGGACTTCCTACCGAAACGATCGCAACCCCCGAGGTTGCTATCCTTTGGGGAACCTGGCTCCAGACGATAATCGACTTCCTTATCACCGCTCTCTGCATTTTCGTGGTAATTACAATTATTGCACGCGGCAGATCGCGCCTTGAAGCTAAGAAGCTCGCTGAGGAAGCGGCTAAGAAGGCAGAAGCAGACGCAAAGGCTAAGGAAGCTGCAGACGCACTCGCAGCTAAGCAGGCACAGCTTGATGCAAGTGTTCTTAAGCAGGAAGAGCTCCTCTCTGAGATCCGCGATCTTCTTAAGAATAAGTAATAAGGATATATCAATATGTATTATCTTGGCATAGATCTCGGCGGTACCAATATTGCTGTCGGAATTGTAGACGAAAACTATAAGATAGTCAAAAAGGGAAGCACTCCGACTCTTTCCGACCGTGACCTTGAGGAAGTTGTAAAGGATATCGCATCGCTTTCTCTCAAGCTTCTCGAAGAAACGGGTATTGACGTTTCGGAGATCGCGCACGCGGGAATCGGTTCTCCCGGCTCGATAGACCCCGTAAACGGCGTCGTTATTTCCTCGAATAATATAAAAATGTATAATTATCCGATCGTGGATGTGCTCCATAAGTATCTCCCAATCGAAAAAATTTACATTGACAACGATGCAAACGCGGCAGCACTCGGCGAAGCAATGGGCGGCGCTGCAAAGGGTGCGGAAACCGCTATAATGGTAACGCTCGGCACAGGCGTTGGAAGCGGAATTATCATTAACGGCAAGATTTTCGGCGGATTTAACCACGCGGGCGGCGAGATCGGTCATATGGTTATCGAACACGACGGTTGGCAGTGCACCTGCGGACGTAAGGGCTGTTGGGAAACCTATTCATCTGCTACCGGTCTATCTAAAATGACTAGAGAAAAGCTCGCAGAGACCAAGGATACCATAATGTGGGATCTTGTCGGCGGCGACATAAACAAGGCAAGTGCCCGCACTCCCTTCGCGGCAATGAAGCAGGGAGATAAGGCAGGCAAGGAAGTTGTTGATAAATACATAAGCTACCTCGCTTGCGGAATTACGAATATCATTAATATATTCCAGCCGAATATTCTCTGTATCGGCGGCGGTGTCGCAAACGAAGGTCATTATCTTCTTGACCCCGTAATCGAAATTGCTGAAAGAGATCAGTATACCGCGGGCTGTGAGCTCAAAACAAAGATCTGCATAGCAGAGCTTGGCAACGACGCAGGCATAATCGGTGCCGCGGCAATAACTCACTAAAACAAAAACGCTGAAGGTTTCTTCAGCGTTTTTTATTATTCCTTTTCAAATTCGATGATCTCTCTTAACCTGTCTGGTGCCTTCTGCGGATTGGAAATGTCAATATCACCGTAAGGCGTTTCAAGTATTCCCGCATTGCTCTTTCTTATAAAAAACGCAACTCTCGTCGGAGAATACTGCTCCTCGGGCTCGTCCCAGGCATCGCAAAGCTTATCGGTTCCGTCCTCTGTCAGGTATTGCTCCATGTGGGGAACTATTCGGTCGAATTCGTCAACACCCTCCTCAGGTACCGAAAAACCGAACCAGTCGATCTCATCGGGCGTCATATCGAGAGTTAACTCAACAAGCAAATGGGTCTTGCAATAATTGTATATGCCGTGTATAGTCATATTTTCTCCTAAAAATGTCTCGGGGCATTAAGGCACCGAGACATTTTGAATTATCTTAAAAAGTTCTGATTCTTTTTGCGAAGGTTGTATTCGGAACGGGGATTTACAATCTCTCTCCAGTCAATGTCACCGCGGTCAAGAGCGCGCACGAGGATCTCGGCGGTAGCAATATTGGTCGCAACGGGGACGTTGTGAATGTCGCAAAGCTTGAGAAGATTGAGGCTGTTTCTTTCAGCGTGAAGATCTGTCTCTGCGTAATCGCGGAAGAAGAGAACAAGGTCTATCTCGTCGTATGCAACGCGTGTTGTGATCTGCTCAACACCTCCGTGCGCTCCATCAAGGAGTTTTTCCATACGAAGTCCGGTTGCCTCGGTGATATGCTTGTGTGTCGTGCCGGTAGCGCAGAGATGATGATTTGCAAGAATTCCGCAATACGCGATACAAAATTGAGCCATAAGCTCCTTTTTGCTTTCACCTGCGATGATGGCTATTTCCATATTGTAACCGTCCTTTCTAACGTCTGTTACTGAATTTTTTTGATTAACTCTGCTCTCTTGATTTTTCTGAAGCCTGTAAAGAGAGGAACCGTTCTGCCGGTAAGGCGGATGGCTATATTTGTAAATGCTTCTGCGGCGTTGCAGGAGGGAATAGTGAATACATCCTCGCCCTGTGCCTGCTTGTCGGACAAACGGCTTTCAAACGGCACGATTCCGATAAGCTGAATCGAGGTCTTGTCGATAACCTCAAGAAGACCCGGTTGACCGTTAAACTCCTTTCCGTCAGCGTGGAAGCAGTTTATTATCAGTTTTTTGTTTTTGACTCCCGATTCCTCAAGGAGGATACCGGTGCGCTCAGCCGCACGGATGGAAGCGGGCTGATATGTTGAAACGATAAGTGCCTCGTCGGACGCTGCTGCGGCAAGCTTGAGAGGGCTTCCCGTATCTCCGGGTGTATCTATTATGATGAAATCAAAGTTCATCTTCTCACCGATATCACGAATAGCTTTTTTGAACTGATCGTGATCGAGGTCGGTCTCATAATCGTAGGGCGCTGCACAGAAATACAGATTCTCTGAGCGCGAGTCCTGGATCAAAGCCTTTTCGGGCGCGATGCCGTGAAGAATAATATCGGTAATGTCAAAAATTACACGGTCCTCAAGACCCATGATGAGATCAAGGGAACGCACGCCGAAATCGCAGTCGATTATCAGAGTGCGCCAACCGTCGAGAGCGAGACGTATTGCAAGATTTGCCGACACGGTAGACTTGCCGACGCCGCCCTTGCAGGAGGTGACCATAATGATTCTCGTACTGTTCATAAAAATCCTCGGTTAGTGATATAATTACACCTTAAGTATCTTATCATATATTTGCTAAGATGTCAATATCTAATTTGTTAATAATAGATAAAATTTGAATCACTTTGCTAAAATGCGCCCGTTTTTTGCTACAGAAAGAGCAATCCGAGTGCATTTTTTGTCAAAGTTCGCCCTTAAGTGCCTTTACAGCTGCAGAAGGATCGGGCGCGCGGAAGACCGCAGAACCGGCAACGATCACGTTAGCTCCTGCCTCAATAACGGAAGCGACGTTCTTAAGATTAACACCGCCGTCAACCTCGAGGTCAATATCATAACCGGAGTTATCTATCATTTCTCTTGCTTCACGAAGCTTGTCAAGCGCACTCGTCATAAAGGACTGACCGCCGAAGCCCGGCTCGACAGACATAATGAGTATCATATCAATAAGCGGCAAATATTCCTTGACTGCCGAAACAGGAGTCTTGGGTTTAATAACGACTCCGCACTTGATCCCCTTGCTCTTGATGTACTCAAGCGTCTCTCTTACGTTATCACAGCTCTCGATATGGATCGTGATAATATCCGAACCCGCATCAACGAAAGCGTCGATAAATCGAATAGGATCGTTTATCATAAGGTGAGTATCAAAAACCGCCTTTGAGTGCGGGCGGAGCGCCTTTATGAAATCGGGGCCGAATGAAAGGTTCGGAACGAAAGCTCCGTCCATAATGTCAAGATGAAGATACTGTGCCCCTGCATCAACGACAGCCTTTAAGCTGTCAGCGGCATAAGCGTAGTCACAAGCGAGAACCGAAGGAGAAACGATAATATTTTTTTTCATAGCTGACCTCAAAAAAACAAGTTTGTTTTAGTTATATTTTTTATTTTGAGTGACAAAGCCACCCAAGGGGAATCGGTTAGAAGCACACCGCCGTGTCAGCGGCGTAAATTAAACATAAAATGGTAAAGGACGGCGCAAAAACCGTCTGCATTCCCAATGGGAAGATAATAAGACGGCAAATGTCTTAAAGGAAGTGAAAATCAAGGAAGTGAAGGGAAGCGTAAGACGGTAGCCGTCTGATATACTGCCTGATGGTCTTGCTGTCAGGCAGATTTTATTATAAGGCAAACTGCGTGAGCCGAGATTCCCTCACCGCTTCCCGTGAATCCGAGCTTTTCTTCCGTTGTAGCCTTGATATTGATTCTGTCGGGAGTAACGGAAAAGACAGAAGCAATATTGTGCTTCATTTCGTCAATATAAGGCGCAAGCTTAGGACGCTGTGCGATTACTGTGGCGTCAATGTTGCCGATCTCATAGCCCCTTCCCTTAAGAAGCGAAGCGACGTTTTCGGCAAGAATCATACTGTTTATTCCCTTATAGGCATCGTCGGTATCGGGAAAATGCCGACCGATATCACCCTCGGACAGAGCACCGAGAACCGCGTCAAGTATCGCGTGGACGAGCACGTCGGCATCGGAATGACCGAGAAGTCCCTTTTCATAAGGTATTTTAACTCCGCCGATTATGAGATCGCGGTTATTCGTCAGACGATGAACATCGTAGCCGTGACCGATGCGAATATCGGAAAAATTCATTTTTTCTCCTCACTTTCGCGGAACTTCAGTATCGCCTCAGCGATTGCAAAATCGCAGGGAGAGGTGATCTTCATATTCTCCTTGCCGCAGTCGACGGGGAAAACGCTGAAGCCGAGTGCTTCTATCAAAGAGGCGTCGTCGGTAGCGACGGTACCGTTTTTCTTTGCGGTGTATGCTGCTGCACGGTACATTTCCGTCATAAATACCTGGGGAGTCTGAGCAAGCCAGACCTTGTCACGGTCGGGAGTGGAAAGCTTTTTGCCGTCCTTAAGCTTTACGGTATCTGTAGCTTTTTGTGCGGCGATCGCAGCACCGTGAATACAGGCGGCGTGACCGACGTCTCTTATCATTTTTTCGGTAATCAGGCATCTTGCACCGTCGTGAATATAAACGAACTCCGACTTATCCGAAATGCTCTTAAAACCGTTCAGAACGGAAGCTTGTCTGTCAGAACCGCCGAGGACGATCTTTGAGACCTTTTTCCAGCCGTATTTCTTTTTCCATTCGTCATAAAGAACCATTTCGTCGTCTTTTGCGACTATGATAATTTCGTTTATGAACTTGCATTTTTCAAAAACAGAAACGGTGCGAACGACGGTAGGAACTCCGAGAATCGGAACAAGCTGTTTTGTCTTTTTGCCGCCAATACGCGTTGAAGAACCGCCTGCAAGAATAATAGCAGAGTTGTATTTTGCATAAACGCCGCTTATTCTGTCCGCAATTCCGTTAAGAACGCCGGAAAAATTCATAATGGTTTCCTTTCAAAGAGAAAATACCGAGGGATGTCCCTCGGTATTATTATATCACGATTTACAAAAAAGTGCAATATCAAATCAGCCGTTTGCTTTACAAAGTGAAGAAAATTCCACACCGTTACCGCCGAGAAGCTCGCATTCCTCGCAGTCATGAGTGATAACAAGCACGGTTTTACCGCTTAAATGCTCCTTGAGAATGTCGGCAGCAACCTCTCTCATTTCCGGATCAAGCCCCGTAAACGGCTCGTCAAGAAGGACGAAGCTCCCCCCTTGGCCTACCGCGAAAACAACGGCACGGATTATTGCGACCCGTCGCGCCATTCCGCCCGAAAGCTCGTGCGGGAGCTTCTTCGTATCATCGTCATTGAATCCGAGACGGCTGAGAAGCTTGCGTGCCAGCTCCTTGTCATCATCTTTGCGGCAGATGATCTTGATATTGTCAAAAGCAGTGAGGGTCGGCAAAAGTCTCGATTCCTGGAAGAGAACCGTCGGAGCGCCGACAACGCCGTCAATTTTTCCGCTATCGAATTTTTCAAGCCCCGCAATTATCCGCCCGAGGGTTGTTTTTCCACAGCCTGAAGCCCCGCTGAGGCAGGTGAATCCTATGTCAAGCGAAAACGACGGAATTTCAAATACGGCTTTTCCCGAAAAAGATTTCTTTACGTTTTCAAGTCTTATCATTTCGTGCCTCCCTCTTGGTAATTGCGTTAACTAAAGCTCGGAAAAACGTTTCCATTATCAGGCTGAGAGCAATTATAGCGACAGTATATGCAAACATATCGACAGTCTCAAGATAGATCTTTGCCTGAAGTAAGCTGTTTCCGAGTGTCTTGTCAGTACCGCAAAGCACCTCTGCCGCAATAGCGGCTTTCCATCCGAGACCCATGGCGGTAACCAAAGACGTCAGATACGGCGGAAGCACCGAAGGAATGTAAAGCGAAGTGATCCTGCGTATCTTTGGGATCTTGTATGCCTCAGCCATTTCGATGAGCTCGGGATCCACGTTCTGAAGAGCATTTTTCAGTGCGCTCCAGACGATTGGAGTTATCATAAGTATCGAAATAAGTATCGGAATGTCCTCGTTTTCCATCCATATAAACGCAAGAATGATAAAGGAAGCAACGGGAGTTGCCTTGATGACGGTATTTATGGGAGAAAACAGCACGTCTGCTCCCTTGATAAAGGCGCTGAGCGCACCGAGAACCGTTCCGATAAATGCTCCGCCAACGAATCCCTTGAAAATACCTAATAGAGAATTTCCCGCATTCTCGTAAAAGGCAGGCTCCTTCATTAGCTCAAAGAGTCTTGAAAAGGTCACGGCAGGAGAGGGAAGAACGTACTTCATTCCGACCTTGTACGAGGCAAAATCCCAAAGCGCCGTCCAAAAGACGGCGCTGATAAGAACGTATATGATTTTTTTGACCTTATTACCTCTTGTAGTAGATCGACTCATTGGGCATCGTTCCTCCGACGGAAGCGGGATTTGCATCGAACAGTATCTTGAAGAATGCGCTAAGATAGGAGATCATCTCATCGCCCTCGATGAATACGATATTGCATCTCGGAATTGCGAGAGCCGCAACGGGAGCCGCGGGAATAATTCCGTTTTCTGCAATTATAACCGAAGCCTCTGCAGTATTATTGTTAACGAAATCAACGGAAGCCTTATAGTCATCGAGGAATGCTTTTACAGCCTCGGGATGCTTTTCGGCAACCTCTTTCTTAACTACGATACAGCCCTGAACAGCCTTTCTACTGCTGACCTTGCCCCATTCAGCGGTGATGTCGAGCGCAACACTGAGGTTAGCGTTTTTGTTAAGAGAAGCGGTGATCTGAGGCTCGGGGAGCATAATGAGATCGACCTTATTTTCAGCGGCAAGAGTGGCAAGCTCGGCAGGTGTGCTGTACCACTTAACGGTAACGGAATCCTTAACGCCGTTCATTTCGAGAATATAAGAAAGCATATATTCGGGAGTTGCGCCCTGGCCGTATGCGTGTATCGTTTTTCCGCTCAGATCCGTAACCGCATTGACTGTATTTCCGTTTTCCATAATATAGAGAACGCCGAGAGTGTTTATAGCGGCAACGAGGTACGCGCCCTCGGTTTTCTTGTTTACAACAGCTGCGAGATTAACGGGAACAGCGGCAATGTCAAGCTGCTGACCGATAAGCTTTGCGGAGATCGCGGTCGCGTCGTTGAAAAGCTCGAAATCGTATTCTTTTTTGGTCTTATTGTCGTTGATTATTTTAGCCATTCCCATTCCGGTCGGGCCCTTGATGGTTCCGACGGAGAGGGTGTAGCTTTCGCCTTTACCGCTATCTTTTTTTGGAGTGCAGGAAGCAAAAGCGAGAACAAGCATCGAAATTGCTATTACGAGAGAAATAATTTTTGCATGGGTTTTCATATCAATTTTCCTTTGCGTGTTAAGATTTAGTGTCAAATGATAGCCATAAGTCCTTCTCTATCCTTAACCGTTACGGTTTTACCGTCGATCGAGATAAGTCCCATATCCGTAAGCTCGTCAAGAGCACGGTAAAGCGATGCGCGGCCGATCCCGAGAGCAGAAGCAAGCTTGACTCTCGTTGGGGCAATATCGCCCTCCTCACTTATAAGGAACATTGCAAGCTTTTGTGTCGTTGACGGCGCAGAAAGCTCCGAGATTCTCTTATTGAGAAAACGTATCTTCCCTGAAAGAAAAGCGATATAAGCAAGCGCGAACGCGCTATCCTCTTCAATAAGCTCGGTTATTAGTGTGACTGGTATGAAGAATACTGAAGCATCTCCCTCTGCCTTAAGCTCGGTTACCGACTTTTGTCCGTCTGAAAAGAGGGAAGCGGCACCGAAGATTTTGCCCTTTCCAAGTCTTTGAAGAAGAACGGGCAGACCGTTTCCTCGGCGGAATACTAGTACACCACCCGACAGGATTATCGAAAGGCCTCTTCCGTCGGTCACGATCTCGTTTCCGTCTGAAGCCGTTATGGTTTTACAGCGACCGTCGGAAAGGATCTGATCGATTTTCTCATCAGAAACACGCTCAAATATCGGGTGTGCCTTTAAGAGATCAGGGATATTGACGTTATTTAACATATCATTCTCCGCAAGTGTCTCATATGAGACACTTGCATTATAACATCTCAAGGAATAATTGTCAATAGTTTTGAAGAAAATATACTTAAAAATTAAAAAACTCTGTTAATGCCTTTGCCGGTCTTGATAAACGATCTGATGTTGTCAGAAAGAATACCGATCATTCTGTGACGCGCTTCGATAGATACCCAAGCTGCGTGAGGGGTGATTATACAGTTGTCAAGGGTGAGAAGCGGGTTATCACGGCTCGGTGGCTCCTTGATCATAACGTCAATCGCCGCACCCGAAAGAGTTCCGTCGGTAAGAGCGGTATATAGATCGTTTTCGTTAATTACGGCACCTCGTGATGTATTTATGAGGAATGCGCCCTTCTTCATTTTTGAAAGGAATTCGAAATTTACAAGTCCCCTCGTCTCGTCTGTGAGAGGACAGTGGATAGACACGAAATCCGATTCGGAAAGAAGCGTATCCTTATCGGTAAATTCTATACCGTCGATCATCTCATTTTCAACGCTTCTTCGGTAAGCCAGAACCCTCATTCCGAAGGCAGAGCAAAGCTTGGCGAATCTCATTCCGATAGCTCCGCAGCCGTAAACTCCGACGGTCTTGTTTTCGAGCTCAACGTAGGGAATTGACTGATAAGCAAAATCGCTTCTGCCCGTCCAGGTTCCATCAAGAACTGCCTTTCTGAAGAGATCTATTCGCGTCGATACGGCGAGCATAAGCGAAAAAGCAAACTGTGAAACTGACGACGTGGAATAACCGGGAATATTACATACCTCAACACCGTGAGCGCGGCAGGCGGGAACGTCGATCATGTCATAACCGGTGCCGAAAGCGGATATAAATTTAAGGTTGGGGCATTCTTTAAGAACCTCTTCGGTTATGTGCATACGGTTGGTAATGACGATATCTGCATCACCTATTCTCTCAGCGACCTGGCTTTCCTCACTGCGGTCGTAGACGGTATAGGTGCCGAACTCGCCAAGAAAATTCCAATCAAGGTCTCCGGGGTTAACGGCAAAGCCGTCAAGGATAACTGTTTTCATGTAGCTCCTCCAAAACAATTTTCAACTTTATTTTACAATATGTAAACAAATGGGTGGTCGATAGGACTTGACATTTGTCGAAGTAAATGATATCATAATACGGAATGATTATTAGACTGTAAGTCTAAAGAAAGGCAAGAACAATGAACGGTCAGAATAACAATGCCGGCTTCGGAAACGGAAAGGCACAAGGCGTTTCGAAGCTGTCAAGAGCAAGAAGGGTAAAGACGAGAAAAGTACTCAAAATAGTTCTCGTCAGCCTGATATCGCTTCTCCTCGTAATAACCTGCGCTGGAGTCGCTATAATCATGCCTCTTCTTGAGGCATATAATAAAGGGTACACCAAGATTCCGATAATTACTCGCCCTCCGGATTACACCTTCGTGATTCCTCCGATAATGAGCAATACCGAAGGCAGACCCTACGCCGGCGAAAATGGCAACTGGTGGGTAGGCGAAACCGATATGGGAATAAAGGTGGTTTACGGCACACCGGAAGTCGATGAATACGGCGAAGAGTATACTCCGATAGAAAATGAGCCGACAGTCGGCGAAGACGGGAACTGGTATATTGGAGGAAAGAACACGGGAATCAAGGCAGATATTACGACGGGAATTCCCGAGCCGCCTCCAGTAACGACAGATCCGGACCAAGGTGATGATCCGGTGGTCAATAAAAAGCCGGTCACGGTAAACGGTATATATAAGGTCGACAGAATAGACCCCGACGTTGAAAATATTCTCCTTATCGGTACCGACAGCAGAAATATGTCCTCTCTTAAAGGTCGCTCCGATACGATGATAGTTTGCTCTTACAATAAGAGAACCGGTAAAGCAAAGCTTGTATCGTTTATGAGAGATACGCTCGTTCCGATTGAAGGCATCGGAAAGGACGGCGGAATACTCTGGCAGCGTCTTAACGCAACCTTCTCCCTCAGTGGAGTTGCATGTACGGTAAATACGATAAATCAGCTCTTCGGGCTTGATATTCAGAGATTTGTAATAGTGAATTTTGAAGGAACGAAGAAGCTGGTAGATGCCTGCGGAGGCGTCAATTTGCCTCTTACGAATACGCCTAATGACCCGAGAGGCGAGGTTCAGTGGATCCAGAACTCCGGATTTAAGGTTATTGACAACGGAGACGGAACCTATCATCTCGACGGTGAAGCGGCACTTGCGCACATGCGCCAAAGATACGGCGGATCCGACGTCAACCGAACAAACCGCCAGAGAAAGGTCATCATGGCGCTTTTCAAGCAGGTCGTTTCTTCGCGCGATATAACCGAGATCTACGACCTTGTTCGTGAAGGCTTCAATATGATACAGACGAATATCCCGCTCGATGAAATGATCGATCTTACTGCAAGCGTCGTATCGAACGGTGCGAATATGAGTATCGGATCTCACAGAATACCGACCGAATACTGGAGCATCTATTACCATATGGGTAATCAGATGGAGGTCGGAAGAGGAGAGGGCGGAGCTCAGGTCCTCAAAATCGATTTCGCAGTACAGAAGCAGAAGGTATGGGAATATATTTACGGTAAATAAAGTAGGTGGGCGCCGCAAAAGCGGCGCTCATTTTTTTATCATTTAAGCTGTTCTTTGAGGTATTTCGGCATGGCTTTAATGAGTAAAAGCCCGAGAACTCCGCAGGAGAGAAGTTCCCCGATAAATACGGTGAGAGCAAAGTAGGGAATACCGCCCTCAAAGCAGTAAACGTACTTTAGCACAAGCGGAACCACTACGGTGTTTGCAACTATCGGCGGTATAGGAGCAAGATATTTTGAAATGCGCCCCAGATAATAAGTGCCGAAAGCACCGATGAGTGTTGCAATACTTCCGAGAAGAACGTCAAGGGGAAGCGCTCCAAATAGGAAGTTTGAAAGAGCACAGCCGAAAAACAGACCGGGTATCGCCGCGGGGGTAAAAAGCGGCAGAACGGTAAGAGTTTCTGATAGCCGAAGCTGGATTATTCCACGGTCGAGGTGAAACATAGCGCTGACACCCGTCAGCACAACGTAAAGCGCGGCAATTACAGCCGCTTTGGTGATAAATAGGGTCTTGCTTTTTTTCATTTTGAAAATACTCCTTTAGTTTTGTTTTAAGTGAGGAAGGTCTCGAACTCACTGCTAAATATTTTAGCATAAAAACCGAGTATTTTCAATATATAAATATAATTTTTCAAAAGAGCTAAAAATATTGACAGTTTCGGCAATATGTGATATAATTCCAAGATGAATAAATATTTTCGGAAAGAGTGAAAAATATGTCACAGCTACTTACAGTTAACGACAAAAGAACAAAATACTGCGGGCAGTATAGAGAATCTGACGTCGGATCTCGCGCTTGCGTTATGGGATGGGTGCAGAGAGCAAGAGACCTCGGAAGTCTGATCTTTATTGACCTGCGCGACCGTACAGGCATCGTACAGCTCGCTTTTGATGACAATACCGCACGCGAGGTGTTTGACCTTGCATTTTCCGTGCGCTCGGAGTACGTCCTTTGCGCAAAGGGAGTTGTAAGAGAGCGTTCGTCGGTAAACGATACAATCCCGACCGGACACGTTGAGATCGCGGTTGATGAGCTCAAGATCCTCTCCGCTTCCCAGACGCCTCCTTTTGAGATCGTCGAGAACAGTAACGTCAAGCCTGAGCTTCGTCTTAAGCACCGTTATCTTGATCTTCGCCGTCCCGATCTTCAGCAGCATATTATCGACCGCGCAAAGATAACCCGTATCGCAAGAGAATACTTTGCGGATCAGGGCTTTATAGATATCGAAACTCCTAACCTGATAGCTCCTACTCCCGAGGGAGCAAGAGACTATCTCGTTCCTTCACGCGTTCATCACGGAAAGTTCTATGCGCTTCCTCAGTCTCCTCAGCTCTATAAGCAGCTTCTTATGCTCTCGGGATTCGACCGATATATCCAAATCGCGCGTTGCTTCCGCGACGAGGACCTCCGCGCAGACCGTCAGCCCGAGTTTACTCAGATCGACCTTGAAATGTCCTTTGTAACGCAGGACGATGTGATTTCTGTAACAGAGGGCTTCCTCAAAAAGGTGTTCAAGGAATTCAAGGGTATCGACCTTGAGCTTCCTCTTACACGCATGACATACGATGAGGGGATGAACCGCTTCGGTTCCGATAAGCCCGACCTCCGTTTCGGATTCGAGCTTACTGATCTTTCCTCCGTTCTTTCGGGATGCGGCTTCAAGGTGTTCGCAGGCGCGATAGAGAACGGTGGAAGCGTCCGCGGTATCAATATCAAGGGCGGTGCAAAGTTCTCCCGTAAGGAAATTGACTCCCTTACCGAGTTTGTCAAGAGCTATAAGGCAAAGGGACTTGCGTGGTATAAAAATAACGCAGGTGAAGTTTCCTCGTCCTACGCCAAGTTCCTGACTGAAGAAGAAAACGCGGCAGTCGTAAAGACTCTCGGAATCGAAGAGGGCGACCTTGCGCTTATCGTTGCCGATAAGAATAAGGTTGTGTTCGACTCTCTCGGCGCACTCCGTTGCGAAGTCGCAAAGAGAATGGGACTTCTCGACCCGAACGAATATAAGCTCCTTTGGGTAACCGAGTTTCCGCTCTTCGAGTACGACGAGGACGACGGACGTTACTACGCAAAGCATCACCCCTTCACAATGCCATTTGCAGAGGACATTGAATATCTTACGTCCGACCCCGGAAGAGTTCGCTCTATCGCATACGATATCGTTATCAACGGTACCGAGGCAGGCGGCGGTTCTATCCGTATTCACGACGGCGAGATCCAGAATAAGATGTTCGAAGCTCTCGGCTTCACTCCCGAGGAAGCACAGGCAAAGTTTGGATTCCTGCTTGAAGCATTTAAATACGGAACACCTCCTCACGGCGGTCTCGCATTCGGCCTCGACCGTCTTGTAACTCTCCTTCTCGGTCTTGAGGACATAAGAGACGTCATCGCATTCCCGAAGGTGCAGAACGCGTCCGAGCTTATGACGAAGTGTCCATCGCTCCCCGACCCCAAGGCACTGAGTGAACTTGCGATCGCAGTTGTCGAAACAGAAGACGAAGAATAAAGTGAAGTCCCCGGCGGAAACCCCGTCGGGGAAGTTTTTTGCTAAAATGCTTGACATACGGTGAAACTTGTGCTATAATCACTCCCAGCACACAGTGTGCTGAAAGGAGGAGCATAATGACGCGAAGCGAAAGCGGGAAGCTTATCCGCGATGAAATGTCCGATAAAATTATAGACACAGCGGAAGAGATTGCTGTTGAAAGCGGCACAGAAGGGCTGACCGTCAGAAAGATCCTCCGCTCACTCGGCATAACGAACAGAGTTTTTTATAACCGTTTTCATAATATCGGTGAGGTGCTTGAGAAGGTTTACGAAAAAACGGTGCTTAAAGCAAGAAATTGCATAACGGCAAAGAATGACGCTAAGAAGGATTTTTTTGAAAACGTGTACGATCTCGTTTCGGAAATAATCTCAATGTCGTACGAAAGCCGAAAGCAAATGAGCAACTTCGTTTTCGAAACCGACTCGACCGAGAGAGAAAACCGCGAATGGTGGACTGCAGAGATAAAAAAGATCATCGAAAATGCAGTCGAAAAGGGATATATTAAAAAAGTCGATTCCGACGTTCTGAGCCATTCAATATGGTGCTTCTGCCGCGGATATAACGCCGACGTTATCACGCAGAACATACCGAAAGAAGAAGCGGTAAAAAACTTCAGGTACTCCTTTTCCTTCATGATCGAAGGACTAAAAAAGTAATTATTATATTGAGAGGAATATAAAAATGAAAAAAGAACAGCTTCACGAAAAACATGAGTTTGAGAACATGAGACATCTCGTTGAGTGGGCGGCTGAAACCTACGGTGAACAAAGTGCATACTCCTTCAAGCTCAAGGCAACTGCTCCCGAGACCGAAGTGAGAAGCTTCATAAGACTCCGTGACGACGTAAGAGCAATGGCGACAAAGCTCATCAATATGGGTGCAAGCGGAAAGCACTGCGTTGTTATCGGTAAGTTCTCTTATGACTGGGTAGTAACCTATCTTTCGATCCTTGCCGCAGACGCAGTAATTGCTCCCCTCGACCGTGATTGGCATGAAAAGGATCTTTGCGATACTGCAGTCAGAGCTGATATCAGCTATCTTTTCTGCGATAAGGACATCGAAGCAAAGGCAAGCTATATCAAAGAAAACAGCGGACTTGCTACAGAGCCTATCCTCATGAACGCGGAGGGCGAAAACACAGTTTCCTCTCTTATTGAGCAGGGAATGGCCGAATTTGAAGCAAATTCCGATACTTATTTTAATAATCCTATCGACGCAAACAAGATGTCGATCCTCGTCTTCACGTCGGGTACGACAGGTAAGGGCAAGGGCGTTATGCTTTCGCAGACGAACGTTCTTTCGGACCTTTCTTCCGTTATTCCTTATATGGACTTCTCGAATAAGACAGTCGGCGTTCTCCCGCCTCATCATACCTTCGGCTCGTCGGTTATGATCGTAGGTCATGCAATAATCGGCTCGGAGATCTTCATTTCCTCCGGTATCCGTTATATAACCAAGGAGCTTAAGGAGCAGTAGCCCGGTCACCTTGTTATCGTTCCGCTTTACCTTGAGACATTCTACCGTAAGATAAAGGCAAACATCAAGGAGCAGGGCAAGGAAAAGCTCGTAGCAAGGATGATGAAGATATCGAACGGACTTCTTAAGGTCGGCATCGATATGCGCGCTAAGTTCTTCGGAGGTATCCGCGCGGCATTCGGCGGCGAGGTCAAGATGATAATCTCGGGCGGCGCACCGATCAACCCCGATATTCTTCACTTCTTCGAGGGCATCGGTATCTCTACTCTTAACGGCTACGGTATAACCGAGTGTGCACCTATCGTTGCGGTCAACAGAAGCCGCAGATCGGTTGAAGGAAGTGTCGGACCGATCCTTGACATCGACGAGATCAAGATCGACGATCCTAACGAGGACGGCGAGGGCGAAATCTGCGTCAAGGGCTCGAACGTAATGCTCGGCTACTATCAGGACGATGAAGCAACGGCAAACGCAATGACAGAGGACGGATATTTCCGTACAGGCGACTACGGTAAGATGGAGGGCGACGTGCTCTTTATCACAGGCCGTAAAAAGAACCTTATCATTCTCTCTAACGGTAAGAACGTATATCCCGAGGAGATCGAGAGCGAGTTCATGGCAACTCCTGGCGTGCTTGAAATAATTGTTTACGAGGGACAGAGCAAGCGCGGTATGGAGCATAACCAGATCGTTGCCGAGATCTATCCCGATAAGGAATACCTTGAAAAGAATGGCATCGAGGACGCTTACGCACACCTCAAGCCCTACGTTGATAACTATAACCGCACCGCGGTTCCCTATAAGAAGATAGGAGTTCTTAAGGTGCGTACCGAGGAGTTCCCGAAGAATACCCTCCGTAAGATAATGAGATTTAAGCTTGATATGTCTATTGACTGATATAGAACTATAAAACGAACCCCGCCGAGATTTCGGCGGGGTTTTCGTATAAATTCATTTTCCGTCAATAAGATCGTCCATAACTTGGCGGATGATCTCATAATCGACCTTGGGAAGAAGGTAAGAATGTTTGCCGTTTTCGGCTTTGCTCCAATGCGTAACGAATTCATCGTCAACGGTAATCTTACCGAATTCATGATAATTCCAATATACACCGGGGCGTACCGCCTCAAGCATAGCGGTATGATCCCAGCTGCATCGTCCCATTCCGTTGTTATGGATCCGATATGCCTCGGCAACGGGGTCGCCGTCGGGTGCGCGGGAGGGATAACCAACCATAGTCTTTATGTAAGAACCAAGCTCGTAGCTTGCGAAAATAAGCTCACCGGTCCATTCGTTGCAGGCAGTCTGTGCTGCCCACAAACCGCTGCCTTTGATATTCCATTCCCACGTAACGGGATCCCCCGAAGAGTCTCCGTCGGGATATATCGTCATCGGCCACGATTCAAAGAAGCGTCCGCCCATTACAACAGTGCGTTTCAGCTTTTTTGCGATCAACTCTTTACCGGTGAGGGGAGAAATACCGTCGGGACCGCTCGTAACAAGCTTTGCCATAGATGAGAGCGCGCCTGTCACAACAAGTGTTATACTGTTATCTTCAGCGTTTGCCAAGGTGCGGCGAAGTACCGTCAATGTGTCCGGGGGAGCTTTGTCGGTATTGAAATCCGCGGCAGGATACTTGTTCGGGAAAGAATCGCAAAGAGCGCCTGCGTGATTACCACGATCGTTGATAGGCAGGTCATAATTTATTCCAATGGGAACGTTTCTGCCGTAAAAAGTGTTTATGGCATCAATACAGCCTGCAAGGTAAGGAGAGGAACAGCAATGAGTAACCGCAAGCAGCTCAGCTTCGCCTTTGTCGCAAAGTCTGTGAAGCATTGCGAGGGCGCCTGCATCGTCACAGTCGCCCCCGAGATCGGTGTCGAAAATAATCTTGATCGGTTTTCTGTCTTCCATAAGAATACTCCGTTTCTTTAGTAACGCAGGTTATTTGAACTCTTCAATGCCTTCCCAGTTTATCTTTTTGTCCTTGAAAAAATATTCTTTGTCTCTTTCGCTTATAGGCCTGAGCACTCGGCAGGGGTTTCCTACTGCGACTACGTTTGGAGGAAGATCCTTTGTGACAACGCTTCCTGCACCGACGACGGTATTGTCGCCTATCGTGATGCCGGGAAGCACGATTACACCCGCACCGAGCCAGCAGTTGTTGCCGATTTTCACGGGAATATTGTACTGATATGCTTTTTCACGGAGAGACGGCTCGATAGGGTGGCCTGCGGTTGCGATAACCACGTTCGGTCCGAGCATAGTGTTGTCACCGACGTAAATGTGGGTGTCGTCAACAAGGGTCAGATTGAAATTAGCATAAACGTGCTTACCGAAATGGACGTGATGACCTCCCCAGTTGCTGTGAAGCGGCGGTTCGATATAACAGCCATCACCGATCTCGGCAAACATTTCCTTTAAAAGAGCTTCGCGCTTTTTCGATTCCGACGGACGCGTAGCGTTGTAGTCGTACTGCTTTTCAAGACAAGCGCATTGCTCGGCCATTATTTCTTCAGATTCGCAGAAATAGAGATCCTGCGAATGTATCTTTTCCTTCTCGGTCATTATTTTACCTCGTATTCTCCGTCACATGTCATGTTAATAGACGAAGCGAAGAGCATTTTCAAAGCGGAAATGAGGTAATCGGTATCCTTGACACCGGCTGTCTCGTATGACGAATGCATAGCAAGCTGAGGAAGCCCTATATCAACGGTGTTTATCGAAACGTGAGTGCCGGAAATATTTCCGAGCGTCGAGCCGCCGCGCATATCGGAGCGGTTTACAAAATGCTGAAGCGGAACGTCTGCCTTTTTGCAGAGCGCGGTGAAGATCGCGCTTGAAACAGCATCGGTCGTGTAGGTTTGCGACGCGGCATGCTTGATGACGATACCGCCGTTCATTACGGGGCGGTGACTTCCATCGGCATATTCGGGGTGATTTGGATGAACGGCATGCGCGTTGTCAGCCGAAACCATGAAAGATGATGCAAGCGCCTGTCTGAGTCCGTTTTCATCGTTGCCGAAGCAAGAGTTGATGCGCGATAAAGTATCGTAAAGGAATGTAGAATCGGCACCCTGCTTAGTACCCGAGCCGACCTCCTCGTTATCCGAAACGTAAGCAACTGCAACCGAGCTTCCGCCTTCTGTCTCGGTAAGAGCGCGAAGCGATGCGTAGGCGCACTGAAGATCGTCAAGGCGGGGAGAAGAAACAAACTCATCATTTGCTCCCCAAACGGTGCCATTGTCTACCGGATAAAGGAAGAGCTCGTGACCGATAATGTTGCTCTCGGCAATGCCGATGCTCTCGGAAATAAGCTTCATAAGCGAACCCTTTGCGATCGACGTTCCTGTTATCGGCTGCATATCGCTTGCGAGGTTGTAAGACGCGTTTTCGTTCGCGCTTCTGTTCATATGAATAGCGACGGAAGGTATCATGAATAACGGCTTCTTAAGGTCGATAAGCCTGCTTACGACCTTGTTTCCATCGGCGAAAGTGACTCTGCCGCTTGCGGAAAGCGGACGGTCTAGCCAGGTCGAACGAAGCATTCCGCCGTACGCCTCAACGTTAATTTTCGTGTAGCCCGAAGCATCTGTCTCAGGATTATGCTTGATCTTGAAGCAGGGCGAGTCGGAATGAGACGCCGAGATCATAAACGAAAGGGAAGAGGTGCTTTCGGGAATATTGAAAGCAATGATTGCGGACTGATTTCTCGTAACGTAATAGCGTCCGCCGGGGATAAGCTCCCATTTTTCATTTTCGTTTAGCTTTTTGTAGCCATTAGCGGTTAGAAGCTCCGACGCGGTCTTTACGGCAAAAAAAGAGCAGGTCGAGCTCGAAATGAAGCTCAAAAGCTGATCGGAAGTAGAATTATTCATAAAATTTACCTCGAAAATAGTAGTGAAAATATTATAACATATAAGGAAAAATAAAGCAAGAGAGAATTGAATTGTAAATAATTTGTAAATCCTGAAAAACCGCTTGCAATTGGTAAATATATATGTTATACTGTCGTTTGGTTAAAAAATACACACACGGCACGCTCTTCGGTGAATAACCTGTGTAGCCGTGGTGGGAAAACCGAAGAAAGGAAGACATAAAATGTCAGTAGTAACCATTAAACAGCTGCTCGAAGCAGGCGTCCATTTCGGACATCAGACCAGAAGATGGTGCCCCAAGATGGCAGAGTACATCTTCACAGAAAGAAACGGAATCTATATCATCGACCTTCAGAAGACCGTCAAGAAGTTTGACGAAGCTTATATGTTCGTTCGTGATGTAGCTACCGAAGGCGGAAACATTCTCTTCGTAGGTACGAAGAAGCAGGCCGCTGACGCAATCAAGGAAGAGGCAATTCGTTGCGGACAGTATTATGTAAATATGCGCTGGCCCGGCGGTATGCTCACTAACTTCAAGACTATCAAGAAGTCTATCGCTCGTCTTAACGCTCTTAACAAGATGCAGGAAGACGGAACCTTTGACCTCCTTCCCAAGAAGGAAGTTGCAGCTCTCCAGAAGGAAATTTCCGACCTTGAGAAGTCCTACGGCGGTATCAAGCACATGGAAGGTCTCCCCTCCGCAGTATTTATCGTAGACCCCAGAAAAGAAAAGAACGCAGTAGCAGAAGCTAAGAAGCTCGGTATTCCGGTTGTAGGAATCATCGATACAAACTGCGATCCCGACGACGCTGATTACGTTATCCCCGGTAACGACGACGCTATCCGCGCAATCAAGCTCATCTCCTCTGTAATTGCAGACGCAGTTATCGAAGGTAAGCAGGGCGAGCAGACCGAAGCTACCGTTGAGGCAGCTGAGGAAGCTACCGAGGAAACCGAGAACGCTTAATTCTCGAACATAAATCAACATTCAGAAAGGAATTACCAAAATGGCTAATATAACCGCTAAAGACGTTGCCGATCTCCGCGCTAAGACCGGTATCGGAATGATGGAGTGCAAGAAGGCACTCGTTGAGGCTGAGGGCGACGTAGAAAAGGCAATAAAGATCCTTCGTGAGAAGGGCGAGCTCAAGGCAGAGTCCAAGATGGCTACCAGAATCGCTGCTGACGGTATCGTTGACGTCCTCAAGGAAGGCAACAAGACCGCTATCATCGAGGTAAACACCGAGACAGACTTCGTTGCAAAGAACGAGATCTTCAAGACCTTCGTTAAGAACCTTCTTAAGTGCATCATCGATACTAACCCCGCAAGCGTAGAAGCTCTTCTCGCTTCCGAGTACGAGGGAAATACCGTTGACGCAAAGCTTAAGGAGCTTATATTCCAGATCGGTGAAAAGATCACCGTTCGCCGTTTCGAGCTCGTAGAGGGTGTAACCAGCACCTATATCCACGGTGCAGGCTCCATCGGTGTTATCGTAAACTTCGAGACCGACTGTGCAGATAAGGAAGGCTTCGATGAGTTCGCAAAGAACATCGCTCTTCAGGTAGGCGCATATCCTACTCCTTACCTCGACAGAACCTGCGTTCCCGCAGACGTTCTTAACAACGAGAGAGATATTATCAAGGCTCAGCTCGCAAACGACCCCAAGATGGCTGGCAAGCCCGAGAAGGTTCTCGAGGGAATCATCAACGGTAAGATCGGCAAGTTCTACGATAACAACTGCCTCGTTGACATGGAATACGTTAAGGCAGACGACCACGAGAAGGTCAGCAAGTACGTTGAGAATACCGCAAAGGCACTCGGCGGAAACATCTCTATCAAGGGCTTCGTTCGTTTCGAAAAGGGCGAAGGAATCCAGAAGAGAGAAGAGAACTTCGCAGACGAGATCGCAAAGCTCGTTAACAACTAATATCAGACGGGGTGCGTTGCACCCCGTTTTTTATCCCCGAGCATTATCTTAGGAAACAAAGCGACTGAAATCTATTGCGAAGAGTATAATTACTGTTAAAAGGATAGGAGAACGATTATGTTACTGTTTTACGTACGCCACGGCGACCCGATTTACAGCCCAGATAGTCTGACGGAGCTCGGTAAACAGCAGGCGGAAGCACTTGTAAGCCGAATGAAGATATGTAACCCCGGAAAAATATATGCGTCAAGCTCAAACCGCGCAATAATGACGGCAGAACCGACGGCAAAAGCCCTCGGCAAAGAGATCGAGATCCTCGACTGGTGTAACGAAAGCTATTCGGCAAAAGCACTTTTTTATACGGGAAGCAACGGAAGCCGCGATTGGATCTTCCGCCACTCGGAATCACGCCCCGTTCTCGTCTCGGATGCAGTGCGTAAGCTCGACCGCGAGTGGTACAAGCACCCGTTTTTCGACAAAATGCCCTGGCTCAAGGACGAAATGACGAGAATGCAGACTGAAACGGACGCATTTATGCTCTCTCTCGGTTACCGTCACCAGGGAAATGGCTACGTTGCAGAACGTCCAAACGATGACAGAGTAGCTCTCTTTGCTCACCAGGGCTTCGGGCTCGAATTCCTGAGCGCGCTTCTTGATATCCCGTATTCTCAGTTTGCAACACGTTTTGATATGGGTCATTCGGGAATGACGGTCATTGAATTTTCTGGAAGCGGCTTCGTCGTTCCGAAGGTTCTCCAGCTCTCTAACGACTCGCATCTTCTCGTTTCCGATATCGAAACGAAATATCACAATTCCATACTCTTTTGATATAAATCTCCTTTTGCGAAAATACCCCCGACGGATTTGAGATCCGTCGGGGGTATTAATATTCTTTCGATAATCGTAATTTTGTCCGGATTAACTCGAAATATTATTTGTTTTGCAATACTTCAAGAATTTTCTTTAAAAGATCCTCGCTTGTAGGGTTAAGCTCACGTTCAATACGTGCCTGTTCTTCTGCCTCAAGCTTCGCGGCCTCAGCTTCTTCTGCCGCTTTAATTTCTTTCTGCTTGAAATACTCTAATGCTCTTTTTCTGTCACGCGGCTTGATTCCGTTTGCACGGAGCTCTTTTCTTTCTTTATAGTCAAAGGTGTTTTTTGCAATTATCTGAGCAAATTCCTTTTGATCCTCGCGGAATTTGTTGATAAGCTTAACAATGGTAAAAAGAACGATTGCAATTAAAAAGAAGCTGAGCACAGCGTTAATTAATGCGCCCCAATCGATATAAATAGATTGTGCCAGGTCAACTTCCTGACCGATTATTATTCCTTCGTCATTGACAACGTCTATGTGTGCCTTTTTCAAAAAAGTATATAATTCTGTAAGTGACTGAGCGTCGAATATCTCAGCTAAAAGATAATTTACGATGGGCTTTAAAACGTTGTTTGAAAGAGCAGTTACTATAGCAGAAAATGCACTACCGACAATAACACCGACTGCCATGTCAACAACGTTACCGCGGCTGATAAATTTCTTGAATTCTCCTACGTACTGATTCATGAGAATACCTCTTAATCATATTATATATTTTAGTTAATTATAAATTTATATTTAAAATTTGTCAATAGAAATAAGAATAATGTATCAAATACGTAAGAAACGGTCCAATATAATATTGACGTTCTCAGTCAGCAACGCGGTTTCTTGATATCAAAATATACATAAAATAGTGTTCGAAAAAAAGCAAAACCGTCAATAATTGTAAAAAATACACAAATTGTGCTTTATTATTTTTATGTTCTCACATCATTTTTTTCGCCCCAACTATTGAAAATTGCCAAAAAGTGTTATATAATTGAAAAGGTGATGCTTTTTCAGACGAAAAACATCATGTATTATACACAAGGAGAATTAAACCTATGAACAAGTTCACAACAGCACAAATTCGCAATGTCTGCCTTCTCGGTCATGGCGGCTCAGGAAAAACATCCCTTGCCGAGGCAATGCTTTATCTTTCGAAGGCAACAGACCGTCTCGGAAAGACTCCCGACGGAAATACTGTCTGTGACTTTGATCCCGAAGAGATCAAGAGAGGCTTCTCGATTCAGTCAGCAGTTGCCCCTGTAATTTGGAAGGACGTTAAGATAAATCTTCTCGATACCCCCGGATACCTCGATTTTGTCGGCGAAGTCAAACAGGCAGTAAGAGTAGCAGACGCAGCTCTTATCGTGGTTGACGGTAAGGCAGGAGTAGAGGTCGGCGCGGAGCTCGCATGGGAATATGCGACCGAGGCAGGACTTCCCAAATCCGTATTCGTAAATAAGTTCGACGATCCCGAGTGCCGTTTCCGTAAGGTGTTCGATCAGCTTCGTGAGCACTTTGGCAAGCGTATATGTCCTCTCTTTATTCCGATGGTTGAAAACGGTGCCGTTACGGGATTCCTTAATCTTATCGATCTTAAGACCCGTGTATTCAGTAAAGACGGCTCGTACACTGAAGGAGTAATCCCGGACGAATTCAAGAACGACGTAGACACGTATAGAGATATGCTTCTTGAAGCTATTGCCGAAACGAGCGACGAGCTTATGGAAAAGTATTTCGCAGGCGAGGAGATCACTCGTGAGGAAGCTGTAGAAGCGATCCATCAGGGAATTATTGATGGCTCGATATGTCCCGTTATCTGCGGATCTGCAGGAAAGATGTGGGGTGTTGCGACACTTCTTGATACTATCAACGAATCCTATCCCCGCCATACCGCTAAAAAGGTCGAGACCGATAACGAGGGTAACGACGTTGCAATCGATAAGGAAGGCACCGAGCCCGCAATATTCGTATTCAAGACTGTAGCCGATTCCTTCGGTAAGCAGACCTTCTTCAAGGTAATGTCGGGTAACCTCGACAATACTATGTCCCTTAAAAACCTCCGTACAGGTGCTACCGAAAAGTTCGGTCACATCTACGAGGTAAGAGGAAAGAAGACTACGGAAGTCGAATCGCTGTCCTGCGGCGATATCGGTATGATCCAGAAGCTTAACGATACCGCAACAAACGATACTCTTACAAATATGGATATGAAGCCATATATGCCGATCACCTTCCCGAAGGCATATATGACTATGGCTATCGCTCCCAAGAGCAAGGGCGATGAAGATAAGATAGCAACCGGTATCGCGCGTCTGCGTGACGAGGATAAGACCATCTTCTTTGAGAACAACGCTGAAACGAAGCAGCTCCTTATCTCGGGTCTCGGAGATATCCACCTCGATATCATCGTAAATAAGCTGAAGGATAGAAACAAGGTAGACGTTGAGCTCAGCAAGCCGAAGCTCGCATACCGCGAGACTATCAAGAAGCGCATCCAGGCAGAAGGAAAGCATAAGAAGCAGTCGGGCGGACACGGACAGTACGGTCACGTTCGTATAACCTTCTCTCCGAGTGAAGAGGAAGGCCTTACCTTTACCGAAAGCGTAGTCGGCGGAGCAGTTCCGAAGAACTATTTCCCCGCAGTTGAAAAGGGACTTACCGAAGCAATGGCTAAGGGCGTTCTTTCGGGTTATCCGATGGTAGGTCTTGCCGCTGATCTTTACGATGGCTCGTACCATGACGTCGACTCTTCCGAAATGGCGTTCAAGCTTGCGGCTAACCTGGCTTATAAGGAGCTTATCAACGCTAACCCCGTTCTTCTCGAGCCGGTCGGAACTCTTAAGATCACAGTTCCAGAATCTCTCGTCGGTGACGTTATAGGCGATCTTAATAAGCGCCGCGGTCGCGTTCTCGGTATGGACCATATCGCAGGAAAGAAGGGATATCAGCTCGTTGAAGCAGAAGCTCCTCAGGCCGAAATGACCGATTACCCGATCGTTCTCCGCGCTATGTCGCAGGGCAAGGGAAGCTTTACTTACAAGTTCGTTCGTTACGAAGAGGTTCCCGGAAACATCGCTCAGAAGATCATCGCAGAAGCGAAAACAGAGGAATAAAAAATATGCGGGCCGTCACAAAACGGCTCGCTTTTTTTGCAAAAAAATAATGTTAAAAAATATTCAAAAAAACATTGACAACCCGATTAATGTGTAGTAAAATGTCTTAACCAAATAAAGGAGAGCGCCATTTTAGGCGGCCAAATGTGATGGATAGTTTGCTTATAAACCAGAAATTAACAGAAGCTCAGATTCAAACCATTCGTTCATTGGGAACCGAAGAAAAGCCGATCCGTTTCGCAGTCGTGGGAGAAATTTCAAATCAGGCAAAGTATAGCACTTGCGTGCTTCTTGCAACCGATTCCGAGATATTCACTTATGATTTCGGAAATAATGAAGAGTCGGCGCGCTTTGCATTTTCCGACGTTGACAGTATATACTGTAAGCGTATGTACGGAAACGGAATGATGCGTGTCAAGACCTTGGACGGTAAAACGCACGACCTGTTCAGGTTTACCTTTACCGTAACTGCTCTTTGCGACGCTGCGGCGAAGTACGTCACGGATATACGCGACGGTGAAAGCACCGAGGAAGCACTTTCCATTATGCAGGCTGTGTATGATAAGTTGCTTTCGGTATGTCCTAAATGCGGCAGAACTCTTTCTGCACCGGGCGTCCCCTGTATCCATTGTATGGACAAGGGCAGAGTATTCAAAAAGCTTTGGAAATATCTCCGTCCTGAGATGGTAGTTCTCACGATCTCCGTCGTGATATCGGTAATCACAACAGCTCTCGCGCTAGTCCCGCCGCTTTTGACGAAAACCCTCGTTGACGATATAATTCCGGATAAAAACCGCCAGATGCTTGCAGTAGTGGTAGTATCCTTGGTATGCGTTCATGTGGTTCAGCATTTGTTCGGCGGTATACGCGGATATCTTTTGAGAGTCTCGGGAAATAAGATAATCGCACGCCTCAGATGCGAAGTGTACGAAAAGGCGCAGTATCTTCCTATGCGCTTTTACGATAAAACGTCAACGGGTGCGGTCATAAACCGTATAAGCGGCGATACGGCAACAATACAGTCGTTTATGCTGCGAATAACGCAGGAAGTCGTAGTACAGTTCTTTACGCTGATCGGTATAGTTATCGTTATGCTGTGTATAAACTGGAAGCTGACGCTTTATTCGCTTACTCCAGTTCCGCTCGTCGTTATCGGCGCAAGAATATTCAGACAAAAGATAGCGCCATTTTACAGAAGAATATGGAGACGCTCGTCGGGAGTAACATCGGTCCTGACCGACAGTATTCCCGGTATCAGAGTAATCAAGTCTTATACTAACGAAAAACGCTCTACCGAGCGCTTCGCAAGCGCTGTTGAAGAATGGCGCACAATAGACACCAAAGCGGGTAAGATACTCAACTCGTATCCCGCAATAGTAAACTGCCTGATCAGCTGCGGAAGCGTAGTTATCTGGGCGCTGGGCGGAAACCTCGTTATTGACGGAATATCGACGGGTAACGGCGGGTCCATCTCGGTAGGTCTTCTCGTTTCCTTCATCTCCTACGCAAGTATGTTCTACGGTCCCGTAAACTTCTTTGCAAACCTTTCCGACTCGATGCAGAGCGCAATGGCAGCTCTTGAAAGAATAATGGATATTCTTGACGCAGAGCCTGAGCATGACTTCGGAAAGGGAATGACAGACGTCAACCTCGGCGGAAGGATCGAGTTTAAAAACGTGAACTTCTCATTCGACCGCACGAAGAAAACGCTGAAGAATATAAATCTTACAATAGAGCCCGGCGATATCGTCGGAATCGTCGGAACTACAGGTTCGGGCAAATCGACACTTATCAACCTGCTCCTTCGCTATTATGACCATTACGAGGGTCAGATAATGATCGACGGCGTTGATATAAGAGACATTGATATGCACTATTACCGTTCAAGCATCGGCTACGTACAGCAGGAGCCGCAGATGTTCCATGATACGATATACAATAATATCGCATACGGCGACAGCAACTTCTCGCCTGACGAGATCATCAATGCCGCTGATATAGCAAACGCGCATGAATTTATCGTCCGTCAGCCCGACGGCTACGATTCAGTCCTCGGCGAACGCGGTGTAGGACTATCGGGCGGTGAAAAGCAGAGAATCTCCATCGCAAGAGCGATGCTCCGTAACCCTAAGATACTGGTGTTTGACGAAGCAACCGCATCGGTCGACTCAGAGACCGAGCATCTGATACAGGAAGCAATAGAACAGCTTATCAGCGGAAGAACGACGCTTATGATAGCGCACCGTCTTTCGACGCTGTCTAAGGCAAACAAGATAGTTGTCGTCGATAACGGCGAAATAATCGAGTGCGGCACTCCCGAGGAGCTTATGGCTAAGGAGGGCAAATACTATCGCCTCGTACAGATCCAGTCTATGTCCGATAAGCTTGCCGAAAGCCGTAAGGCAGAGAACTTCGCATAAGGAGGGAAGGATATGGCACGATTTTATATTGATAAATATACAGGTCGTCTCGAGCGCACAGACCTTTACCTCGTCCGTCTTATCAAAAAGGACGGCAGCGTGGTAGAAGACCTCGAGCCCAGAAAGCTTTTCCCGTTTTCGAATAGTGATATGTATATAACTCTTCTCGATAAAAGCGAAAAAGAGGTAGGATTTGTCCGAAATCTCGACGAAATAGACGAGGATTCGAGAAAGGTCCTTGAAGACTGCTTCAAAGAATACTACATGATTCCGAAAATATTCCATTTGCTTGAATGCGAGGATAAATTCGGTGTTCTTAAGTGGAAGGTAGATACCGACAGAGGTGTAATAACCTTCCAGATACGTAACCGCCATAGCGACATCAAGAAGCTCTACGGAACGAACCGTGTAATCATCAGAGACTCAAATGATAACCGTTATGAGATCCCGGATTATACAGCGCTTGATTCCCGCAGTAACCGTTTCCTCTTCTCATATCTGTAAAAACAAAGGCTATGCTGCTGCTGCAACATAGCCTTTAATATTATTTTATGTTGATCTCTACGCCGTTAACTTCAACGATTCCGTCAGCACGGATCATAATGAACTTCTGCCCGTCGATGACCCTCGTTTCAACGAGATCGGACATATCGGAAGCAAGCTTTATCGAAACCTCGGGAGTCTTGACCTCAAACTGCTTTATGTTTAAGATATTCTCAGGAGATACGGTCGCCTTTTCGCCGAAGCTTTGGTCAAACTGTGCTTCAAACTCGGTGACCTTTTCTTCGTTAATACCGCAGTTTTTGAGGATATCACTCACAGTTGACTTCGAAACAGTAAGCGGCTCGGGATCCTTCAGTGCCTTATGTTCTTCTATGAGCTGACCGAGATGATCCTGAACGTCCTTGACAACGTCAATACTGCATTCTTCGGCAATAGCATCTCTGAATATGTTTGTGAACACCTGTTTCTGGATCGCAACAGCCATAGGAGCCTCACGGCGGAAGAGGGCTTCTATAAGCTCCGCCTTGTTGTCCTTTTTGTCGCGGTTGTAGAAAAGAGCATTGTAAATATTGCTCTTTCTTCCGTCGAATGCAGGGAAGAGGAAGCCCGCATCGGGCGCACCGATGACCCAATCGGGAAGATTGTTCTTTATCGCATTTTCTGTCAGCTTGTAGCCGAGAGTGGACTTTGTCATATTGAGTGGGCAGATAGCGCAGACTATGTAGGAGTAAAGCTCGCCGCTGTCCTCTTTTTTGTTGCCGTCGGAGCCGTAGCTTGGTACGTCGTAAGCATCCGAGCCGAGAATAATGAGATAATTCCCATCGCATTTATATGAGATCCTGACAGACTCAATAAGCTCCTCTATCGCCTTGTCATCGGCAAGCGACGATGCCTTGAGTGCAGACAGCATCCTATGCTCTGAGCTGTCAAGAACCTGCTGATTTGTGAAAGCAATATCAATAAGATTCTTGTTAAGCGAGCCCGAAAGCACCTTTTTCAGCGTTTTAAGCACCGCCTCAGCTTCTTCCTCGCTGATAATATTAAGTGATTGATCAAATCGGGAAATAATTTCCTTTTTTTCATTTATAAGCGCGCCTCGGATGCGGGAGATATTCGTTCTCTCGACCTTAAAGCGGCGTCTGATTTCAGATATTTCTTTAATATTCATATTGATCTTCCTTTCGTATCATACCCGATCATTATACAATATTTTGAAATAAAATACAAGAGATTTTTGTATCAAAAAAACAGCCGCAAAGCGGCTGTTTTTTACTTAAACTCTCGTGATCCGAAGCGAACCGAGCTCGTTGGTTCCGGTTATGCGAATAACCTTGTCGCCGTTGCCTTTATCCTCGGGCTCGGTGACCGATCCGAGCTCGTTTGAAATTGATGAAGCAATGCGGAGTTCTGACGGAACGTGAATTATCATCGAACCGAGCTCATTTTCGACGTAGAGCGTTTTATTTCCTTCGTAGCTTTCAACGTTGGAAAAATAGACGTTGCAAGAGCCAAGCTCATTTTTTACGGTGACTGTATCTTCGTCAGAAGCACAGTCGACGTAGATCGTCGAGGCGGTGCCGCATGAGCTCTTATGACTTTTGACTTTAGAAAACTGTTTTGTGAATCTGAATTTTTTTTTGGGAGTTATAAGCTTTGCGCCAATACAAAGGAGGATCGCACAAAGGAAAACCAGCCAGTTGTTTATGATATTGCTTTTTTCAAGCCCGCACCATTTTGCAATATACTTTTCAAGAAGCATAAAAATGAACGCGATAGGGAAGAAGATCTCCGAAAGCTTCAGCTTTATTATTTCATCAAAGAGCCAGATCAAATTAATAACCGTAAGAATCATTACCCACGCCGGAATACCGCTCAAAAACCCGAGAGAAACGCCGACAGCGTCAAGAATAATGCATACAGCACAAGCGATGAACAAAAGTCCGAAAACAAGTCGGTTTGCTGACAGCTTGATGTGGAAGGTATTTCCTTTTTTAGTAACGTAATCCTTTTCGTATTCCATAATTATAACCTCGTTTCATTCATTCTTTCCATAAACATCTTGTAGTAGCTCCGCGAGAGATACGCTTTTTTCGGCGTTGAGCGGAAAGCGATCTCAGACGGGCCTGCAAGATTTTTTCTGACGGAGTACACCTCACGGCAGTTTATAAGGGTGGATTTCGACGCTCGGCAAAAGACGGGCGAAAGTATCTTTTCAAGTTCAAACAGCTTGTAAGACGAGTTTAAAACCTTGTCCTTGGTATGACAAACTGTTCGTCCGTCGAAGCTTTCGCAGAAGACGATCTCCTTTATCGGGATGAAATACTGAACATCACCCGATGAAAGCAATAGCGAATCGTTATGACTTATTGCGTTTTTGATAAGGTCTTCCAAAAAGACGACGCTGTCGTTTCGCTCCTTGCAAGAGATAACGACCTCATCTTCGCCGCTGTCGCATATAACAGTGCGCAACTTCATTTCATCCCTCCTTTGCCTTTGGTGTTTTAATGATAGCACAAACGTGAAAAAAAGTAAATATTTTGTGCTCAAGTGGTCAAAAAAATAAACCGACAGGTAAAAATACCGCCGAAAACCAACATTTTTCTCGAATTTTGCGCGTTAAAAAAGACAAAATAACGTTGCGGCACAAAGCCGCGAAACAATAATGCGGAGGAACGAGATGAAAATGAAGGTCATAACGGCGCTTTTGCTTGCGTTATCATTACCGGTTATCGGTTACGCATCAGGCGGCTCTGTTCTTAACGCTTCAAATAATTCGAACTGCTTTAACTGGTACTGTAAAAAAAGCGAAAGCGGAAACCCGCCTCCGCTTCCGGCTGAATTTTCCTTTATTAAGGATCACGGCGGATACTATCTTGACGAAAATGCGACGGAAGATGATAAGGTGATATACCTTACCTTTGACTGCGGCTATGAAAACGGAAATATCGAGAAGATCCTCGATACTCTGCAAAAGCATGACGCACGCGGCGCATTCTTCATCCTTAAAAATCTCATAAAAAAGAATCCCGACCTCGTTCTGAGAATGGTAAACGAGGGTCACCTTGTCTGTAATCACACGTCAAATCATAAGGATATGACGAAAATCACGAGTATAGAGGAATTCAAAAAAGAGCTTGACGAGCTGAATAGTGTAATGCTTGAAACTGTTGGAAAAGAGCTGTGTCCGTTTTACCGCCCGCCCGAAGGTAAATTCAATCTTGAAAACCTGAAGTGGGCATCCGAGCTTGGATATAAGACAATATTCTGGAGCTGTGCCTACGACGACTGGGATAACAATAGACAGATGTCGTATGAAAAGGCGATGAATAAGCTTATGACTCGGCTTCACAACGGAGAAGTGCTTCTTCTGCACCCGACTTCAAGTACTAACGCCGCAATTCTCGATGAGTTTTTGACAACTCTTGAGGGTATGGGCTATCGCTTCGGAAATCTCTATGAGCTGACAGGCAACTCGATGATTGAGCCACGGTAAAAAGAAGATCCCTCGGCAACTGCCGAGGGATCATTATGTATTACGCTGCAGGACGGAGGAGAGTGACCTTTTCTCCGTCACTTGAAAAAACGATGTTTCCGACCTTGTCGGTTCGGAAATACTTGATTCCGAGACTGTTCAGCGTGTTTATCGTCTCGGTGTGCGGATGGCCGTAGGAATTGTCCTTGCCGCAGCTTATGACTGCATAATCAGGCTTAATTGCACTTAAAAACTCAGTAGAGCTTGACGTGCTCGCGCCGTGATGACCGATCTTGATGACGTCAGCGCGGAATTCGGAAGAAGAGAACTTATCGAGCATATCAGCCTCCGACGGCTTTTCGGCATCACCCGTGAATACAAAAGAAGTTTTACCGTAATCAAACCTCAGAACAATGCTCATATTGTTGAGATCGTCGGTCTTTTTGACGGGGCCGAGGATCTTCATATTTGCGTTTTCAAGTGATATAATGTCTCCGACCTTTGCAATATGTACGGGAATATTTTTCTTGTCTATAGCGATAAGAAGCTTTTCAAATGTCGCAGTATCGGTCTGAACGTCAGGCATAACGATCTTTCCGATACTCAGCGTTTCAACGATCTTCTGTGCGCTTCCGATGTGGTCGGCGTGAGGATGCGTGAGAATAAAATAGCTGATATGAGTTACGTTCTGATTCGATATGTATTCGAGAATGTTATCCGCTTCATCCTTGGTGGAGGCGTCTATCAGCACCGTTTGCCCGTTCGGCATAACGATGAGAGAACAGTCGCCCTGACCGACGTCGAGAAAGTGAACAGCCATTTCGCCGTCGGGAACGGTAATTTCTCTCGGCTCCTCAATAAACGGCAAATATTTGGAAAGAAATTCCCAAGCGCCGGGAATTGTTTTAAGCGCGACTGCCGCACAAATAATAAGCAGCAGGGCGATCAGCATCCGTGCCCCTTTGAGCTTATATTTTTTCTTTTTGTTTTTCTTTTTCGCCATTTGGTGCTCCTCCTGTCAGTAAAGGTATTATATCGGCAAATTTACTTAGATATATAACGGGAAACGCGATTATCAAGCGTATAATCGATTCACGGGGACATATCTGCCCGAGCAGGTGAAAATAGCTGTCGGAAAAATCCCACAAATGCAGATGCAGAACGCGGTTGGTGATGATCCCGACCGCAAGCTCAACGGCAGCAATGGCAAAGGTCGAAATAAGTGCCTTGGTATATATCGGCTCGCCTTCGATCGCGCGGTTGATCTTATGAATAATGACAAAATAGATTCCCATAATGAGTGAAGCTATAAACATCACTCTCTCGGGATAAAGAGCTTCAATTAAAGCCCCGAATAGCACCCCGCAGGACGCCATGAAAACATATCCGTGAAAGCCGTTATTTTCGTATTTGTTAAGCCCTTGCATATCGTCACTCCCAATATTTCGGTAATAAAAGGATTGACGGAATGCCAAGGGCTTATTCTTTAGAATATATTATTTTGCATCGCCCATTTTCTCTTGTCTCTTTCCTTCTTGATCTCCTGATAGGCTATAGCGCCCGCAAAGGAAAGAAGTCCGATGACCGAGATAACAGATCCGTAAACGTAGCACTTCGGACGGTAGGTAAAGGTGACCTTGTGAGTACCCTCACCGATCTTAACTGCAATCTGGCTGTCGTTTATCTTTATAAGATCAGCCTTTTTGCCGTCGACCTCAACTATCCAACCCTCATCAAAGGTTATTGAGGTGCAGAGAAGAGATTGACCCTCGGATATGGTAACCTTACCCTCAATGTAATCCTCTTCGAATTTTGTGATATTGAGGTTAGACTCAGCTATTTCGGAGAAGGTCTCCTTAAAGAGCTCGGTATCGAGCGAGAAAAAATAATCCTGGTTGTTTCTGATATAGATAGGCTCGTCGTCGAGAGTCAGAGTAACTGTTATCATCTGATCCTCGTCGAAGACTCCGAGATACTGAATACAGTCGCTCTTGTTGCCCATGTAATATCCAACAAAGTTACCGTTTACCGAAAGCTTACATTCTCTCGGATAGTCGGTAGGAATGTACATATAAACCGCTTCGCCCGCATTTACCGAGACCTTGTAGTCTATCTTCGCTGTACCGCTGCTTCTCGCACTGAATTTCTTGTGATTGGTGGAGAAATCGGTTCTGATGTTTGTAAAAACGGTATCATCAATATAAAGCGGACGGAAAAGCTCAACGTCGCCGTCGTAGCCTTTGATCGCACCCGCCATGGAGTTGAAAAGGTAGAACGGGCTTTCATAGTCGGTTATCTCAAAATCCAGCATCTTGTCAGACGAACCGTAGGCAAGCGAAAGAGCATAGGGATTCTCGTAAAGATAAAGCTTGTCGGGACTTCCGATAATGTAGTCCTTATAGATATCGTTTACGTCCATTGTGTGGACCTCATTCCAAACCTGGTTGTCGATCTTCTCGTTTGAAATGACGTATTTGATTCCGATAAAAGCGTCGGAAACGGGATTTCCGCCGAGGTACTGAGACCAATGAGAGCGGGATGCATATCCGTAACGGTGGAGAAGCTCAATTACTGATTTGTTAAGGGTCGAGGTAGAGTTAGAAATACCGTAGTAACCGAGAGTCATTGCGTCGTTTGTACGGCCGTTGTTCTGGCGGTGGAAATTCTTTTCCATACGGTAGAACGGCGATTTATCGTGCTTTTTAACGTAGTTGACCATCGGGAAGACGGCCTCATAATAGTTGTTGTAGGAATCACGGGATGACATAAGAACGTCCTCGTCAAGAGCGACTGCGTTCATAAGTCCCGCGCCGAAAAGCTCGGCACAAACAAGCAGTAAAACGACGGCAGTTCCCATTTCGCGGTATTTCTTTCGGTAAACGAAGTAAAGAGCGACACAGAAAACACCGATTGCGATTATCGAGAACCAGACAGTCTTGAAATTGTCAACGTTTTTGTAATCAAGCTTTTGAATGATCGCAACGAGCAACACGAGTATACCGCCAGTTATAGCGACGTTTTTGAAGTTAGCGTGTTGGAGATTAGAATACGCCTTGTAGGCACAAACGAGAATGAGGAATATGAAAATAAAGCTGTAACGGTAGTTAAGCCAGTTAGGCTTCTGGAAGCCGTGCCACATCATATCGAGAGCATTGATGTTGAACGAGAACAACAATAAAGAAAGAAGCACGCCGTTCATCATACGCTCACGCCAGTTTATGCGGGAAGTGATAAAATAGATCGGCAGAAGCAGAAGAGTGATGATTCCGCAGTAAACGAATGGAAGTCCCTCGGGACGGACGGTATCGTAAGATCCGGGGAGTAGTCTGACGACAAAATCAAGCCAGTCAAAGCGCTGAGTCCAGGAAAAATCGGGATCTGAGAAGGTGTTCTTACCGAATTGAAGCGAAGTGTACGCAGGGAGAATGATTATTGCGGAAATCGCAATGGCAATTCCGGAATACAGAATGATTCTTCCAAACGACTTGAAGAAATGATTATCCTCAAGCCAGAAATTGTTTCCGTGTCTGTGACTGCTGGCAAGATAGTAGCAGAAGAAGTAAAGAGCAACGTAAATGCAGACCATGTACCCGATATAGAATGATGTAAGCAGACACATGGAAAGGGAAACTACGAATAGCTTGAAGTCGCCGCGCTTGATTATCCTCTCGATTCCGAGAGTGACGAGCGGCAGATATATAAGACAGTCAAACCACATCGTGTTGTTTGCCATAACGACCGCATAACCCGAAAGAGCGTAACAGGTCGAGAATATCATAGTATTTAAAGGTGTCGTCTTATATGATTCGTTAAGGTAATACGACATCGTAAGACCCATCGATCCCGCCTTAAGGAGAATTATAAGAAGGATAGCCTCAGTTATGTTACTGTGAGAAAACAGAGCAACAAGGAAGGAAAAGGGGCTCGATACGTAGTAAGCGAAAATTCCCATATACTCGCCGCCCATGGATCTTGTCCACGAATAAAGGAACGATCCGCCCTCATGAAGCTTGTTTTTAAGGTCGGCAAAGAAATTGACGTACTGACCGTTAAGGTCAAGAACGAGCACGGAATTCGTTCCGAAAGGGAAGACCTCAAGAGCGATATAGATCATCCACATAATGAGAACGGGAATTATAAATGCAAGGAAAAGGAAGCTGTGCTCCCTTCTCCAGACGTTAAACCTCGAAAGGTATGATTTTAGTTTCGTTTTCATTTGTTTCCTCGAAAATAATAATTATAGTAATTATACCACAATTTCCCGCCCGTGTAAACACATTTAAATAAAATATATAATAATATAAAAATTTACAAATACCTTTTGACTATTGACTCTATATGTGATATAATAGTATGAATTATAATGCCTTAAGTGTTTGTATCTGTAAAAAGAGAGGCAAGGAATGATAATTTTAGGAATCGACCCGGGGCTGGCGATAGTCGGTTACGGAGTAATTGACTGTACAAAAGGTGTCTTTACAACAATAGCATACGGCGCGATAACGACCCCTGCACACACGAAGGTCGAGGATCGGCTCAGTATGATATACGACGGAATGACGGCGCTGATAGAAAAGTATCGCCCGGCAGAAATGGCGATCGAGGAGCTTTTCTTCACGAACAACATAACGACCGGTATCTCGGTTGCCGAGGCAAGAGGCGTAGCGCTTCTCGCCGCAAAGAAAAAGGGAATAGGAATATTTGAATATACACCTCTTCAGGTCAAGCAATCGGTCGTCGGCTACGGAAAAGCGGAAAAAAAGCAGGTGCAGATGATGGTTCAGACCATTTTGAAGCTTGAAAAAATGCCGAAGCTCGACGATACCGCCGATGCGCTTGCGATAGCGATATGCCACGCACATACGGGCGCATCGCGCATCAAGGGCTATTACAACGTAAAGTAAGGAGTAAAGTATGTACTACTACATAAGCGGCGAGCTGATCCTTGCCGATCCCGTAAACGCAGTGATCGACGCGCAGGGCGTAGGATACAGATTAAATATCAGCGGAAACACCCTCGGAAAGCTGGCAGGAAAGCTCGGAGCAAACGTACGCCTCTACACGCATCTGAGCGTTAAGGAGGACGCAATGGAGCTCTACGGCTTCTATACACTCGAGGAGCTCGCTTCATTCAGAATGCTCATATCTGTATCGGGTGTCGGCGCAAAATCGGCAATTTCGATCCTTTCGCTTATGTCGCCCGAGCGCTTTGCGCAGGCAGTCGTAAACGGCGACTCAAAGGCAATAGCGAAGGCGCAGGGCATCGGATCAAAAACCGCACAGAGGATCATTCTCGAGCTCAAGGATAAGGTCGGAAAGGAGCTTTCGCCCGATTCCGATTACGAAATCGAAATCGTTTCGGCAAACACGGGCTCAAGCAATATCGCCGCCGCAACCGACGGACTTCTCGTCCTCGGCTATACAAGAGGCGAAGCGGCATTCGCGCTCAAAGGACTCGACCCGTCACTTGATGTCGAGGTGCTGATAAGAAACGCGCTCACAAAGCTTATGAAGTAAGGAGAGGGAATAATGGCAGAATTTGACAGCGAATTTGAATATGACTTTGAGTCTCGCATAGTTTCCTCGTCCTTCTCGGAAAGTGAGGACAGAGAAAACGAGCCGACCCTCCGCCCTAAGACCCTAAACGAGTATATCGGTCAGGAAAAGGCAAAAGAGCAGCTCAAAATTTATATCGACGCCGCAAAGAGCAGAGGCGAGGTTCTCGATCACGTACTTCTTTACGGCCCTCCCGGACTCGGTAAAACGACTCTTTCGGCAATAATCGCAAACGAAATGGGAGTGAATATAAGAGTAACATCGGGCCCCGCGATCGAAAAGGGCGGCGACCTCGTTGCTATTCTCACAAACCTCGGCGAAAACGATATTCTCTTTATCGACGAAATTCACCGCCTGCCGAAAACCGTTGAGGAAATACTGTATCCGGCAATGGAGGATTACGTAGTCGACCTCATAATCGGCAAAGGCCCTGCGGCAAGAAGTATTCCGCTCAGCCTTTCGAAATTCACTCTTATCGGCGCAACGACAAGAGCAGGACAGATAGCTACTCCGCTCCGCGACCGTTTCGGCGTAGTTTTGAAGCTTGAACTCTATACCGTGGACGAGCTTGCGACCATCGTAAAGAGAAGTGCGGGAATACTCAATATCCCGATAGACGAATACGGCGCAAAGGAGATCGCTTCGCGCAGCCGCGGTACGCCCAGAATCGCAAATCGGCTTCTTAAGCGCGTGCGCGATTTTGCGCAGGTCAAGGGAAGCGGAGTTATCGACCGTGACATCGCCGATTACGCGCTTAACAGGCTCGAAATCGACATGCTCGGACTCGATGCAGTCGACAGAAGAATGCTTGAAGTAATAATCAAGTTCTATGGCGGCGGCCCCGTCGGTCTTGATACTCTTGCCGCAACAGTCGGTGAGGAGGCAATAACGATAGAGGACGTATACGAGCCGTACCTTATGCAGATCGGATTCTTAAGCCGTACACCGCGAGGCAGATGCGTAACGCGCCTTGCATACGAGCACCTGGGTATTCCGTACGGAAATAATACCGTCAGCGGAAACCAGCTCGACATTTTTAATACACAAGAGGACTAATATATGTGGTCAGCTGACAACTGGAAGGATTACTCACTCCTCGACTGCTCGGACGGATGCCGTCTTGAAAAGTGGGGAGAATATACGTTGATCCGCCCCGACCCACAGGTAATATGGAAGAATTGCCGTGCACATTCGGGATGGAAAAAGGCAGATGCGGTATATAACCGCTCAAAAAGCGGCGGCGGAAGCTGGAACGAAAACAAGCTTCCAGAGGAATGGAATATAAACTACCGAGATCTTACCTTCTCGATAAAGCCGATGGGCTTCAAGCACACGGGATTGTTTCCCGAGCAGGCGGTAAACTGGGACTGGTTCTCCGATCTCATTAAGAACGCGAACCGCCCGATAAAGGTGCTCAACCTCTTCGCATATACGGGCGGAGCAACAGTCGCGGCGGCAAAGGCGGGCGCATCTGTCTGCCACGTCGACGCGTCAAAGGGAATGGTGCAAAGAGCAAAGGAAAACGCGGCGTTAAGCGGTCTAAGCGACGCTCCCATAAGGTATATTGTCGACGATTGCTTCAAATTCTCCGAAAGAGAGAAGAGAAGAGGCAATACCTACGATGCTATCATAATGGATCCGCCGTCGTACGGACGCGGACCAAACGGAGAAAAATGGACGCTTGAAGATAATATCGATAGCTTCGTAGCCCTCGCATCAACGCTTCTTTCCGATAATCCGCTGTTTTTCCTGCTCAATTCGTATACGACGGGGCTTTCGGCGTCTACGATGGGATATATTGTCGGAAAAAATATAATTCCGCGCCACGGCGGAAATGTGGTCTCAGATGAGATCGGGCTTCCCGTCAAGCAGACGGGCTGGTCGCTCCCGTGCGGAGCGTCCTCAAGATGGACGAAATAAAAATTTGGACAAATAAGAATTACCGAAGGAAATAAAATGTCAGAACCCTTTATTAAGGTTGAAGATCTGATCTTCACATACGATGACGAAGACGTAATAGACAAGCACTACGTGCTGAAGAATCTCTCTCTTGAAATAGAGAAGGGATCATTTGTCTGTGTCCTCGGACATAACGGATCGGGCAAGAGCACCTTTGCAAAGCTGCTCAATATGATACTTTCGCCCGATGCAGGAAAAATATATATAGACGGGCTTGATATAACAGACCCGATGCTCACCGAAAACGAGCTTTTTGAAATCAGAAGAAAGGTCGGAATGGTCTTTCAGAACCCCGATAATCAGCTTGTCGCTACCATAGTCGAGGAGGACGTCGCATTCGGACCGGAAAATCTCGGAGTCGAGCCGACGGAGATAAGAGCACGAGTCGACCGGGCGCTTAAGACAGTGGGAATGTCCGAATACGCATTACACGCGCCGCACCGTCTTTCGGGCGGACAGAAGCAGAGAGTCGCTATTGCGGGAATTATCGCAATGGAGCCGGAGTGCATAATCTTCGACGAGTCGACGGCAATGCTCGACCCCCAGGGAAGAAAAGAAGTAATGAATACGATTTCAAAGCTCAATAAGGAGCAGGGCATTACCGTGATCCATATAACCCATAATATGGACGAGGCAGTAAAGGCAGACCGAGTCGTCGTTATAAACGAGGGCGAGGTATTCCTCGACGGCACTCCGAAAGAGGTCTTCTCGCACGTTGCAAAGCTTCGCCAGGCAGGTCTTGACGTACCGCAAGTAACGGAGCTCTTCTATGATCTGTCTATCGAGGGGATAACCCTTCCCTCCGATATTCTTGAAGAAGAGGAGGGGGCGGAAATCATTTCCGCGCGGCTTAAAAAATGACGAAACTGAAGCTGATAGATGTAAATTACACTTACAGCGAAGGCACCCCCTTCCGTAAGGATGCACTTAAAAATATAAATATCGAAATTGAAGATAACTGCATAACGGGACTTATCGGTCATACGGGATGCGGCAAATCAACTCTGGTTCAGCTCTTGAACGGACTTCTGTCTCCAACTTCGGGACAGGTCTGCTTCGACGGTAAAAATATCGCCGAAAAGGGCTATGACCTGAAGACTCTGCGCCATAAGGTCGGGCTCGTTTTCCAGTATCCCGAGTATCAGCTTTTTGAGGATACGGTATACGAGGATATCGCGTTCGGGCCGAAAAATATGGGTCTAGATAAGGACGAGATCGACCGCCGTATAAAAGAAGCGTCGCTCTTCGTCGGACTTGAAGAAAGATACCTGAACGTCTCCCCCTTTGACCTTTCGGGCGGACAGAAGCGCCGCGCTGCAATAGCGGGAGTAATGGCAATGGATCCGGACGTGCTCATTCTTGATGAGCCGGCGGCAGGCCTTGACCCGGTGGGACGCGAGGAGATCCTCGGCGGAATATATTCGTACCAGAGAAAAAGAAAGAATTCGGTTATCATAGTCAGCCACAGTATGGAGGATATGGCACGCTATTCCGATCGTCTGATCGTTATGAACGGCGGCGAAGTATTTATGCAGGGAAGCTGCCGCGAGGTCTTCTCGGAATCCGATAAGCTTATGTCGGTAGGACTTGATATACCGCAGATAACGAAGTTTATGCTTTCCCTAAAAAATAAGGGAGTCGACGTAAGGACTGATATCTTCACGGTCGACGAGGCAAAAGCCGAGATCCTTTCAAAGATGGGAGGACGAGGCAATGCTTAAAGATATAACGCTCGGTCAGTTTTTTCCGGGCAAATCAATTCTCCATAAAGCTGACCCGAGAACGAAGATAATATGCTCGCTTCTGTATATTATCTCTGTGTTTCTGTGTCAGTCGATAATGTCCTTTATAATTCTTCTTGCTGTAACGGTAGCGCTGATAATAGTGTCGGGCGTTCCGATGAAGATAATCGTTAAAGGACTGAAGCCATTGATCTTCATTCTGATCTTCACGACGGTGTATAACGTGTTCTTCCACAGCGGAGATACGTTGCTTTTAGACCTTAAGGTCGTAAAGATATACCTTGAGGGAGTCGTGTTCGCGGTTATTATGGGCCTGCGGATCATCTGCCTGATTACGGGAAGCTCGGTGCTTCTGACATATACTACGTCTCCCATAATGCTGACGGACGGTATAGAAAGGCTGCTTTCTCCGCTTAAAAAAGTCAAAGCACCTGTGCACGAGTTTGCAATGATGATGTCGATCGCACTCCGCTTTATACCTACGCTCGTTGAAGAAACCGATAAGATAATGAGCGCGCAAAAGGCGAGAGGAGCAGATTTCTCGTCGGGCGGACTTATCAAGCGCGCAAAAGCGCTGATACCCGTATTGATCCCGCTATTTATTTCGGCATTCAGACGCGCAAGCGATCTTGCAGTCGCAATGGAATGCCGCTGCTACAGAGGCGGAAGCGGAAGAACGAGGATGACAAGAACTCGTTTCGGATTCTCCGACGTGGTACTGTTTGCCATCAATATCGTGATGGGAGTCGGTATCGCGATCGTAAATATCTACCTCCCGATATGGGTCATATAAGAGGCAGATGTCGTGAAATATTTACTGACGATCTCATATAACGGCAAAAACTATTGCGGATACCAAAAGCAAAAAAACGGCGTCTCAATACAGGAAAAGCTGACCGAAGCGGCGGAAACGCTGTTTGGAGAAGGCTGCAAAATTACGGGCTGCTCGAGAACCGACAGTGGGGTCCACGCCGTCGCCTTTAAGGCAACGCTTGAAAGCGTAAACGCAAAAATTAAGCCGAATAATCTGCCTATGGCAATGAACGCACATCTTCCGTCCGATATATCGGTAAGAGACGCGTCGGAAGCTGATGATAGCTTTCACCCGCGCTATTCGGTAAAGGAAAAGGAATACAGATACGTTATCTGTAACAGCTCAACGCGAGATCCCTTTTCCGAGGACAGAGCATATTTTGTTCCGAAAAAGCTCGATGCGGAAATAATGAACGAAGCCGCGCAGCACCTGGTCGGAAAACACGACTTCCGAGCATTTATGGCGGCGGGCTCAAAGATTGATGATACTGTAAGAGAAATATATTCCTGCTCGGTTATCCGAGAGGGAGAAACGGTAACGGTTTCGGTACGCGGAAACGGATTTCTGTACAATATGGTGAGAATAATCGTCGGAACGCTGATAGCTGTATCGGACGGTAAAATTTCCGTAAACGATATACCGAAAATAATCGAAAGCAAGGACAGAAAAAATGCAGGCGCGACATCACCCGCCTGCGGACTGTACCTGTACGACGTTAAGTACTGAGAAAGGAGGCAAAAATGGAGGACAAGAGTAAAAAACAACTTCAGGCTGAAGGAAATAAGGAAAAAACCGGCTATAAGCTGATAAAAAAACGCAAATCGGTAATTATGCCTAAGGCAAAATTCGATGGATCGTTTGATAAAGAAAACCCGTACTATATAAAGATAGCAAACAGATATGCGATCCTTAAGTACGTTTCGATACTCTTGACGCTCGTTTTTGCTTTGACGATGCTGACGGCATTTTCCTCAGACATAACTCCCGAGAATTTCCAATATTTATTAAAGGACCTCGATATCACGGGCGTGCTTTCGGGAAGCGAATTTGAGTCTGTGATATACAGCGGCGGATCAACGTCGTCGTTCGGAATATACAGAGGCGAGCTGGCGGTGATCAATGCAGGCTCAACGATGCTATATAAGCCGTCGGGCGCCCTGTCGTACAGCGATACCAATAAATTCTATAACCCGCGCCTGATAATATCGGATAAGTATATGCTTATATACGACAGAGGCGATACGACGTTTTCATACTCGGTGTATAACTCATTTGCAGAGTTGCACAGCGAGCGATTTAAATACCCGATAACCTTAGCGGATCTGTCCGATAACGGCGCATACGCAATCGTCACAAGAGACGACAGCTTCAGAAGCATAGTCTACGTATACGACCGAAATTTCAAGCTGACGAACACGGTAAAAAAGGACAAATACGTCCTATCCGTCAGCATGAGCGAAAGCGGAAGCAAGCTTGCTATATCATCGGTGTATGATAAAGACGGATCGTTTGAAACAGAGATAATGGCACTCGGCGTATCAAGCTCAACTCCCGATTTTACGATAATCGAAAAGGGAAAAATTCCGCTTAAGAGCGAATGGCTGACAAGCGGAGATCTCGCAGTCGTTTATTCCGACAGCGCAGTAATATATTCTCCGAGCGGAGTAAAACGCGCGACGATTGACCTGACTGGCCATTCCTCCCACGCATTTGAGCTCGACAGCTCGCTCATGGTGTCGGTGTATAACACAACGGTTCTTGGTTACGATAAAACGGTAAATATTTACGATAGAAACGCGGATCTGATAATGACGGAATCGCTTGAAGGCGAGCTGATAAAAATACTTCCGCAAAAGGAAAAGGTCTGTCTGCTTTTTGAAGACAGAGCGGTGCTTATAGACACGGTTTCCAAGGAAGTGAAGGAAGCGCCTGTCAAGCCAAACGCCAAGGATATTGCCTTTTACGGAAATACCGTTATCGTATGTTATTCGGGCGGAGCAGAGCCGCTGCGCTTTGATAAATAATCAGCATTTTGAAAGGGAAAGATAATGTCACTTTTGATAGATCTAATAGTGATTGCGGCATTCGCGATCTGCTTTATATCTGGAATAAAAAAAGGCTTTGTAAAGAGCGTTATCGGAATCGTGATCGTGATCGCGGCAATATTAGGAAGCACAAAGCTAAGCCCTCCTCTTGCTAAAAAAATGGATGATAAGTATATAAATCCATCGGTAGTCAAGGTGGCTGAAAACGCAGTCGAATCGCTTCTTTCCGATGACGTCGATATAAACAGACTCGTAAATGAAATGCCCTCCGCCTTCAAAAAAGTGCTCGACCGCTTCGACGTTCAGCCGGAGGAAATAACGGCATTGTTCGAAAACAACGATCAAGGCAAGACGGACGAAGAAAAGGTAGACGTGATAGCACATAAAATCGGCGATCCGCTGTCAAGAGGAATATCTAAGGCAGTAGCGTTCATTGCGGTGTTTGCCGCATTATATCTTGCTTTGTTTGTCATATCGCTGATCGTATGTGCATTCGTTAAGCTTCCGGTGCTTAAAGCCGCAGATAAGCTTCTCGGCGGACTTCTCGGAGTCGCCTCGGGACTTCTCGTCGCATGGGGACTAAGCGTAGCTATATCCGCGTTGATGCCTCACCTTTCCGTCCTTTATAACGGAACCGTTCCCGAAACTGTGATTGAAAATTCCATAGTGGTCAAATTCCTCGGAAGTATAGACCCATTCAACATCATAAAATAAGCAATAACCCAATTTGGAGAAACAATATGCAACTTTGCTCAAAATGCCATAAGAGACTTGCAGTAGTCTTTGTAGGTAAAATAATAAACGATAAAATGGAAAACGAGGGCTATTGCCTGCGTTGCGCCAAGAGCCTCGGTATCGCGCAGGTCGATGCTCTTATGAATCAGTATGGTATCTCAGAAGACGATCTCGACCGCCTCGAGCCCGACGTTGATGAAAATGATCTCCCCGCAGTAGTCGATGACAGCGATGAGGAGGGAAAGGCTCCCGCGATAGACTTTATGAAGATCTTCGGCCAGGCAGGCGGAATGCCGCCTATGAGAGGAAAGCCCGGAAAGAAGCCTAACGAACAGAATAAAAAAGAAAAGGAAAAGAAGTTCCTTAATCAGTATTGCACATCTCTTACCGAAAAGGCAAAGAATGGACTTCTCGATGCTATAATCGGACGCGACCGTGAGCTTCAGCGCGTTATGCAGATACTCTGCCGCCGTCAGAAGAATAACCCCTGTCTCATCGGTGAGCCCGGCGTCGGAAAAACCGCAGTAGCGGAAGCGCTCGCTTCGAGGATCGTATCGGGTGATGTTCCTTTTCGCCTTAAGGATAAAGAGGTGTACCTCGTTGATATGACTGCACTCGTTGCGGGTACTCAGTTCAGAGGTCAGTTTGAAACGAGAATGAAGGGTCTTATCGACGAAGTAAAGGCACTCGGTAACGTTATTCTCGTTATCGACGAGGTTCATACGATAGCATCCGCCGGCGATGCTGAAGGCAGTATGAACGCAGCAAATATCTTGAAGCCCGCGCTTTCACGCGGTGAAATTCAGGTTATAGGTGCAACGACACTTACAGAGTACAGAAAGTTCATCGAAAAGGACGCCGCGCTCGAACGTCGTTTCCAGCCCGTTATGATCGACGAGCCGTCTATAAGCGACTGCGTTGAAATACTCAAGGGCATAAAGAATTATTATGAAAGCTTCCACGGTATAACCGTGTCAAACGAGCTCCTTTATAAGGCAGTTACACTATCGGAGCGCTATATAACAGACAGATATCTCCCAGATAAGGCGATAGACCTCCTTGACGAGGCTCTTTCTCACGTCGCACTTAAATCCAAGGTGCTGAACGACTTCAAAGCCGCTGAAAAGGAAGCAATAGAGGTTGCCAAGCAAAAAGCCGAAATAGAGGCGCGTGAGGAGACCGAGCAGGAAGCCCAGAATAAAAAGTACGAGGAGCTTGCAGAAATTAAGGTCAAGGAGATCAATCTTAATCAGCGCCTTGATTCTCTGCGTGAAGAAAAGGATAAGCTTTCCCTCACAAGCGCAGACCTCGCAAGAGTAATAGAAATATGGACGGGAGTGCCCGCATCGTCGATAATGGAAAACGACTTTGCTAAGCTCGAACGCCTTAGAGAAAGCATCGCAGGCAAGATAATTGGACAGGATCACGCAGTTGACGCCGTAGTCCGTGCCATCAGAAGAAACCGCGCGGGAGTAAGCGCGAAGCGTAAGCCCGTTTCCTTTATATTCGCAGGACCGACGGGCGTCGGTAAGACAGAGCTTGTAAAGGTGCTTGCATCTGAGCTTTTCGATTCACCCGAAACTCTTATACGTCTTGATATGTCGGAATTTATGGAGAAATTCTCGGTATCCAGAATCATAGGAGCTCCTCCCGGATACGTCGGCTATGACGAGGCGGGACAGCTTACCGAAAAAATCCGCCGTAAGCCGTACAGCGTAGTCCTTTTCGACGAAATTGAAAAGGCACATCCCGACGTAATGAATATTCTGCTTCAGATCCTTGACGACGGAAGAATAACGGACGCGCAGGGAAGAACCGTTAATTTTGAAAACACGGTCATCGTTATGACAACGAATGCAGGCTCAGAGGTATCCTCATCAGCCGCAGGTTTCTCAAGCAGCCGTCACGATTCGGATAAGGAGCGCACAGAGAAGGCGCTTTCAACCTTCCTGCGCCCCGAGTTTATAAACCGCGTTGACGAAATAATCGTTTTCAACAGACTGAATAAGGAAAACTTCGCAGAAATTGCGAAGCTTATGCTTAATGACCTTGCACGCGCTATGAGCGAAAAGGATATCAAGTTCGTCTATTCGGATAAGGCTGCAAAGGCTATTGCCGAGGCGTCCTTCAGTGATAAATACGGCGCAAGAAATATGCGCAGATATATCGAAAAAGAGGTCGAGGATAAGCTTGCAGATAAGCTGATTAGCGGCTATTCGGAAAATATAATCGGTATTTCTCTTGACCACGACGGCGAAAAGCTGACCGTTGAAACTATTTAACTGTAAATTAACTTTGTAGGGGCGACCTTTGGTCGCCCGAAATAGTCATTACTATAGAAAGGAGAGCGGATATGGCAGAAAGATGGTACGATAAATCGTCGATACAAACAGCAACGCTTCTCGGCACCAACGTCGGAACGGGACTTAACCGCGATGAAGTCCGCAGACGAAGAAAGCTCGACGGTGAAAACGATATCTACCCGACACCGAAGAAAAACTATAAGACCTATCTTGCTCACCTTCTGACTGATTTCAATTCGCTTCTGATGCTGACGGTGCTTCTCATAGCCGCAATATTTGAAGAGACCGAGAATCTGTACGTAATGCTCGCGGTGCTTCTGACATATTATACAGTCGCGATGGTGACGTATATGAAGTCGCAAAGCGTGCTTGACGATATGGGTAAGGGAGCTCTTCCGAACGCAAAAGTGCTGCGTGAGGGAAGAGTGTATATGGTAAAGCAAAGGCGGCTTGTTCGCGGCGATATCATATATATATCGGCAGGCGATATAGTTCCGTGCGACGCACGCCTTGTCGAGAGCAGCGATCTTGAGATCCTTGAGGTTAATGTGACGGGCGTAACTCACGCGGTACGCAAGTCAGCGCGCTTTGAGGAGTATCACGATATAGCTCCCGCAGGGCAGAAAAATATGCTCTTTGCGTCATCTATCGTGACCAAAGGTCATGCAAAGGCAATTTGCTGTGAGATCGGCAACGAAACGCTCGTTTGTAAGATGAAAAAGAATCAGCCTATCGTTTCGCACGAAAGGCTGAGAATATTTGAACGCATTGCCACGTTCTGCCGCCGCTGGACGCTAGCAATGACGGCAACGGTTTTTGTTTTGACCGTAATGTCGCTTCTCGTCGAAAAAGCAGATAACGGAATCTTCCCGTCGTTTATGACGGGAGTATCGCTTGCAGTATCATCAATGAGCGAGTTTTACACGGCGTTCGGCTATATAGTGCTTGCCTGCGGCATTTTCGGTGCGCTAAACCGCAAAAAAGAGGTTAACCGCGGCGCACTTATAAAAAACAGCACGAAGCTCGAGGATATCAAAAACTTAACCTGCATTATCGTGCCCAAGGAAGGCGCATTCAACATTCGCGGAATGTCGCTTGAAAAGGTCTTTGCAAACGGCGACGTATATGCAAAAGATGATCGAGGCTTTAAAAAGAATGCCGCACGAGTCCTTCGCTATGCACTTATCTCAACGGGTAAATACGGCGCAGGAATGCTGACGCGTAATAACGTGCTCGGAGAGAATATATATACCTCTGAGGAGGATGCGATAATCAAAGCCGCAGAGGGCCTGAGTGAATATAATATCGGGCTCGAAAGGCGTTATCCGATGGTTGAGCATGTCGACCGCGGAACTCGCGGATCGGCGTTTGATACCACGCTCGTCCACTATGAAAACGGCTTCTTCGTAAGCCTTCGAGGAGACTATTCAAGTATTCTCCCGCTTTGCCGCTATTATACCGAGGATAGCCGAGTATATACGATGACGGAAGAAAAGCGTAACAACTTCTATATCGAGGCAGAAAAGCTTGCCCGTCAGTCATACAGAGTGATCGCCATTGCATCAAAGGATACGGTATATAATAACCTCAGACGAGTTGCAAATTGCCATACAGAGCTCACCCTTGAAGGCTTCTTGGCTATAAGAGAGCCGATACTGCCCGATGCCGCCAAAAACGTACTGCGCTGTAAAAACGCAGGCTTAAAGGTTATAATGCTTTCGCCCGACGAGAGCGAGAATAACGCAGTAGTGGCAGAATCACTCGGTATCGCTTCAAGCCCCGAGCAGCTTATAACCGGAAGAGCCCTTTCGGGAATGAAGGAAGGACTTATCAGAGCGGATATCGATAAGTATACGGTATATCAGGGACTTACCCTCGCTCAAAAACGAATGATAGTCAGGTATTTGCAGGATAACGGTGAAAAGGTCGGATATCTTTGCTCAGAGCTTGACGAGATAATACTTATGAAGGACGCTGACGTCGGATTCGCGCAAAGTGTAACGCTTTCAGACCGTACGGGCGGAAGCGGAGTTGACCTTTCGCGCCATAATATTCCGATATACAGTAAGGACGCAAACTCGGGACAAATCGGCTGTGAGGCACTCAAATTCGTCTCCGACGTTATCGTTTCCGAGCCTGATGAATCGGGAACCGGCGGTTTTAACGCTATTGTCGACGCGTTCCTCTGCTCGAAATCTGTGTACTATAATCTGCACAGAATGTTAAAGTATATGATAAGTACGCAGATAGCGCGTCTGTTGCTCGTCTTCATATCGCTTCTTTGCGGTTTTACAGCTCTTATCCCGGCACAGATACTATTCCTCGGACTTGTCACAGACTTTGCAGCGATAATCATAATCGCTTTTGAAAAGCCCGATTATTCGCTTGTCAAGGCGTCTGCTAAGGTCGGTAAAAAGCTTGAAAATCCCTTTATTCGCAATCCCGAGGCGGCGCTGTTCGGCGTCCTTTGGGCGACGGTAACTGCAGTCTGCGCGATGCTTATGCTGAACGCATCGCTTCTGTCAAGCGAAAGCGCGACGGCTTATTGCTTCGTCAGCTTCATAATCGGACAGATCGCTATTCTGAACGAATGTAAGCGTGAGCAAAGCATATTTGATAAGAATGTCAGGGTTAACGGTGCGTATCTCACTATGATTCTTGTGGTGGTTGTATTCCTCGCACTCGCGTTTGCTCTTCCGAGCTTCGGAATTCTCTTCGGCATCGTTTCGATGTCAAAATACGTCGTACTTGCCCTTATTGTTCCGGCTCTTGCCGTGACGGTTGCTTACGAGATATTCAAGGCGATAACTAAGCCTAAAGTCGAAGAAAAAGGCTCGAAAAAGGGTCAAAAAACGCACGAAAAGTGATAAAAACAGACCAAAAAAGCATCAAAAATGACCGAAAACGGTATCGTTTTCGGTCATTTTTTCTTGGTCAATTATAGGTCGTTTACGAAGAACGCCTTGGTGTATGCCTCGTTTCCTTTTTCGTCGGTAACGGTTACACGGAAGTAAGCGGGCGGGTCGCTTGCGCGCTTTTGCGCGGAATCGGCAATGAAGGATCTGAGATCAAATGTTGCCTCTGTCAGGGGCTCGCCGTCCTTTGCGTAGATGCGCTTAGACGTACGTCTTTCACTCGACACAAAGACCGACGCCGCAGGCGAGGTCTTGACAGTGAGGATGCCGTCCTCGATATAAAGCTCTGTGATATCGGGGCCGGTTGTAGCGTAAAAGTCACCGTTTTCGAGCGCGGTCATTATCGCTGAATATTCAAGCTTTTCTGCTTTGATCATTACCCATCCGCCGAAATAGTCCCACATTTTGTCCTTTGGACCGTGAGCATCGTCGGTTGCAAGGGGGAATACTTTTTCGCCGAGACGGAGCAGATCGTCAAAGGGCTGAACCGTATCGGGATATCCGCTTCTGACACAGCCGGTGTTGTAGCACTCAATGCCCCAAACGCCCTTAAGTCCCGAATAGAAGGGGTAGTGATTAAGTGACCATACGGGATGGTTATACGAAACAAGGTAACCGTCGGCATTTGCGGCGGCTATAACCTCGTTCATTGATTCGACCGTAAAGGTTCTCTTGAAGTCTATCGCTTTCATTTCGTCGCTCAGATACTGAGAAGCATGAGGCGGCCAGAGACGCGACATTGAGAATACGGAACAGGTCGTTCTGTTCGGATCCTTAGAATACAGGTTCATGTGACAGGTCTCGCGGTAGCTGTATGCACCGTGAGTGAGCTCTGCGTTTGTTGCGAGCTCAACTGACGTTATCGATAGGAAGCTATCGTCACTCAGGTCGTTATGGGGAACCATTGCCTCGTGGTCAGTGAACGCGACGACGGAATAACCCTTTTCCTTGTATACCGCCTTTATTTCTTCCGGGGTCAGCGATCCGTCGGAGATCGTCGTATGAACGTGAAGATTTGCCTTATAGGTATTACCGCTTTCGGGCAAAAGATATTTTATCATAGTATTATTCCATTACAGTTCCGTCGGGGTGGAAGAGGGGAAGCTTTTCAAGGTAAACGATATCGGGGCGTTCCTGAGCCTCGCCCTCAGCGAGAATACACGCCTTGCCGACGATGATTCCGCCCGCCTGCTCTACGAGAACCGCAAGAGCATTAAGGGATTCACCGGTCGAGATAACGTCATCGACAAGCAGTATCTTTTTGCCATTCATTCTCTCGGCATCCATACCGTCGAGATAAAGATGCTGATCCGCATCGGTGGTGATAGAACGGACGGGAACGTCGAACACGCTGGTCATATAGAGCTTGGGGTGCTTACGTGCGACGAAATAGAAGTCGTCACCGCGCTGTCTTGCCATTTCGTGCGCAAGCGGGATACCCTTTGCCTCTGCTGTTATAAGGTAATCGTATTCGGGAACGATCTTAAGAAGGTCACGTGCGCAGGCAACGGTGAGCTCCGCGTCTCCGAAAATTACGAATGCGCCGATACTGAGATTTTCGTTTACGGGACAGATGGGGAGATGTCTTTGAAGTCCCGCGATGGTCATTTTATGTGTGAGCATGATAGTCATCCTTTCCATAATAACTCTATATTAAATTATAGCCCAAAAATATAAAAAGTCAAGAAGAAACAGTCTATATTCTTATAATAATATAGAAAAATACTTGAATTATCTCTCGGCTTCTGTTATAATGTATTATGTATAACTGTATAATGGGAGTAATATCTGATGAATATAGGATTGCTTGGCTTCGGCGCGATGGGAAAGACCCATACTTATGCTATAAAGAATCTTCCGTTCTTCTACGGAGCGGGATACGAGAATGATAAGATCGTTGCTTTAGCATCGGGTCATTACGATAAAGCGGTCAAGGCAGTAAGTGAGTTTTCTCTCGGACGCGCCTGCAGAAGCGAGGACGAAATTATAAACGACCCGGATATTGATATTGTCGACATTTGTACGCCGAATATTTATCACTATGAAACCGTGAAAAAGGCGCTTTTGGCAGGAAAGCACGTTTACTGCGAAAAGCCGCTTGCGGTCACTTATGATGAAGCGAAGGAGCTTTGCGACTTAGCCGAAAGCAAGGGGCTTGCCTGCCGAATCGTATTCAACAACCGCTTTATGCCTGCGGTAATGAGGGCGAAGGAAATAGCAGAAAGCGGACGGCTCGGTAATATCGTAACGTTCCGTGTCGCATATCTCCACGCAAGCTGTATTGATCCCAATAAAAAGGCAGGCTGGAAGCAGGACCGCGATATCTGCGGCGGCGGAGTTCTTTTCGATCTCGGCTCACATGCTATTGACCTTGTACGTCACCTTTGCGGCGAGATAGCTTCGGTCAGCGGAAGAAGTCAGATATATCACAAGAACCGACTTGGAGTCGACGGCAAAGCTTGGGAAACTAATGCTGACGAGGCGTTTTACATTACGGCAGAGCTTGAAAACGGCGGCATGGGAACTATCGAAGCAAATAAGCTCGCTATCGGAACGAACGATGATCTCTCATTCGAAATATATGGAGAAAAAGGTGCGCTTAAGTATTCACTGATGCAGCCGAATTATCTGCGTTATTACGATGGAGAAAGGGCAGGTGGAATCCTCGGCGGAGACGGCGGTTTTACCGATATTGAATGTGTCGGCAGATATCCCGCGCCCGGCGGAATATTCCCGTCGTTCAAGGCGCCCGTCGGCTGGCTTATGGGACACGTTGAGTCATACCGCGACTTTCTTGATGCGATCAAAAACGGCAGTTCCGCAAAGCCGGATTTTAATGACGGAGCGAGAATACAGTATATAATGGAAAAGGCATACGAGTCGTCCGATAACGGCTCGGTACAAATACGCGTTTGACCGACCGACGGCGGTTTACCGTCGGAGAATGAGGAACTATGCTGACAGTTGGACTGACGGGCAGCTCGGGAAGCGGTAAGGGATACGTATCCGACATAATGAAGAGCGTCGGAATACCTTGCCTCGATACCGATAAGGTCTGCCGTGACGTCTATATGAAGGGAAATGAGTGCTACGACGATCTTGTTCGCAATTTCGGAGAAGGAATTCTCGGAGACGACGGTGAGATCGACCGAAAGAAGCTTTTCAACCTTACCTTTACCGATAAGGAAAAATATGAGCAGTTAAATTCGATTGCTTTTTATCACATAATGCGCCAGACGAAAAAGTGGCTCGACGAGCGCGAAAGCGAGGGCGAAAAGATAGTCGTTATCGACGCACCGATGCTTTATGAAAGCGGTTTTGACAAGATGTGTCAGAAGGTCATCTGCGTAACCGCCGATACGCCTACTCAGATCAGCCGGATAATGAAGCGCGACGGTATTTCGGAAGAAGAAGCGCGGGTTCGTTTAGGCAAGCAGAAGGCGAACATTTATTATACCTCAAAGGCTGATTATGAGCTAAACAATTCTGTGCGCAACGAGCACAATATTTACACCGAAACTACGCGTCTTGTCGGCGTTTTGCGCCGTCACGAGGCAAGGATGAATAAATAAATTATAATTCCGAAGGAGAATTTTAAAATGGACGTAAAAGAACTCAAGGCACAGCTCGAATACAAAAACAAAAACGTGTTCGACATCATTTCCGAGGACGAGCTTGAAAGATCGTTTGCATACGCTGAGGCGTACAAGCTTTTCCTTGACAATGCAAAGACTGAAAGAGAAGCGGTAAAGTATGCTATCGCTATGGTCGAAAAGAAGGGCTACACCGAGTACCACTTCGGCGACGAGCTTGAGGTTGGCGGTACTTACTACTATAACAACAGAGGCAAGATGCTCATCGTATTCAAGGTCGGCGAAAACGATATTGAAAAGGACGGTGCGTATATAGTTGCCGCACATATCGACTCCCCCCGTATCGATCTTAAGCAGAATCCTCTTTACGAGGCTGATGGCTTCGGTATGTTCAAGACTCATTACTACGGCGGCGTTAAGAAGTACCAGTGGACGACTGTTCCGCTCGCTCTCCATGGTGTAATGGTTACCCGCGACGGCGAAGTAGTTGACATCTGTATCGGTGAAGACGAGGAGGATCCGATCTTCTATATTTCCGATCTTCTTCCTCACCTTGCTAAGGATCAGATGGGCAAGTCGCTTGCAGAGGGAATCACGGGCGAAGGACTTAACATCATCGTTGGTACCGAGCCCTACCGCGAGGAGGAGACCGACGGTGCTATCCGTCTTAACCTTCTCAGAATTCTGAATGAAAAATACGGTATTACAGAGGAGGATTTCATCTCCGCAGAGCTTACCGCAGTTCCCGCACTCAAGGCAAGAGATATCGGTCTTGACCGTTCTCTTATCGGCGGCTACGGTCACGACGACCGCGTTTGCGCTTACCCTGCAGTAACCGCACTTCTTGACAATCCCGATACCAAGAAGACGGTATTTGCTATCCTTGCCGACAAGGAAGAGGTAGGAAGCGACGGCGTAACCGGTATGCAGAGCTTGGCGTTCACCGATATCCTCGAAGAAGTGTGCGACGCTCTCGGCGCAAATTACCGTAAGGTCAAAGCAAATTCGAAGTGCCTCTCCGCTGACGTTAACGCAGCGTTCGACCCGAATTTCCCCGAGGTTCTTGAAAAAAAGAACGCTTGCTATGCTAACTGCGGTGTCGTTCTCTCCAAGTTCACGGGTTCGAGAGGTAAGTCCGGTACGTCCGATGCTACCTCTGAGTTCACCGCTTACGTAAGAAATATGCTTAACGAAGCAGGTGTTGAGTGGCAGATGGCTGAGCTTGGTAAGGTCGACCAGGGTGGCGGCGGAACTGTTGCTAAGTTTATCGCAAATCACAATATAGACACCCTTGACGTCGGCGTTCCGGTTATCTCGATGCACGCTCCTTATGAAGCAATTTCGAAGCTTGACCTTTATATGACCTACAAGGCATTTGCCGCGTTTGTAAAATAATGCTTGACAAGCTGAAGGAGGCGGAGCTTTACTACAGCGGCGTCTGTCATAAGCTTTCGACTCCCGAGGCACTTACAGATCCCTCGGAGCTCCGTCGGCTTATGCAGGAGGAGAAAAGGCTCTCGCCCATAATTGAAAAATACCGCGAATATAAGTCGGTCACCTCTCGCCTTGAAGAAGCAATACTTCTTCAGGGTGAGAGCGATCCTGAGCTTCAGGCGCTCGCAGACGAGGAGATCAAGGTTTGCCGTCCGCTTATCGAGGAGCTGAAAAAGGAGCTTACCGTGCTTTTGCTGCCGCAGGATCCGAACGACGAAAAGAACGTCGTTGTTGAGATAAGAGCGGGAGCAGGCGGTGAAGAGGCGGCGCTGTTCGCCTATGATCTTTATCGTATGTACAGTATGTATGCTTCTCAGATCGGTTTCAAGCTTGAAACCGCGTACGCGAACGAGACCGAGCTCGGCGGATACAAGGAAATATCCTTTACCGTTGAGGGAAACGGCGCATATTCACGACTTAAGTACGAAAGCGGCGTTCACCGCGTTCAGAGAGTTCCCGATACCGAGTCGCAGGGAAGAATACACACGTCGACCGTTACAGTTGCTGTTCTTCCCGAGGCGGAGGAGGTCGAGCTTGAGATCAACCCTGCGGATATTGTTGTTGAGACCATGAAGAGCTCGGGCGCGGGCGGTCAGCATATCAATAAGACTGAAAGCGCAGTGCGTCTTATTCATAAACCGTCGGGAATGGTAATTGAATGCCGTGAGGAAAGATCGCAGTACAAGAACCGCGATAAGGCGATGAAGCTTCTTCGCACACGGCTTTACGATCGGATGTGCCGTGAGCAGGAGGGCAAGCTTGCCGATGCCCGCCGTTCTCAGGTCGGCACGGGCGACAGAAGCGAAAAAATAAGAACCTATAATTTTCCGCAAAGACGCGTGACCGATCACCGAATCGGATATACCGTTCATACTCTCGATGCGTTTCTCAACGGAAATATCGGCGGGCTGATAGATGCTCTCGCCGCGGCAGACACTGCCGAAAAACTAAAAAATTCAGGTGAAAAATGAAAACTCTGATAATTCGGTATGAGGGCAGAAATTCACTTATACCGGCGGCGGAGATAATCAAAAAGGGCGGAATCGTCGCTTTCCCGACCGAGACTGTATACGGTCTTGGCGGTAACGCGCTTGATCCGAATGCTGCGTCGAAAATTTACGCGGCCAAGGGACGCCCGTCCGATAATCCGCTGATAGTACATTTAGACAAATATGAAAATGCAGGTATTTACGCCCATACGACGCCTCTGTTTTTTGACATTGCAGACGCGTTTATGCCCGGGCCTATTACCGTTATTCTGAAGAAGCGGAGCTTTATTCCCGACAGCGTTACGGGAGGGCTTGATACCGTGGGCTTGCGCGTTCCGTCAAACCGCATCGCAAGAGAGCTTATTGAGCTTTCGGGCGTTCCGATAGCGGCACCGTCGGCGAATATTTCGGGTAAACCGAGTCCGACGTCTTTTGAGCACGTTTATCACGATCTTAACGGTAAGGTCGATGCGATAATCGATGGCGGAAGCTGTGACTACGGTGTCGAAAGCACGATCGTTAAGCTCGAAAGCAAGACAATACAGCTTCTCCGTCCCGGCGCGGTAACGGTAGAAATGCTTTCGCTCTTCGGAGACAGTATTTATATCGATCCCGCGGTTACTGAAAAGTTTGACGGCACTCCGCTTGCGCCCGGTATGAAATACCGTCACTACGCGCCGGCAACTCCGCTTACCGTCCTTGACGGAAGCGATAAGGATGTTTATTCGTATCTTTCCGGTCGTGAGGACGTCGGAGTTATCTGCTTCGACGAGGACCTGCCGCATATTAACAATGCTTACGTTATTTCATGCGGCTCGGCTTCTGATACATTGACTCAGGCGAGGATGCTCTTTGAGTGCCTTCGTAAAATGGACGGCAGGGAAGATCTTAAGCATATTTACGCAAGGATGCCATCCAGAGTCGGCATCGGTCTTGCGGTATTCAACCGGTTGATAAAAGCTGCCGGTTTCAGCGTTATAACGCTTTAATTTTGAAAGAATAGGATAAAAAAGAATGGCAAAGAGAAAAGCCGAATCGCGTGTTTCCGTACCGACTGCTGTTGCGGAGATCCGTCCTCAGCTCATTACCGAAACTATTGAAAAAAACTTTATGCCGTATGCGATGAGCGTTATCGTATCTCGTGCGATCCCCGATATCGACGGCTTTAAGCCCGCACACAGAAAGCTCCTTTATACGATGTATAAAATGGGACTTCTGACGGGGCAGAAGGTCAAGAGTGCTACCGTCGTCGGTGAGACGATGAAGCGCCACCCTCACGGTGACCAGGCGATATATGCTACGCTCGTCCGTCTGACAAGAGCCAACGAGTCGCTTCTGCACCCGTTTATCGATTCAAAGGGAAGCTTCGGTAAGCATTACAGCTCCGATATGGACTACGCGGCACCCCGTTATACTGAGTGCAAGCTTGACAAGCTCAGCGCAGAGATATTCGCAGGAATCGACAAAAATTCCGTCGATCTTGTTGATAACTACGATAATACGCTTAAGGAGCCGACACTGCTCCCGACTGCGTTTCCGAATATTCTCGTTTCGCCTAATCTCGGAGTTGCCGTCGGTATGGCTTGCTCGATCTGCTCGTTCAACTTAGGTGAGATATGCGACGGTACTATTCAGCTTCTTAAGAACCCGAATACCGATACCGAGCGTCTTATGAGTATTATTAAAGCTCCCGATTTCCCGGGTGGCGGTAATCTCATATATGACAAGGAAAAATATAAGGAAATCTTCGAGACCGGTCACGGCTCGCTCAAGGTAAGAGCAAAGTACGTTTATGACAAGAGTGCAAACTGCATCGACGTTCTTGAAATTCCGTATTCGACCACTATCGAAGCAATAATTAAGAAAATCACGGGTTATATCAAGGAAGGAAAGCTCAAGGAGATCGTTGACGTCCGCGACGAGATAGACCTTCAGGGCTTTAAGCTTACGATCGACCTCCGACGCGGAGTCGATCCCGATAAGCTTATGACAAAGCTTTATAAGATGACTCCTCTTGAGGATTCCTTCGAATGTAACTTCAATATACTCGTTCACGGCACGCCGCGTCTGCTTGGCGTTAAGGAGATCCTTACCGAATGGATCGACTTCAGAATGACTTGTCTGCGCCGTGAGCTTACCTACGATCTCGGAAAGAAGAAGGATAAGCTTCATCTTCTTCTCGGACTTGGAAAAATTCTTCTTGATATCGACAAGGCGATAAAGATCGTCCGTGAGACCGAGAAAGAGTCTGACGTTGTTCCGAACCTTATGAAGGGCTTCTCGATCGACGAGATCCAGGCTGAATACATTGCCGAGATCAAGCTCCGTTACCTAAATCGCGAATATATCATAAGCCGTATAAAGGAAATTGAATCCTTGCAGAAGGAGATCGCCGACCTCGAACAGCTTATTGCATCCGATACGAGAATGAAGAATCGCATCGCATCACAGCTTAAAGAGATAAAAGAAAAGTACGGCAAGGAAAGAAAGACACAGCTTATCGGTGCTGACGATGTTGAGGTCTACGACGAAAGCGAAAATATCGAGGATTACAACGTCAAGCTGATCTTCACAAAAGAGGGATACTTCAAGAAGATCACACTTCTATCGCTCCGCGGAAATGACGAGCAAAAGCTGAAAGAAGGCGACTTTGTCGTCGATTCAATTGACGCATCCAATACCGACGAGCTCATTTTCTTCTCTGACAAGGCTCAGGTATACAAGACGAGAGTATCCGATTTCGATACCGTAAAGGCGTCGCTTCTCGGTGACTATATCCCCGCAAAGCTCGGCTTTGACGAGGGTGAAAAGGCGATCGCTATGATGAAGCTCGACAAGAACGATCTTTACGGCGGACACGCCGTCGTTATATTCAAAAACGGAAAGGGAGTCAAGATCCCGCTTTCCGCTTATGAAACGAAGGGTAACAGACGTAAGCTCACCGCCGCATATTCCTCTTCCTGCGAGCCCGCGGGTGTCGTAATATGTGAAAAGGGCGAGGATAAGGATATTTTGCTCTTTGCTGATAACGGCAGGGTAATGACGATATCGACTTCTCTCGTTCCCGAAAAGGCGACGAGAACGTCTCAGGGCGTAACGCTTATGCAGGTGAAGAACGCTAACGTCGTATTTGTTACGACCGATATTGCGGCGTTTACTCCATCCGGCAAAAGCTATAAGAAAAACAAGCTTCCGACCACCGGTTGGACTATTTACGATGAAGATGCTGCGGCAATGCCGGACAGCGTAAAGGCAAATATATAATAAAGAATCGAGGTTATTCTATCATGTCAAACATACTTGAACTAATTAATTCACTCAAGGGACCGTGTTCCTGCGGAATGTGCCACGAAACTGCCATAAAGGATATTGAAATATCCTCCGGTGCTGTAAATAAGGTCGGAGAGATTCTGACTAGAAACGGTTTTCCCAAAAATATACTTCTCGTTGCCGATAAGAATACATTCAAGGCGGCTGATGGAATAATGGAGTCGCTTAACGGCTATGACGTCGAATTCAAGATCTATGACGAGCTGCGCGTTGCCACGATGAATGAGGTAAACGAGATCGAGGAGCTGATAAAGGACCGCGACATCGGTGTTTTATCGGTCGGTACCGGCTCGATAAACGATCCATGCCGTCTCGCTTCCGCAAGACAGGATAAGCTCCTTTGCATTTTCGCTACCGCTCCTTCGATGGACGGCTTTGCTTCCTACGGTGCGCCTATCGTTGATAAGGGCTTTAAGTTCAGCTATTCTGCAAAGAGCCCCGAGGTCATAATAGGAGACACAAAGATCCTTGCAGCCGCTCCTACTGAACTCAAATCGGCGGGATTCGGTGATATGATCGCAAAGTACGTCGGTCTTGTTGACTGGAAAGCATCGAGTGTTCTTTCGGGAGAGGTTTACTGCGAAAAGGTTGCTTCTCTTACAAGAGATGCAGTCGATGAGCTCGTTGAGCTTGCTGACAAGGTAACGGTAAACGATGAGGAGACTGCGGGAAAAATATTTGAAGCTCTTCTCAAAACGGGCGTCGGAATGTCGTTTATGCAGAATTCGCGTCCTGCAAGCGGTTCTGAGCACGTTATCTGCCATCTGCTTGAGTGCAAGGAGCTTCAGCACGGCATAATTCCTAATATTCACGGAGACGACGTCGGCGTTGCGACGCTTCATATGCTCAAATATTACGGTATTCTTGCATCTGCTGAGAAAATCAACGCCCGTTACGAAAGCGTAAACTGGGACGAGGTTTATGATTTTTACGGACATCTTGCCGACGACGTTAAGGCTGTCAATTTTCCCGAAAGTATTCTTGACGGTATAACCCCCGAGCTCATTGAAAAGAACTGGGAGAAGATCAGAGATATTATTAATGATATTCCGACCTACGATCAGTGCAGAGAGGCGATGATAAAGGCGGGATGTAAAATAACCGTTGACGACATAGGTAAGGACAAAAAGCTCTTTAACGAATGCGTGAAGTATTCGCCTTATATGAGAAAACGACTGACTCTTTTGCGTCTTAGCGGAATGATCGGAATTCTGCCTCCTGACGCCGAATAAATATTACATACGAAAGGATATAAAAATGAAGAACTTAAAAAAGTCCGTTTTAATTTTTATCCTGATGCTTGCAATGCTTACGTTCGGAGTTTCTGCAGACGAGACCTATTCGTCGCAGAATGACCCCCTTGTTTCGCTCAGTTACGTAAACGACGTTCTCGGTCCTCAGATCATGGCGCAGGTGCTTGAAAAGATCGAGAGCCAGTACGTCAAGATCAGTGATCTTACCGATATGTCAAGCGGGGAATATCAGCTCATTACTCTTGCCAAGGGCGACACTCTTATGTGTAAGGGCGTTTGCGAGATCGTTCTTCTCAGCGGAAATGCAACAACGGTTATCACCGCCGCTTCTAATATCGAGGCGGGGCAGGGTCTTATCGACGTGACTGACGGTACTGTCGTAACGAATGGCGCGCTTCTTAAGGCAAACCATAAGATCATTATTCCGAAATCGGACGGCAGAGGCATTATAGTTACCGGTGACAGTGTCAGCTTGCTTGTGAGAGGAGCGTACACCATTGCGGACTGATAAAGGCGAAAAAAAGAAAAGGTTCAAGCTCGATTCGCGCTTTTGGGCGCGGGTCCTTGTTGTGATTCTTTCTGCTTCCATGCTTCTCGGAACGTTTTATTACGTTCTCCTGTTCTTCTCTATGCATTCGGTTGCACAGACGGGAGCGGAGGATGAGTCCTGGAACATCTGGATGCGTATAGGTATCTACTACGATGACAAGGTCACCTGCTCGGTTCGTGTGACTGCGGATCAGGGCTTCGACGTCGGTTATACGAATATGGGACGTGGTGCAGTTGTTGCCGGATACATAGAACAGAATGATATTTTCGTCAGCCGACACGTAAATCTTAAATACAGCTCGTCCAAGTATAATAAAGCTTCGGGAACTTCCGATACCGTTGTCGGATCGTATCATATCGACGTTCTTTCCGATGAAAATTATAAGGACGATATTGCGCTCATCGAGGAAGCGTTCCCGGAATATAATGCGTTTCCTGCATATATTGACAGACAGTTTCACGTTTATATCGGTCAGTTTGCGACGGAGAGCGAGGCGGACGCGGCTCTTGAGCTTATAAAGGAAGCTTTGACGCCTCCGCCCCCTCCCGAAACGGAGCCTGAGACTACCCCCGAAACAACTCCTGAGACTACCCCTGAAACAACTCCCGATACGACACCGGACACTACACCCGATGTGTCGGACGGAACGGATACTATTGAGCCCGACACTTCAACCGATGGTGCCGAGGGAACTGATGGCGGTGACGATCAGACGACGGGTACTACCGATGGAATCACAGATACTACAGAGACTACAACCACCGATGGTACTACGCCTGATGGATCAACTACCGATGAGGTTACGACTACCGAAGAGATCACTACTACCGAGGAGGTTACGACTACTCCCGAAGTAACGACGGAGCCGTTTGTTTCTCCTCTTCCCGATGATCTTTCTGCGGCAGTGCTTGCTTCCGAGGTTCATGCTCCCGTTGATACGGAAACTATACTTATAGATCCGTCAAATCATGAGATACTTTGGCTTCATTGGTCGTCCTTCGGCTATCAGGTCCTTGGCTTCGGTCCCCATCAGGAGGATCCGAATATCAAGACCTATATGCGTGCGGGCGGACGTGTTTACGACGGATATTTTGAAATCTCACCCTACAGCCCTGACGGGTATTACGGAGTTGTCATTCTCAATCTCGTTAGACTTGAAAACTACGTTGTCGGTGTATGCGCGGCAGAAATACCTACTTGGTGGCCGATGGAAACGATAAAGGCGTTTTCCATTGCTGTCCGCAGTTATGCGGTCAAATCTTTGAACGGACACGGCGCATTCAACGGTGACCTTTGCAACACATCCTGCTGTCAGGTATTTAACGGTTACGGTCCTGCAGTCGACAGAGTCTGGCGTGCCGTTTCCGAGACAAAGGGTATTATTGCAACCTCAGAGGGTAAGATATGCGGAACCTATTATTCTTCGAGTACGGGCGGATGTACCGCCAACTGTACCGACGTTTGGGGAAGCAGTCTTGCGACATATCCATATCTTCGTGCAGTTGCTACTCCTTGGGAAAAATATACAACATATAACAGAGGTCAAAAGACTTCTACCGTGACCGGAACCGCGCTTTACAACCTTCTTGAAAATAAGGGTTACACAGCGCTCACCGGGCCCGTAAAGAAAATACAGATAACGAAAACCGGTGAAAACACATCGTACGTTACGGAGATCAAATTCTACGACGCAAGCGGTAACTGTCAGACTGTGACCCGATCCGACAGGATCAAAAAGCTTCTATCAAGCTACGTAGATTCGGCGAACTTCGTCGTTGCAAAATCGGGTGAAGACGTTACCCGAGTAAAATATACGATGATGGGCTTTGGTGCGACCAATAACGAGCCTGCGACTGGGCTTGATATCATGGGAAATCCGAGTCTTTATAAGGTCTTTGGCCGTCAGCTTTTCACAGTTATTACAAAGAACGGTTATAACACCTTCTACGATTCGACGAGTGAAAAGGTCATGACGGGAACGGGTATTAAGGATCTTAATATGTCGTACGCGCTTGACTCGCAGATTTATCCTACGATTTTCGGCATAAACGGAGAGATTCTTCCCGATATCAGCAAGCTTTCGCCCATTCTGGAAAGCGAAAAGCTTACAACCGAATATGCCGCTGACAGCTTTACGTTTATCAGCAGAGGCTGGGGACACGGGGTTGGAATGAGCCAGTACGGTATATACGAGCTCGGAAACCTTGGATATGATCACAGCTATATTCTTAAGGCTTATTACAGCGGAATTTCTTATACGACCTACGCAAAATACTTGGGCAAATGATCATTGAAAGGATTTAAATTTGAAAATCACTGTTATTGGATGCGGTAGATGGGGTTCGTTTATCGCTTGGTATCTTAACAATCAAAAGCATGACGTTACCGTTTACGGACTTGCTGACGCCGAAAGCTTTATTCAGCTTCGTGATACAAGAACGAACGGACTTATTACGTATCCGGAGGAAATTAAGCTTACAACTGATATAACCGCCGTTAACGATGCGGAAACGGTAATTATTTCGATAGGCTCTCAGGGACTTCGCGCACTTGTTTCTCAGCTTAGCAGTCTTGGGGTAAAGGGCAAGAATTTCGTTCTCTGTATGAAGGGAATCGAGATCGGTACGGGGAAACGCCTTTCGGAGATCGTAGAGGAGGGGCTTGATCCCTCTAACACCGTCTCGGTTTGGATCGGTCCCGGTCACGTTCAGGAGTTTGCGCGCGGAATACCGAATTGTATGGTAATCGACAGCAAAAACGAGGAAATTAAGAGGAAGCTCGTTGATGAGTTTTCGAGCTCGGTAATTCGTTTCTATTACGGAACCGACCTTATCGGTAACGAGATCGGCGCGGCGGCGAAAAACGTTATCGGAATTGCGGCGGGAATGCTCGATGGACTGGGTCTTTCCTCTCTTAAGGGTGCTCTTATGTCACGCGGTACGAGAGAGATCTCCCGTTTGATCGAGGCATTCGGCGGTAATCCTATTTCCGCTTACGGTCTTTGCCACCTTGGTGATTATGAGGCTACGGTCTTCTCAAAGTATTCGCATAACCGCGGTTACGGTGAAATGTTCGTCAAAGGCGAGCGCTTTGAAAAGCTTGCGGAAGGATATTATACCGTAAAGGCGCTGATGGATATGAGTAAGCAAAGCGGAGTTGAGCTTCCGATATGCGAGTCTGTCTATAAGGTGCTTTACGAAAACTATGAGCCAAAGGAAACCCTTTTTGCGCTCTTTGAAAGAAGCTTGAAGCAGGAATTTTAATATGAGAGTTAATTTTTACGATATTCTGTCCTCTCACTCACGCGCGTATCCCAAAATGCTGGCAGAAGACTATTACGCGCTTGCATACGAAAGCGAGTACGGTCGTGTTTACTGCGGAGATGATGAACTCGAGGCTGTTATTAACGATCTTAAATCAACCAAAACAGATGCTCTTGAGCCCTTTACGGTTGCGATCGGAGGCGGATATTCCCGTCTTAATCTTGCACCGGTAAAGGCATATCTGAGTGCGGAAAACATTATTTCTATTATGAAATCCGATGTCAGAGAGGGAAGCGAGGAGGGATTTCAGCGAAAGGTGCTTCTTATACGCCGTTCGGGCGCTATGGGAATACTTCCGACCGCCGCTTCCGATATCGGAAAATGTGACGGCGAGCCGCAGCACAGCGCGCTTTATAAGCGCCTTTACGGTGCGTCGTACAGGATCGTTCCGTCGGAGACGGCTCCGATAGTTCCTGCGCTGTGTCTTATTTCCGAGGCTCTCGGAAAAGCAGGGAAGGCATCGGTTGCAATCGACGGACGCGCCTGCTCGGGTAAGACTTTTGCGGCGAAGATAATTACATCTGTGTTCGCATCCGAAACTTCTGACGGCAGGCTTGTTATTAACGATTCCTTCGGTTCATCCTCGGAAGCCTCTCCTGATGCCATCAAGCTTTTCTTCGATACAGACGAGGATGAAAGACAACTCAGAATGGTTGAACGCGGCGGCGAAAGTGCTTGGCAGAATTATCTTTCAAGTACACGTCCGAATGAGGACGCCTATATAGAAAAATACGAGCCCGCAATAAACTGCGATCTCGTAATCAGAACGTAATAAAGGTGCTGTCCGTTATTTATCGTTAGGAAAGGCATTATTAACACGTTATATATTGCAGTTAAGGACAGAGAACGCATATTTCTCTGTCCTTAAAATTTTTAAAACTGATGCAACCAAATTCAAAAACGCCACACTATATGGATGAAAGGAGGCGAAGAAATGCAAAAAGCGAACGAGATGCGTGATCGGCTTACAAATGAATTTACCGAAAGCTATATGGAAAAGCTGTTTTACTTCTGCTTGAAGAAAACGGGTAACCATATTGAAGCGGAAGATCTGACGCAAGATATTGCGTTTCAGATAATTGCGGCTTTGAATAAAGGTACTATTCCAACGAGTTTTTCGGCGTGGGTATGGCAGATCGCGCGCAACCGTTATTCCGTATGGGCAAAGGCAAAACATAGTCGAAATGAATCGGTAACCGGTTCCGATATCGGCGACTATGAAATTGAAGACGAAAGCGAAAATATCCTTGATGAAGTGGTACATACAGAGCAAATGGCTCTGCTTCGGCGCGAGCTGGCGTTTATCAAAAGTGATTACCGCAACATTGTCGTTGCCTACTACATAGAAAACAAGAGCGTTCGTGACATTGCTTCGTCGCTTTCTATTTCGATAAGCGCGGTTCAGCAAAGGCTTCACCGTGCAAGAATCATATTGAAAGAAGGTATGGATATGGCAAGAGAATTTGGAAAACGTAGCTATAATCCCGAAGAAATCGATTATGCGAATATTTGCACCGCTCCCGGTGAGCTCGGTCAGCCTTGGACACTGATGGAACCCAAGCTGAACCAGAATATTTTCCTTGCTTGCTACGATAATCCCATGACAGCGGAGGAACTTGCGATCGAGTTGGGTGTTGCTTTGCCATATATGGAAGATACGGTAAAGCATTTGATGTCGCAGACGTTGCTCATCAAAAACGGCGAGAAATATGAAACAAACTTTCAGATCATAAGCCGTGAGGCGCAGGAAAAGATCCATTTTTATTACGAAGGTATTCTCCCGCAATTTGTTGAACAGATAACCGAAGATATTGACAGATTGATGGCACAATTCAAAGAATCAGATCTTTGTTATTATGGTGAGTATCAGAACTATGAGTCGGCTAAATGGACGCTGTTAATGGATTTTTACAAGGGCTTGTATTCGCTTTGCAGTAATTCTCCTAAAGTAAAACTTGGAGAGACAAAAAGGCCCAACAGAGGCATTTGGGATGTCGTTGGCTTTGAAAAATGCGACTTTTGTCCGGAAACAGTCGGTTTTCACAGTCAGAACGATGGCTTTGTGCATTACCGATTTGGGTATTGCGGCATTAATAACAGAACGCCGTCTAATCTTTCCTGTTCCGAAACACATGAGTTGCGTCTTATGGTTGAGGGCAAGAATGTTGAAAATACTTTTGTTGCTGAAAAACTGGTTGAATATGGGTTTGCTCAAAAACAAGGAAGCAAATTTATTCCGAATGTGGTCGTAATAAAGCAAAGCACTAATGAATCGTTTTTGAAGTTTTGTGAACAGAAGAATTTCAGCACTGAGTTTATAGAGCATGCAAATGTTCGCGGACTTCTACACAAAAATATTATGGATACAATTGAAAAAATCAACTTAACTGTTCGTGAAATACTGTATTCAGACCTTCCTGAGAGCATTCGTTTAAATGAAAAAATGGTTGATGCTTTGCTTGAATCTGTATGTACCACAAGCTTCACGCTTGGATATCTTGTGATATATGCACTAGCGAGCGGTTGGCTTAAATATGACGAAAACGCTTCTCCGACTTTTGGCGCTTTCTTTTACATTCAGTAACATATATATCTAAACACCGCCGAGAGTAACCGTTTGGTCGCTCTCGGCGGTTTCTTTATAGACTAATTCCCAGATTTATGTTATAATATTTTCAATAATCTTGTCAGCAAACCGAGAAATGCCACACTATATGGGTGAAAGGAGGCGAGGAAATGCAAGAAACGAACGAAATGCGTGATCGGCTTACAAATGAATTTACCGAAAGCTATATGGAAAAGCTGTTTTATTTCTGCTTGAAGAAAACGGGTAACCATATTGAAGCGGAAGATCTGATGCAAGATATTGCGTTTCAGATCATCACAGCTTTGAACAAAGGCACTATTCCAACGAGTTTTTCGGCGTGGGTCTGGAAAATCGCGCGTAACCGTTATTCGGTATGGGCAAAGGAAAAGCATAATAGAAACGAATCGGTAACCGGTTCCGATATCGGCGATTATGAAATCGAAGACGAAAGCGAAAATATCCTTGATGAAATGATACATACGGAGCAAATGGCTCTGCTTCGGCGCGAGCTGGCGTTCATCAAAAGTGATTATCGTAACATCGTCGTTGCCTACTACATAGAAAACAAGAGCGTTCGTGACATTGCTTCGTCGCTTTTTATTTCGATAAGCGCGGTTCAGCAAAGACTTCATCGCGCAAGAATCATATTGAAAGAAGGCATGAATATGGCAAGAGAATTTGGAAAACTTAGTTACAATCCCGAAAATGTTTCGTTTATCAACAATGGATTGTATGGTGCAAATGGTGAACCTTGGAATTTTATTTCGAGATCTCTTTGCAAAAATATTTTGCTTGCGGCTTACAGAACGCCCTCTACAGCAGAAGAATTGGCGATAGAGGTTGGAGTT
>JAZQGU010000069.1:0-93141 GCA_045540175.1 Eubacteriales bacterium | reverse complement strand
CCATCTGCTTCTGCAAGGCTTTGTGAGCAGCGTCTGAAGTCTATAAAATGAAGTAGACATAAATAAAATAGTACCCCCGACAGAAGTAAGCATCTGTCGGGGGTACATTATCAATATGAAAAGTACCCATTTCGGATGAATATTATTTTATAATGAAAACGGGAAGCCGAAATCGGCTTCCCGTTTGATATTACTTAGTTCTCTTAACGTAAGTAGTGTGGAGATCGTGATGTGCCTTATGGCCACCAAAGCCGTCGTACCACTCGCTGTAAAGCGCCTTTACAACGGGAGATTCGTGAGACTTGCGGATGGACATTGCTGCATCCTGATCGTAGAGTGCCTTAGCACGAACTGCCTTAAGGTCTACGGTATCACGAACGTACTGAGGCTGAATGGGCTGACCGCCGCCGTTTACACAGCCGCCGGGGCATCCCATGATCTCAATGAAGGTCCAGTCAGCTTCGCCGTTCTTGATCTTCTCCATAACCTGCTGAGCTGCGCCAGCGCCGCTTGCAACTGCAACCTTGATGTCAGCACCGTTGATATTAACGGTAGCTTCCTTGATGGACTCAGTTCCGCGAACTGCGTGGAAATCAACGTCAAGATTGTCCTTACCGGTAAGCCAGTCGTTAGCGGTACGGAGAGCTGCCTCCATAACACCGCCGGTAGCACCAAAGATAACTGCTGCACCGGTATCCTCGCCGAGAGGAGAATCAAACTCTTCATCGGGAAGCATGGTGAACTTAAGACCTGCACGGTCGATCATCTTTGCAAGCTCTCTGGTTGTAAGAGCGATGTCAACATCAGGATATCCGGAAGCGCTCTGATCGGGACGTCCGATCTCGAACTTCTTAGCGGTACAAGGCATTACAGATACGGATACAATATCCTTAGGATCAATACCCATCTTGTTTGCGTAGTAGGTCTTGATTACTGCGCCTGCCATCTGCTGAGGAGACTTGCAGGAAGAAAGGTGATGGATGAGGTTAGAATATTAGAAATTGGAGAATTTTTCCCAACCGGGCGAGCAGGAGGTGATCATCGGGAGAACACCGCCGTTCTTGATACGCTCAACTAGCTCGTTAGCTTCTTCTACGATAGTAAGGTCAGCCGCGAAGTCAGTATCGAATACCTTATCGAAGCCAAGACGACGGAGAGCAGATACCATCTTGCCCTCTACGTTAGTTCCGATAGGCATACCGAAGCATTCGCCGAGAGTTGCTCTGATGGAGGGAGCAGTCTGAACGACAACGTGCTTGGTAGGATCAGCAAGAGCTGCCCATACCTTCTCGGTATCATCCTTTTCGGTAAGAGCACCGGTAGGACATACAGCTACGCACTGTCCGCAGGAGATACAAGGAGTCTCAGAAAGATTAACCTTGAATGCGGAGCCGATGCTGGTATCGATACCTCTGTCATTCGCGCCGATGACGGAAACGTACTGTTCCTTACATACAGCTACGCAACGACGGCAAAGGATACACTTATTGTTATCACGAACGAGGTGAGGAGTGCTCTCATCAAGCTCGTAAGCGGGCTTGTAGCCATCAAACGCGCCTTCATCTACACCGTACTCGAGGCAGAGCTTCTGGAGCTCACAGTTGGTCGAGCGGGAGCAGGAGAGACATTTCTTGTCGTGGGTAGAAAGCATGAGCTCAAGGGTAGTCTTTCTTGCTTTCTGAACCTTTTCGGTATTGGTCTTAATTTCCATACCTTCAGCAACGGGATATACGCAAGCGGTAACAAGTCCGCGGGCACCGGTTGCTTCTACAACGCAGATACGGCAAGCGCCGATCTCGTTGATCTTCTTCATATAACAAAGGGTCGGGATCTCAACGCCAGCTGCACGAGCGGCTTCAAGAATGGTAGAACCCTTGGGTACGCTTACTGCGATACCGTTAACTTTACAATTAATCATTTCCATAGCAGCGTACTCCTTTCTTACTTCTTGGAAATTGCTTTGATCTTCTTGCAGGAATCGAGACAAGCACCGCACTTAACGCACTTTTCGGTGTTGATGACGAAGGAAGCAAGCTTGTGACCGGGAGCAATGTAATCAGTTCTGGAAATTGCATCAGCAGGACAGTTCTTTGCGCACATGCCGCAACCGATACACTTATCCTGATCGATAACATAATTGAGAAGGCTCTTACAAACGCCTGCAGGACACTTCTTATCTACAACGTGAGCAATGTACTCATCGCGGAAGAAACGTAGAGTTGAAAGAACAGGGTTAGGAGCAGTCTGTCCGAGACCGCAGAGAGAGTTTGCCTTTATGTAGTTGCAGAGCTCTTCCATGCGATCGATATCTTCGAGAGTTCCCTTACCTTCGGTGATCTTATCGAGGATCTCAAGAAGTCTCTTTATACCAACACGGCAAGGAGTGCACTTACCGCAGGACTCATCAACGGTGAACTCGAGGAAGAACTTAGCCATATCGACCATACAGGTATCCTCGTCCATTGCGATAAGTCCGCCGGAACCAATCATACAACCAACTGCAGTGAGGTTATCGTAGTCAACGGGAGTGTCGATAAGAGATGCAGGGATACATCCACCGGAAGGTCCACCTGCCTGTGCAGCCTTGAAGGACTTGCCATTCGGCACGCCGCCGCCGATCTCTTCAACGATCTCACGAAGAGTAGTACCCATCGGGATCTCAACAAGACCGGTATGCTTGATCTTACCGCCGAGTGCGAATACCTTAGTACCCTTTGCGGTAGGAGTGCCCATCGAAGCGAACCATTCAGCACCCTTGAGGATGATCTGAGGAACGTTAGCGAAGGTCTCAACGTTGTTTTCAACGGTAGGCTTGCCAAACAGACCCTTTACAGCCGGGAAAGGAGGACGGGGACGGGGCTCACCTCTGTTACCCTCGATAGAGGTCATAAGAGCGGTTTCCTCACCACAGACGAATGCGCCTGCGCCGAGACGGATATCCATATCAAAGTCGAAGCCTGTTCCGAAAATGTTCTTTCCGAGAAGTCCGCTTTCTCTTGCAGACTCGATTGCCTTCTGGAGACGGGTAACAGCGATCGGATACTCAGCTCTTACGTAAACGTAACCCTGAGTTGCGCCGACAGCGTAACCTGCGATAGCCATTGCCTCGATAAGGCAGTGGGGGTCGCCCTCAAGAACGGAACGGTCCATGAATGCACCGGGGTCGCCCTCGTCGGCGTTACATACTACGTACTTCTGATCAGCCTTATTAGGTGCGCAGAGAGCCCACTTACGACCGGTCGGGAATCCGCCGCCTCCACGTCCACGGAGTCCGGAATCGGATACGATCTGGATAACCTGGTCGGGAGTAAGCTCGGTAAGACACTTAGCAAGTGCCTGATAACCGTCGCGAGCTACGTACTCATTGATGTCCTCGGGGTCGATAACACCGCAGTTACGAAGAGCGACACGAATTTGCTTACGGTAGAAGTCGGTCTCGTTAAGAGATTTGATCTTTCCGCCCTCACCAACTGTCTCATCATAAAGGAGACGGGTAACAACGTTACCGTTTACGAAATGCTCCTTAACGATTTCGGGAATATCATCTACGTTGACCATAGAATAGAAGCTTCCCTCAGGATAAACTATCATGATCGGGCCAAGCGCGCAAAGTCCGAAGCATCCGGTAGTAACTACCTTAACTTCATTCTCGATGCCGTTTGCCGCGATCTCGCGCTTAAGCGCATCAACGATCTTAAGACTGTTGGACGAGGTACAGCCGGTACCGCCACAGACAAGAACGTTTCTCTTGTAATCGCACTTTACGGACGCAAGCTTTTCAGTATCACGAAGAGCGATGGTCTGAAGAACCTGCTCGCGAAGAGCTTTAAGTTCTGCAACTGTTTTAATCATCAGTGCTTATTCCTCCTAATAAAATTGTGTACCGCGAAAGCATTTATCGGTCTTGCCGGAAAAAGCCGAAATCAGCGCGGTTCTTAAATTTCAAAATTACTGATACTTTGCAAGAATGGTGTCAACGTCTGCGCCGGTAAGACGGCCGTAGACTTCTTCGTTGACGGTAAGAACCGGTGCAAGTCCGCACGCGCCGATGCAACGGCAAGCGGTGAGACTGAATTTTCCGTCGGCAGTACACTCTTCAGCGCCGATACCGAGCTTTTCGGAGAGCTTATCAAAGATGATACCTGCTCCCTTAACATAGCAAGCCGTACCAAGGCATACCGAGATGTTATACTCACCTTTGGGGGTAAGCGAGAACTGTGCGTAGAAGGTCGATACACCGAATACCTTTTCGATCGGAATATCCATTCCGTCGGCGATCATCTTCTGCACTTCATAAGGCAGGTAGCCGTAGATTCCCTGTGCTTCCTGCATTACAGCCATAAGCAGACTCTTATCATGCTTGTTAGCGTTGATTATAGCTTCAAGCTTTGCTGCCTGCTCAGGTGTTCCGTTAAACGGATGATTACTGATTTTCTTTTGCACGTTAACTGAACCTCCATCGTTTTTTAATGTGCTTCCGGCTTTATTTTTATTTAACCTTAATATGAAGATGCCATATTTTTTGAGCATATCTTCATATCTACATAAGTATAACACATTACTTAAAAATAATCAATAGCTTTTCGGCAAAAAAAGATGTTTTTAGATAAATATTTACCGATTAAATTTTAACTTTTCTGTGTCATGTTGACTAAATGAGAAAAATTTGCTACAATAAGTAATACAAAATATTTTCGAGGTGCTATATGCTAATAATCAAGCCAATTGAAGATAAAACCGAGCAAAAGGATATCTGCCAAAAGTGCGGCATTTTATATAAGCAGGAACTCTTTGCATATAAAGCTCACAACGACGGAGAGCTTTTGGCGTGCGCTCAGTTCGATATTAAGGATGACGGCGCGGTAATAGACTCTATGCGTCAAGTAATCGGCACAAGCGATGACTTTGAAGGAATGTTTATTCTCGGACGCGCGGTTCTAAATTTTCTCGATCTGTGCGGCGTTGAAAAAGCTTTCTACCCAGCCCCTAAGGATGAAACGGAAGCCCGTCTTGCCAGAGCTATCGGATTTAAGGACAACAATGGTGTTCTTACGGCAGTGTTGACCGGAATGTTCGACGCTAAATGTGAAGGCCACTGTGAATAACGCGATGACTCTCCCAAAGGAGATCGAAGAGTGCCTTAATTTGCTGAGCAGCAACGGGCACAAAGCATTCGTTGTCGGCGGTGCAGTTCGTGACTATATCATGGGGCGGAAAATCAGCGACTATGATATAACAACAGACGCATTGCCGATTGAAACAGAAGCCGTATTCAAAGGTTATAAAATAATCGAGACCGGACTTAAGCACGGCACCGTTACCGTTCTTATCAACTCCATGCCGATTGAGATCACGACATTCCGCACTGAGGGCTGTTACTCAGACGGAAGACATCCCGATCACGTTGATTTTACTAACGACATAGTCAAAGATCTGAGCAGGCGAGATTTTACAGTAAACTCGATAGCATATTCTCCGAACGAAGGATACGTTGATCCTTTTGGCGGTATTGACGATATTAGACGGAAAACAATTCGTTGCGTAGGAGATCCGGCAAAGCGATTCACCGAGGATGCGCTTCGTATACTTCGCGCAGTAAGATTTTCATCTGTACTCCGATTTGAAATCGAAAGTGATACCTCAAACGCCCTTAACGTTCTTTCAGACAATCTTTGTTTAGTATCCAAAGAACGAATACGCGATGAATTCAAAAAGCTTATCTGCGGCGACGGTGCATTTGATGTCCTGACGAAATATCGGAAGTTAATAGCAATAATCATTCCAGAGATTGCAAAAACTTTTGAATTCGATCAGAATAACCCGCATCACGATTTCGACCTATACACACATATTATTAAAACAGTCGCTTCCCTGCCCGCCGATCCAATAATTCGCATGGCTGGTCTGCTCCACGATATCGGAAAGCCCGACACCGAAAGCAAGGACGAATGCGGTATCAGCCATTTCTACGGGCACGCCACTTTAAGCGCAGAGATTGCAGAAAAAATTCTCAAGGATCTTAGATTCTCGAACGCCGAAATTTCAAGAGCTGTCACACTTATACGCAATCACGACGGTGTAATTTCAGAAACGGAATCAGCAGTAAAAAGAAAAATAAGCAAGCTCGGTTATGATCTCTTTATCGACCTGCTTGATCTTCAAAGAGCAGACAACGCCTCACAAAAGCTCGATTCTTCATTCAGATATGAGCATAATATGGCTCTGCATTCAATAGCTCAGCAGATTAAAGAAGAAAAACCCTGTTTAAATCTTTCTGCTCTTAATATTGACGGTAACGACCTTATTGCCCTCGGATATAAGGGCAAAGAAATAGGAAAAGCCCTTTCGATTCTCCTCGACGCTGTATTAAACGGCGAGTCGGAAAACTCGAAAGAGGCTCTGATCGGTTATCTTAACAATATCAAGCGTTAAAATCAAGACACAAGCGCTGAACAGTGAAAGGTAGCACAAATGTGTTAGCAACGCGAACATGTTCCGGATGAGTCGCATATTTCTCAAGTGTTTCTGCGCTTTCCAGGGTGCTGTCAAGCATAATATCAGCATTTGAAGACGCCAGTCTGCCGATTTCAATATTCATTGATATAAGCCCCGGGATCTTGCCGACAAGCCCTTCAAGCTCACGCTTAGCATTTGACTTAACTGCCAATTTTTCTTCTTCGGTAAGCTTTTCGTCAAGCTTCCATAAAATTACGTGTTTAACCATATTATCACCGCCTTTTACATGATTATATCAAATATTTGCCGTCTTGTCACTACGATTCAATTATTTTAATTATATATTTACATTTTTCGGAGACTGTATGATCCATCCAATTAAACACTTCAACACGATCACAAGGCACCGCCACAAGGTTATTGCTAACTGCATAAAAGCCGGCATAGGTTTTCAAGGATTGTTCCACGATCTTTCAAAATACTCGCCGTCAGAATTCATCGCAGGAGCAAAATATTATAAAGGCACCAAAAGCCCAAACGAGGGAGAACGAGAGATATACGGATATTCTCCTGCATGGTTGCACCACAAAGGCAGAAATAAGCATCACTTTGAATACTGGAACGACTATAATCCAATAGAGCGCAAGGTCGTTCCAGTTGAGATGCCGAAAAAATATCTTGTTGAAATGTTCTGCGACAGAGTTGCCGCATCAAAAATATATCAGGGAAAGAATTATACCGACACATATCCCCTTGAATATTTTCTGCGCGGAAAGCAAAACAGATTCATTCATCAGAGCACTTCCGATAAGCTTGAAGAGCTGCTGATAATGCTCTCTGAAAAAGGCGAAAAAGAAACCTTCAAATATATCAAAAAATGGGTAAGAGAAAAGTAACTCTTACCCATTTTCTTACTTGGTTTTAATATATACTTTTGATGCATCAATAGACGTTATCTTGCCGTCTCCGTCGATATCACAGATCTGCATGTCGAGAGGATTATCCGATTCCAGCATACCGTTTGACAGCTTCATGATCATATATACATCCGCATCGGTAACCTTTCCATCTCTATCGACGTCGCCCATCACAATGATCGTGCAGGACTTATAGATGCCGATACTATCGGATATTGAAATAGTACATGAAGAATAAACGAGAGCATCTGTTCCGTTTAAAAGATTGCCGTTTTCATCCTTTATCTCAATACCATCGCTCTTTTTGAGCTTTGATATAAGCATATCGGCAGTAAGGCCGGCATCATTAATAATAAAATAACCGTCCTTTTCCGATGCATCTAATTCATCAGAAGGATAGAAACCGTCGCTGCCCTCAAATGGAATTATATCGATCTCGATGCTTTGCGATGCGTTAACGTTTTGAGATTCCGCATATCGTATAAAAATTACATCGCCTTCGTTGAATGTATAATCGTTTCCATATGCCGCAGAAACGTAGTCGCCACCGTTTACTGACATCTCAACACCGTTCGACATAATGGTAACAACGCCGAATCGCTGACGCAAGGATGGCATAACGACGGAATACTTGGGAACGTCGGTGTTACTCATACGAAGGATCTCAAACTGCTTCGGCAAGCTTTCCGCGCTCTCAAATGCGTCACTTTGAGCAGCAAAGGCTTTTACATAATATACTCCCGCGTTTATCGGAGCTGAAATTTCGTTTTCACATTCAAAGTCAGAATAATATTTATATGTAATCGCGCCGTCACCGTAATATATACCGAAATCAGGCGAAGGGGGATTTCCGTTATAGGTGAAATCATTTAAAATTACTTCTATATCCGATACGTGGCGAAGAACGGTATATTCGACTTCTGCGGTTTTGAAGGTCGATATCTTGTTCTCACACATATTATTCGTGTTGGTTACAACAGCAAATACCTTGTATTTGCCTGCTGCTTCAAACCTCGGATTACAAGTGAATCCGTTTGCAATAGGCATCGGTTCGGCGCCATCAAGCGATGCATACCAAACGACAGTAATATTTCCGCCATCATTAACACTTGCGTTAAGACTTATCTCTTTACCAACATTCTCTACGTAAAGCGTCTCGCCATCACATGAGAAATCAACAGTCGGTACTTCTGCACTCTGTGCCGAGCGGACAAGTGTCAAAACATACTTCGCAGCATCGCCGTTTTCGGCAGTTATGAGAATATAAACGCTTTCCGCAGAAGACACAAACGAATAAGCATTCGGCGCAGTTATCTCTATAGTACATGCCTCGTCGGTAAAGTACTTTACAGTTGCCTTTTCATGAGCGACAACGGTAATATCCAATACAGATGCATCATACGGTAGCTTTACGCTTGCTGACTTATCAGTAATCGTAACGTCTGACAATGAGTTGAAAGCGTAAAGTAAATTGTCGGAGCTTACAGTCTCGAATCTTACGCTATCGGTGTAGTCGGAAGCAAGATAGATTCCGTCATAAGTCAACGCCTGGAGCTTAGCGTAATATACCTTCTCGTTCTGCAGATTCGTTAGGTTAATAGACGCTTCCGTCACTTCATAGGTAACACTCTCAATGAAATCGGGATTATCCGAAACAGAAAGAATATAATAATCGGCATTGTTGACAGGCTTCCAGATGAAATCAACGTTTGTGCTTGACGCATTCTTAATTATAAAGTTCTCGGGGGTAGAAAGCTTCTCCGCTTCACCGATGAGGAATCTGTCAAAGTACGATTCTGTAGTATTTCCGACCTTATCGGAAACAACCAGCTTTGCGTAATATACACCGTCTCCGAGCGTAAGCTCAAAACCTGATGTAATATCGACGGTTGCCGCACCCGAAAGATCTGATTCCGAGGAATACACAAGGGTATATTTATCAACACCGCTGAGCGAGTCATTGGCTTTGCCGAAAGTAAACACAGCCTTATCTGCGTTCACCTTTACGTTAAGTGTGGTATCGTCAATGGAGGGCGGAATAGCGTCAATATTAGAAATTACAAAGTCCGAATCGTAAACGACAATATTTCCGTATGGATCCTTAACCATAAGGGTTCCGGAGGGGATAACAACATTTTCAGTAACAGTTATAGAACCGCTTCGACGCCAGCTTACTCCGCCGTCAAAGGAGTAATATACCGTTCCGCTGTTATCGGATGCCGATATAATAATATCGACTCTATCGGAAACATAGTTCTTATCGGAAAGCGATACACCCGATATGGTTGGTGCGATTTTATCTTCCCACACAGCGTAAAGCACGGCAGAAGCATTTTCGCTGTACACGTCGCCCGCCCTGTATTTTACGTCCGAGCTAGACGGATCGGTTGACCAACCGAGGAAGGTGTATCCCTCTTTTGTCGGTATCGTTTCGGGAATGGTTACATCGGTATTGAACGCCTTATTAAGTGTCGACGACATCTCGGAAACGCCGCATAGAAGATTAAATGTAACGTTATAAAGATATCCGCTCTGATACGTTGCGTAATTGAGAGCGATCCAGCCAGCGCCGACGTTAGCCCAATATCTGCCGTCGGAATTGTTATATACGACCTCATTAACGGTAACAAGATCATTATTCATGAGCTTACCGGCAGTAGCGTAATTAGTACCGGGGCCTGCTCTCAAATTGAGGCTTGATGACACCTTTATCTTCCAGATCTCACCATTGGCCCTTTCTGGAACGATAAGAGCAACTGAAGATGAATCTTCGTTGAGATAAGGGTCAAATGCCTTCGCTGTAATACTGTATGTTCCCGATCCGTTAAGTGATTCAATAGGGACAGTTACTGTAAAAATTCCGTTATCGGCTGCCGACGCATCGAATTTTGCTTCAAAGCCCTTGCCGTCAGAAAATATCAATACAAGATGCTGAACGGCAGTATTGTCGGTAGCCTTAACAGAAAGTATTATCTCTTTATCTGTCATCGATGATATCTTTATATCCTCAACGAGCGGAGGGACCTTATCGGAAGCAAGACTGTCGATCTCAAATTCTGAAGAAAAAACAGAATATGTTTTGCTTTCGCTGTCAGCACCCGGGAAAAATGCGGTTTCGGTCACAAAAATTTCGTATGTATACTCACCGTTGGCAAGCTCATCAATTCCGAATCCTTCGGAGAATACGTTATTTATCTCAAAAACAGGTTCAGAAACAACAGTTTCGTACTGCGCGACAGTTTTACCGTCCTTTCTTATCTCCGCTCGGATCTTATTAATAATATTATTTACTCTTACTGTTCCTGAAAAATAAATGTCGGTAAAGGTGCCGTAAACTCCCTCAGGAGCTGATTTATTCTCATATTCCGCTTCAAAGGTATATGCGTAGAATCCGACATCGCTTTCGGGAATCCATTTATTAAGAGAATCGTCCGAGACAAGATACCAGATTTTTCCGTAAGCATCTGTATAATAGCCGTAAACCGGAATCTCATTTGCATAAGGAATACTTTCTGTCTGAGCTGCCGTTGACAAAGGATAGGAGTACACACGTGCTCCGTCGCTCCTTACAGTCTTGACTGTAGCTCCAAGCTCCTTTACGCCATAATCTCCGAAATATCCGCCCGAGAAGGAATGATAGTCACCGCTGAGAGAGGTATAATACTGCTGCAAATGCTCGCCGTATCTCTTACTGTACTGAGATACGCCTAATTTGAATCTGAAATTCGGAACGTACAAAGGATTATAAAGGAATTTGTCAAAAGCATAAATATCTGTGCTGGAAGAACTCTGATCTGCAGGATAAGCCTGAATATGGAGATGAACGCCGTTCGAGTTACCCGTATCACCCATCTTACCAATTATGTCACCCGCTGAGATCTTTCCATACTTACAGGACACAGTCTTAAGATGAGCGTAAACTATACAAACGTTTCCGCTCTTCACAATTACATAATTTCCCCATCCCGAGCCGCGATTGTCAGTCTCGTTAAAGGACTTCTGAATATAAAGAACCTCTCCGCTAGTAGCGGAAATAACGTCAAGACGGGTGTCTTCATAGTAGCCGTTATTTCCAATATCTACTGCTTGACCGAGGCCGTGTTCAGTCCCGCTATGATAATAATCAAGACCGTTAATAACGTAGCTTCCGGGAACCGGCCAGAGCCACGGAAGGTCGTACTCCTCATCACCGGCGGAACTGATATATAGCGGCAGTATGGACACAATCATACTGAAAACAAGCAGATATGAAATTATACGCTTCATGGAACTGCGAAACGTTACTGTATTTAACATAGTAGCCTCACTTAGTGATAATAATACATTGTTATTTTATTATATACTGTCGAAAAAAGTCAAGTCAAAACGTGTTAATATCACGTTATAAACCATTTTCGTCAGCTTCAACAAATTGATAATAAATTTTATGTACAAAAAAGCAAGAGCCCGTGAATTCGGGCTCTTACAATTCTATTTCTATCATACCTTTTTCAGTAATAATAAATCTTGTTTTGAATCCGCATTCTTTGGCAATCGAAGAAGCGAGTCCAAAGGAATAACATAGATTCGCTGCATCATGGCTGTCTGAATTCAGAATGATCCCGCCGCCCTTTTCCTTAATATACTTAAGCACATCTCTTGACGGATAAGGCTCGGAACGGTGTCCGCGGGACATAGCGCCCGTATTGATTTCAAAAGGTACTTTGTTAAACAGCAGACTGTCTAAAGCATCCGTGCAGGCGTTGATATACCGAGGATTCTTCCGATCAAAATCGACGCCTTTCTCTGCAAATTTGTTTATTACGTCGAAATGTCCGATTATATCAGCATCGACACGTTCAAAAAGCCTCGATAGTGTCGAATAATAAGCTTCACAATAGCTTAATTCGTCGCCAAGAAAAACATCGTTAATAATCGAACGCGTTATTGATGGAGAATGATCGACGTCATATAGCTTTTCTCCGTCGGTCACATAATGAAGCGAGCCGATAACGTAGTCATATATCTTTTCGTCATCGTCAGAATAATAATCTTTTTCAAGACCGCAAAGAACCGTTATCTTATCCTTATATTCAGCTTTGAGTGCTGTAGCCTCAGATAAATAATCCTTTGTTCCCTGCCTTGTCATGCAGTATCCGGCGCCTTCAACATAAGAGTGACCCGAGAATCCGATTATATCCATTCCCATGGAACAAGCTGATTCTATGTTTTCGCGGAGCGTCGATTTTCCGTCGCAATAGGTTGAATGAACGTGATAATCAGCGAGAATCAATTTGTCATCTTCTCCTGCTTTACTTTTTTATCAATAACGTGACGCGAAGCAAGCTCATTATGAATATCGTCAAGAGAGATTCCCATTTGGATCATCAAAACCATAACGTGATATGTAAGATCGGCGATCTCGTAGATCGTTTCTTTTTTATCATCAGCCTTTCCTGCGATAATTACCTCGGTGCATTCCTCACCGACTTTTTTGAGGATCTTATCTATGCCCTTCTCAAAAAGATAGGTAGTATACGACCCTTCTTTTTTCTCAGTCTTTCGTCCTTTGATAAGTTCCATAAGAGAGCCAAGCGAAAAGGCATCAGGAGCATCATCAATTAGCGAATCGTTAAAGCAAGAATCGGTTCCGAGATGGCAGGCGGGACCATCCTTACGAACAGTTACGACAAGAGCGTCTTTGTCACAGTCAGCCTTGATATCAACAATATGCTGATAGTTTCCGCTCGTCTCGCCCTTAAGCCAAAGCTCTTGACGGCTTCTGCTGTAAAAACAAGTAAGTCTCTTTTCAAGAGAAATAGATAGACTCTCCTTGTTCATATACGCAAGCGTAAGAACCTTTTTGCTTCCTTCATCAACAACTATTGCGGGAATAAGCCCTTTATCATCAAATTTCAGTTCATCAATATTTATCACGATCAAATCCTCACGTTAATATTATTGTATTTCAAAAGTTTCTTCAAGTCGCATATCCTAACTTCACCGAAGTGGAATATTGACGCGGCAAGACCTGCGTCAACATCGGGAACCTCATTAAACAGAGTAATGAAATCTTCAGCAGATCCTGCTCCGCCTGAAGCAATTACAGGCACGTCTGCTATATTGCAAACAGCTTTCAGCATTTCGATATCAAAGCCGTTCTTTACGCCGTCGGTATCTATTGAATTTACTACGATCTCGCCTGCGCCGTTATCAACACATCGCTTTATCCACGAAAGCGCCTCCATGCCTGTATCCTCGCGTCCGCCCTTGGCAAAAACTCGAAATTCATTACCGACACGCTTTATATCACAGGAAAGCACAACGCATTGGCTTCCGTATCGCTTTGCGGCATCGTAAACGATATCCGGATTGCGTATCGCGCCGGAATTTACGCTTACCTTGTCTGCCCCACAGGCTAGAACACGTTCAAAATCAGAAACGGAGTTGATTCCGCCGCCGACAGTAAGCGGTATAAACACGTTATTTGCTGTTTCTTTGAGTATATCGGTAAATAAAGCACGCCCATCGGACGATGCCGTTATGTCGTAAAATACGAGCTCGTCAGCGCCTGCTGAGCTGTAGAACTCGGCAAGAGTAACAGGCGATGAAACGTCTGAAAGACCTGCAAAATTTACACCCTTTACTACTCTGCCGTCCTTGACGTCAAGACAAGGGATAATTCTTTTAGTTATCATTTTTCGTTATCCTAATAGCTTCGGTGAGATCTATTGCGCCGGTATAATATGCCTTTCCGATTATTACACCGTAAAGGCCCATTTCATTAAGTGCAATAATATCGTCGATAGTCGAAACGCCGCCTGACGCTACGATATTCATCTTGTAATTCTCTGAAAGCTTTTTATAAAGCTCTCTGTTAGTGCCTCTCATCGCACCGTCTCGGCTGATATCGGTGCAAATCACACGGGGAATGGAATGAGTCGCCAAAGTCTCAAACATCTCATCAGCCGTAACCTGTGACTTTTCAGTCCAGCCCTTTATTGCGACGAATCCGTCCTTTATATCGACACCGACGGCAATTTTGCCGCGGTAAGTCCACGACATTTCAGAAAGAAAATGCTCGTCTGTAACCGCGACCGTACCCAATATAACCTTGTCCACACCAAGGTCTACGTATTTTTTGATTGTATCCTCGGAACGAATACCACCGCCTATTTCGACCTTAAGCGAAGTGTTCTCGATAATACTCTTAACAGTATCGTAAGCGTGAACAAGTCCGTCCCTCGCACCTTCAAGATCGACGATGTGTATGTATTCAGCCCCCGCCGCCTCAAAATCCTTCGCAACATCAAGCGGAGAATCTGAATAAACCGTCATATCATCGTATCTGCCTTTAAATAAGCGAACGGCTTTTCCGCCGTAGAGATCTATTGCCGGAAATATATTCATAAGTCTAGAAATCCTTTTAGTATTCTGAGCCCGACTTCCCCGCTCTTTTCGGGGTGAAACTGACAGCCGTAAACATTATCTTTGGCGACAGCCGCAGTTATCTCTGCGCCGTATTCGGTAGTAGCAATAAGGCTGTCGTCACAACCGACCGCGTGATACGAATGAACAAAATAAACATAGTCTCCGCTTTTTACGTTGGCAAACAGCTTGTTATCCTTTACAATGTTAAGAGCGTTCCAACCTATCTGCGGAAGCTTGAGGGCATTTCCGATCTCATCGCGCATTGATTTAACGTGTCCATTAAGTAGACCGAGTCCCTCGTGACGGCCGAATTCAGTCCCATATTCGAACAGCAGCTGCATTCCTAGGCAAATACCGAGCAAAGGCTTTCCGCTTGCAGCAACTTCACGTACAACGTCATCAAGTCCCGTGTTATGAAGCTTATCAGCGGCATCTCCGTATGCCCCTACGCCCGGAAGAATTACTCTGTCAGCCGAACGTATCACATCAGGATCGCCGCTTACAACAGTATCGGCTCCGAGTTTCTTAAATGATGCGTGAAGTGAAAACAGATTTCCGACTCCGTAGTCGATTATCGCTATCATAATGTTCCTTTCGTAGACGGAATATCGTTTGCGGTGTCAGGATCAATCTTTACGGCCGTACGGAGCGAACGCGCAAAGGACTTGAAAACAGCCTCAGCGATGTGATGAGAATTATCGCCCGCCATTTTCTTAATATGCAGAGTTATGTTCGCATTTCTGACAAACGCCGCAAAAAACTCTTTAACAAGCTCTGTGTCAAAGGTTCCGATCTTCTCTGTTGGGAAATCGCAATCGAAAACAAGTGTACTTCTGCCCGAAATATCAAGGGCAGTAATAACGAGCGACTCATCCATCGGAAGAAGGAAATATCCGTATCGAGTTATACCTCGGCAATCGCCAATGGCTTCACTCAGTGCTTTGCCTAGGCAGATAGCAATATCTTCTACAGTATGGTGATCGTCAACATTTGTATCACCCTTACACTTGACGTTAAGATTAAATCTGCCGTGCGAAGCAAACAGCGTGAGCATATGATCCAAAAAACCACAGCCAGTATCTATGCTCGAGTTTCCGGTACCATCAAGCTCAAAAGAGAGCTCAATATCGGTTTCTTTTGTTGCTCTTTTAATTTCGTAATTTCTCATATTATACTCCTGCCGTTATCTCCTTTACAGCGGAGATTAACGCTTCCATTTCTTCTTCAGATCCGATCGTAATTCTGTTATAATCAGATATTCTATCCTTTTCAAAGTGTCTGATAAGAACTCCAATTTCTTTAAGCTTCGTATAGATTTCAAGCCCGCTTATCGCTTCGTGCTTAGCAAATATAAAGTTTGCCTTGCTCGGAATTACTGTAAAACCAAGCTCAGAAAGCGCCTTGGTTGTCTTTTCGCGCGTCTGTGCGATCCTTCGGCAGTTATTCTCAAAATAGGAATCAGAATCAATTGCCGCCGCGCCGATCTTTAGTGTCAGACGGTTTACATTATACGGGTTTGTCGAGAACTTGATCCTGTTGAGATCGTCGATAATCTCCTTTGATGCAAGAGCAAATCCGAGACGCGCGCCCGCCAAGGCTCTTGATTTTGAATAAGTTCTCACGATAAGAAGATTGTCATATTTTTTAAGTAACGGAAGGCACGTTTCTGCGCCAAAATCAACGTAAGCCTCATCAATAACCACAACGTTATCCGGATTCGACGATACTATACGTTCAATATCGGAGAGAGAAAGTGCAATTCCGGTCGGAGCATTTGGATTTGCAATAACAACTGTTGAATCGATTCCGCAATACTTATTTACGTCGATACTGAAATCATCCTCCAGCGGAATTATATTAGTCTCCGAACGGTAAAGATCGGCAAAAACCTTATAAAACCCATAAGTAATATCGGGAAACGCGACTCTTTTTCCGTCTGAGCAATACGCCATAAAGGCGAAATTAAGAATATCGTCAGAACCGTTAGAAAGATAGACGTTATCGTATTCAACCCCGTACCGCTCTGCAAGCTTCATTTTTAGGATGCGGCATTCCGGATCGGAATAAAGTCGCAGATCAGAAACATCCTTATCATTAATCGATGCAATGACCTCGGGAGAGGGCGGATAAGGGGATTCATTTGTATTTAATTTTATGTATTTTTTGTCCTGAGGCTGTTCGCCGGGAACGTACGCCTCAAGAGAAGAATATTTAATATCCAAAAAACGGCTCATATGATTCTCACTTAAAATTTCTCAAATCTTGCTCTTGCGCTTCTTGCGTGAGCTGACAGTCCTTCCTTTTCGGCAAAAGCCGCCACCTTCTTATAAACGGAATTAAGAGCATCCTTCGTGTAGTATATATACTGCGATTTCTTGACAAAATCGTCTACCGAAAGCGGGCTTGAAAACCGTGCGGTGCCGCTTGTCGGAAGCGTGTGATTTGGTCCTGCGAAATAATCGCCAAGTGCCTCGGGACAGTATCTTCCAAGGAAGACCGACCCCGCATTATTAACTTTGCCGAGATATGCAAAGGGATCATCAAGTGAAAGTTCAAGATGCTCGGGAGCGATCTCATCCGCGATCTTAATAGCAACATCTATAGAAGAAGTGACAATAATCAGGCCTTTATTATCAATAGACGTTCTTGCAATTTCCTCACGAGGAAGAAGCGAAAGCTGTCTTTCAAGCTCGTCCGAAACTCTCTCGGCAAACTTCTCGCTGTCAGTAACAAGAACGGCAGAAGCATTCTTATCATGCTCAGCCTGCGACAGCAGATCTGCGGCTATAATTCTAGCATCGCTGTTTGCGTCGGCAACAATAAGAATCTCGCTCGGGCCTGCGATCATATCGATATCAACACGTCCAAAAACCTGTCGCTTAGCCTCTGCAACGTACATATTGCCGGGCCCCGCGATCTTGTCTACCTTCGGCACCGATTCGGTTCCGTATGCAAGAGCGGCAACAGCCTGTGCCCCGCCGACCTTAAATATCTTATCAACACCTGCAACCGATGCTGCTGCAAGTATAGCGGGATTAACCTTTCCTTCTTTATCGGGCGGAGCAACGATAACAATTTCCTTACAACCTGCAACCTTGGCGGGAATGGCATCCATAAGTACGGTAGAAGGATATGCGGCAGTACCTCCGGGAACGTAAAGGCCGACCTTTTCAAGAGGAATTACACGCTGTCCTACGACAACTCCGTCCTCTGACGTCTGAATAAAGCCTTCTTTAATCTGTCTTTTATGGAAAACCCTTATGTTTTCTGCGGCTTCCTTGAGTATTTCGATAAACTCTGGCTCAACTGTATTTACAGCGTTTTCTATCTCTTCATCAGTAACAGCCAGTGACGTAAGAACGCATTTGTCGAATTTCTCAGAATACTCAAATAACGCCTTATCGCCGCGCAATGCTACATCTGAAATAATTTCGGACACAACGTCAGTAACGCTTATCGGAGCGCTAGACGCAAACGCTTCTTCGCGCTTTAACGTATCCTGCTTTAAAATCTTAATCATTATTTATCTCCCGAAGAAATGACAGAAGAAACTGCACTCATAAGTGCCGTTATCTCACTGTTTTTGAATCTGTAAGAAGTCTGATTTGAAATCAAACGTGCGCTGATGCGCATGATCTCTGTGATGACCTCGAGATCATTTTCCTTAAGAGTTGTTCCCGTCTCAACTATATCGACGATAACGTCTGATAGTCCGAGAATAGGCGCAATCTCAATGGAACCGTTAAGCTCGATAATATCAATATCCCGCGACTGCGAAAGATAGTATTTCGAGGCGATATTCTTGAATTTGGTTGCAGCTCTGAGAGTCTTGTTCGGATCATCCTTAAAGCACTTCGGTGCCGCTACAGCCATTTTGCATTTGCCCATATTGAGGTCAAGAAGCTCGTATACCTCGGGAGAATACTCCTCGATTATATCCTTACCCGCCACGCCGATGTCAGCTGCACCTCGTTCGACGTAAATTGCAACGTCAGAAGGCTTTACCCAGAAATATCGGACGCCCTTTTCGGCATTCTCAAAAGTAAGCTTTCGGCTGTTCGACAGAACAGACGGACACTCGTACCCGGCTTCTTCAAAAATCTTATATACTTTTTCTCCCAAGCGTCCCTTGGGAAGTGCGATGTTAAGCATTGTTTTCCTCCGTAACTCCATTGGGAGTCAGGTAAAATATTCGGGAATACTCACCCGTTATATCGCTTTCGTTCGAGACTTTAACCGTAACGCCCTCTTTACGAAGCTTCTCGGAAAGAGACATTATCGATTGTACAGACACACCGTCTGAATAAACGATGAGCACGGTATCAGACATCATGGATTCGCTCTTAAGATCCTGCAAGCGGTCAAGTGCCACAGCAAAGCCAAGCGCCCCCGCGTCACGTCCCATCTTCTTAACGAGATCATCATAGCGTCCACCAAAGAGAATCGCCTCGGGAACACAGTCGATATATCCTCTGAAAATGAGAGATCTGTAATAATTCATATCATTGACGACCGAGAGATCAATTCCGACCTTATTTACGTATCCAAGACCGTCGATAACCGATATAATATCACTAAGATCCGATAGTGCCTTGCTGTCCTTAAGATAGGAAATACCTCTGAGAAGCGAAATTGTTTCACTCGGCGAGCAGTTTAGCGACAAAGCATATGCAAGCGCCTCAAACCGATCTGCATCAAGAGAATACTTAATTGTCAACTCTCTTATCCCGTCAGCGTTCTTACGCTTGATACACGTAAAGAGCTGATGCTTGATCTCCTCAGATATCCCGTCGCCAATCAACTCGGTTATAATTCCGAAATGAGAAATATCAAGACGGAAATCACGGCCGGTCGCCTCCAAGCTTTTAAGTGCAAGCAGAAGAACCTCTGTCGTTTCGTATTTTCTTATATCGCCGATGCATTCTATACCGCTTTGATGTAGCTCGCGGAACCCGCCGAATCGAGCAGTTCTCCTGTATACGTTTTCACGGTAATGAACCTTTTGCGTGCCTTTGCTGCCTTTAGAGTTTTTAACGATAGAAAGCGTAACGTCGGGCTTAAGCGCCATAAGCTTGCCGTTGACATCGTTAAATGTAAGAACACCGCCTTCACCGAGAAAGTCAATATTTGCCGAATACAGATCATATTCCTCAAACTTACTCATTTTATAAGGACGGTAGCCGTAGCTCTCATATATACCGCGCAGAGACAATGCAATTCGTTCATCGGCGCGGAAACGCTCAAGATTAAGTGTTGATTCCATCATTATCACCCTTTCTGAGAATCCGAAGATATCCGCTGTCTTTCTTAACCAGGCATCTGCCCACCCTGCTGATCGTAGCTGAGCTTGCTCCGGTTTTAGCGGAAATATCGAGGTATTTTTCATTATTTATAAGCATTTCAGCCACCGTCAACCTCTGCGACATATCGGCAAGCTCTTTGTAGGTACAGAGATCATCAAAAAAGCTTCTGCATTCCTCAATGCTCGTAAGTGATAGTATTGCCTCAAACAGGATATCGGTTTCTTCAGTTCTTATCTTCTTCATCGCAGCTCCCAAAAACAAGATGGGTACATTTTACCATAGTAAAGTGCTAAAGTCAATAGCAATATCGAAAAAAGTTTTAAGAATGTGCAAATTGACTCTCAAACAGATCAGAGTAGAACCCGCCCTTTTCCATCAGCTCATTATGTGTTCCCTGCTCGATAATGTTGCCGTTCTTCATTACGAGAATAAGATCGACCTCTTTAATCGTTGAAAGGCGGTGTGCAACTACAAAGGAGGTTCGTCCGTCCATAAGGTCCTTCATTGCCTTTTGAACGCGGAGCTCAGTTCTTGTGTCTATTGATGAAGTAGCTTCATCGAGGACAAGAATGGGCGGATCGGAGATCATGGCACGGGCTATGCAGAGAAGCTGTTTTTGTCCGCCAGAAAGCTCGCCGCCGTTTTCGTTAATAACTGTATCGTAACCGTTCTCCATTCGCAAAATGAATCCGTGACAATGCACACGCTTTGCCGCAGCGATCATTTCTTCGTCGGTTGCGTCAGGGCGTCCCAACTTCAGATTTTCTCTGATCGTACCTGCTTTAAGCCAGGTTTCCTGAAGAACCATACCGTAATTTCTTCGGAGGCTGTGACGGGTAATGTTGCGCACATCGTTTCCATCTACTGTAATTGAACCTCCGTTTACGTCGTAGAAGCGCAGAAGAAGATTTATAAACGTGGTTTTGCCGCATCCGGTCGGACCGACGATCGCAACCTTCATACCGCTACTTACGTCAACGCTGAAATCAGTAATAAGAGGCTTCAAAGGATCATAGGAAAAACAGACGTGCTCGGCTTTTATATCGCCCCTCGATATGCCAAGCTCGATTGCATCGCCTGAATCGGGCGCTTCTTCTTCATTCTCCATAAATCCGAAGAAACGGTCAGCAGATGCAAGAGCATTCTGTAACTCTGCAAAAACGCCGGATATTTCATTAAATGGCTTTGTATACTGATTAACGTACTGCAAAAAAGTAGAAAGCTCACCGACGGAAATCATTACAGCTCCTGCTCCGAATACACCTGCAGCAAACAGCGAGCCGACGCAGGCAACCGCGGCGTAAACGACAGAGTTTACAAATCTTGTCGTCGGATTAACAAGCGATGAGAAGAACGTCGCTTTGAGTGCGCTCTTTTCGAGACGCAAATTTATCTCGTTGAATTTTTCGGAGACATCATTTCCCCGGTCAAACGCCTTGACGGTTTTGATATTTTCAACCATCTCGTTAATATAGTCCGTCTGCTCACCGCGAAGCTTAGCTTGCTGACTGAAGAATTTGCGAGTTCTTTTGGTGATAAAAGATGCTATAAACAACGACAAAGGCGTGAGTAAGACGACAACAAGCGCGATAACGGGATTTAGAACCAGCATAAATACGAGCGTCGCCAGAATCGTCAGAACACCGGTAAAGAGCTGAGTGAATCCCATTAACATGCCGTCAGAAAACTGATCAATATCGGAAATCAGTCTGCTGACAATATCGCCGACAGGATGAGAATCTATATAAGAAATAGGCAAACGCTGAATTTTCGCAAAGGCATCGTTACGCATATCACGTATTACGTTATAAGTGATCCTGTTATTAACAGCACTCATAAGCCACTGAGATATACCGCCGACACCGGCAACGATTCCAGTTATTACCAGAAGATGCGCGACCTTTGAAAGAAAGAGCTTCCCTTCTATCATAAGATCTATTGCCTGTCCGATAATCAACGGAATAATCAGTGATGACGCAACGTATAAAGCGGCAAGCAACAGCGTCAAGAACACAAGAAGCTTATAACGCTTAACGTACAGAAGCGAGCGCTTCAACGAGGATGAAGACATTTTTGCCATTTTCATTTTCCTCCTTAAGCGTTCTTCATCTGCGAAACGCATATCTCACGATAAATCTCGTTATTATCGTAAAGCTCAGAATGAGATCCGATGCCGACGATGCTTCCCTCGTCGATTACTATGATCTTATCAGCGTCCTTGATTGACGAATATCTCTGAGAAACGATAAAGACGATGGGATCATAATCGAGAGACGAAATATTTCGTCTAAGGTTAAGGTCTGTAAGATAATCAAGTGCAGAGGAGCTGTCATCGAGTATAAGAATTTCGGGGCGCTTGACGAATGCGCGTGCAAGAGTGAGGCGCTGTCTTTGTCCGCCCGAAAGATTTCTCCCGTACTGCTCAACGGGACTTTCAAGCCCAAATGGAAGCTTATCAACAAATTCCTTTGCAACCGCAGTTTCAAGCGCTATGTTAATATCCTCATCGCTAGCATTTTCATTTCCGAAAAGAATATTGCTTCTTACAGTTCCCGCAAAAAGCTCTGCTTTTTGAGGAACTATCCCGATCATTGCATTGACTTCGGACAATGACATAGATTTAACGTCTTTTCCTCCGACAAATACATTTCCTTCGGTAGCGTCATAGAAACGGCACAAAAGATTAATGAGCGTCGTTTTACCCGAGCCTGTACCTCCGATAATACCGATCGTTTCACCCTTATCGGCAGTAAAGCTGATATCAGATAGCGCGTAATCACCGCCGCCGTTATACTTGAAGTAGACACTTTTGAATTCTACGGAGTGATCCGAACACAGACCGGAGGACTCGCATTTCATCAAGGACGGCTGAATATTAAGAACAGCCTGCACGCGGTTACCGCAAGCAACAGCCTTAGTAATGCTGATTATCAGGTTGGCAAGCTTTATAAGCTCGACGAGAATCTGCGACATATAGTTATAGAGCGCGATTACAGCCGCCTGTGACAAAAGTCCGAGCTCGACCCTAACGCCCCCCTTGTAAATAAGCATGGCAATTGCGATATTTATGATAACAAAGGTCATCGGGTTCATAAGCGCGGAAATTCTGCCTACAAACTTCTGGCTGAGCGTCAGACTATAATTGGCTTCATTAAATGACGAGATCTCCTCCTCTTCTTTACAAAGAGCCCGTAGCATACGCACGCCGTTAAGATTTTCTCTGGTCTTAGCAGTAACGACGTCAAGGCGGGACTGAACCTTTTTATAAAGCGGAATAGTAACAAGCATTATAGTAAAAACAACAACAGCAAGAACAGGGATTGCGACAAGGAAAACAGTCGATGCCTCAGGGCTGACAGTAAACGCCATAATCGCGGCACCGAAGACTATAAATGGCGAACGCAGGAACAATCTGAGAGTAAGGTTAATACCCGTCTGAACCTGGTTCATATCACTTGTCAATCTATTGATAAGCGTCGCGCGACCGACCTTATCAATATCGCTGTATGAAAGTTTCTGAATATGAGCAAATAGTTTCTCCCGTACTCTCGCTGTAAATCCGACAGCCGCCTTCGCGGAGAAATACTGAGCCGTCAAGGAAAGAGCAAGCCCAATGAGGCCCATTCCTACAAGAAGCAATGCTGACCAAATGATATAACTCGAATCTCCCTTTTCGATTCCGTTATTTATCATATTAAGGACAACATACGGAATAAACAACTCGATTAGTGCTTCCATCAGTTTAAGAAGCGGCCCGAGAATACATTCCTTAACGTATCCCTTCATATTTTTCAGTAACTTAAGCATAGAAAAACTCCTATGTGTATATTTAACCTTTTTATTATATCACACATTAGTAAAAAAAGGAAGTGGAAATAAAAAAATAAACCGCAAAATTGCGGTTTATTTTTGGAATTATCAGTACATTCCACCCATTCCGCCGGCCATAGGTGCGGGAGCGGGAGTTTCTTCTTTGATATCGACAACAACTGCCTCGGTTGTGAGAACGATCGAAGCGATTGAAGCTGCGTTCTGAAGAGCCGAACGTGTAACCTTTGTCGGGTCAACGATACCGGTCTTAACCATATCAACGTACTTCTCGGTTGCGGCATTGAAGCCATAACCGACTTTCTTGCTCTTGAGAATGGTATCGACAATAACAGATCCCTCGTAGCCGCTGTTTTCTGCGATCTGACGCACAGGTGCCTCGAGAGCCTTGAGAACGATCTTCGCGCCGGTCTTCTCGTCACCGTCAAGAGAGTTTACGAGCTTGCTTACGTCCGGAATTACGTTAAGGAGCGCAACGCCGCCGCCTGCAACGATGCCCTCTTCAACAGCTGCCTTGGTTGCATTAAGAGCATCCTCGATGCGGAGCTTCTTTTCCTTCATTTCGGGCTCGGTTGCAGCGCCGACCTTGATAACAGCTACACCGCCTGCGAGCTTTGCAAGACGCTCGTGAAGCTTCTCACGGTCGAATTCGGTGGTAGTTGTCTCGATTCCGCTCTTGATCTGAGCAACTCTGCTCTTGATCTCATCGGGATCACCCATACCGCCGACGATAATGGTATTCTCTTTATTGATCTTGACCTGGCGAGCACGGCCGAGCTGACCGATAGAGGTCTCCTTGAGCTCAAGTCCGAGCTCCTCGGAAATTACTTCACCGCCTGTAAGAACGGCGATATCACGGAGCATTTCCTTTCTTCTGTCGCCAAATCCGGGTGCCTTAACACCTACGCAGACGAAGGTTCCCTTGAGCTTGTTAAGAATGATGGTAGTAAGCGCCTCGCCCTCGATGTCCTCAGCAACGATAACAAGCTTCTTACCGGACTGGAGGATCTGCTCAAGGATAGGAAGAATATCCTGAATATTGGAGATCTTCTTATCGGTAATAAGAATTAGCGCGTCGTCGATAACGGCTTCCATCTTCTCGGTGTCGGTTACCATATAGGGAGAGATGTATCCACGGTCAAACTGCATACCCTCAACTACTTCACAGTAAGTCTCTGCAGACTTGGATTCTTCAACGGTGATAACTCCGTCAGAGGATACTTTTTCCATGGCGTCCGCAATGAGAGTGCCGATAACAGAATCGTCAGCAGAAACAGTACCTACTCTTGCAATGTCCTCAGTTCCCTCAACGGGCTTAGAGATTGCCGCAAGCTTCTTGACTGCAACGTCAACAGCCTTCTGAATACCGCGGCGGATAACCATGGGGTTAGCTCCTGCAGTTACATTCTTCATTCCCTCATGAATAAGAGCCTGAGCAAGAATTGTAGCTGTGGTAGTACCGTCACCTGCAGCGTCGTTTGTTTTAATGGAGACTTCTTTAATAAGCTGAGCGCCCGTATTCTCCATAGGATCGGGAAGTTCGATTTCCTTTGCGATGGTAACACCGTCGTTAATAATCATAGGAGCGCCGAACTTCTTTTCAAGAACGACGTTTCGGCCCTTAGGTCCGAGAGTGATCTTTACAGTATCGGCAAGCTTATCAATTCCGCGAAGAAGCGCCGCTCTTGCTTCAGAGCCGTAAGAAATATCCTTAGCCATAGTTATATGCCTCCTTAGTCCTCAACAACTGCGAGAATATCGCCCTGTTTTACAATAGTATATTCCTGACCGTCACACTTGACCTCGGTTCCGGAATATTTGCTCGTGATAACTTTATCTCCAACTTTAACCGTCATAACGACTTCCTTGCCGTCAACGATTCCGCCGGGTCCGACTGCGATTACTTCGCATATCTGGGGCTTTTCCTTTGCTGCAGCTGCAAGCAAGATGCCGCTCTTTGTAGTTTCTTCTGCTTCGACCGACTTAACAACGACACGGTCGAACAGCGGTTTGATCGTCATATTAATTTCCTCCGAAAATATATATTTTAGCACTCAAAAGGCTCGAGTGCTAACGCACAATAGTGATTATAACCTTGCATATATAAAATTGCAAGGGATTTTGACCTATGTTTACATTTCTTTTACATTTTATGTAAATACAGATCAAAAACGTTACTTTACAAAGTCAAATTCAAATTCATACATGCGCACAGTGTCGCCGTCCGACACTCCTGCTTCCTCGAGTTTTTCAATGATACCGTTAGTTCTCAGCATTCTCTGGAAATAGTTAAGTGAATCGCGATCCTCAAAGTTAACTCTGCCGACAAGTCTCCACAGCCACTCGGATTCGCAAACGTAGACCTTTCCGTCCTTATATATTTCAAGCTCGTCAATGTCTGCGCTGTCTTCGGGTTCTTCGATGATATCAGGATCGAAAATCGTGAGGGGAGGAAGATCATTTAGCAAATTTGATACGTATCTTATGAGCTCCTTGACGTTTTCACCCGTTGCGGCAGAAACGAAGAACAGCGTCAGACCGTTCTCGACGCAGTATTCTTCAAGATCGCTCACGTGTTCATTATATTCCGCAAGCGATGCATCATATTTATTTGCGACGATTATCTGCGGCCTGTCAATAAGCTCCGGGCTGTATTTTTCAAGCTCCTCATTTATAAGCTCAATATCGGCTCTCGGATCACGGTCGCAATCAGCTGACACGTCGACAAGATGAAGCATAACTCTGCATCTGTCGATATGACGCAAAAAGCTGTGGCCGAGACCCTTTCCGTCAGACGCGCCCTCGATAAGCCCGGGAATATCGGCGCAAACGAAGCCCTTTCCCTCTCCGACCTTTACGACGCCGAGATTAGGAGAAAGAGTTGTAAAATCATAGTCTGCAATTTTCGGCGTAGCAGAGCTGATTACCGATAGTAAAGATGACTTTCCGACATTCGGCAGACCGATAAGAGCAACGTCCGCAAGCATCTTGAGCTCGAATATAACTTCCCTCTCTTCGCCTTTTAAGCCGCTTTTCGCAAAGCGCGGTATCTGTCTTGTCGGGGTGGCAAAGTGTCTGTTTCCCCAACCGCCTTTACCGCCTTTACAAAGAACAAAGTCATCACGCTCCGACATATCAACGATGATCCGTCCGCTTTCGGCATCCTTGACTACTGTTCCGGGCGGAACAGGAAGGATAATATCCTCGCCGTTTGCGCCGTGGAATTTTCCGGTCATTCCGTTTTCACCGTTCTGTGCAATAAATTTATGGCGGTATTTATATTTGAGAAGCGTATTATCTCCGTTTTCGATACGGAGAATTATGTTTCCTCCGTGTCCGCCGTCACCGCCGTCGGGACCGCCGTGGGAAACGTATTTTTCACGGTGAAAGCTGACGGCTCCGTTACCGCCGTCGCCCGCCTTCACGTATACCTTAACATAATCTGTAATCAATTGTATCACCTCATCCGTTTATGAGCTTAATCAGTCCTTCATCGTCAATAACCCTGACACCGAGGCTTTCAGCTTTTGTGAGCTTTGATCCCGCCTCAGCACCCGCAACAACGTACGTCGTCTTTTTAGACACCGAAGAGGAGGTCTTACCGCCGTTTTCTTCAATCAATGCAGAAGCATCGGCGCGGGACATCGTCGGAAGCGTTCCAGTAAGAACGAATGTCATTCCTTCAAGCTTATTGCCCTTCATAACCTTTTCCTTAACGGTCATGACCCCTGCCGATTTAAGGCGGTCAATTAAAACCCTTGTATCGGGATGAGAGAAAAAGTCGACGATGCTGTTAGCCGTTATCATTCCTATATCATCAACTTCCGCAATCTGCTCTGCGGTAAGCTCGAAGAGCATATCAATATCGGGATAGACGTTTATAATGTTCTTTGCAGCCTTTTCTCCGACCTGTCTGATACCAAAAGCAGAAAGTAGTCTGTCTGCACCGCGCGTCTTTGATTCATTGATTGCCGATATCAGATTCTCAGCGGATTTTTCTCCCATTCGCTCAAGCTTAGACACATCAGCAGGATCAAGATAATAAATATCTGCAACGTTCTTCACAAGTCCGCTATCAATAAGGAGCGTAACAACTGCTTCGCCGAGTCCGTCGATATTCATAGCAGGTCTTGAAGCAAAATAAGAAATCGTTCTCACTATCTGAGCAGGACAGCTTACGTTTGTGCAGCGAACAACCGCCTCATCGGGGTCACGATAAACAGGCTCCCCACAGGAAGGGCAGGTTCTAGGCATCTCATAAGGTATTTCACTTCCGTTACGTTCCTTCTTTTCAACAGAAACCACTTCGGGAATAATATCTCCCGCCTTCTGAACGTATACGCTATCGCCTATTCTGATATCCTTTTCGGTTATAAAATCAATATTGTGAAGCGTTGCTCTGCTGACAGTCGTGCCGGCAAGACGAACGGGCGACAGAACAGCATTTGGGGTAAGAGCACCCGTTCTTCCGACCTGAATAACAATATCGGTAAGCTTGGTCAGCTTTCTCTCGGGCGGATATTTATATGCAACTGCCCACTTGGGAGTGTTAGCGGTTTCACCAAGTTCGGTTCTGCGAGAAAAGAGATTTTCCTTTATAACCGCACCGTCAATATCGTATGCAAGTTCATCTCGGAGATCGCCGATATGCTTTACCATATCGCATACTTCTTCTATGCCCTTTATCGTTCTTACAAGCGGAATTACCTTAAAGCCCTGCATACGGATAAATTCAAGGGATTCATCGTGTTTCTCAAATGTCTTATCACAATATTGCAAATTAAAAATAAAAATGTCAAGTCCCCGTTCGGCGGCAATCTTAGAATCCAGCTGGCGGAGTGAGCCTGCAGCTGCATTGCGCGGATTAGCAAACAGCGCCTCTCCTCTTTCCTCACGTCTCTTATTCAGCTTCTCGAAATTTGCTCTCGGCAAATATACTTCGCCGCGAACCTCCAAAACACCCTGATACGGGATCGTCAAGGGAATGCTTCTTATAGTTCTTATATTCGACGTAACGTCCTCACCGACAACCCCGTTTCCTCTCGTAGCACCGCGAACAAGCACTCCATTTTCATACCTTAGCGCAACGGAAAGACCGTCGATCTTTGCCTCGACCGAAAACTCATCGTCTTCTTTATCTGAAAGAAAACCCTTCAGCTCATCAAAGGAAAACACGTCGGAAAGGCTTCCGAGAGGTACTGTGTGGGTGACCTTTTCGAATTTGTCAAGAGCGACTCCGCCAACACGCTTCGTCGGAGAATTGGGATCGTCAAATTCGGGGTGAGCATTTTCAAGATCCTGCAAACGCCTGAATAATGCGTCGTACTCGTAATCGGATATCTCGGGGTTATCCTCAACGTAGTATTTATACGAATGATACTCAAGTGTTTTTCTTAGCTCATCTATTTCTTTTTTTATAGTACTCATACTCTTCCTGCCTGATTGATATTGACAACAAATAGAAACGCTGATATAATATTATTATAACATATCTTTATAGTTTTTTCAAGGGAGTGATGGCATATTCTTATACTTACTGTTGACCGCATTGAAGGAGCTTATGCCGTGTGCATCGACGAAAACGAAAACGTATACAATATTCCGCTGACAGAGCTGCCTGATGTCAAGGAACAAGACGTTTTCGAGATCGGATTTACCCCCCGCCCCGACCTCAAAGCCGAGAAAAAATCAAGAATAAGCAGTCTGTTTGACAGACTCAAGGGAAAATGACAGCCGCAGTTACCGGGCTGTTATTTTTCTTTTTTGAATTCCGAGGGAAGCCTTCCCGTCTCACGCTTAAAAACGGTGCTGAAATAATTATGAGAGCTGAAGGATAGACTTTCGGAAACCTCGCAAACGCTCATTCCCTCGCGGAGCAGTCTACAGGCAAGAGTAATCTTTGACTTTATGAAATACTTATGTATTCCGAGCCCGGCGTATTTAGAAAAAATCTTCTTAAGATACGAGACGCTGATATTCAGCTTCTTGGCAAGAAATTCAGCGCTTATCCAATCGTACAAATACTCCTCCATGAGAAGGACGGTGTTTCGGAACACCTCTGTCTCAAAGCTTTTCGGAAAATCCTTTACGGGCGTATTGTCCTTACATATTGAAATGAAGAAGCTTTCGCATTGAGACGCAACCTGCTGTGCAAGCAAAGGATCGGAAGCTAGAGCATTTTGAAAATGAATACATTCATCACCGGAAAGTGCGGATGATTCCTTCAATAGAGAAATTATGTCGTAAAGCGCGTTCTTTTGGTATGACGAAAGCATCAGCGAGCCGTTTTCAAGTTTTTTTGATAACTCTCCGCTAAGAATAAACGACATCACAAAGATCTTTGCCTTACCTTCCGTATGAAACTTGTGAAGCTCCATAGGCTTGTGAAAAATTATTTCATTCGACTTGAGATTATATACGTTTTCATCGGCGCTCACACAAACGTGTCCCTCTTCAACGTACATAAATTCCCAAAAATCGTGCATCTCTCCCGTAAAAACGTAATTGTCATCCATCTTGCGCTCAAATGCCGAAATAAATCCTTCGACACTGATAACCCTATTCATCGGTGCAATTTTATAATCCATAGCATCTCCGTGTCCAAAATCGTACATTTTGTATCTTAAAATGCATTTACATTCTAAAAAAGATATTGTAATATAGTTTTAACACATAAAATTTAATTTGTAAATACTTTCGGAGGAAAAACAATGGAAAACATTCGTGCAGGTGTCATAGGTCTCGGTAACAGAGGTTACAGTCTTCTTAAAAGCGTTGTTCTTCATTGCCACGACGTAACAGTCACAGCAGTTTGCGACCTTTATGAGGACAGAATCGAAAGAGCGTCAAAGGCTGTAGTTGATAAGTGCGGTGTTCGCCCCGCTGCTTATACCGACTATAAACAGCTTATCGACGACGAAAACGTAGACGTCGTTCTCGTTCTTACTGCTTGGGAAGCACATATCGATCCCGCAGTATACGCTATGAAGGCAGGAAAGCCCACAGCGCTTGAAGTTGGCGGTGCATACTCCATCAAGGATTGCTGGAAGCTCGTTGAAACTCAGGAGCAGACCGGCGTTCCCTTCATGTTCCTTGAAAACTGCTGCTTCGGCAGACGCGAAATGATGACACTTAATATGGTTGAGCAGGGTCTTCTCGGCGAGATCGTTCATTGCTCGGGATGTTACGCTCACGACCTCCGTCACGAGGTTGCTTACGGTAACGACGACCGTCACTACCGTCTCCGCAACTACTTAAACCGTAACTGCGAGAATTATCCGACTCACGAGCTCGGACCGATCGCCAAGGTTCTTAAGATCAATAACGGCAACAGAATCGTTTCTCTCACCTCCACCTCCTCTAAGGCTGCAGGCCTCAAGCAGTATATCGCCGATAAGAAGAGCAATGATACAGCGCTTATGAACGCTACCTTCCAGCAGGGCGATGTTGTTACAACTGTTCTTAAGTGCGCTCACGGCGAGACGATCGTCCTTACGCTTGATACAACTCTTCCCCGTTACTACAGCCGTGGATTCACAGTTCGCGGTACAAAGGGCTTGTATGAGGAATGCACAGACTCAGTATTCCTTGACAGAAAAGAAGACATCGACCGTGAATGGGCTTGGAGAGCTAACTGCAACGGTAACGCAAAGGAATACGAGGAGCAGTACGACCATCCCGTATGGAAGAAGTACCTTTCCGAGGGCGTTCAGGGCGGACACGACGGTATGGACTGGCTTGAGTTCAACACGTTCTTTGACTGCCTGCGCGAAGGCAAGGAAATGCCCGTTAACGTTTACGACGCTGCTACCTGGATGTCTATCACAGCTCTTTCCGAGCAGTCAATCGCTAACGGCTCGTCTCCTGTTGCAGTTCCCGACTTCACAAGAGGTAAGTGGGTTCTTTAATTCAATTAGAAAACCAAAAACAAGGACTTCGGTCCTTGTTTTTTTGTATATTAATGCTTTGTTCGGAAATAATATCAAAAACCGTAACGGAGATTGAATATGAAGAAAAGAATAATTCGACCGAGGATCTGCCCAAGTATAATCGCTCACGCAAGCGCAGTCGGAAACAAAGAGCACTGCGGCCCACTTGGCAGATATTTCGATTATCACGATGAAAGCGACCGCTTCGGACAAAAGACCTGGGAGCAATCCGAGGGGGAAATGCAGCATATCGCGCTGAATATTGCAATGAAAAAAGCAGGAATTAATTCCGAAAATATCGACGGACTTTTCGCAGGTGACCTTATAAATCAATGCTCAAGCTCTAACTATGGCCTGTGCGATCTATCTGTACCATTCTTCGGACTATACGGCGCATGTTCAACGTCTGCCGAGGGACTTATACTTTCAACACTCTTCTTGAATTCAAGCAGTAATCTTAAAACAGCGGCAGTCGTCACATCCTCTCATAATTGCTCTTCGGAAAGACAGTTCCGATATCCTGTCGAGTACGGAGGACAAAGACCTCCGACAGCGCAGTGGACCGTAACAGGCTCCGCCGCTTTCATTCTCGGAGAGGGCGACGGCGCGTACGTTACAGAGCTGCTCCCCGGTATAAGCCGAGACGAAGGAATCAACGATCCGGCCAATATGGGAGCCGCAATGGCACCGGCGGCAATAGACACTCTAAAACGCTATTTCGACGAATCAGGAATGATCCCTGATGATTTCGACGGTATCTACACAGGTGATCTCGGATACGAAGGATATTCAATCGTTAAAGAAAAAATGGCCGCATACGGCTACGATATGACCGATAAATACACAGACTGCGGCCTTTTGATATATGACAGAAAACGTCAGGACGTACACGCGGGAGGCTCGGGCTGTGGATGCTCGGCTACGGTTCTATCATCGTATATACTTCCAAAGCTTGAGCGCGGAGAGCTTAGAGATATATTATTTATTGCAACAGGTGCTCTTCTCTCCCCCATGGCAATTCTGCAAGGAATGACAATACCGGGTATCGCACATCTTCTGCGCATCACAAAGGAGAAATGCTTATGAATACGGTAGAAGGACGTCTGATTATTGCATTTCTTGTCGGTGGATCTCTCTGCGCGATCGCGCAAATACTGATTGACAAAACTAAGCTGACGCCTGCAAGAATTCTCGTAGCTTACGTTGTCAGCGGTGTCATACTGACGGGAGTCGGAGTATACGGAAAACTGGTGAAATTCGCAGGCAACGGCGCTACAACTCCATTATCAGGCTTCGGATATTGCCTTGCTGAGGGTGTAAGGAAGGCGGTTGATGAAAACGGTTTGATCGGCGCAATTACGGGCGGACTCACAGGCGCCGCCGGAGGAATTACGGTTGCGATGCTGATGGGTGTCGCTGTTGCGCTCATCTTCAAAAGCAAGCCCAAATAATGAAATAATGATTCATGTGAGAAGAATTGTAGCAGGAACATGTTACCATTCTTCTCACATTATAGTCAGCGATGCCGCCTAAAAATTAATGTGCATGCAGCCGCTACAGCTAGCAGCCCTGTTAAACATGAAACCGTCATTATGAGAGCCGTGCGTCGAGCACGGTTTCTTTTATTGGTTGCCACCCCTGTGTCTATGACCTTAACTATCCACTTTGATTTCATCCATCCGGCGTTATCATCCATTAAAGTAGCCTCAATGATAACGGTTCCGACTTCGCCTGTCAGAGTAAGAAGCCCGGTATTTGTATCGATCGTTGCAGGTCCTGAAACGATCGAGTAGGTTACTGTGCCCGAGGAGGTAAGGGATTTAGCCAATACCTTGAAGGGCTTCTTGTCGGCAGTTACGTTTTCGAAGTGCTTTCATCGAAGGCAAAATCAATTTCAGCTTCTCTTATTGTCCATAGTGCCCTGCTGTCACGGTCGCCGATATAGTAGTTATCCGCGTAATCGAGAATAAGCTCATTTTCGGGGCTGATTGCAAGAACACGCTCGGAGTAAACATGCTGAATAAAATCATAGTTCTCCATTTCGCCTCTTGTTATCCAAAGAGTGTTCCTGTCATTCGTTTCACTTGTCAGATATAGATTTTTGAGATCCGAGCCAAGAAGCTTTCCGTTGGCACGGCATACGAGGTAAAACGCGCCGCTGCTCGTGCGAACCATATCCCAGGTGGTGTAGTCGGAAAGGCACTCATCGGATGTGATAGCAGGTGTAGAGTTATTCTCAACTCCGATCTTAATACCGCTTAAGGAAGCGGAATTCAGCGTAACGGTAGTTACGTCATAAATGGAAATCGCCTCAATAATAAGTGCGCTGACAAGTGCACCGCCGTTAGGGATTCTCATAGATACGGTATTTGTACCCGGTGCAAGCTCAACCTCGGCAGAATATAAGCCCCAGGACGAGCCGTAGTCGTTAGATACCTTGTTGGTCATCCAAACTGCCTTCTGCTCGCCGTTTACAATACCGTAGAACTGAGTAAGATGTGTACTCGGGTTAGGTGTAGAATAAACCATCTTAATAGTATATTTACCCGCGGGACGATCGGTTATCTCCCAGGATACCGTACCGCCCTGATGTACGTCTACACCGATTCCGTCAGGCGCTGTTTCATAACTAAGAACGGAATCGTCGCCCGTTACCGTCGCATTGTCAGCAGTGTATGTATCGTCATCGTGCCAGTAGATGATCTCCTTCAGGTTTGCACCGCTCGTCCTTGGCGAATCGATCTTGATGGTATTTTCGCCCTCGTTAAGATTTACCTTTATAAACGCGTACGACCACATGATATCCCAGTCGCCGTTATACGGGAAGCCGTAATTCTTGACAAACGTGCCGTTTACCGATATATCCATCCACTTTACGATCGGAGTACCGCTGGTGGCCTCATAAGAGCCGTTGTTGTAACATATCGCTACGTAGTATGTGCCTGCCTTTTCGGCGTTAATAGTATATGTTACGCTACCCGGCTTACCGTTAAAGTTTGCATAAGTTTCGCCGTAACCATAGGTCATGGTAGTCATTCCGTCGCCGGTCAGAACGGCGTTGTCGATAGTTGCAACGTTATCGGCTGTCTTTCGATCGGTAATACTCCAGAACATACCCTCGTTTTCTCCGAACGCCTCTTCCATTACGAAGATAGCAGATGTCTCGCCCTTGAAATAAACTGCCGCCTTGACAGTTGTACCAAGCTCAACCGAGAAAGCACCCGTATAGGGAGTCGAGCTTCTGCTCGGAGCCGTGCCGTCTGTAGTGTAGAATATTTCAAATTCGTCCTTAGAGGGATCGCCGCGCAGAGCGAGCTGTTCAACGTCGATATAAACGAGATCGGATGTAAGCTGACGCTTCTCGCCGAGTATTGCACCAACGGTAAGAATAACATCGCCGTCATCCTGCGTGGGCTGAACAAATGCCTTCGCGAGTCCCATAAAAGCGTTACGATTGCCCATAACGTGGGATTCTGTGTCTGTAGGAGAGCCGTTTTCGAGTGCCTTCACAAATGCAGGTCCCGAAACGTGGTAATAGGTTCTGTTTTCGCCGTAAGGATAGAGGTTTCCGTCCTTGTCAAGGATGCTGACGGTTACCTGACCGATCCAAGACGGGTCAACGGGAAGCTCCTTGCCGGTCGTGTTTTCAAGGTTAATGCCTGCGGGAGAGGATGCAGTTGTGTGTGATTCCTCAAGTATAGCGTTACCGTTATTATCGTAACCGATCGCCTTGATAGTACCCGGCTTCCACGGAACGAGCCATTCAAACTGCATCTCGGCTTCAAGACGCTCGGACATAGGTCCGTGATCAAGACGTCCGAGAGATACGTATTCATCTGTTCCGTCTGCGCGGAAGAAAAGCTCAACTTCTTCACAGTTGGAATACACCCATACGGGTATCTCTGTCCCCTCCTCCATTATCGGATGAGTCCAAGAAGGAAGAACGTGGAGCATAGGAGTATCAAGCCACATGCTCTGATAGAGATAGTACATATCCTTCGGGAAGTATGCGACGTCTATCGCGCCGCTATGGAACATTCTGTACGGCCAGCCGCCGAGAACGTAGTTTGCTTCTCCGAGGTAATCGAATCCTGTCCAACGGAATTCACCGATACGCCAATCAGTATCACGGGTAAGCTCCCAGTTTTTGCGCACAGAGATCTGGCTTGATGCGTTATCATAGGATGACGGCCAAATTCTTTGGGAATTTTCAAAATCTGCCCAATCATATTCAAAGATCTCTTTTTCGGTAAGATTCGGGATCGGCCACCACTTACTTCCCGTGAATGCGTATCCTCTGTACCACGTCTGAGTACGGTATACGCCTCGTACTGCATGAGAGTGAGGAGCTTCAGTTGCTACCATCGGCTTGCCTGCTACCGGCTGCCTGAACGTTACCTGCTCACTTGAACCGTTTCCACCGGGAATGTCAACAACCCGGAATATGTCGCCGCCTGTAGTCGGGCGCGTCATTTCAAACTGCTTCAGAAAGGCAGTCATTCCGTTATCGCCTTCTCTGGTCTCGTTTCCGAGACTCCAAAATACAATAGAAGGATGATTTCTGTCACGCCTTAGCCAATATTCCATATCGGTCTTCCAGCGCGACTGATAGTAAAGCGTGCCGTAGTCACCCGGGGCTTTTCCCGTCGCTCCCTCGAACAGCTCATCCATTACCATCATACCAAGCTCATTGCAGATCTGATAGAATACAGGCGGGCGAGCGTTATGTGCAGTACGAATGGCGTTAACGCCCATGTCCTTCAAAATCTGAACAGCATAACGGATCATATTATCCGACTGAGCTGCACCGAGCGCACCGATCGCCCAGTGATTAGCAACGCCCTTAAGCTTTGTCTTTACGCCGTTTACATAGAATCCGCTCTCTTCATAATATATAGAACGGAATCCGAAATCGGTTAGATAATCATCAACGACCTCATTACCCGAAATTATATCAGTTTTAAGAGTATAGAGGTTAGGGTCATCGGATGACCAAAGCAGAGCATTATCGACCTTCGTTTCCTGATTAACGGTAACAGAAGCGCCTGCAGCCACTGTAACTGCTTCAGATGTGATCTGTGCAACAAGCTGACCGTTCTTCTTGTTAATAACAGAAGAGCGCACCTTGATGCTTGAATCTACCGCGCCGTCGTTATCAACGACGGTTTCGATCTTAACAGTTCCGTCGGGTGCCTGCTTTATACCTGCAGCGGGTGTAATAACGTAGGTTCCGTTTTCGGCTACGTGAACGTCATCCGTCGAAATGAGCCATACGTGGCTGTAAATGCCCGAGCCGGTATACCATCGCGCAGACGGCTGAATAGAGTTGTCAACTCTAACCGCTATCTCTACGGATTCCTTACCCTGAACCTGCGCTGTAATATCGCAGGAGAAAGAAAGCCAACCATAGAAGCTCTCTCCGACCTTTTCACCGTCAACGTAAACCGTACTGTTGCAGAATACTCCGTCAAAATAGAGAGAGACTTGTTTACCGTCTCTGTTTTCGGCGGGTATTGCAAGTGTTTTACGGTACCAGCCGATACCCGCCGGTAGGAAGCCACAAGCTCCTCCCGTCGAATTTGCCTGATCGTATTCACCTTCGATCGACCAGTCATGTGGAAGATTGAGAAGTCGCCACGAGCTATCATTGAAGCCCTTTGCCTCAGCCCCTGCGACATCCTTTTGCATGAAGCGCCAATTGTAATCAATGTTGACTCTCACACGGTGCTCAGTGTCGTCATTGTTTTCGAAAGTTTCTTTGTAAATAAAGTTGTCTTGCTTTTGAATATCCATAGTGTATGTGCCTTGACCTTTAACAGTTATAGCAGCCGTGTATGCAAGTGCACCGACGGTGTGCAATGCCATAATATCACTGCAACAAGTGCAGAAAGACCGCGTCTTAAAAACATATTAAAGCTCTCCTTTCAAAAAAATCTTTACAAATTAATTATACTATGGTAGAATGGCGATGTAAATGCATTATCTTCATCATTTATTTAGGAATATTAAACTTATATTAAGGAATTTTAAACGATGGGCAACGAAAGAATTTCTGAGAGCCTTCGCAGAACAAATGCGCCGTTCGCAATTGACCGTACGGGCATTTCCAAAGGCATGAAAGGCAGTGACAGCAGAATAACAAGACCGCTCGGGGTAGGATCAATTGAGTATATTGTTGCGGGAAAAGGCACAGTTACCGAGAATGACCGCACTTTTAACGTCAAAGCAGGAGACGTTTTTATTCTACACCCCGATCAGTATCACGATTATTACGCAGATCCGAACGACCCATGGACAAAGATATGGGTACAGGTATCAGGACCGTCAGCGCCAGATATTTTGCGCGCATATAATATAGGTAAAGTAAACCACATTCCTGATTTCGACATTAAAGACGACATATTTAAAATACATTCAATTATTAAACTGGATACTGACATAGAAACGATCGACCGAGAGGGCGCGCGCCTTTTACTCGAGCTTGTGCAGAAGATAAGCGAGGAGATGCGCCGTAGAGATAACGAACGCGAACCGACGCCTGCCGAGCTTATAAAGAAATGCATCGATATTCAGCCAAACGGCTACATTACTCTTAATGACCTGATGAACGAGTTCCACTTTTCGAAGCAGTATATCATTCGTATTTTCAGCGCTCGATACGGTATCACTCCCGGCGAATACATCATTAACCGTCGCATGGCGATCGCACAGTCACTGCTTAAAAAGACAAATCTTTCAATCAAAGACATTTCAGAACAGCTCAATTTTTGCGACGCTACTTATTTTGCGGATTTCTTCAGAAGAAAAACGGGACAAACTCCCCTTGAGTTCAGAAAAAAGTTCAAATAAAATAGGAACGGACATCCGTTCCTTTTTTCGCTTCTAAATTGAAAATTTCTTAAACTTACTATTGACATTGAAGAACAAATATGTTATAATGTTGCCTGTTATCGGGGTGTGGCTCAGCTTGGTAGAGCGCTTGGTTCGGGACCAAGAGGTCGGGTGTTCGAATCACCTCACTCCGACCAAATTGTAAAAGGAACGGTTACCCGTTCCTTTAATTTTTACACATAGGAGACTTGTATGGAAATCGTATACACTGAAGACGCCCCCAAGGCAATCGGTCCCTATTCTCAGGCTGTCAAGGTAGGACGCCTCGTCTACACATCAGGGCAAATACCGATTGACCCGGCAACCGGAAACGTAGAAGCACCAACAATAACTGTACAGACCGAACGGGTATGCAAAAATCTTTCAGCAGTCCTTGAGGCAGCCGGCACTTCCCTTCAGAACGTTGTAAAAACGACCTGCTTCCTATCAGATATGGCTGATTTCGCGGCGTTTAACGAGGTATATGCAAAGTACTTTGTGAATAATCCTGCACGCTCATGCGTCGCGGTAAAGACACTGCCAAAGAATGTCCTCGTAGAAGTTGAAGTAATAGCAGAAATATAAAATCAAGCCCTCGGCGAGCCGAGGGCTTTACTGTTACATTTCGTCGTAAATCTTTACGATCTCAGCTTGTATCCTGTCAAACTCTTCAACGTCTGTTACGTAATCATTGAATGCGTAGATTACTTGACGACAGATCTTGTCGGCTCTTTCCTTGTCAACAAGAGAGATGCCCCTGAGGATTTCGTAGTCCTCAACTCCGCACTTCTGCTGCATGAGACGAAGTGACCATAGAACCTGATCCTTATATGGATAAACAATATGAGTATCACCTGCGGGAAGTCCGGGATTAGCACTCGTCTCCTCAAACGGATCCTGACCTTCAGCTATATGGTTAAAGCCCCAATGGAGATAACCGGTAAGGTTGAAGCGGAAGTTACCCCAATGAATGAGTCTTGAATTGAGAAGCGGAGAGTCGATCCATCTGTTCAGCCATTTTCCGCCCGGCATATTACAGGTGTAATACCAAAGCTCGTTGCGGTCGTCGCGTAGATCCTCGAAATCGTTTCTGTTCATCTGGTAGTAGTGATCCTTCGGAACGTAAATATCAAGCGCATCCTGAAGGAAGAATATCTCGATGGCGTCAATGAGCTTGATACCGGGAAGATACTTACGGGCGATACCACAGATTATACGGAAATCGGATGCACAAAGCTCCTTCGGCTCGTCACTGATGTGGACGATAGAGATGTCACGCCAGCCCTGCTCGGTAAGCATATCGTTAAACTGAGTAAGGAATGCGGTGTAAATCTTTCGTCCGTGTGTTGACAGAATGTATATACGACTGTCGTCGATACCGTAGTTCCGAATCAGGAATGGCGGATCCTCCCAGTTTGGTCGGCCTACATTCGGACTCCATTCGAGCGTTTTTGCACCAGACTCAAGAACAAGCTTTGCACGCTTGATCTGTTCGGTGAAGTCGAATTTCAGCTTTCCGTCTACGTATTTTGCAGTCATACCGTCAAAGGTGACCCACATTACATTACTGTGGCTCTCTTTAAGAAGCGAAAAATACTTCTTTGCCATAGCTATATGCTCATCCGAATTGTATTCGAGTCCGTGATGCTTAGCCATATTTGCGTAGCTGAACCAGTTGGTAACGTTCAGCGTCTGCTCGGGGACAGACTTCTTACCAATATAAATCTCAACTGTAAAGGAAACGGACTGTCCGCCAATAGCAAATGTAACAGTACCCTCGCAGTTACCGCTCTCAGCAGTTTCTTCGGGGCAGAAGGTTACATAGTATGCCTCCTGGGCTTTTTCGGAAACGAGACCCTCGATAGGAAGAAGCGGATCGTAGGTTCTGTACGGTGCACGGCGAACAGAGTGACGGGAAGCTATCTCCCAGTCATCAGTCGTAAGCGGTCCGTTGTGAAGATCGTTTGCGTTTCTGTTTACGCAGACCTCTTTTTCCCTGTACGCGACAACGGATACTCCGCTGAGACCTTCTGTAGTTACAGAGATCGGCTGACCAACGGGAAGATCGTCGATAACGATCTGTACGGCACCCGTCTGCTTTTTCAAAAGCGTAAGGGACGCGCTCTTCTTGCCATCGGCAACATTGGTGTCAGGAAACAGCCACATGTTCTGACTAAAAATTCCATAATTCATAATACACGCTCCTTATCGGAAATGATTAAAACCGTTTTTTATCGGTTAAGACCAATTTATCAGTTTACCCATCTATTGTCAATGGAAAATCCTGAAAAAACATGGTAATATTCTCACTATTAAGTAGCAGGTGTATATAAACAGAAGTCCTCAGCAATCAAGCCGAGGACTTCTTATGTTACATTTCGTCGTAGATCTTTACGATCTCTGCCTGAATTCTGTCAAACTCCTCAACATCGGTAATATAATCATTAAATGAATACATTACGCCGCGGCAGATCTTGTCAGCTCTTTCCTTATCGGTAAGAGAAATAGCTCTGAGGATTTCATAATCCTCAACTCCGCACTTCTGCTGCATGAAACGAAGCGAACGAAGAACCTGATCCTTATAGGGATAAACAAGATGCGTATCGCCTGCGGGAAGTCCGGGGTTAGCACTCGTCTCTTCAAAGGGATCCTGACCTTCTGCAACGTGGTTAAAGCCCCAATGTAGATAACCTGTAAGATTGAAGCGGTAGTTGCCCCAATGAATAAGTCTCGAATTGAGAAGCGGAGAATCAATATATCTGTTCAGCCATTTTCCGCCCGGCATATTACAGGTGTAATACCAAAGCTCGTTGCGGTCATCACGCAGATCCTCGAAATCGTTTCTGTTCATCTGGTAGTAGTGATCCTTCGGAACGTAAATATCAAGCGCATCCTGAAGGAAGAATATTTCGATAGCATCGATGAGCTTGATACCGGGAAGATACTTACGGGCGATACCGCAGATTATACGGAAATCTGATGCACAGAGCTCCTTCGGCTCGTCGCTGATATGGACGATGGAAATATCGCGCCATCCCATCTCGGTAAGCATATCGTTAAATGCAGTAAGGAAAGCAGTAAATATCTTGCGTCCGCGTGTCGAAAGAACGTATGGACCTCTTCTATCAGAAACGTAATCCCAAATGAGGAAAGGCGGATCCTCCCAGTTGGGTCTGTTAATATTAGGCGACCACTCTATGTACTTGGCTCCATGTTCAAGAGCAAGCTTTGCACGCTTGATCGGCTCTGAGAAATCGAATACCGTCTTTCCGTTTTCAATTTTTGCGGTTGTTCCGGCAAAAGGACACCAGAAAACGTTATTATGACCTTCTTGAAGAAGTGCAAAGTACTTTCTTGCCATTGCAACATGCTCTTCAGAGTTATAGGTAAGACCGTGATGCTTAGCCATGTTCGGATAGCTGAACCAGTTAGTTACATTAAGCGTCTGCTCGGGAACGGTCTTCTTACCGATATAAAGCTCCACAGTAATTGATACTGACTGTCCGCCGAAGCCAAATGTAACGGTACCTTCGCAGTTTCCGCTCTTAGCGGTCTCATCGGGACAGATGGTTACGTAGTAAGCTTCCTGCGGATTTTCGGATACAAGGCCTTCAATCGGAAGAAGTGGATCGTAGGTTCTGTACGGTGCACGGCGAACGGCGTGACGGGATGCGACCTCCCAGTCGTCGGTAGTTAACGGTCCGTTATGCAGATCGTTTGCGTTTCTGTTAACGCAAACCTCTTTTTCTCTGTAAGCGGTAACCGTGACTCCGTCAAAGCCATCTGCAGAGAATTCAACGGGCTGTCCTACGGGAATATCTGTTAAGATAACCTGAAAGGCACCCGTCTGCTTCTTCAGAAGCGTAAGGGACACTGTCTTCTTACCGTCAGCGGCATTCGAATCTGGAAATAACCATTCGTTCTGACTGAAAATTCCGTAATTCATAATATACTCCTTACTGAAATATATGATTTCCTGAACATATTGAATATGTTCAATTTGTTTTTATCACACTTATTCCTGCTTGTCAATACGTTTTCCATTATTTTCTCGTGCTTTTCTTTAGAAAAAAACAAACAAAAACACAGATGCATGTCGCATCTGTGTTTTTGTTATTCAGATTTCACAGTATGCCTTAACAAGGTCTGCCTGGATCTTATCGAACTCCTCAACGTCGGTAATATAGTCATCAAACGAATACATTGCACGGCGGCAGAGCTTATTGGCTTTATCTTTGTCGGAAAGCGAAAGCGCCCGAAGGATCTCATAGTCCTCAACACCACTCTTCATCTGCATGAAACGAAGCGAACGGAGAACCTGATCGCCGTACGGATACACAATGTGCGTGTCGCCTGCGGGAAGTCCGCCGTTTCCGCTTGTCTGCTCATAGGGATCCTGATCGCCCCTTATGTGGTTGAATCCCCAATGAAGATATCCAGTAAGGTTGAAACGGTAGTTACCCCAATGAAGGAGTCTCGTATTGAGAAGCGGAGAGTCTATGAATCTGTTAAGCCAACGGCCGCCAGGCATATTGCAGGTGTAGAACCAGATCTCGTTTCTGTCGTCGCGGAGATCCTCGAAATCGTTTCTGTTCATCTGGAAATAATGATCCTTCGGAACGTAGATGTCAAGGGCGTCCTGAAGGAAGAATATCTCAACCGCGTCAACAAGTCTGATTCCGGGCAGATACTTACGAACGATGCCGCAGATAATGCGGAAGTCAGCAGCGCAAAGCTCCTTGGGTTCATCACTTACGTGCACGATCGAAATATCCCGCCAGCCGTTTTCGGTAAGGAATTCATTGAACTGAGTAAGGAATGCGGTAAAATACTTTCGTCCGCCGGTAGAAAGTACGTTAATTCGCTTATTGTCAGTGTAGTTCCAAACGAGGTAAGGCGGATCCTCCCAATTGGGTCTGCTGATTATAGGCGCCCATTCAAGTGTCTTCGCGCCACAGTCAAGCGCAAGCTGAGCCCACTCCTTGACCCCACTGAAATCAAATTTATACTTGCCGTTCTCAATGGTTGCTTTGGTTGTATCAAAGGTACACCAGAACACGTTGTTATGGCATTCATTAAGAAGAGCGAAATACTTCTTGACCATTTCCTTGTGCTCGTCGGAGCCGGGGGTAAGACCGTGGAATGTAGCCATATTGTGAATACTGTACCAGTTAGTTAGGTTCAGAGTAGAATCGGGAAGCGTCTTACTTCCTACGTCAAGAGTAACGGAGAAGCTGACAGCCGCGCCGCCAACTGTAAAGGTAACGTTGCCGTTAATAATACCGGCTTCTGCATCAGTATCGGGACAGAAGGTAACGTAATAGACCTCCTGAGAAGCTTCGGAAACAAGGTCAGCCACAGGAACAAGTGCGTCATAGGTTCTGTAAGGTGCCCTGCGTACACGGTAACGGGAAATTTCATCCCACTTATCGGTTGTAAGGGGACCGTTATGAACGTCATTTGTGTTTCTGTTAACACAAACCTCTTTTTCTCTGTAAGCCGCTACCGCAACTCCATCAAAGCCTTCAGCAGAAAACTCAACGGACTGTCTTTGCGGAATATCGGTTAGGATGATCTGAAAGGCACCCGTCTGCTTCTTCAGAAGCGTAAGTGACGCGGTCTTCTTGCCGTCAGCGGCATTCGAATCGGGAAATAACCACTCGTTCTGACTGAAAATTCCGTAATTCATAATATACTCCTTACTGATTCATATATTTGAACAACAAGTTGTCTGTGTTCAAGGTAATTTTATCATGACAAATCTGTATTGTCAATTGTGAATTGTTATTTTTTGCAAATTATAACATATCAAGGTATTGATGAAAGCTGCTTCCCCATTATCAGATCTTGTCATATGTCTTCACAAGTTCTGCCTGGATCCTGTCAAATTCGTCAACGTCCGTAATATAGTCATCAAACGAATACATCGCAGAGCGGCAGAGCTTATTGGCTGCATCCTTGTCAGAAAGAGAAAGCGCACGGAGGATCTCATAATCCTCGACACCGCACTTCATCTGCATAAATCGTAGCGAACGCAGAACCTGGTCACCGTAAGGATAAACGATATGAGTATCGCCTGCGGGAAGACTGCCGCTTCCGCTTGTCTGCTCAAAAGGATCCTGATCGGGGGAAGGACGGTTGAAGCCCCAATGGAGATAACCGGTGAGGTTGAATCGGTAGTTACCCCAATGGAGAAGTCTTGTATTAAGAAGCGGTGAATCGAGGAATCTGTTTAGCCAGCGGCCACCCGGCATATTACAAGTATAGAACCAGATCTCGTTTCTGTCGTCACGGAGATCCTCGAAATCGTTTCTGTTCATCTGGAAATAGTGGTCCTTCGGAACATAGATATCGAGAGCGTCCTGGATAAAGAATATCTCTATAGCATCAATAAGCTTGATTCCCGGCAGATACTTACGAACGATACCACAGATAATGCGGAAGTCAGAAGCACAAATCTCCTTAGGCTCGTCGCTGATGTGAACAATCGAAATATCACGCCAGCCGTTTTCCGTAAGAAAGTCGTTGAACTGAGTAAGAAACGCAGTAAAATACTTTCGTCCGCGAGTTGAAAGGACATTGATTCGGTTGTTATTTGAAAAATCCCTTACGAGGAAAGGCGGATCCTCCCAGTTCGGTCTCGTAACAATATGAGACCACGCTAGAGTCGTTGCTCCGCATTCGAGGGCAAGCTGAGCCCATTTTTTTACCCAGCTGAAGTCGAACTTATATTTCCCGTTCTCATATGTAACGCCGACCTTATCGAACGTAGTGCGGAAAACGTTATTGTGACACTCAATAAGAAGTGCAAAATACTTTTTGACCATTTCGATGTGCTCGGGTGAATCGGGAGTAAGTCCGTGGTGGGTTGCCATATTGCTAATGCTGTACCAGTTGTCGAGATTAAGCGTAGAATCGGGAAGCGTCTTGTTTCCTACTTCAAGAGAAGCCGAGAAGCTTAACTTTTCTTCGCCAAAGGTAAAGGAAAGCGTTCCATTATGAGTTCCCGCGTTTGCATCGATTTCCGGGCAGAACGTAACGAAATAAACTTCCTGAGAATTCTCAGATATCAGCCCCTCGACAGGCACGAGCGGATCATAAGTTCTGTAGGGTGCCTTGCGTACACGATAACGCGAAATATCGTCCCAATTACTGGTTGTAAGCGGTCCGTTATGAATGTCATTTGTGTTTCTGTTTACACAAACCTCTTTTTCTCTGTAAGCTCTTACCGTAATTCCGTCAAAACCGTCTGCCGAAAAGTCAAGCGGCTCCCCTACCGGAATGTCGGTTATGATAACCTGAAAACCGCCAGTCTGCTTTTTAAGAAGCGTAAGTGACGCGCTCTTCCTGCCGTCAGCGGCATTCGAATCGGGAAATAACCATTCGTTCTGACTGAAAATTCCGTAATTCATAATGTACTTCCTTCCTGAGAAAAATATTTGATGACAAATTTATTGTCAACACAATTTTATCATGATAAGATCCTTCTTGTCAATCAATTATGTCATTCTTTGAAATTATTTTCTGCTCGTCAAGCTATCGAATTAACACGGAGTTCTTACATTATTAAAATTTAAAGCAATTGACAATTTGATAGCTTTGTTGTATAATTACCGTGTATTTTTATGCGTACGCAAATTTCCCATTGTTTAAGAAAGGTCAATGCAAATGAAGCTGAAGAGCAGTTTTATAATTATACTGATTTCCTTAATCGCGGTTATGTGTCTAACACTGTCTGCATATGCGGATACGATATCGGGACCGTGCGGTGACGAGTCGGTAACATACGAGATAGGAAGCGATCAAACGCTTACAATATCGGGAACGGGAGCAATGATGGATTACCCTGATTGTATAGCTCCTTGGGAAGCCTATTCCTCCGCGATATTCAACGTCGTAATTGGCGACGGAATCACAAGAATCGGCGCCAATGCTTTCGTTAACGTTCAGATCGATGAGGTCACGATTCCGCAATCGGTAACTGAAATCGGTGATTACTCACTTGGCTATACATATAAAGACGGAAGCTATGAAAAAGTCTCTGGATTCGTTATAAAGGGCGAAACAGGATCGGCAGCCGAAGCCTATGCAACGGCAAACGGATTCGAATTCAAGCCGACCAACCCCATATCGATCATGGGAATATGCGGAGACGGCATCTTATACAATCTTACAATTGACGGCGTGCTCACAATAAGCGGTACAGGATCTATGTATTCATATGACGGAGGAAATATGCCGTGGTACAAATACGTATCCGGGAGCGGTGATTACGTCATACGTGAGGTCGTGATTCTTGAAGGTCTCAAAAACATTGGAGAAAAAGCCTTTTATGGATGTACCTCTCTTAAGAAAGTCACTCTTGCTGCGACAGTAACGAGCATATCCGGCAGCGCTTTCGAAGGATGCACCGCACTTTCTGAGGTGGCAATGCCCAACAGCGTCGTTACAATAGGAAATAAAGCGTTTTCCTACTGCACGTCTCTTAAAACGATATCTCTAAGCAGCTCTTTGGTTCAGCTTGGTGACAGAGCTTTTGCTCAGTCCGGACTTACGGAAATAACCCTCCCAGCTTCCCTCAGAATTGCGGGGGAAACCGTTTTCTACGGATGCGAATCCCTCGTAAACGCTAACGTAAGCTGCGAAATGCTTCCCCCGAGAATCTTCTCTGAATGTACCGCCCTTAAAAACGTCGAGCTTGATGCTAACGTACGTTACATTGGCGAATATGCTTTCGACGGATGCATCTCACTTATTACTGTGAATTCAACCGACAGCCTGCATTCGATAGGTCATCATGCATTCGAGGGATGCACTTCTCTTTCCGATATAAGATTCGAGTCGTCTGTTTCTGACTTCGGTTCATACTGCTTCAAAAACTGCACCTCGCTTACAAATTTTGCGTTTACAGACACAATTACAGTTATCCCCGAGGGAATGTTCTACGGATGCACTTCCCTTTCTCAGGTATCGCTAGGTGATAATATCGAGACCATCGGCGACTATGCTTTTGTAGATTGCAGACAGCTTGCGTATATCTTTATATCCTATAAGGTCAGATACATCGGTACATACGCTCTCGGATATACTTACGTTAACGGTCAGTACAATCAAATAACTAGCATAAAGCTTGAAATCGAGGGATTCACTCCCTCCGTTGCCAAGATCTATGCTGAAGAGCACGACTTTAACTTCACTCACTACAAGACAGTAGATACAGACCTCGGAAACGTAACTGAAACTATCGTATGGAAGTTCCGTCCCTCGACAGGTGTACTTAACCTGATCGGAAGCGGAACGATGCCCGACTACCTCACATTTGAGGAAACCCCTTGGTACGTATACAGAACCTACATCAAGCAAGTAACCTTTTCAAGCGGCATTTTGAACATAGGTAGCTGTGCCTTTGAGGGCTGCTCTTCAGTCGAGAAAATAGACATTCCCGCATCTGCTAAAACGATCGGAACATCTGCTTTTGCAGGGACTTCAATCGTAACCGTAGATATTCCATCCGGCGTGATTAATATAGCAAACAGCGCTTTTGAAGGTTGCAGATCACTCTATACTGTTTCTCTTCCCAATACGATTAAGACGATCGGAGAAGCGGCTTTCCGCGGTCCGAACATCATGACATCGATTCTCATTCCGCAGAACATTAAAGAGATCGGTGCAAACGCCATTGGATATAACGGCAATAACACGCAGATCAAAGACTTTATAGTTAAAGGCATTGAAGGGACGATCGCAAGCTCCTACGCAGATCAGAACGGTCTTAAGTTCATCGTTAACGGATACGTTGAGATCACGGATGACGATGACAACTGCAAGATCTCAATCCTAGGAGATTCGGCATTCGGATACAAGCTTCAATTCAGTAAGCTTCAGGCCGACTTTACGCCTGCTCTCCTTATACCCTCTGATCAGACACTTCTCCTCTATGATATCAAGCTGACTTATAACGATTCCGACGCTAAGTTAGAGTCTAACGCTGAAATATCCTTTGATATTCCCGACGGAATGTCAGGCAGGATTCTCTACATATATTCTGTAAGCTCTGAAGGTGATTTTATAAATATCGCCTTCACTAATGAAAACGGAAGAATAATATTCAGCAATACCAGTCTCGGTAAATACGTAATATCTACCGTTGATCTGTCAAAGCTTTACAACATTACCGTAAATTACGTTTATGCCGACGGTACTACGGCTAAAGATAGCGTGATAGCACGCGCCGCTAACGGCGCTCAGTACCGCTTCACAGTCGAGGATATAAAGGGCTTCACTCTTAACGAGTACGCAAAAACAGGCACCGTGAACGGCGAGGACGTGACTATCAGCTTCGTTTACACAGCTGTTGTTAATGATGATGATAGCGGTAATAACGGCAAAGACAAGGGTACAAGCGCAGGAACAAGGGTGCTCTTGACTGTTTTCCTCATCATTCTCATAATTGCTCTCATTGCCGCTGTCATTCTTCTCATTTTCCTCAACGGCAAAAAGAAAAAGCAGCAAAAGGAAACCGGCAAGACCATCAATGCCGCCGCAAAGAAGCCTGTTAAGCACGACGTAATGGCCGAAACGATCGTTGTTCCTGATTTCGCAACACGCGAGATTGATATCGAATCACTTTTCGCAGATGATCCCGAAGAAGATCTCGATGCCGAAGAAAATCTTCGCAACAAGAAATAAAAAATCTGTTGACAATCACATCTATCCGTGATATAATCAAAAACGCAATAGAACATGACAGGGGCGCCGAAAGGCTGAGATGTCGGTTAAATCCGCGGTCCCTTTAACCTGATATGGGTAATGCCAACGTAGGGAGATCATTGTTATGCCGCACCGCGGTAATTTCAGCCTCTCTGCTTGTGCAGAGAGGCTTTTTTATGCCGTGGTATGATCCAAATAAAGCGCCATGTTCGATTGTAATATCAAACATGGAGGGTTTTATGAACACCAAAACCAAATTTTCAAAACGAACAGTCGCAATGACCGAGTGCGCAGTTATGATCGCACTTGCAACAATCCTCTCCCTTATCAAGGTATTTGAAATGCCTTGGGGCGGAAGTATCACTGCAGCATCCATGCTTCCTCTCGTTATCATCGGATACCGCCACGGTATGAAGTGGAGCGTTATATCATCAGTAATTTACAGTCTGATACAGATGATACTCGGCGGAGGTACCATATCTGCGGCATTCTTACCGGGTGACGATCAGATGAAGTGGTATCTTGCGGTAATTATGGTCGTTCTCGACTATTTCCTTGCATTCTCTCTCGTGGGACTCAGCGGCCTTTTCAGAAACAAAAACAAACCGTCATCCTCCCTCGCGCTCGGCGCATTGGTTGGAACTGCGGCAAGATTCGTTATGCACTTTATATCCGGCTGGATACTTTGGGGCGCGTGGGCAAGCAGTTTCTTTGAAGGATTTGACCAAGAGACCGGCGGCGCGATCGGCAAATTCTTCATTAATACCTTCGACGGTCAGATGCTCAGCTGCATGTATTCCCTCTTCTATAATGCACTTTACATGGTACCCGAAATGATAATAACGGTACTTCTTGCAGTAATCATCGGAAAGATTCCCCAGATCTCAAAAGAACTTTAAATAGCGGCATATTTAAAAGCCTGTTGCATTCGCAACAGGCTTTTATCATTTGAATCTTTTTGCATAACCGCACGAGCGGCAAATCTGCTCTACCGCGATGTGCGACGAAAATCCGTCGTATAGCTTTTTTGCGCGCTCCGAGGATATGATGGCGTCAAACTCATCAGTGAATATATTTCCGAGCGGCATCCGTCCCTCGGCGTCAAGACAACACGGTACGACCGTGCCGTTACTCAGTATTCCGATCTGATTACGAAGAGCGTGGCAGAATACAACGTCATCGTCTTCGTCAGTTCCGTTCGGCCACTCGAACCGTTCTCCGTATTCAAGGAAAACGTACTCGGAAACCTTAAAACCACTGCGATTTTCGGCCCAATTTGTGCCGAAATGTGCGCGAATTGCGTCCAAAATCACACCATTTTGGTTGTTTTCGGCACCTAAATTCCAGAGTCTGAGCGCACATACTGTATGATTTTTTGACGACTCATCAGCGAGATCAAAACATGCATTAAGATACTCATCGAGCGATATTCCAAGCGAATTTGCCTCGTGTGAATGAAGCGATATGCTGATCTTATTTACTGCGCCCGTTCTGACAAGCGGCACTCCCGCTTCACGGCTCAAAATGCCGTTTGTGGTAATCATAACCTTGAAGCCTCCGTCTCTTGCTCGAACGGCAAAATCGCAGACAGATGGATGCATCAGCGGATCGCCCATAAGATGGAAGTACAGGTATTCGACCTTGTTTATCAACTTTGCGAGGACAATATCAAATTCTTCATCCGTAACGAATTTTGGTTCTCTTAAATTACCCGGGCAAAAGGTACAAGCCGCGTTACATACATTTGTAATTTCAAAATATGCCTTTTTGAAGGCACCGTTCTGCAGGCTCATAATCCGAGCTTGCGGCAAACGGTGAGAACTGCCGCCTGCGTCTTTCCGTCGTGAATCTTACCTTCCAATATCGCATTAACAAGGTCGTCTATCGGCATAAGCTCTACCGTCAGGAATTCATCATCGTCAAGCGACTGCTCCTCAAAGCTGAGTCCCTCTGCAAGATACATATGTATGACCTCGTCGGAATAAGCCGGTGTGGGATAGAATTTTCCGAGATAGGTCATTCTTTCTGCAACAGCGCCGGTTTCTTCCTTAAGCTCGCGCTTAGCGGCAAGAAGTGGATCCTCGTCCTTACTGTCGAGCTTCCCGGCAGGTATTTCAAGAATGATCTCCTGCATCGGATATCTGAACTGACGCTCAACTATGACTTTATTATCATCAGTCAACGCAACTACACAGACAGCACCGACATGTTTAATATATTCCCTTCCGCCTCTTTTGCCGTCGGGAAGCTTGATCTCATCGCTGTATACCTTAAGTAGCTGTCCGTTGAACACCTGCTCAGATGATAATTTTTCTTCGGTAAGCTCGTTTATCATTTCAGGATTCCTTTTTTAGTGAAGTTTCGATATGCTATGAAGAATACGATGATGTTTCCCACAAGAATGATACCCCAAGAAATCGGGTAGCACATATAGACCGTAGTTATTTCCTGCCATGCAGGATATACGAATTCCATCCAGATCATTCGAAGACCGAATATTCCAAATATTGATATTGCAGTAATAATGAATGAATATCCGAATACCTGCGCAAGTGCGCTGAATATGCCTGAAAATGCAGGAATAAAATAAGTCGTCAGCATTATTGACGCGCGTTCGCCGGCAAATGCTACTGCGGCATCGTCCTTTGGAACGTACAAGCGATACAGAGGGTCGCCTATAAGGAATATTCCGAGGCCGAGAATGAGGGCAAATGAAACAGAAATAAGCAGACATGATGCGATTATCTTCTTTAATCTTTCGGGCTTTCTTGCGCCAATATTCTGTCCGCCAAAGGCCATGGCTGCAGAGTTAAATGCGCCGATTCCCGCCATTACGAAGCCTTCAAGGCTTGACGAAGTCGAGCTACCTGCAACAGCACTTGGTCCGTATGAATTCACAGCCGCCTGAATTGTTATATTCGAGAGGCTGTATATCGCATTTGATATTCCGCTCGGGAGACCGTAACGAAGAATTGCTATAAACTCTTCCTTAAAGATCCGCAGGCGCTTAATATAAACACGCGTATCGTCGTACTGATGCATAAGGCATCTGATCGTAAGGAATGCCGCAAGATACTGAGTCAGCGAAGTTGCGAGAGCGACTCCATCGGCATCCATGTTACAGTATTTTACGAATATAAAATTGAGAACTACGTTTGATATTCCCGCAACGATAAGAAAATTAAGCGGGCGGCGAGTATCTCCGTTTGTTCTGAGAATTGCGCTTCCGAAGTTATATAAAAAGATTCCCGGGCAGCCGAGGAAATATATGCGAAGATATATTATCGCTCTGTCGCGCGCCTCTGGCGGACACTTGGTTATTTCCATAGCGTACGGGCTTATAAGAAGTCCGATGATGGCGACAAGAGTTCCGCAGACAAGCGAAAGGAGGACAGCAGTATGTACTATTCTGGTAGTCTTTTCCCTGTCTTTTGCACCGAGAGCTCTTGACAAGGCAACGTTGACGCCGTTAGCGAGGCCCATAACCGTTTGAACTATGAGGGATATGAACGCTCCAGTCGCACCGACGGCGGCTGTGGCTACAGTTGCGTTTTTTCCCGCAAAGTTTCCAACGACAGCAAGGTCTGCGGCATTAAATAATATCTGCAGTATTCCCGCAATTACAAGCGGAATAGCATATTTAATTATCGGCACGAACACCGGGCCGTCTATCATATTGATACTTTTACTCTTTAACATATTGCCTCGAATATTATTGGTTGAGATTATTTTACGTATCCTTTTTTCATGTACCTGTTGTATGCGCACAAAAGCACTACACCGTTAGCCAACAATATCAACACCCATGATGCGGGATAGCACCAATATACTGCCTCAATGCTCTTCGGAAAAGCCTTGACGACCGTATTCATCCAAACCGTTCTGAGTCCGAAAATTCCGATTATAGATATTACGGTTATATGCATAGAATAGCCGAATGCCTGCGATACTGCGCCAAAATTCTGAGAAGCGGCAAGAATGAAATACGTCGTGAACATAATACTTGCTTTAATATCCGCAATCTCAATAGCCTTTGAGTCATTCGGAACATAAATTTTGTAAAGCGGATCGCCTATAAGGAGCATACCGTATCCAAGGATCAAAGACGCAGAAACAGATATCAGAAGGCAGACTACAATTATCCTTCTCACTCTCTTCTTATTGCCCGCGCCGATGTTCTGACCTACAAAAGCGATTGAAGCCGCGTTCATCGCTGCATATGTTGATGCAATAAAAGATTCAAGGCTGCCCTCTGCAGAGTTTCCTGCGACGGCACTTGCGCCAAAGACGTTTATTGCCGCTTGGATCTGGATGTTTGCTACACAATACATGGCATTTGTCAGACCGCTAGGAAGACCGTATTTTACTATGCCGATCAGCTCGGTCTTAACTATCCGCAGCTTTTTAATATACAGCCTTGTGGAATCCTCCTGTATAACGAGACATTTTACAGTCAGGAAAGCCGCAATATACTGTGAGATAGTAGTTGCGAGTGCAACGCCGTCTGCATCCATTCCAAGCTGTGTAACGAACAAGAGATTGAGAATCACGTTTAAAATTCCCGCAATCACAAGGAAATACAGCGGACGCTTGGTATCGCCCTTGGTTCTCAGTATCGCCGCACCGAAGTTATAGACGAATATTCCGGGGCATCCCGCAAAATATATCAGCAAATATATGACAGCCTTATCAAACGATTCAGATGGACATTTCGTAATTTGCATCGCAAAGGACGAAAGAGATGCTCCGATAATACCTACGATTATACCGGAAATCAATGAAACCAGCATTGCCGTGTGGACTATATCGGAAGCCTTCTTGCGGTCGTTCGCACCGATTGCGCGCGCCAGCGTTACGTTTACACCGCTTGAAAGTCCCATAACGGTATTTACGATAAGACCGATAAATGATCCCGTTGCTCCTACGGCAGCTATTGCTGCAGTTCCCGCAAACTGTCCCACAACCGCGAGGTCTGCGGCGTTAAAGAGGATCTGAAGTATTCCCGAAAATATAATCGGCAACGCGTACAGTACAAGGTTCTTGAATACCGGACCCTCGAGCATATCTATTTTCTTGGTTCTCATTTCAATGCTCCTCAGCAAAAAACGCAGGTTCTTAATGATTAAGAGCCATATTCCTCAAGTTCAAGACCTTCATTATGCTCAAGAGTATAGCGAAGGCTCCATTCCGACGTAAATAATAGATAATTCTTTCCTCTTACGTCCTGAACCCACTTTACCTCGTAAAGGTAAAGCTTAGACGGGTCAACTCCGTCGGGCAGACGCTTAATGAGTGTATACGCCTGCGAGAACTGACGGTATTCAACGCCGTATTCATTCTTCATTCTTGATTCGAGAACATCGAACTGCAGCTGACCGACAACGCCTACGAAAACGCGCTCAAATCCCGAATTCGGCTCGAAGAATATTCTTATTGCACCCTCCTGGGCTATCTGGTTTACGCCTTTAGAAAACTGCTTACGCTTCATGCTGTCGATCTGCTCTATCATTGCAAAGCACTCGGGAGCGAATGTCGGGATTCCCTCAAAGGTGATTCCCATACTCTTTTCACAGATCGTATCACCGATCGAGAAGATTCCTGGGTCAAAGACGCCGATTATATCGCCGGCATATGCCTCTTCAACAATAGATCTTTCCTGAGCCATCATCTGCTGAGGCTGAGAAAGCTTTATCATCTTGCCTTCCTGGACGTGGAAGTATTCATTATTCCTTTCAAATTTTCCCGATACGATACGCATAAACGCGATACGGTCACGATGTGCTTTGTTCATATTCGCCTGGATCTTGAACACGAATGCAGAGAATCTTTCGTCGCAGGGGTCGACCATATTCTCTCCTGCCTTACGGGGCAGAGGCGTAGTCGTGAGCTTCAGGAAGCTTTCAAGAAAGGTTTCAACGCCAAAGTTGTTAAGAGCGGATCCGAAGAATACCGGACTCAGTTTTCCTACGCGAACCTTTTCAAGGTCGAAATCAAAGCAGGCACCGTCAAGAAGCTCTATCTGCTCTGTCAACGTTTCTCTGTCATATTCGCCAATAAGGCTGTCAAGCTTGTCTGTATCTGCGATATCGCATTCTATTGCAGCAAGTCTGTCTCGACCTCTGTGTGCATCTGCATATGAAAGGACCTGCTTCTTTACGCGGTCATATACACCCTTGAAGCCGACGCCGCAACCGATCGGCCAGTTCATAGGATATGTTCCTATGCCGAACTCGGTTTCAAGCTCGTCGATGAGATCAAAAGGATCACGAGCTTCATGGTCGAGCTTATTTATGAAAGTAAATATCGGAATGTTACGCATAGCGCAGACCTTGAAAAGCTTTCTCGTCTGCGGCTCGATACCCTTTGCGGCGTCAATGACCATTACCGCGCTGTCTGCGGCCATAAGGGTACGGTAAGTATCCTCAGAGAAGTCCTGATGGCCCGGGGTATCAAGAATATTTATGCAATATCCTTCGTATTCGAACTGCATTACAGAAGAAGTAATAGATATACCTCTCTTCTTCTCCATTTCCATCCAGTCAGAAACGGCGTGTCGATCGGAAGCTTTTCCCTTTACCGATCCTGCCGTCTGTATAGCGCCTCCGTAAAGAAGGAGCTTTTCTGTAAGCGTCGTCTTACCTGCGTCAGGGTGCGATATGATCGCAAAGGTGCGGCGGCGCGTAATTTCATCTTTAATTGGCATTGCATTTCCTCACAATAAAAGTTGTCTGATTACATACAGAGTTATTTTATCATATTATTGTATTTCTTTCAAGTATGTGCAAACAAAATTATAAAAAAATATCAACGAAAAACCTCCGCATCGGCGGAGGTTTTTCTGTCAATTTTTTTCGTTATTTCATTTTTTCAAGCATTCTGATGACTAGTGACCAGAGGCGGGCAAATGACGAAAGCTCAAGCGCCTCGCCGGGCGCGTGAATATCCTTAAGAACAGGTCCGATGGAGATCGCATCGAGATCTTTTACAGCCGAACAAATAATTCCGCACTCAAGACCTGCATGGATAGCGGCGATACGCGGATTTATGCCCTCTCCGAATATTTCAGGGGCAGTTTCCATATAGAGCTCGGCAAGCTTTGATTCGTCCTTCATCGGCCAGCCCGAGTATCTTCCGTTTATATCAAGGTCTATGTTGAGCGCCTTTGAAATCTGTTTTGACGTAATTTCGAGAAGATCCATTTTGCTCTCGGTCGATGATCTGCCGTGATAGTCAACGAAAATTCCGTCAGCACCGAGGTCTCGTACGACTCCGAGATTATTTGACGTCTCGACCATATCAGGAATATTCTTCATTCTTGCCATAACGCCCTCAGGCATGAGCGTCACTAGCGTAAGATATTTGACGGTATCAGCAAAGGTGAGCATTGAGGAGTATTCACCTTTGGCTTTTCCGACCTTGACTCTGAAGCCCTTATCTTCCTTGGGAAGCCATTCCTTGATTACCGAAGTATAATTTTTGATAAATTCGACAGCTGAGTCGGGCTCATCAGTAAAGATGACCGCCTTGCTTTCTCGCGGGATCGCGTTACCGCGGCTTCCTCCGCTTACAGTAACAAGTGTGAAGGGATGATGGTCATAAAGGGATGATAACATTCTTCCCATAAGAATATTAGCATTTCCTCTTTGGAGATGAATTTCGGCTCCCGAATGTCCACCCATTAGTCCTGACATTTCGATTGAAATCGGACGTGTGAAATCAGGTATCGGAACTCTATCGCATCTAAGAGTAAAGTCAAGCGCGATGCCGCCCGCACAGCTTACGGTAGCTACACCCTCCTCTTCGGAATCGAGGTTTATAAGCGACTTTGCCGTAACAACCGAATAATCAAAGCCTGTCGCGCCGTAGAGGCCTGTTTCTTCTCCTGTTGTAAAGAGACATTCAAGCGTAGGATGCTTAAGTGTATTATCGTCAAGCGCGGCGAGCATTATTGCTACAGCTACTCCGTCGTCTCCGCCAAGCGTAGTTCCGCGGGCCTTCAGCCATCCGTTTTCTATATATAGATCTAGTCCTTCTGTCTCGAAATCGTGACCCGTTCCCTCGTTTTGCTCGCACACCATATCGGTATGTCCCTGGAGCATAACCGAAGGGGCGTTTTCATAGCCGGTAGTTGCACTCTTTCGTATAAAAACGTTATCCAGTCCGTCTCTTATGCAGAACAGATCTCGTTCTTTGGCAAATCTTTCGATGTAATCGGCAATAGCTTTTTCATTTCCTGAGCCGTGAGGAATTGCACATATGTCTTCAAAAAAATTAAACAGCTTTTCGGGCTTGTATCCATTAATGATGTAACTCACGTTATATCCTCGATTCATTATAAATTTTCGCTAATTTCAGCCGAGTCGAACTCGGTAACAAGAGCCAATGCTTCGTCATAATCCTTTGCGAGAACAAAAAAGTTATAGCTTTCAGAAAGCTCTCCTATCGTGATAGCAATGGCTGAACCAAGAACGCCCTTTTTAAGATATTTTATTTCTGCTCCACGAAGAATATCCTCAACGCAGAAGGATGAAACGTAATCATACGATGCAACAAGAACAAGATCGTCCTCTTTGGCATCAATCAGATATTTTGACTTTTCGCAGATCGGACAAATGCCGTTAGCGGCTGCCGCCTTACACTTTGAGCAGATCTTCATATTCCCTCCAAAAAGCATTTTTTACAGTATATCACACTTGTTATTATTTTGCAACGAAAAATTTCATTGACCTTTTCGACTTTTTTTGATATAATTCAAATAATTCGTTAAGGAGGTGTTTCGATGAATCGGCTGTTTATGTTGCTGATAGCTGTTTCTTTACTGATATCCGGCTGTAGTTCTGCTGATCGTAAAGAAAACGGTGAAATTACCACCGTCGATAACTCACAAGAAACGACTGTCTGTGAGACTACTGCGGGTGCTACGCAAGAAACGACAGTTGACGCGACCACCGCTGACGGATCCGACATCACGACTGAAGTGACTACGACAGAGAGCAAAACCGAAACTGAACCCGTCGGCACTACAGAGGAAACCGTCCCCGACGTAACACCCGGAACAGTATCTGACGCTATTACAAGTATTTCCGCTTCTGACGCCTTTGTATACAACGTAAACAGCGGCGAGCTTCTTGGAATCAAGGGTGAAGGTGTCAACATTTCTCCTGCCTCGATAACCAAGCTTTTAACATCTCTTTACGCATTACACGCCGCTCCTCCCGATCTTGTTATTTCGCCTAAGACAGAAGAGCTGTCACTTGTCGGTAAAAACTCCTCCATTGCATACATTAAAACCTATCACAAGCTGACAGTTTCGCAGCTGATACAGGGTATGCTGATGCCGTCGGGCAATGATGCCGCTTACGCGCTTGCTGCCGGCATTGGCAGATACATAGCCAATGATCCAAATTTAAGCGGTAAGGAAGCCGTTGAGCTCTTTATGAAAGGTCTCAACGAATATGCGTCCGAAATCGGCTGTAACGGCACATATTTTTCAGTTCCCGACGGACTTGCCTATACAGATCACTACACCTCGGTTCACGATTTGATCATCATAGGAAAGCTTGCCGTCAATAATCCGATAATTTCGAAATACGCAAAAACAGTTTCGGAAAAGGTTTATTACGTCAGCTCTCATTCTATCACCTGGAAAAATTCAAATCTGCTGATCGACCCGAAGAGCGAGTATTATTCCCCTTACGTAAACGGACTAAAAACCGGCTCACTCAAAAACAACTATTCTATTTACGTCAGCGCTGTCATAAATGATAATACTTATCTTATGGGTATTTTCGGTTCACCTACCAAAGACGGCAGATATGACGACGCGCACGTTATAATTAACGCTATTCTCGAAAACGTAAAAGAAGCAGGCTGAACGCCTGCTTCTTTGTTATTTGTCTTGTGCTATAAGTAATCTGATCGCCTCAACCGCTATGCGGATCGCCGCATCTGTATCTTCATTTGGCTTTGATGAATAATTGTCGTCGCTTTCCTGATTCCACACAGTATACATTACTGCGCCTGCACGGCAGCCTCTTGCAGCTGCGACGGTAAATAGAGTCGATGATTCCATTTCGCTTCCGAGAGTTCCGAGACGCTTCCAGGCTTCCCACTTGTCTATAAGGTCATAGCTGACGGGCATACTTTCGGGGGAATGCTGGCCGTAGAACGCGTCCTTGTTATGAACCACACCGACGTGATAAGGATATCCGAGCTTATCTGCCGATTCGACGAGCGCACTCGTTACCTTAAAATCAGCTACAGCAGGGAATTCAATGGGTGCGTATTCCCTACTCGTTCCCTCGTGACGTATTGCTCCCGTAACAACGATGCAATCGCCTCCGTGAACCTTTTTCTGCATTCCGCCGCAGGTTCCTACACGGATGAATGTATCTGCGCCGAGCTCGTAAAGCTCCTCGATAGCAATCGATGCCGAAGGGCCGCCGATTCCCGTTGAGGTTACCGAGACCTTAACTCCGTCAAGAGTTCCCGTGTAGGTCACGTACTCGCGGTTAGTTGCAACGAGTACCGGGTTATCAAAATATTTTGCGATCTTTTCACATCTTCCCGGATCACCCGGAAGAATAACGTATTTTCCTACGCTTCCCTCAGTACAAGCGATATGGTAGCTTTTTCCGTTTGTAATCATTTTCTTCTCACTTTCCGAGCTGTTTGCCCGAGAAACCGTCGGGAAGCAGTTCTTCCATTCTTCTGACAACAGCTTTATTATCGGCGTCAAGCGTTATGACCGGCAGGTCTTTTCCGCCGAGCTCATAAAGGAACTGTCTGCACACTCCACATGGAGTACAGCCGCCGACAACCTCGCCGTTCGGTCCTCCGACCACCGCGATTGCGTACAGCTCTTTTGCGCCTTCGCTTACGGCTTTGGTAAGAGCTGTACGTTCCGCACAGGTCGTTGGCGAATATGCCGCGCTCTCGATATTTGCTCCTTTATATATTTTCTCGCCGTCGCATAGAAGTGCGGCGCCGACATTGTAGCCCGAATAAGGGGCAAACGAGGATTTCTGAGCTTCTTTTGCAATCTCAATATATTCATACGGTGACACTGTCATCAGCGCTTTAAGGAAGCTTGTTCCTTCGAGGGTATTCACGCCGAAGTTATCGCATACGGTTGCCGCTATGTCGGAATACGTCGTTCTGGTTCCGAGATCTATCGGTACTATATTATTTGCGTAACAGAGGATCGGGACGTATTCACGGCTGTGATCGGTACTGGGAGTAAGGGGATCGCAGCCGTGGTCTGCAGTAATTATGAGCAGATCGTCATCTCTCATTTTTTCCTTGAAGGATGGGAGCCATGCGTCAAATTCGTTAAGCGCTTCTGCGTAGCCGATCGGATCGTTACGGTGACCGTATTTCGAATCGAAATCAACTAGATTAATAAAGCAAAGTCCCGTAAAATCATCGTCTGCAAGCGCAAGCGATTTTTCCATCCCGTCAGTATTGGAACTTGTTTTAACGCTTCTCGTAACGCCTCTGCCTGCGAAGATGTCGGAGATCTTACCAACAGAAAGCGTCTCAAATCCGCCGTCTTTAAGGACGTCAAGCATCGTCGTTTTCGGACACTCGAGCGAATAGTCGTGACGGTCCGGCGTTCTTGTATAATTCGGATATTCCCCGAGGTACGGGCGTGCTATGACTCTGCCGACGGGATGATCGCAGACAAGGATCTTCCTCGCCTTTTCGCAGTAATCGTAAAGCTGTTCGAGCGTGAACTGCTCCATATGTGCCGCAACCTGGAAAACGCTGTCCCCCGACGTATAGACAATAAGCTTTCCCGTTTCCTTCTGCTCGCGTCCATAGTCGATAAGGAGCTGAGTGCCTGAATATGGCTTATTGCATATCCATCCGAGTCCCGTTTCCTTTTCAAGCTGATCTAGGATCTCCGTCGGGAAGCCGTCGGGATATGTCGGAAGCGGCTTTTCCGATATTGCGCCGGCAATTTCCCAGTGTCCCACAGTGGTATCCTTGCCGCGCGAAAGCTCGCCCGAGCGGCCGTATGCGCCTTTCGGTGCCTTTACAGGTCGATCGGCACGGACTCCGCTTATATTAAAAAGACCAAGTTCCTTCATATTCGGAACGTTAAGCTTACCGCTTGAATATACAGCCCCTAAGGTATCGGAGCCCTCGTCGCCGAAATCAGCGCTGTCGGGAAGCTCGCCCACTCCAAAGCTATCGAGAACTATTAAAAAAATTCTTTTGAACTTCATTTACAAAAATCAATCCTTTAAAATTACTTTTTCTATCTCACAAACGTAAACGTCGTGATAATCGCGCAGAGGATACTTGCTGTCAATTATCGACTTATCAATGAACCCCTCTTCCTTAATCCTGTCAACGTATATTTTTTTGGCGACCACAGTCATACGTGACTGAGAAAAGAAAGCACAGCCATCTTTTACCGAAAGCTCCAGCCCCGCTTCTCTGATCTTGTCGCGGTCTCTGCCGCTTACTGTACCGCATAGCTTCAGAGCTTCACGGTTTCCGTCATCAAGAAAAGAAAGTGTGAGGCGCTCAGCATCCTTCACAAATTCATTTGTGTATCTCTGCGGTCTGATAACACAGAAGCATACGGGACGCGCCCAGATGTAGCCAAAGCCTCCCCACGACGCCGTCATTGTATTTACCTTGCCTTCGCTGTTAACTGCGGTTATAAGCATCCATTCATCCGAGATTGCACTGAATAGATTATCAGTCAACTCGAAAGGTGTTATTTCCTTCATATACTGCCTCCAAAACTATTGTTATATTATTATATCACATTCGTACAAATTTTTCAAGTAATTCCTATAATAATATTTATGCATTAACTGTCGTAATGCAGATATTTAATTTTCTTTAGATAATATTTTGATAAAATTGTTTACAAAACCCGAGATTTGTGTTACAATGTTAGAATATTATAGTTATACATACGAGGAACCAAAATATGAACCGTTTTTCAAATGAAAAACTGAATAATAAGATTAATCTTCTTCATTTCATAGCAATTGTACTTGTCGCCGTACTGACTGTAAACCTTGCTTTGGTTGACGATGCGATGCTGTTTTTAATTTTTCTTGTAATAACCGCGGCGGCATCCGCCTGGCTTTGCACGGTCAGAGGACCGATCATCGCTATTGCATCGTCGATCTTTGGCTGGGCCGTTGCTCTTCTCATCACAAAAAATGCGGTCAGCGGACTTCTTTCGGTATCTTATCTGCCATTTTCAATGGTGCTTCCGTTGATTCCCAAGAAAAAGCTTTCCAGGTCTGTCGCAATCGGTATCGGAACGTCGGTTATAACGGTTGCTGCTACCGCTGTACTGCTTTACATCGCTTACGTCAGAGTCGGAGAGATCTCGCTCGAGTCTATAAGAAACGCTTTCCCCTACTTTTTTTCAAAGGTGTCGGAAATTCTTTACGAGTCCTTTCACGTTAAGGTTGCAGGAACCAGTGTGTCGATCATTGCAGAATCAAACGTTGCTTCGTATCTGAACGTCATTATCTGCTTGTTTCCTGCAGTGCTGAGTGCTTTTCTGACCTTTATTGGGTTTTTATCCGGCTGGCTGTACAGAAAACTCGCAGAAATAACTACGGTAACAGACGCAGATGACAATAGTTGGACGGTCGTTCCGTCGCTTCTTACGTCTATACTCTTTCTTATTGGTCTTGCAATTACTGCCATCGTCGATGCAACGAACGTATTCTCGCTTACTGCCTTGAATTTCACTGTAATTCTTTTCCCGGTAATACTTCTGTCGGGATTGATTTCAGCTTTCACACCGATCGTTGCAAACGGCGTCAGCCGTCCGAGGCTTCTCCGACCGTTTATACTCATTATCGCTGTTATGAACGGCGTTGTACCGTTTGTCAGCATTTGTCTCTTCTACGGAGTTTACGACAGTATTAAAGCTGTTATCTCCAAGCGCAAACCTAAAGAACAAGAATAAGGAGCGCATTCTATGAAAGAAAAATTTAACGAACTCATTACAAGAATGAAATTTACGCGGCTTTTCCCAACTGCTATAGCCGCTATAGCTTTTCTTGCCGTTACCGGTCTTATATACACCATAAGCGGTACGGACAGCCATCTCGTCTGGATATTTGCCGTCATAATATACGCGGCAGTTATGGTTTTAATGCTAAATCACGGTGCTATGGCGCCGATAACGGGATCACAGCAGAGCGAGACCTTCCTCGGAAGCCTCACTCTTGACCTTATGATCAAAATGCCTCAGCCCGTTATGATCTGTAACGCCGACGGAAAGATCATCTGGTACAATTCCGCTTTCACCGACCGTCTAGGCAGACGAAATATTACCGGAATCAATTTCGAGGATTTTATAGGCAGATCCCTCTCCGAGATCAAGAGCGGAGATTCCGACAGCGGCACAAGAGTCGCTCTTGATGAACGAAGCTATTACGTTCGCGTTTTCTCCGTTTCATCAAAGAATAAAAAGTATCTCCTTACTCTTTGGGACGACGTTACAGAGCTCGAAGCGCTTGAAAAGCATATTGCAGATGAGGAAACGCAGGTCGCATACATTCTTGCCGATAACCTCGAGGAGCTTTCTCAGTATACAAAGGACGGCGTAAGAAATGCCGCAAATGAGGTCGATAAGATCCTTAAGGAATGGGTCGTGGGGGCAAACGGTATTCTCAAGGAATATCAGAGCAATCGCTACGTATTCATCTTCCGCGCGGCTGAAATGGCTGATTTTGTTGACAAAAAATTTGAAGTGCTTGACAGGATCAGAGAGGTAAGAGTCGGCGAAAGCAGCTTCTCGGTCACCGTTTCAATGGGTGTTTCCGATATTCAGGGAACTCTGCTCGAAAAGGAAAAGGTTGCATCCGACGCTCTCGATATGGCGCTTCAGCGCGGCGGCGACCAAGTGGTTGTAAAGAGCGCTAAGGGTCTGGAGTTCTACGGCGGTAAGTCGCAATCGGTACAGAAGCGTACGAAGGTTCGTTCCCGTGTTATCGCAAACGAACTCGCTTCTCAGATCACAAAGAGCTCGCGCGTTATCATTATGGGTCACCGCATGCCCGACTTTGACTGTATAGGTGCTTCATTTGGCATAGCACGTCTGTGCGCTTTCTGCGGAGTCCCTTTCAATATAGTTGCGAACGTCAAGGACGCTAACTTCAAGAAGTGTTACGACAGAATTAAGAACCAGCCCGAATACCGAGACGGAAACGTTTTCGTAAACGCATCAGAGGCTCAGGATCTTATTGCAAGCGACAGTCTTACGGTCATTGTTGACGTCAACAACAAAACACAGCTTGAAGCCCCCGAGATCGTTGCGATATCACCCCGTACTGTCTACATCGACCATCACAGAAAAACAGCAGAATTCGATGAGGCTCCTTTGATATCTTATATTGAGCCCTCTGCTTCATCAGCTTCGGAACTCGTCGCCGAGATACTCGACCAATCGATGCCGTCAGGAAGCCTTACAAAGGATGAGGCGGACGTTATGTACTCAGGTATACTTCTCGACACCAAGCAGTTTACCCGTAACGCAGGTGTTCGTACCTTCGGCGCGGCACTTTATCTGCGTGGAGAGGGCGCAAGCCCGTCTGATGCTTTGACGCTCTTTAAATCGGGTCTTTCCGATTTTATTTCGGAAGCCAAATTTGAATCCAACGTCGTAGTTTACAGAAAGATGATGGCGATCTCCGTCAATGATTCAAAGGATAATACCGCATCCGACAGAATTTCTGCGGCAAAGGCGGCTGACAAGCTGCTTACAGTTGAGGACGTAAAGGCTTCCTTTGCGCTCTGCCGCATTGATGATTCTATTCACATTTCCGCCCGTTCTTCGGGAGAAATCAACGTTCAGCTTATACTTGAAAAAATCAATGGCGGCGGACATTTCGATTCCGCAGCTACGAAGCTCACGGGCTCAATGAATGAAGCTCTAACGATGCTGAAGAATGCCATTGACGAATATATGACAGAAAACAATATTGCATAACACGAAAGGATAATAAAATGAAGGTCATTTTAACTCAAGACGTAAAATCTCAGGGAAAAAAGGGCGAGCTCATCAACGTATCAGAGGGATACGCACGCAATTTCCTTTTCCCCAAGAAGCTCGCTGTTGAAGCTGATGCAAAAGCACTGAACGAGCTTAAGAACCGCGAGGCTTCGATCCAGTTCAAGCACGACACCGAGCTTGCTAACGCTAAGGAGCTCGCCGCTAAGCTTTCGACTCTTACGGTAAAGATAGTAGCCGGCGGAAATGACGGACGTCTTTACGGATCAATTACTTCAAAGGAAATTGCCGAACAGCTCAAGGCTCAGTTCGGTGTAGTGATCGACAAAAGAAAGATCGTAATGCCCGATCCTATAAAAAGCTACGGCTCTTACAAGTATGACGTCAAGCTCTTCCCCGAGGTCGTCGGAAAGCTTACTGTACAGGTGCTTGACAAATAAAAGTTATTGAAAGGACACGGCTTTGCCGTATTCATTATGGAGCTTTCATCAAACGAACTTATCAAAAAAATGCCGTTTTCTCTTGAGGCTGAGCAGTCTGTTCTCGGTTCGATACTCATAAATCCCGAGTGCTTCTCAGAGATCGTTAACGAGATCAAGAGCAGCGATTTTTACCTTGATGAACACACTCAGATCTACCTTGCTATGCAGGACCTTTTCCTGCAGAACAGAACTATTGACGTTGTTACGTTGATAGATTCGCTCGTTCATCGCGGGGTATATGACAACATTGAGGACAGCAAGAAGTATATCAAACTGATCGCTGAGGTCGTTCCAAGCGCATCTAACGTAAAGGATTATGCGAAGATCGTCCGCGACAAACGCATTCTTCGTGAGCTTATCGACGTTTGCTCCGGTATCACCGATCAGGCATATTCCGAGCAGGACGACGTTCACGCGCTTCTTGACTCAGCTGAGCAGAGAATATTTGACATTGCCGAAACTTCTCAGGCTAAGGGATTTACACATATCAGAGATGCCCTGCTTGCCAATTACGAGCATCTCAAGCTTCTTAAGAGCGATCCGGATGCCGCCTCGGGACAGCCCACGGGTTTTTCGGGTCTTGATAAAGTACTTGTCGGAATGGGAGCAGGAGACCTCATTCTCGTAGGAGCCCGTCCCGGTATGGGTAAGACATCTTTCGCAATGAATATTGCAACCAAAGTAGCCCATTCAAGCAAAAAAACGGTTTGCGTATTCTCCCTTGAAATGTCTGCCGAACAGCTTGTATCCCGTATGCTTTCGAGTGAGGCTCTCGTTGACAGCTATGCGATTCGTTCGGGCGATCTTTCAAGCGAGGACTGGGAAAAGCTCGCAAGAGCATCGTCTGTCCTCAGCGAATGCGAGATCCTTATCGACGATACCGCAGGTATTTCTGCCGCCGGCATGCGTGCGAAGCTTCGCCGCGTCAAGAATCTCGGGCTTATCGTTATCGACTATCTCCAGCTTATGCAGAGCGATAATACAAAGAAAAACGACAGCCGTGTAAACGACGTTGCCGATATTTCAAGAAATCTTAAGCTTATGGCCAAGGATCTCAAGGTTCCGATCATCTGCTGTGCTCAGCTCTCCCGAGGCCCCGAAAGCCGTACGGACAAGCGTCCGATGCTTTCCGACCTACGTGATTCCGGTGCGATCGAGCAGGATGCCGACGTCGTTATGTTCTTGTACCGTAACGAGTATTACGATACTGCCGAAAAGAATCAGGAGATACAGAATACTGCCGAGATCATAGTTGCTAAGAACCGCCACGGCAGCACACAAAACGTAAAGATGGGCTGGTTCGGTAAATTTACCAAGTTTACAACTCTTTCCGACAGAACGGAGTAAATTATGAAGTCTTCCTTTGATAAAACCAAATATCTTGATACCGTTTCAAGATACGGTATGTTAAAGGAAGGCGTAAGCGTTCTCGTCGGCTATTCGGGCGGGGCGGATTCTTCTCTGCTTCTTTCCCTGCTTTCTCAAACCGACGGAATAACAGTTGCCGCAGCCCATCTAAATCATTGTATCAGGGGCGAAGAGGCTATACGGGACGAATACTTTTGCCGACGCTTTTGTGACGAGAACAACATAACGCTTTATACCAAGCGCGTTGACATTCCCAAGCTGGCAGCTGAATGTGGTCTCGGGATTGAAGAGACTGCACGAAATGCACGTTACGATTTCTTTGGCGAAATTTGTAAAGAGCACGGATATGACCTGATCGCAACTGCTCACAATGCCGACGACAATCTTGAAACAGTTCTTTTCCACCTTGTGAGAGGAACCGGACTCGAAGGTCTTTGCGGTATTCCGCCAATCAGAGACAACGTAATCAGACCGCTCATCCTATATTCAAAGGAAGAGATATACGACGGATGCCGCGAATATGCAATTCCGTTTATTACCGATTCGACAAATGCGGACAGCACGTACCGCCGCAATTATCTGCGAAACGAAGTAATTCCCAAACTTAAAAAGCTCAACCCGTCTCTATGCGACAGCGTAAACGGTACTATTGAGCTTCTGAAAAAAGACAGCGCTTACCTCTCATCAATGTCTGATCAATTCTCGATCGACAATGGACGCTCGTCGCTATCGGCTCTGCCCGATCCTATTCTTTCAAGAGTTATTTTATCAAAAATGAAGGAATACGGAATTACCGCCCAGAAACAGCATGTTGACGAGATGATGATGGCAATCAGATCGAGGAGCGCTCATATTTCGGTGTCTCTTACCGGATACACCTTCGTTTGCGACCGCGACATCGTTTTCTTTGAAAAGGAAAGAGAAAGAGGTGAATTCTGTTTTCCTCTCAAAATGGGGATCAACATCATAAACGAACACTCTGCGATCGGCATTTATACCTCCGATGACGAGCTGTCAAAAGATAAAATTAAATACAAGAATATTTACAAATTATCAATACAAGCAGAAATAAGTTCTGATAGAATAAGTAGTGACGCAGTTATAAGGAGCCGCCGCAACGGCGATACCTACCGTCAAGGCGGACTCACCAAAAAAGTCAAAAAGCTCATCCAGTCGCTTAAGCTTCCCAAAAGCTATACCGATTCTCTGCCGTTTATAGAGTGCGGCGGCGAAATACTTTATATCCCGTATTTTTCTCCTGCAGACTCAGCTTTGCCTGCGGGCGAAGATAAATTTACAGTCATATTTTTCAGCAAAGGAACAGGTATATAACATGAGAAAAGACATTAAAGACGATATCGCTAAGGTTTTACTCAGCGAAGAAGAAATCGAGACGATAGTTAAGCGTATTTCCGCTGAGATCGACGCATACTATGGAGAGCGTGACTCACGTTTGCTCCTTCTCGGAATTTTAAAGGGATCGGTCGTTTTTATGGGCGACCTCATGAAGCACATTACCGTTCCTGTTGAAATTGATTTTATGAAGGTGTCATCCTACGGCTCGGGAACCACAACAACAGGCTCTGTAAACATAATTCTTGATCTTTTAAGAAAAGATCTTGCAAATACGGACATACTTATTGTTGAAGATATTATCGATAGCGGCAGAACGCTTTCTTACCTTGTTGACTATCTTGCTCTCAAGGGTGCAAAGAGCGTTCGCACCTGCACGCTTCTCGATAAGCCCAGCCGCCGTGAAGTAGATTTTGAAGCAGATCACGTCGGCACCGTCATTCCGAACGAATTCGTTGTAGGCTACGGTCTTGACTACGATGAAAAGTACAGAGCTCTTCCCTTTGTGGGCGTTCTCAAGCCCCACGTTTACAGCGGTGAGCTCGATATATAAAACGAAAGGATTCCCGACTTCCGTCGGAAAGCAGAAATGAAGAAAAATCACAAATTAGCACTGTTCTACGTTATTCTTATGGTCGTCATCGTAGCCGCGCTCTGGTATATGATAGGCGATTCTAAGAAGGAAGAGAAGATCGTTTACAGCGATCTTGTCAAGCTCTTCACTGAGGAAAAGGTAAAATCCTTTGAAGTAGATGAAAACGATAACATCGTTATCACACTTCACGAGGAAGGACGCGCACCGATAAAGTATAAGCTACGAGATTTCAGCGTGTTCTATTACGATTTTTCCGAGCTTATCAACAAGCAGGTCGAAGAAGGTATAATTGAAAAATATGAGTATACTCCACACAAGGAGACTCCTTGGTGGTTATCCCTTCTCCCGACGTTTGGACTTATTATACTGGTAGTAATCTGCTTCTTTGTTGTTATGGCTATGCAGTCTAAGGGCGCCGGAGGCAAGATCGGCGGCTTCGGACGCGCAAAGGTTAAGGTAAATACCGACGACAAACGCAAAGTTCTCTTCTCAGATGTCGCCGGCGCTGATGAAGAAAAGGAAGAGCTTGAGGAGATTGTTGACTTCCTCCGCTCGCCCCTCAAATACACGCGTCTCGGTGCGAAGATTCCGCACGGCGTGCTCCTTGTAGGCCCTCCCGGTACAGGTAAAACGCTTCTTGCAAAGGCTGTTGCAGGCGAGGCAGGAGTTCCGTTCTTCTCAATTTCCGGTTCTGATTTTGTTGAGATGTACGTAGGTGTCGGCGCTTCGCGTGTACGTGACCTTTTCGACACAGCCAAAAAACACCCCGCAAGCATTGTGTTTATTGATGAGATCGACGCAGTCGGTCGTCACAGAGGTGCGGGTCTCGGCGGTGGTCACGACGAGCGTGAACAGACACTTAACCAGCTTCTCGTTGAAATGGACGGGTTTGGCTCAACCGACGGAATTATCGTCATTGCCGCTACGAACCGCCCAGATATTCTCGACCCGGCTCTCCTTCGTCCCGGCCGTTTTGACCGACAGATAACCGTCAATTATCCCGATATCAAGGGACGTGAAGCGATCCTTCACGTTCACGCAAGAAACAAGCCCCTTGAGGACACAGTTGACTTCGCAAAAGTTGCAATGTCAACAGTCGGCTTCACCGGTGCCGACCTTGCTAACCTTCTCAATGAATCGGCTCTTCTTGCAGCAAGACGCGGAAAATCACTTATCGGTATGGACGAGATCGAGGACTCATATATGAAGGTACTCGTCGGTCCTAAGAAGAAATCGAAGATCCGAGAAGAAAAGGACAACAAGCTTACCGCCTTCCACGAGGCAGGTCATGCCGTTGCCGCATACTTCTCCCCCACGGCTGATCCCGTTAAGCAAATCACTATCGTTCCTGCCGGAAGAACCGGCGGTGTTACCGTGATGATCCCCGAAAAGGATTCCAGCTACGATACCAGAAATGCTATGTTTGATCGCATAGTCGTAGCACTCGGCGGCCGTGTTGCAGAAGAGCTTAAGCTCGACGATATTTCCTCCGGTGCGTCCTCCGACATCAGCCATGCTACTGCTATCGCGCGCAACATGGTTACTAAGTACGGTATGAGCGAAAAGCTCGGTACTGTCCTTTACGGTTCGGAACACAGCTCCGACGAGGTATTCCTTGGTCGTGATTTCAGCTCGGGTAAGAATTACTCTGAAGCTACTGCTGCAGAGATCGATGCTGAGATAAAGAACATCATCGACAGAGCTTACCGCAGATGTGCTGAGATCCTTTACGAGCACTCCGACATGCTTCAAAAGCTTGCAGAATATCTTCTCAGGGTTGAAACCGTTGACGGTGATCAGTTCAAGGCGCTTATGGAGGGAGATCCTTCCTTCGAGGAGCTTGATGAAATAGCAAACCAGAAGAAGCGTAAGAGCGAAGAGGAAAACGAAGCCCGCCGCAAGCGCGACGAGGAAGAAGAGAGACGCCGTCAGGAAGAAATCGCAAGACGTGAAAGAGAGATGCAGAACCGAGATATTAACGGAGTAAATGCATACGGTCAGAACGTCAAGCACAATGATGACGAGAAAAAGCAATAACACTTTAAGATCACCCTTTAAGCGAGGGTGATCTTTGCTTTATATCGACATACAAGCTACTTTGTTTACAAATTAATGTATATTTAGAGCTTTGGATTTGGTATAATAATATGGTTAATACAAACTCGGAGGATGTACTCTATGAGTAAAAAAGATAAAGTTACAAACTGCCGTCTCGGCACCGTTGGAGGACAAGCCGTTCTTGAGGGTGTTATGATGAAGGGCAAGGAGAAATATTCCATTGCAGTTCGCCGTGAAGACGGAAGCGTCAGCCTCTCGGAGAATTATCACACTTCTGTTCGTCAGAAGCATAAGGTCCTACGTCTCCCGATAATCCGCGGTATCGTCGGATTCGGCGAGTCTATGGTTCTCAATTTCAAGACTCTTTCCATTTCAGCCGAGCAGTACGGCGGGATTGATGAAATAGAGCCCGAAACGAAATTTGAAAAATGGCTTCAGAGAAAATTCGGAGACAAGCTTATGAATATCGTGATGGGTATTTCAATGGTCTTCGGAATCGTTCTCGCAGTCGCACTTTTTATGCTTCTTCCCTCTTTTGCGACAAAGCTTATCGACATGATTCCCGGGGTGAAACTCGGAATTTGGAGAAGTACTGTTGAGGGCGTTATCAAGATAGCGATCTTCGTTTTGTATCTGCTTCTTGTCTCGCTTATGAAGGATATTCGCAGAACGTTTGAGTATCATGGTGCGGAGCATAAATCCATATTCTGCTATGAAGCCGGCGAAGAGCTTACCGTTGAAAACGTAAAGAAGCACCGCAGATATCATCCCCGTTGCGGAACGAGCTTCATTTTCGTCGTTCTTATTATCAGTATTCTGATAAATTCCCTTCCGATCGTTCCGTGGGACAATCTCTTCTACCGCATGCTTGCCAAGCTTGTTATGCTTCTTCCAATTGTCGGAATCAGCTTTGAGTTTATAATGTTCGCAGGAAAGCACGACAACATTATAACAAAGATACTTTCCGCCCCGGGTCTGTGGATGCAGAGAATTACCACAAGAGAGCCTGATGAACAGCAAATTGAATGCGCTATAATCGCGCTTAAAAGTGCTCTTCCCGATGAGTTTCCCGATTTCGTACACATAGATACTCACAATCAGACGGAACCCGAGACTGATAATAACGATGAAACTCTCGAAGCTTGAAGAAACCCTTCTCCGCGAAAAGTTTACGACTGATGATGAGTTCACTTCCGCAGTAAGGCGTCTTGAAAACGGTGAACCGCTTGCTTATATCATCGGCGAATGGTACTTTTACGGAGAGACATACAAGGTTTCTCCCGATTGCCTTATTCCGCGTCCCGAGACGGAGCATATCGTTGACGAGCTGATAAAAAGGCTTCCCAAAAACAGCATATTCGCTGATCTTTGTACAGGAAGCGGTTGTATTGCGATATCTGTGCTTGTTCATAGATCCGATCTTCATGCTATTGCTGTTGATATTTCAAGTAAAGCCCTTGACATCGCAAAAATCAATGCTGAATTGAATGGCGTTTCTGATAGGATTACCTTTATTAACGCGGACATTATTTCAGAAGACCCGCTTTGCAACTTGAAGCTTAATGCGATAGCATCGAACCCGCCGTATATCAGGACAGACGTTATTGAAACGCTTTCCGTACAAGTTAAGCACGAGCCTGTCATTGCGCTTGACGGCGGATATGACGGCCTTGATTTCTACCGTGAGATCTTTCGCAAATACAAGGCAAATGTACATGATAACGGATTTATAATCTGCGAGATCGGATATGATCAGGGGGAGGCTATTAAGCGCCTGTTCTCCTGTGAAATACTGAAGGATTATTCCGGAAATGATCGAATTGCGCTACTGAATATTAAATGAGTACCTAAAACTCGGATATTTTACACAAAAACTGTAAAATACCCGAGTTTTTTGCAAAAATCTATTGATAATTATCCAATTTATGTTATAATATATTATGTGTGCCTGCGCGTACGCGTTGGTATAAAACGTCAATTTTTACCGATTATCGGTTTGGAGGTTTAAAATATGCAGTACAACAAGAAAACAATTGAAGACATTTCCGTTTCCGGCAAGAAGGTTCTTGCAAGATGCGACTTCAACGTTCCCATGGACGGCGGCGTTATCACCGACCCCAAGAGAATAGTTGGCGCACTTCCTACCATCAAGTATCTTACTGACAACGGCGCAGCTGTAATTCTCTGCTCTCACATGGGCCGTCCCCACAACGTTCTTAACTCCACCCTTAAGCTTTCCAAGAAGGAAAAGAAGAAGATAGAGGCTCTTCCCGCAGACGAGCAGGCAGCTGCTACCGAGGCAGCTCTCGAAAAGGCAAAGGGCGACGTTAAAAAGCTTTCCCTTAAGCCTATCGCTGACAAGATCTCCGAGCTTCTCGGCAAGGAAGTAATCATGGCTTCCGACGTCGTTGGCGAGGACGCAGTAAACAAGGCCGCTAACCTCAAGAGCGGAGAGATCCTTCTTCTTGAAAACGTTCGTTTCCATGAGGAAGAAGAAAAGAACGATCCCGAGTTCGCAAAGAAGCTTGCTTCTCTTGCTGACATCTACGTAAACGACGCATTCGGTACCGCTCACCGCGCACACGCTTCTACTGCCGGTGTTGCTGATTACCTCCCTGCAGTTTGCGGTTACCTCATTCAGAAGGAGATCTCCATCATGGGCGGAGCTCTTTCCGATCCCAAGCGTCCCTTCGTTGCTATTCTCGGCGGTGCTAAGGTTTCCGACAAGATCGGCGTAATCAACAACCTTATCGAGAAGGTTGACACCCTCGTAATCGGCGGCGCTATGGCTTACACCTTCAACAAGGCACTTGGCTACAGCATAGGCAATTCCCTTTGTGAAGACGATAAGCTTGAGCTTGCTCTTGAGCTTCTTAAGAAGGCAGAGACCAAGGGCGTTAAAGTTCTTCTCCCTGTTGACAACCACGCAGGCGACTGCTATGATTCTGAGTGTCACGATCTTTACGTAAACTCCGACAATATTCCCGACGGTTATATGGGTCTTGACATCGGACCTGCTTCCATCGAGCTCTTCACCGACGCTATCAAGAACGCAGGCACAGTTGTTTGGAACGGACCGATGGGTGTCTCCGAGTGGAAGAAGTTCGAGCACGGCACCTTTGGTGTTGCAACTGCGGTTGCAGAGAGCAACGCTATTTCGATCATCGGCGGCGGTGACTCCGCAGCTGCTATCGAAAAGCTCGGATTTGCAGATAAGATGACCCACATTTCTACCGGCGGCGGTGCTTCCCTTGAATTCCTTGAGGGTCTTGAGCTTCCCGGTATCGCTTGCCTTCAGGACAAGTAATAAAGAGGTGAATTGCAGTGAATAAGAATCTCAGAAAAGCCGTTATTGCCGGCAACTGGAAAATGAATATGACTCCCTCCGAGGCAGAAAAGCTTGTTAACGACCTTAAGCCCCTCGTAGATGGAAAGAACGGATGCGACATCGTTGTCTGCGTTCCCTTCGTTGACATTGCAACAGTAGTTAACGCTACTAAGGGTACCAATATCAAGGTTGGCGCTCAGAACGTTCATTTCAAGAAAAACGGTGCCTATACAGGCGAAATTTCCGCTGATATGCTTAAGGAATGCGGCGTAGAGTACGTCGTGATCGGACATAGCGAGCGCAGACAGTACTTCGGCGAGACTGACGAGACTGTTAACCTCCGCCTTAAGGCAGCTCTCGATGCAGGCATCACTCCTATTCTTTGCGTCGGTGAGGTTCTCACCGAGCGTGAGCAGGACGTTACTGCAGAGGTTGTAGCTCGTCAGACAAAGATCGCACTTCTCGACGTTGATGCTGACGCTGTCAAGAACGTAATTATCGCTTATGAGCCTGTCTGGGCTATCGGAACCGGCAAGACTGCTACTTCCGATCAGGCTGATGAAGTTTGCGGAATCATCCGTGACGTTCTCGCAGTTAAGTACGGCAAGGACGTAGCAGAAGCTGTTACTATTCAGTACGGCGGATCCATGAAGCCCGATAACGCGGCTGAGCTTCTCTCGAAGTATCACGTTGACGGCGGACTTATCGGCGGTGCTTCTCTTAAGGCTGCTGATTTCACCGCAATCGTTGACGCTGCACAATAATCACCAAACATACGGAGCGAAAGTCTCATCCTTTCGCTCCGTTTTTCGGAGGAAATAATGAAGCGTTTTATCGCTATTATCCTTATTTTGTCGGCTATACTTCCCTTTGCGCCGATATTTCCGCGCGCCGAAGAAGTGCCACACATATTTACATCTAAAATTAATGTGAGCGGCGACGGAACTATGCTGACCGTCATATTTGACCTGCCTACCGGTTCGAGTGGAACCTATTATCTTTTCAGGGTAACACCCGATAATGAAAACATAAAGAATTCCTCTCCGATCGCAGAAGCAAAAGCCGAAAACGGCAAGGCAATTTTCGAGCTGGAATACGATCTGAACGACCATTCTTCTGTTCTTTACGGATACGTTCTTGCCGTCAAGGCATCAAAGAGTTATTCTGCTCTCACAAATGCCAGGTATATAAACAATATTTCTGCTATCTCTCATAACAGCAGGCCTTTTCCGACCGCAACGACAAAAAAAGGACTGGAAGTTCAATATATTGCCGATGCACAGCTTCTCGGTGTAGGTCATACCGTTATTCACGTTAAATTCAACGATCTTATAACAGATGAATCAGACGAATCAACTGCCTTTGTTTACGGATCGAACAGATATTTTCTCAATACAGAAGCGCTTACTCTTCTCGATTACAGAGTAAAGACACTCAGCGATGCGGGAATTAACGTTTATATAAACTACGTTCTCTCGTTTGACGCAAATGCGGATAAAACGCTCTATTACGACGAAGCAAATGGTGCCTCAAACACGCTGTTTGCGCCTAATATGTCAAATTTCAAAAGCGCGAGCACGTTTTCTGCCGTAATGCACTTCCTTTCAGAAAGGTATTCTTACGATGACGCAAAATACGGCTTCTGCGGCAGTTATATTCTCGGCTACGAGGTGAACAGCACTCATGACAACCACAATAGCGGTATTAAGGATCTGTCACTTCATGCCAAGGAATATGCATCATATCTCAGATTTGCCGATCTTGCGGTAAGAAGTGCTTATTCAGAGGCAAGAATATATGCATCTATATCCAACGTATGGAATGCGACCGACAGCGAAACTATCGGAATTTTCGGTGCGAAAGACCTTTTGACCGAAGTCGCTTCGCTTATACCCGACGTCGGATTTGGCATTGCAATAAATCCGTATCCATCCGAGCTTTCTAATAACACGTTCTGGAATGATAAAAAAGCAACTGATGATCTTGATACGGAATATCTTACTATGAAAAACCTCTCAGTTCTCGGTGAGTTTCTTTCTCAGACTGAGATGCAATATAATGGAAAGATCCGCAGTGTAGTAATTTCCGAGTTCGGACTCAGCGGTGTCTACGGTGAAGAGAGTGAAGCAACGCAGGCAGCGGGATTTGCTTACGCCTACTACACGGCGTCAAGACTTCCCTTCGTAGAGGCATTTATTTGGCACAGACACGTTGACCATAACTACGAGGTAAACCTCAGCTACGGCCTCTATTCGTCAACCGATCTCACACTCGACGGAAAAAACAAAAAACTGATTCACAGTGTTTTTACTGCCGTTGATTCTTCTGATAGTTCTTCTATCAAGACTGTTAAGTCAATATGTTCTATCCTCCCCGTAAAAGACTACGATGAGCTTATTAAAGGCGCAGAAAAGCCAAACAGACTAATTTACAGTATAAAAAGCGTTTCTGCAGACATTGACGGCGCGTTTTGGGAAGTGGATACCCTCTACGATTTTACCAAAACACTATACAGCTTTTATCCTTCCGATAACGCAAGCTATATCGAGCACGGAAAACAAGGAAAATCGAGATTTATGCGTATTGCTGCGCTCCGCGTTTCACCTATCGAATATATGGGCGCAGGAATTAACATGACTGAAGGAATCAATCTTTCTGACACGGAATACATCACAGTTCGTGTCAGGGTAAATTCAGTTGACGAAAAAGCAGAGTTCGCACTTATCATAAGCGGAAATGCAGGAAACAAACCGATAACGCTTCAATGTACCTCTTCTGTCAAAACGAACTCTTGGGTCACTCTGAAATTCCCAATTCCTCAGCTCGATGCTGCGAAAATCAATAATGCGCGTCTGAAGCTCTGGGCGCGCTCCGAAAGCGCAAAAGAGGAGCAGATTTTTATTGACGTTTCAGCAATAAAGCTTCATTCGTCGCGCAATATCGTTCCGCTTGTCGTCATTATTGTAATTACATCGCTTGCGCTTCTCTGCGGATGCGTGGCAGTGATATATGTTTACGTTTATAAAAGAAAGGCTGCACTGCAAAGGTAATAGGACAGAGTCCCTTCGAATATACTGTTAAAAATGCTTTTCGGAGGGATAAATGGTCAAGAAAATTGGCGAAAGCCTTGTAATTTATTTCTTTTTATCTGTTATTATTTTCCTTTGCGTGATGCTTCTTCGTTCGATTTTTATTCCGATTTCCCCTCCGCTTGAAGAGCTTGAAACGCAGATGACACCTCGCAGAAGATTCGTTTTAGACCCAGGTCACGGCGGCAAGGACGGCGGTGCGGTATCTATTACCGGCACCGAGGAAAAGGCGCTGAATCTCGATATTTGTCTTACGATGAGAGAGGCTCTCCATGTTCTCGGATACGAAGTAATTTTAACACGCGACAGCGACGTTGAACTTACGCATGAAAGCGGCGGGACGCGTAAGATGCAGGACCTGAAGGGGCGGCTCGATGTTGCGGCGAATAACTGCGATGCCCCTTTCATCAGTATTCACATGAACAAATTCCCGGTTGAAAAATACAACGGTCTGCAGGTCTACTATTCACCGAACAACGGAGAAAGCTTGTTGCTTGCTCAGGCGGTGCAAAATGACATCGTAAAGTATCTTCAACCTAATAATAACCGCAAGATAAAAAAAGCTGACAGCGCAATATTCCTTCTCTATACGATAAAATCACCTGCAATTCTTATCGAGTGCGGATTTCTTTCCAACAGAAATGAAGCTGAGCTGCTTGATTCTATCGAATACCGTCAAAAGCTCTCTTATAATATTCTTACCGCGCTTATTAACACATACGAAAGGCAAGGAAATGAAAACTAAAAGCGTATATATCTGCACAGAATGCGGATATCAAAGTGCAAAATGGCTCGGAAGGTGTCCATCCTGCTCAGAATGGAACACTCTTGAAGAGCAAATAATATCTGATGAAAAGAAAGGTAAGTCTTCACCGACGCCCTACAGCGGAAAAAGTTCGCCTGCTGTTCAATTAAACAAGCTCGAAGCGCCCGAATACATGAGAATTAAAACAGGAACCGATGAGCTCGACAGAGTCCTCGGCGGCGGTCTTGTAAGCGGATCGGTAGTTCTTATTTCGGGCGAACCCGGTATCGGTAAGTCAACGCTTTTGATGCAGATCTGCGGCAACATAGCGAATGAAGGTAAAAAGATCCTTTACGTTTCAGGCGAGGAGTCCCCTTCTCAGCTTAAAATGCGCGCTAACCGCCTCGGAATTGATTCTGACAGCCTTTTTATTCAGACAGAAACGAATCTTGATGCAATCGTAGAGGAGATAAAACGCATAGCGCCCGATATCGTAATTGCCGATTCCGTTCAGACAATATACTCGGAAAGCTCATCTTCAATGCCGGGATCAGTAAATCAGGTCAAGGAAGCATCTTCCCGATTCATCAGTATTGCCAAGAACGAAAGTATTTCGATTTTCCTTGTGGGTCACGTAAATAAGGACGGCGGAATTGCAGGACCGAAGGTCCTTGAGCACATGGTGGATGCCGTACTTCATTTCGAGGGTGAGCGCGACCACGCATACAGAATAATCCGTTCTGTTAAAAACCGTTTCGGTTCTACAAATGAAATCGGTGTGTTTGAAATGACGTCTGAGGGACTTAATGAGGTTCCTAATCCATCTGAGGCACTTATGTCAGGCAGACCGAAGAACGTTTCGGGTAACTGCGCGGTTTGTGTTATTGAGGGCACGCGCCCTCTGATTGCCGAGATTCAGGCTCTCACTTCAACAACGGTATTTCCCTCTCCGAAGCGTACTTCGAACGGATTTGATTACAACCGTTTGTACCTTCTTCTTGCGGTTCTTGAAAAACGCCTCGGCTTGCGTTTCTCATCGTATGATACTTATATCAACGTCATTGGCGGATTGCGCCTTTGTGACCCTGCAGCCGATCTTGCAACTGCACTTTCACTTGTTTCCTGCATGAAGGACAAGCCTCTGCCGGATGATCTAATTGCCATCGGTGAAATAGGTCTGGCAGGTGAATGCCGCGCTGTCGCCGCAGCAGATCAAAGAGTTCGCGAGGCTGAGCGTCTCGGTTTTTCAAGGGTACTTGTACCATATCGCAACGTTGGTAAGGGGAAACTTGATCCGTCTAAGTTTAACATTAAGATTGAACCGGTAAAGGGCATCTTTGATGCGATTACTGTTGCATTAAAGTGAGGTTATTATGGATAATAACAACGAAAAGATAAATCCTCATAAGGACCATCGCTCACGTCTTCGTGCAAGATTCATGAATGAAGGCTTACGTTCCTTTGAGGATCACAACATACTTGAGCTTTTACTTTTCTACTCGATTCCGCAAAAGGACACGAATGGTCTCGCGCACGCGCTTCTGGACAGATTCGGTTCTCTTGCCGCAGTTTTTGATGCCGACATTGATGATCTTAAGAAAGTAAAAGGCGTAGGTGAAACCTCTGCAGTTCTTATAAAGCTCATTCCTCAGATATGCCGTGCATATCTCATGGACAAAGAGACCCGTTACCCCGATTTTACAGATCTTCACAAGCTCGGTACATATCTTGTCAATTATTTTATCGGCGAAACCAGAGAAAAGCTGATCGCAGTATTTTTGAACAATAGATGCGAGATGATCGATCTCGTGCAGATTAGCGAAGGAACGGTAAATCGCGCAGACGGCGATCTCCGAAAGATTGCGGAAGCGGGCTTCTCGAAAAACGCAGCTTCGTTTGTTCTCGCACATAATCATCCCGACGGTAATTCCACTCCGTCTGCTGCTGACATTTCCCTTACCTCTCACTACTCGAAAATTTTCAAGGAACTCGGTCTCCCGCTAGTCGAGCATATCGTTGTAGGCGGTATCTGCTACACAGGTATAATGACTCATCAGCGTTCCGGAAAAGTTGACGATTATTACAATTAAAAAACAGCGTCCGAATCGGACGCTGTTTTTTAATTATGCCTTTTTCATTATGAATGAGAAATTGATCTCTTCATCGTTAACACGGTACTGCTCAAACAACTCGGGACCGCAACTGTTTGATCCGATACCGCTGACCTTATAGTCGATACGGACATTTGTAAGTCCGCTCTTTACGAGCTCAAAATTATGAGCCTTAGACGCAAGATCCTTTGCAGAATACTCGGAAATATTGAATTCAAGTGTGTTTTCGGGAATAAACTCGAACTCACCAAGCTTCAGATACTTGACGCCGTAATGGTTTCCGTGCTCCTGAGGTTTGATGTAATCTACGTACTCCTTCTCAGCCGTGCTTTCATACATGCCTACCTTAGAAGCATGACGGAGGTCGCAGTACGTCTCACCGGGGCCGTAACCGAAGTAGGTAAATGCTTTTTCATTTGTTGAAAATTCAAATCCGAGGCGAGGCAGGAAACGTCTTTCTTCCTTATTGAATCTACCGTTGAGCTCTACCTTAACACTTCCGTCGCCGATAAACGTGTATTTAACCTGATACTTAAGGAAAGGCGCACGGGAGGTGGAAGCAAGTGATGCACTAACGGTTATTGTATTTCCGTCAACGTTACAATCATAGACCTTGTTTTTCGCGTTATTGTATCTTTCAAAGTACCAGGAATTCTTTACGTTTCTGTCATTATCGGTAGGAGCTCTCCAAACCGTAAGCTTGATGGGAGAAGCGTTATATCCGCCGAGATCTTCAATATAACCGTAATGCATATTGAATTTATACTCGAAGCCATCGCCCGTGATGTATGCATATTCATTATCTGTCGTGATCTCAGGGAGGCAGGAGCAAAGAACGACTTCATTCTTACCCTCAGATACAGTCATCTGTGTGGATGCAACCTCGTATCCGTTTTCGTCCGTCATATATAGGTTAAGATAAGCACCGAGCTTACAGTCAAGTGCTTCAAGGGGAAGCTCGATATTTTCGGTTGCATGGGGGGCGGTATTGAGAGAAAGCTCACCGTTCTTAACTATCTTTCCGTCAACGGTGTATTCGTAATTAAACTTACAAGTGCTGAAAGAAGTAAAGTCGTAGCGGTTAATTACGGTAAGAACACCGTCCTTCCACTCGGCAGCAAGGGGCTGATAAGCCGCTTTTGCTTCATAAGAACCTGCCTTGAAGGAACGGTCGTTAAATACGAGACCGTCACAGCAGAAGTTTCCGTCGTGTGTTTCCTCACCGAAGTCACCGCCGTAGCAGAGCTTGCCGTCGGCACGCTTAGCGACGTGGTCAGTCCACTCCCAGATACATCCGCCGATAAGCTGGGGATTCTTATAGATCTCTTTCCAATAATCAGCAAGATCGCCGGGGCCGTTACCCATAGCGTGGCTGTATTCGCAGAGGAAGAGCGGACGCTTGTCGTTCGTACGGTTGAGGTAGGAAATAAGGTCGTTATAACCGGGGCCGGGATATACGTTTACTGTCCAATACATACGGCTTACAACATCTACGGTATCGGGGTCCTGTGCTTCTTTATTATTAATGAAAGCACTCTCATAGTGAATGGGGCGCACGATAGACACATCCTTCATCATAAGTCGAAGCTCGTCGCTCATAGCCGCGATATTGGGACCGTAATTCGATTCGTTACCTAAGCTCCACATTGTAACGCAGGTATGGTTCTTATCACGCTGATAGAGGCGTCTTATGCGGTCAAGGTGCATTTCCTTCCATTCGGGATTGTTGCAAGGCCACATATCATCAGTTGTCCAACCATATCCTTGCTTTGAGGTTCTGGAAACAAAGCCGTGAGTTTCCATATCGGCTTCGTCTACAACATAGAATCCCATCTCGTCGCAAAGCTCGATAAAGCGTGCCTGTGGAGGATAGTGCGAGGTTCTGATACAGTTAACGTTCAGCTCCTTCATTTTCTTAAGATCAAGGATAAGATCCTCTTCGGTCATCGAATAGCCGTTAAGAGGATGGGTATCGTGGTGATTTACGCCCTTAAGCTTAACGCTTACGCCGTTGATAAGAAGCTCGCCATTTTCGGAGATGCTTTGTGTACGCATACCGACCTTAAAGGGAATGTACTCACCCGCTTCTTCGACGATAACGGTATAAAGATAAGGATTCTCAGCATTCCAGAGAATGGGCTTGAAGGGGTTTGCAATATTATTATCTGCGTCATATACGCTGAAGGGATAGTCACAGCTTATGTTTTTGTCGTCGTAATTTACCGTTACGTCAGTTACGTGTCCGATCGGACGCGAAAGAATGTAAACGTCACGGAAAATACCGTTGAAGCGGAAGAAGTCCTGGTCCTCAAGGTAGCTACCTACGCACCACTTATAAACCTTAGCAACGATCTCGTTTTCACCTTCGCTGAAGTTTACCTTGAATTCGGACGTCGAGTGAGAAACGGTAGAAAAACCAACACGCTCACCGTTTACGAAAAGCTCAACGCAGGGTGCTACGCCCTCAAAAACGATATAGTTATCTCTGTTTGCTTCCTCTGCGGTAATATTCACCGTTCTTTTGTAAACGCCGACAGGGTTATCATCGGGAACGTACGGGGGATCTACAGGATAAGGATAGTTTACATTCGTGTAATAAGCAGCCTCATATCCTCTTGCCTGCCAGCAGGACGGAACATCTATCTTGTCCCAGCTCGTAATCCCATCGGGAACGTCGATATCGCGGGAAAAATAAGCAAAATCCCAGTCGCCGTTAAGAGTTTTAAAGAACTTCGAAGCAGTCTTGTCTCCCGCAAGTGCCTTATCAAGGGTATCGTACGGGAAATAATGAGCGCGAGGAGGCTCGGTATTCACGTGGATATTAGCAATGTTTTCATAAAAGCGCATAGTGTTTTATTTCCTTTACCAATATTATAGGCGAAGCCTACCATAATTTTACCTTATATTTCTTATTAAGTCAATAATATAGATACAAATATTTTGTAATATATAAAGTTTTTAACATTCATGCTAACATTGACCTGTTTTGTTAAATGTTTACATTATGTTCATAAAAGAATTTTTGCTAAGTGGTATAATAGTATGGAATATACGTACGGACGGCATAAAATGAAACAGTTTATCGAAATCGGAAAAATTATTAATACCCATGGCGTAAAGGGTGCAATCAAGGTTGAGCCTTGGTGTGACAATCCATCAGTGCTCGCAAAAATGAAGCGGGTATATTTTGCGCCGAAGAATAAAGGAGACGGTTATTCTCTTACAAACGTGCTCAGCGGTTCGGTTCAAAAGGACAAGGTGCTTCTCAGTCTTGAAGGGATTAGTACCGTCGAAGCGGCCATTTTGCTGAAAAATACCGTAATTTACGCAAACCGCGACGATATTCCGATAAAGGAAGGCTCTTTTCTTATTGCCGATCTTATCGGACTTGACGTGATTGACGCAAACAGCGGACGCGTTTACGGAAAGTTAACCGACGTAATTCAAGGCGGAAGCGGAGATATTTACGACATTAAGACAAGTAACGGAAATGCTCTGATGCCTGCCGTTAAGGAATTTGTTAAGGAAATACGGCTTGACGAGGGTATATTCGTTACGCCTATCAAGGGAATATTCGATGAAGATTGATATTCTTACCCTTTTTCCCGATATGATAAATGCAGTCCTGAACGAAAGCATTATCGGACGGGCTGTTGATGCGGGAATTCTGAAGATCAATGCACACAATATCCGCGATTATTCAAAGGATAAACACCGACGTGTTGATGACACTCCATACGGCGGCGGAATGGGTATGCTTATGGCTGCACCGCCTATTTACTATTGCTTCAAGGCGGTAACCGCAGACATAAATACAAACTCCAAAACAAAGGTCGTATATATGTCGCCTCAGGGAAAGGTTTTATCACAGGCCAAAGCAAAAGAGCTTTCAGAGCTTGACAACCTTATAATTCTCTGCGGTCATTACGAAGGAATTGACGAAAGAATCATTGAAACGATCGTCGATGAGGAAATTTCCGTCGGAGATTACGTTCTGACGGGCGGAGAGCTTCCCGCTTGCATTCTTGTCGACTGTGTTTCCAGATTGATCCCCGGCGTGCTTTCTGACAGTGAGTGTCACGAGATCGAAAGCATTTCCTGCGGTATGCTCGAATATCCGCAGTATACACGCCCGGTCGTTTTTGAAGGCAAAGAGGTTCCCGCCGTCCTTCAAGGCGGAAATCACAAGGAGATCGATAAATGGCGCTACAAAATGGCGCTGGAAAGGACGAAAAAGAAGCGTCCTGATCTTATTTAAATCTACGAAAGGAGTCCGTTATGAATAAAGACAAAAACAGTCGTGGCAAAAGTGCGATTTTTGCGTTACTCTCCCGATTTTCAGAGTATATTTATTCGAAAATGCCCGAAAGCCTGAGCGCTAAGCTTTTCGTTCTTTCTGAAAAGAAGAATAACGGACTGTTTTCTGCGCTTATTCGGAAGATTAACTTCAAAAAACGTGTTTCTCTTCCCGTTAAGCGCTATATGGCAAAGGCTTTTGACAACAGCTACGTCCTTACGCACTTAAAAGATATTATATCTAAAATCCCGCTTATACAGCTGAAATGCATTGGTGCTTTCTATTTCGCGTTCGGTCTTTATTCGACCCTTGTTAATCTTGTCACATCCAATCTAACAAATCTTACATTTGCAAATCCGGATCTGCAATTAAGTATAGCTTCATGTGTCGTCGGCGGAATATTCATAGCTTCCCAGAAAAGCTGCTACGCCGCTTTTTCCGAAAGCGGAATACTTTCCGCGATTATTTTCGGTTTTTTCTCGGTTCCGAAAAATGATACCTATCTTAGAAAGGATTCAATCGGAAGAGCCGTTTACTTCTTTCTTGCCGGAATTATTGCAGGCGTGATCGGAAGCTTGACATCCGTTAGGTTTATAGTGATTCTCTTCCCTGCGCTTTTGATTATTTACGCAATTATGGCTTTCCCTGAGTGCGGAGCTGTTGGTCTGTTCTTCTTTATTCCCTTTCTCGGCATAAGACAGCTTGCGTCGTTCAGCCTTCTCGTTTCCATATCGTGGTTTATTAAATTGATTCGAGGAAAGCGCATATTCAAATTCGACGCTCTTGATGTTACGGTAATTTTTTTCGCAATCGCAATACTGTTCGGCGGATTTTTCTCCGTTTCACCGAATGAGAGCACACAGCTTGCTTACATTTTGCTGTCTATGATAGCAGGATATTTTGCGGTTTCGAATCTGCTCAGGACGGTATCTTGGATCAAAAAGTGCTCAAGCGCACTCGTAATATCCTTTACCGTTTCACTCCTCCTATGCTTCATAAACGAAGCGGCAAATATTATACCGCTGTCTCAGGCAAAGAGCATAGGCGCGATGATTACCGACGCAACGGGTTCACTCTCTACAGTCGGGCCGACTTTCATTCATATGGCTGTCGCGGTTATTCCGATCATGCTTTGTATGTCGCTTTCTTCTCGTATGGCAAACAAGCGCTCACTTACGATCTTTGCACTTATCGCGTCGCTGTTCTGCCTTTATACGGGAGGATCAAGAAGCGGATTTACCTGCCTGATAATCGGCACCCTGATCCTTCTTATGCTCACCTCCAAAAAATCGCTTGCATACATCATTCCCGCGGTTTTGATTATCCCCGCAGTTATAGCTCTGTTGCCTTCGGGAATCACAAGCTATGTAGTTAAACTGTTCTCTTTTGACGGTTCGATTGCATCTTACAGGCAGTCTATCAATTTTACTACGAATAAAATAATGTCCGATTCGTTCTTCGGCGGAATCGGTCTCGGTGATGCGGCTATGGCAAAGGTTTTTCCCCTGTATGCTAATGACACCTCTCTCGGTATTACTCACGCATCAAATCTTTACTCTCAAGTAATAGTTTCCCTTGGCTTTACCGGACTGATTATTCTGCTCGTATTTATAATTCAACTTATCCGTGATTATTTCACCTATAATTCGGGAAGTGCAAACGACGACCCCGCTCTCAAGCTCATAGCAACATCGACCTTTGCGGGACTATCTGCCCTTCTTATTATGGGTCTTATAGATTATATCTGGTATTCTCCATCGGTTTTCCTAATGTTCTGGCTTATGACTGCTCTCTTCAGAGCATCGGTCAGAACGGCGGTTTCGGAACGATATGAACCGATTCCAGACGGTCCGACACTTGAGCTTGACTGCAACAGTCTTAATCATTTTTCTAAGAGGAAAGGATGATAAATAATGAACATCACTCCAAAGAAAAAGAAATTCAGCTTCAATATCATCGATGCCGCGCTTGTAGTTATTGCGCTCGTCGCAATAGCGATACTGATCTTTGTTTTTAACAACAAGGACATCGTCAAGCCGCAAGGTAATGAAAAGGTCCAAATAGAATATACAGTTACTGTTTCTCCAGTCAGAGAGGAATTCATCAACCTTGTGAAGATTGGTGACAAGGTTACGAACACTGCTGTCATGGAATCCTGCGGAGAGGTCGTAACAGTTACCAACTCCGATTATATTTATGAAGGGACAAATGACGCTACCGGAGAAAAAGTCTATACCCCGTATCCCGGTATGAAGACAATGGTTATCAAAATCAAGGCAAATGCCGCAAAGACGGATTACGGCTATTCAGTTAACGGATTTGATATCGTCATCGGCGAAAAGGTTTCATTCAGAGTTCCCGATTACACGGGAACAGGTATATGTACGGCTATCAAAGTCCTTGACAATTAACCGGAGGCAGTGATATGAGTAAGAAATCAAACACGAAAAATAAAATATCCTTTTCCGTTGTCGATTTCACGATTATCGTCATAGGAATGGCACTGATCGTAGGAATCGTAATTCGATATGATATCGTCGACAAGTTATTTTCCAAAACCTCTCTTACCGATGCAAAGATCACATTTATCGCTGAGGCTATCACACCTGAGGAAGCAGCCGCATTTACTGAAAACAACAAGTTCTATACCGATAAAGACGTTTTCGGAACGCTCAATACAGTTTCGGAGCCGGCAAAGGCTCTTATGTATCGTGAAAACAGCGACGGCACCCTCGTATCTTACGAGCACGATACTCTGCTTGATATACGCGGAAGCTTCACCTGCAAGGTTATCGAATCAAATAGCGGTTATCTGCTCGGCGGTAATCGATATATCGCCGCGGGTTCGGTCTTCACCGTTAAGGCTGACGGAGTAGCTGTTAAAATCACCGTTTTGTCTGTTGAAGAACTAAATTAAACATTTTTCAAATTTCTGAGCAAAAAAATGTTAAAAAACTATTGATTTTATCTTGAACATTTGTTATAATACTTAAAGTTAATTACATTTCTAAATACAGGAGCGCTAAAATGATTACTCGCGATGTTACAATACAGAATAACGTAGGACTTCACGCAAGACCTGCAACCTTCTTTATTCAGAAAGCAAATTCCTATAAATCGACCATTTGGGTTGAGAAGGATGACCGCCGCGTTAATGCTAAGTCGCTTCTTGGTGTCCTTTCTCTCGGAATCATTAAGGGAATGACGGTAACACTCATCGCTGACGGAGCTGACGAAAATGAGGCTCTTGATGGTCTCTCCGAGCTTATTACAACCGGCTTCGAGGGCTGATCCTAATTTATTGAATGCGGCAGACAGCACCAAACCGGTATGTCTGCCTTTTCTACTTTTTGCGGAGGTAACGGTATGTATAATTATGACCACGTCGTAATTAAGGAACTAAAAGAAAAAGCAAGCCGTCTGCCTCTCTGCCCCGGCGTATATCTGATGAAGGACAAAGGCGGCAAGATCATTTACGTCGGTAAATCAAAGGCACTGAAAAACAGAGTTCTTTCATATTTTACCGATCTTGATTCTCATACGATTAAAACGGCGCATCTCGTCAGCAATATACGTGATTTTGAGGTCATGCTGACAACGACCGAGATCGAGGCTCTCGCTCTTGAAAACCGCTTGATAAAGCTTCATACGCCCAAATTCAATATTAAGCTTAAGGACGGTAAAAGCTATCCGTATATCAAGGTGACGATGAACGAGGAATATCCTCGTATACTCGTGGACAGAAAGCGAGTAAATGACGGAGCAAGATACTTTGGTCCTTATTCGGGAATGTCGACAGCCTACAATATTGTAAACACCGTACGCAAAACCTTTGGCATACCTGACTGTAAAAGATCATTTCCCAAGGACATAGGAAAAGGGCGTCCCTGCCTAAATTATCAGATCGGACTCTGCTCGGGTCCCTGCACAGGGAAGATATCGTCCGAGGAATACAAGAAAATTTTTTCTGATATTCTTCCCTTTCTCGGTGGCGCAATTGATCCCGTCAAAAAGTCTCTGACCGAGCAGATGGAATTTGCCTCCGAGAACATGATGTTTGAAACAGCAGCATTATGCCGCGACAGGATCAAGTCTCTTACCAAGCTATGGGACAAGCAAAAGGTCGTTGCGGCACCAAACGTAGATCAGGACGTTATTGCTCTCCATACCGATGATACCTGCTCTTCGATTGCGGTGTTCTACATCAGAAGCGGTGCCGTGACAGATAAGGAATGCTTCGTTTACGGAGCTGATATGATCGTCGACGGTGACGCACTGACATCGTTTATCTTCGAGCTGTACAGAATAAGAGAATATATTCCAAAAGAAATACTGCTTGACTTCCCTATCTGCACCGACGACATATCGGCTCTCGGTGAGCTTCTTACTGAGAAGGCAGGACGTAAGGTAACTATACGACTACCCGAAAAAGGAAATCTTAAAAAGCTTTGCGAAATGGTGCGCCAAAATGCAAAGGAATACGCTCAGCAGTATAACACCAAGGTCGAAAAGGAAAGCGATACGCTCATTCGTCTTTCTCAACTCCTTTCACTTGAGGTTGTTCCCGAGAAGATCGAAGCCTTCGACATTTCTAACTACGGTAACGAGAATATTACCGCAGGAAAGGTTCGTATCGAAAATGGTAAGTTTATTAAGGACGCATACCGTACCTACAAGATTTCGGGAACGCAGGACGACTACGCTTCTATGGCTGAAGCTGTCAAGAGAAGGTTTTCACATCCCGAGGACGAATTTCCCGATCTGCTTCTTCTCGACGGCGGCAAGACACACGTCGGCGTAATTAAGCCTCTATTAACCGAAATGGGAATAGATATTCCCGTTTTCGGAATGGTGAAGGACGAATACCATAAAACACGAGCTTTGACTACAGATAATGAAGAGATCAGCATCGCACGCGAACAGCCTGTATTTCTTCTCATATACAAATTACAGGAAGAAGTACACCGTTATACCGTATCAAGAATGACGGGAGCAAAAAGAAAGACTCTCAAACGCTCCACACTTCAAAATATCAGCGGCATTGGCCCGACTAAGGCCAAGAGCCTTCTCAGCACTTTTGGCGGTCTAAACGGCGTTAAAAACGCCTCATACGACGAGCTTTGTGCCGTCAAGGGCATATCAAAAAAGGATGCGGAGAACATCCTCAATCACTTCAGTAACAAGGAATTACGATCATGATGCGAATCATTACAGGAAGCGCAAGAGGCACACGCCTCGACACTCTTGAAGGAGAAAGTACACGTCCGACTGCCGAGCGGACAAAGATGGCAATATTCAATACCCTTCAGTTTGACATCGAAGGAAGAAAGGTCCTCGACCTTTTCGGAGGATCGGGGCAGATGGCACTTGAGGCCCTCAGCAGAGGAGCAACCAGCGCGTTTATCTGCGATGCTGATACCGCGGCATTTGATATCATCAAACGCAACGCTCAAAAGACTAAGCTATTTGATAGGGTTCGTTTAGTCTGCACTGATTATAAATCCGCACTTCGTTCCCTCTCGGGTAAAGAGAGATTCAACATTATCTTTCTTGATCCCCCCTACAAAAGTGATTATTTATCCGACGCTCTTAAGAAGATCGTTGACGGTGATCTTATTGAAAACGGTGGATATATCGTCTGTGAAAGCGATAGATCCGAGCCGTTTACAGCTTCGGGATTATCAGTTTACAAGCACGCAAAATACGGCAAGGCATATGTCACCATACTTGAAAAATCTATCGACACGGAGAATGAATAATGAAAGCAGTATTTACCGGAAGCTTTGACCCAATAACGAGAGGTCACGTTGATATAATTGAACGCGCATCCGCTATGTTCGACGAGCTTTGCGTACTCATATGCATTAATTCCGAGAAAAAGGGTCTTTTTGATGAGAAACAACGTCTTGAAATGACAAAACTCGCTTGTCAGCACCTAAAAAACGTAAAGGTCGATATTTGCACGGGACTTCTTACCGATTATACTGAGAAAAATGACATATCTGTGATCGTCCGCGGTGTTCGTGACGGCGGAGATATCGGATATGAGGTTTCTCTTGCCACAATAAACAGGGGCTTGCGTAATCATCCCGAAACAGTTTTTCTCCCCTCAAAGCCTGAGTTTTCTCATATTTCTTCTACCTATGCCCGTGAGATGATCAAGTATCAAGAAAACCTTTCCGATGCCCTTCCACTCACGGTTATTGATTATATTAAGAGGCTTTGATTTGTTCGCCGATCATTGACCTTTTGCTTTCTTTGTGATACAATATCTTTAGTTCCATTCCGAAGGAGTTTTAACTATGAAATTTGAAGAAAGAGAATTTCTTCCCGTAATTCTCGGAGCAGATATAACCGCATACAGCCTTGTACGTTCTTATTATGAGGAATACAAGATCAAGTCGCTTGTTCTCAGCCGCGCCAGAGCAAATATTATTGCAAAAAGCAAGCTTTGTGAGAACCGTGTTTTCCCTGATCTTGAGGACGTTAACGCGCTCGTTTCCCGACTCATTGAGGTCGGCGAAGAATTCAAGGGTAAGAAGAAGCTTATCCTTATGGGATGCGGCGACTGGTACGTTCGCGCAATAGTTGACAATAAGGAAAAACTCGCTCCTTACTTCGTTATTCCCTATATTGATAAAGAGCTTCTTGATAGGATCGTTCTGAAGGACAAGTTCTACGAGATCTGTGATGAACTCGGAATTGACCACCCAAAGACCTACGTTTACGAATGCGGAAAAGAAAACGATCTTAAATTCGATTTTTCCTACCCCGTTATCGCAAAGTGCGCCAACTCAGCGCTCTATCACTATGCTAAGTTCGAAGGTAAAAAGAAGGTCTTCCGTTTCGAAAACGAAGACGATCTTAAAGCAATGCTTTCAAATCTTGAAAAGTCGAGCTATGACTACAAGTTCCTCATCCAGGACTGCATTCCGGGCGACGACACAAATATGAGAGTTCTAACCTGCTACTGTGACAGAAACAGCAAGGTCAAGTTTGCATCCCTCGGACACGTTCTTCTTGAGGATCACACGCCGTCTGCCATCGGAAACCCCGTCGTTATTATAAACGAGGTTGATGAAAAGATCGTTGCAGCTGCAACCAAGTTCCTCGAGCATATCGGATATACCGGCTTTGCCAATTTCGATATCAAGTACGACGAGCGAGACGGAAGCTACAATTTCTTTGAGATAAACGTTCGTCTCGGCAGAAGTAATTTCTACGTAACCGGAAGCGGATTCAATACTGTTAAGTGGATAGTCGACGATCTCATTTACGAAAAAGAGCTTGAATACACCGTTGCTGACAACACCGATCATCTATTTACCGTTGTTCCAATGGGAATTATCAAGAGATACACAAAAAAGCATCCCGAGCTTAAAAAGACAGCGAAAAAGCTATTTTGGTCGGGCAAATGCAGTTATCCCCTTTACTACAAACACGATATGAATCCGAAGCGCGCTTATTACGTACTCGGTGCATACTTTAACCAATACAGAAAATACCGCCGAATGGAAAAGACATCCGTTCCGGTTTACGGAAAGCTTGATAAGTAATATGAAAACTAAGACCTTAGGCATTTTGGGAGGCGTTGGGCCGTTAGCATCTGTAAGGTTTGCCGACATTGTCATAAATATGACCGACGCTGAAACCGACCAGGAGCACATCCCGCTCTTTATGTTCAATGATAATACGATTCCCGACCGAACCTCGTACATTCTCGGAAGAAGCGATATTGACCCTGTTCCGAAAATGGTTGACGGGATCAAGAAGCTGGAAAACGCCGGATGTGACTACATAGTGGTTACTTGTAATACCGCACATTATTTTTATAAACAGCTTCAGGCTTCGACCGATATTACTATCGTTAATATGATCGACGAAGCGGTTTCTGCCGCAATTATGAAAAAACCGAATCTGAAAAAGATAGGAATACTTGCGACCGACGGAACTGTCGAGAGCGGTGTTTACGCTAATGTCATTGAGGGCCACGGACTTACCTGCGTTGCTCCCTCTAAGGAGAGCCAGAATATCATAATGGACATTATTTACCGCCAGGTTAAGGCGGGAAAGGACGTTGATCTTCACGCTTTTCTTAAGGTTATCGACGAGCTACGCTCCGAGGGCTGTGACGTTATCATTCTCGGTTGTACTGAGCTTTCTGTAATCAACGCTGACAACAACCTCAGTCTACATAGCGGCGACATCGTTGACGCGATGGAAGCACTTGCAAAAAAATGCATTACCCTTTGCGGAAAACAAATCAAAAAGTAAAAAGTAAAAAATCCTCAAC
>JAZQGU010000068.1:0-28045 GCA_045540175.1 Eubacteriales bacterium | reverse complement strand
GCCGACCAGCCGTGGCAGAGGCTTCCCGCATTATCAAAGTCCTTTTCTCCGAGAATGGTTTCCCAGAAAGATGTCGCACCCTGCTCAAGCATCGAAAGATAAGTGTTGTCGATCTCGCTGAGAATTATCGGAACGTAGCGCTCTCGGTCTGCCTTTAGAAGGGCGTCAAAACGGAATCCGTTCATGCTGAGAGTGTTCGGAACGATGTTCATATCGGTATCGGAGCCGTTCGTTTCAAGAACCGAAAGAATAACGGATTTATCGACTCCGTCAGCAGCACCGCAGAGCAGGCAAAGGCTGTTTGTAAGGACGCTGTACTGGTCGAAGCGTCTGTCTGAGAATGAACGGAATAGTCCTGCTTCTGAGTTGAAGTAATTCTCACGAAGCGCCTCGTTTACCGATTTTGCAGTCTCGGAATAATGCTTTTCGTCAGCCGTTTCGTTCAGCGTCTTTGAAATAGCCGCAAGATTCTGAAGAGCAAGCGACAAAAATGCATTAAGCGGTGCCTCGTAAGCCTCAGGCTGAGGCTTTCCTAGCCCGCCGTCCATTCCGTCAGCCCATTCGTAGAAGTTCCAATGACCGCCTCCGCGAAAATTCGGAACAAGTCCGTTTTCATCTCTGCGGGATATGAAGGTTTCGATCAGCGATTTGAGGAAGGAATACTTTCCGCGAATAAACTCAATGTCCTTCGAATAATCAAGATACTCGCGCATCTGAATGAAGTAAACGAGCGAGAATGCAGGTATCGGGTGATTGGTCACAGCAGGATAGCAGAGCGAGAGCAGGCCGTCTTCGCGGAGTCCGTGAGAAATAAGCTCAAGGCAGGCGCGCGGGAATTCGGTCTCGCTGAATGCGGAGTAACCGCAAAGCATCTGATTGCGTGAATCAAGTGTGTAAAGAGCCTGCTCACGCCAAGGACAGTCCTCGTAATGCTCGTGCATACATTGACGGAGAGTGTTTATGCAAACCTCGGCGATCCTGTCGCGCAAAAGGTCTCCGCGCATCTTATATGTCACGTCGATAGGGTAGGCGGTTTCTCTTATTCCAACGTACGAAATGTCGACCTTGTCCGTTTCGAAGAAGAGCTGAACGTATCTTCCGCCAAATCGGCGCAGAGGATGGAGAAGCTTATTGCTTCCCGACTTTGCGTAATACTCAAAGGAGAAATCACGCACTCCGGTTCGGCAACGTCCGTCGACGAGATGCTCGCCCCATCCGCCGATGACTCGGCAGGGAGCGTCAACGGAAAACTCGAAATCAATAAGTCCCGCAGTTTCGCGTCCCATATCGACGATAATGTAAGTGCCTCCCTCGCCGTCTCGGCAGGTAAAGGTCACAGAGGTGCTTCCGTCGAGGGTAACGGACTTGGTGTACACAGACATAAGAGCGCCTTGCATTACGTTTCCGAGCGTGCGTCCGCCTTGAAGAACGAAGCCTCCGCTCTGAACTACCGTAGCAGGAACGCGTTCCGACAGCGTGAGCTTTTTAACGGGACGGGGATAAAGCTCGTCTGCACCCGAGGAAAGAAGCGATTCCGACCTAGTGCCTGCCGGTCTCTCGGCATCGTAACCGAATGACAGACCAAGCTGACCTGTAATCATTCTCTTAAGCCCGGGAATATATCCTGCCGCCTCTCTGCTGAGTATTGAGGTGTCGGAAACGAGGATTTCTTTCCCATTTTCCTCGATCGAGAAGCGAACGCCCGAGGGCTTTGGAAGGTACGTCGACGAGCCGACTCCCTGATACCAGACGAGAAGCGAAAGATTTCTTTCGCCTTCGCTAAGAGAGGGAAGGGTAACGCGGTCGAAAATCCGATAATCGGGATAGTCCGCGTATTGACCGAAAGCAAGAAGCGTTTCTCCGTCGTAGAGCGCGTAATCGCTGTCGCAGGCGACGGTGAAAACGTATTCCTTCCCGTTTGATACCGTGATCGGAAGAGCGTACTCGGTGTAGGTGTCGGGCGCGCTTCCGTTTTTACCGCATATCCATTTTGAATTTTTCATTATGCTCATGATATTCCTCCGAAATTTAGAGTAATTTATTTGGAGAGATGCTCGGTGATAAGGCGGATAGCCTCGGGATCGACTGAGCTTTCAAATTTTCTTGCGAAGAGGTCATCCGATGAAAGAAGCTCGGGTACGTCCTCTTTTCTGAAGGTATAAGGACCGCCGCGCGACCAGTCGATCGATCGGTATGATCTTTTCACGATGCTGTCGCGGTAGGGGGACGCCATCGCAACGCTTTGGAGAAAAAGCTCGTCGGCGCAAAGCGAGAAGCTGAACTGCTTTTTAATAATTCTTTTGCTTTTAATAACGTATTGGAGCATCTCGTCTGTGATGCTGATCCAGTTTGCTCCCTTGTAGATGGGGATTATCTCCTTGCGCTTAACATTCATTTTCACCTGAAGACGCAAGAGCCGTTCTTCAATCCCGCGCAAATGACACATAAAGCGATTTGTGCTCCTGCCCGCCGCGTTTTGAAAAAAGTGATAGTATCTTACGCGGTCAATAACAGCCCCCGTAATTGGCGACGAATTGTCGAAGCCAATAAAATTCTGCCCCGATCTGCCGTCAAAAAATCCGTGTATCTCGTCCTGGCTTTTGAGCGGAAGATCAACTCCCGAAAGAACGTGATAATAGGCGTAGTGCTTTTTTCCGGCACATTCGAACAGCCTCATTTCACACCTGATCTGACTGTAACCGCCCCACGTAACGGAAAGCGGCTTGACATAAAACAAGTCAGAATACTTTGTACGTATCGAGGTGCGGTCAAACCCTTTTGACTTTTTGTCAATGTGAAGATAAATATCGTTTCGCGGATCGTCAAGAAGTCCTATCAGAGTATTGAGCTGCTCAAAATTATTGTGAGCCATAATTAGATAGGCATGTTTGGGCGCTGAGCTATAAGGCATAGCCATGTCTCCTGAGTTTCGTGAGTCGGTGTTTTAATTATACCATGGATTTCTGTCAAACACAAGCAGGACTAATCGTAAAGCCAAGCCCTAAAGACCGAAATCCGAAAATATTTATACAGTATATCCTGTAACTGTAATGTTATCTGTATCTGCGTTTTCCGTCGGTCTGAAATTAACCGTTCTCGTTTCGTTCGGCATAAGGGAGAAGTAATTATCCTCAAAGACGTATTCTCCCTCAAGCTCGACAATGTGGATATATTCTTTCGCTGTCAGCGTTATGCTGTTTTCGCTCTGCGTAACGATTTCGGGCGCGGAGCAGGGAACTATCGGAAGATTGCCGTTCTTGTAAAAGGCGCGGTCGCGGAAGTCACCGCAAACTGCGTCGCATATAAGCATCGCGCCGTCGGGAACCTTGTCAAGGGGCAGGGAATACACACATTCGGAGTTTTCTGCACCGATTGATGCGGTTGCATTTCCGATATTTACGACCTTTCTGTCCTTCATATAGTAAAGCGAAAGCTCGAACTCGTGCGTCTCAAATCCGTCGTTGCAGAGATAAATACCGAATTTGTCCGATTTGTTTACAGACACGACAAGCTCGGAGGCGCAACGCTTGAATGAATAGAAGGACGCCTTCGGCAGACAGTAATAGTCGACGAACGCCCAGCCGCTTGACGCAGGCCAGCAGTCGTTCCACATCCAGTAGATTATGCCGTTTACAAAGCCGCGGTTTCGGCGTATATTTTCAAGCGATACGCGGATCCACTCGTACTGCGCGTATTTGAGCTTGAAGAAGCGGTCGTGACCGTCATTAAATGCGCCGAGAACCTTTTCGGTAAAGGCGGTAAGGATGCCGAAAAGACTGAGCGGCGGATTGTCCTTTGTGTGGTAATTCCACATCTCGTCGCAGTCGTAAATATCGCTTTCTGTCATAAAACGCTTAAGAGAGGGAAGAGAAACGGCACCCATAGTCGGCTCTTCCGCTATGAAGCGCGCGAGCAGGGTAGAGAGGAATTCCTTATAATCGGTCATATCCGTGTCGGTTATGTATGGGAATATCGACTCTCCCAGATACTGAGTGTTGTGGGTGGTTCCGACGGTCTTTGACGCGTATACGTTACCGCCGTAGGGACTCGAAAGGAGGAATCTGCGACGCGGATCGAGGCGGTTGAGGATCGGCATTATCGCCTCGTGAATGACGGTTCGGCCCCAATAATCGGGCGCTTCGTCGTCACCGCGGACGGCGTTTTCATTGTCGCCCGACCACCAGACGAGAGAGGGATGGTTGCGAAGCTCGTAAGCGGCAAATTCCGCTTCCTTCTTCACTTCGGAAATGAATTCCTCGCGTTCCTCGGGATAATGTCCGCAAGCCATCAAAAAGTCCTGGGTAGTAAGTATTCCGAGGCGGTCGCATTCGCTGTAAAAATGCGCTTTTTCAAAGATTCCGCCGCCCCAAACGCGAAGCATATTTACTCCCGCCTCGCGCGCAAGTGAAAGAAGCGTCGTGATCTTTTCGTCGCTTTCAAACGACGGGAACGGTTCGGAGGGAACCCAGTTCGCTCCCTTACACATAACGGGCACGCCGTTTATCAGCAGGCGGAAGCCCGAGAATTTTTCGTTTTTATCGTATATCTTACCGCTAACGCTGTCCTTGATCTCAAGGCATTTTTCGTAGTAAGGACCGCCAACCTCGTCGGGGATCTGCTCAATGACTGCGGTACGAATACCGAATGAATATGCCTTTCCGTTGATCTCCGCGGTATAGATCGGCTGATCGCCGTAGCCGTGAGGATACCAGAGCTTCGCATTCGGAATGTCAATATAACGCTTGAAGGACGGCTCCTTAGTATAGAATCGGTGGCTGTAGATATCGCTTCCCGACGGGTCCTTAATGGCAATGGTAACAAAATCGCCGTTTTCATAGTTTTCCGTCTCGGCTTCTATCACTATCTGCGCCCAATTACCCGATACCGCTTCGGTATAAATATAAGGCTGCTTTACCGTAAACCCTTCCTTTGACTCGATATAAACGTCACGCCAGATGCCGCAGGTTACGAAGCGCGCGACCCAGTCCCAGCTGTAGGTGCATTGCATACGTCGGGTGTAAAGACGCTCGCAGGTGAACGCCGCGGGGCGCTTCGGCTCGTTTTCGACCTCGCGCACGGGCGAGCGGAAATAAACGGAAACGGTGTTTTCTCCGACACAAAGAAGCTCCGATACGGGGAACTTGTGACGGATAAACATATTCTGCGTCTTGCCGATAAGCGTGCTGTTAAGATAAATATCTGCATAGGTATCGAGCCCCTCAAAAACGAGAAACGCGTTTTGCGGAATCGCATCGACAGTGAATCGGCGTTCGTATTTCCAGTCACAGTTTTCTATCCACTGACACTTGTCGGCGTTGTCACGGTAGTAAATATCTTCGGGAATACGGCTTCCCATAAGGTCGGTATGCACGCAGCCGGGAACGCTCCCCTCAAAGGAAAAATCAAGCCTTCCGTCGGCGTAGCATTCGCCGTTCCATTTGCCATTTAGGTCAATTATTTTCATATAAGCTCCTTTATGCCTATCCAGGCTGCCATCTTCGATTCGTCGTTCCAAAGCTTTCCTGCAGAGGCATAGTCGGTCATGTAAATGCGTTTTCCGTTTACGTCGGCGACGTATATCTCGATCTGGTTTTCATATGGTGCGACATTGTCGGACGAAACCCGAGCGTCGATGGTATCACCTTCGATGTGAATGTCTATCGGATCGTCTACGTTGTGTCCGAGACGGTTTTCAACGGCAAGCACGAGCGGTCCGCGCTCAAATGCACGGCGGGTCTTTGCCATCGGATCCTCGCGGTCGAAGGTGGGGATAATGTAGTTATGTCCCCAGATGACCTCGTTCATAAGCACCTGTGTGCCGTATGGGATAGGGGAAATAACCCTTGTTGTCATATCGAAAACAAGCTCTACGGTACTGCCGCCACTCCAAACCTTCTTAATTTCGTAATATCCGTTTTCGGCATTTGCACCGTTTACGGTCGTATTCTTGCTCCAGTTCGGGATTCTGAATGCAAGGGTGAATTCCTTGTCGCTATCGGTATCGACGGTTATTCTGATTTTGCCGTCAGCGGGGTAGTCTGTTTCAAAGGTGAGAGCTACCTTGTCTCCGAAAGCGGTTACGGTTTCAACTTTTCCGGGAATATAAAGGTTTACGGCAAGTCCGTCCGAACGCTTCATTACGTTCATTTTCGGAATAAGCCCCATTCCGAGCGCGCCGATGCAGGCACAGCAGCCGTAATAATAGCCGCCGGGCATTATCTTGAAGCCGCCGATTGCGAGTCCGCGCTTACCTGCGGTAAGGGGGCTGTAGCTGTCGAAGGGCATCGCTCTCGGAACAAGTCCGGGATGTCGGTCGATGAAATTCTGCTCGACCGACATTTCTGTGTTTACAGAGCCGAAGTATGCGTTATACATTGATCTTTCAAATGCGTCGGCAAACTTCACGTCTCCCGTTACCATGATGAGCTGATAGAAGAACTTCATAAGCGTAACGGTAACGCAGGTCTCCTGAACGCGGTCGTCGTGCATATTTGCCTGGCGGACGGTCGAATGGTCGAAAAGCTCATGCGTGCATCCCGCGCAGCCGATTATGGTAAAGTCGGTCTCAAGAATCTTGTTTGCAAAATTAAGAACAGCAGTCTTGAGACGCTCATCACCCGTTATTCTGTAAAGCTCGATCACGCCCTCAAAGCAGGAAACGGTCTCGTATGCCTTCGTTACGGGGAACTGATAGGGATAAAGCTCATTTTTATACGCAAGCTCAACTATATCGGCAACCGACGAAAGACCGTTATCGAGAATGTATTTTGCAAAGTCAAAATACCTTTGCTCCTTCGTCAGATTGTAAAGACGGACGAACGGCTCAAGGATCGAGGAGGAATTTACGCCCCTCCAATGGCGCGTCGCGTCGGTTATCGGCTTCTTTCCGTCCTCCTTGCGACCGAGCTTGGAAATAATATAGTCAGCGTGAGCGCACATAGTTTTTATGATTTTTTCGACAAACACATCATCTCGGCATATCTCAATATAATACTGAAGTCCGAGCATAACGTACTTTCTCGACCAGACGTCCCAGCCGTCAAACTCGTGCTCAACGTCATAGGTGCTGATCCTGCCGAGCTCGTCCGAAGCAGAGAGAATGTCGGTCACAGAGTCGGTGATCGCACGGTAAAGCTCCTCGCTTCTGTTATACGCGTAAAGGAAACAGGCACCGCGTATCATCTTGCCCCAGTATTCACCTCTCCAGCCCGCATCATGAGAGTCGGAATGGATGCGGAACTGCTCGACGAATATCTTCCACATTTCGGTGTCGGATACGACGAAATCTTCGACAAAGTTGATCATCTTGTCGGTGTATCCGAGATAATGGGCGGATATGTTACTGTCAAAAGTCATATTGTTTCTGCCGAGAGCGGGAATATTGGCGTTTTTCATACTTTTGCCTCTCTTTTGGGTAAGAATTAAGTCTGTTTAACATAAGTATAACATACAGAGAAGAATATAAAAGAACATATTTTAAGTTTTTTTGCGTTCTTTTTTAAGATTCATCTGACCGTACTATCCATATTCCATTAATTTTGGGGATATGGATCTTCATTCTTAAATGGAGGTAATGCCGACCGATTTAACGACATAATGCGTTATTACTTGATGTGTCGAAATGTTGACAACCCATCTGATAAATGATATAATGAATCCGGCGTTAAGCATAAAAATAAAAGTGGGAGATTTCGATGAAGAAAGCAGGGATACTGAAAAGATATTTGTTGTTTTTTGTATCTATAGTTCTGATCGGCATCGGTGTGGCGTTCGCAAAGTATTCAGAACTTGGGATATCACCCGCCACTGCGGTGGCGAACGTCATCAGCATAAGATTCACATTTTTGACCTTCGGATCCTGGACGATAATCTCCAATCTGTTTTTCGTTTTGGTTCAGATCATAATTCTGAGGCGTAATTTTAAACCTTTTCAGTTTCTTCAAATCCCGCTTGCATTTCTGATCGGAGGTTTCACGGATCTCGGGCTTATGGCGGTGTCTGTTTTTGAGTGTAACACTTACTTCCAACGTCTCATAATACTTTTGATCGGAAATTTTATTTTGGCACTCGGAATCTCATCCGGCGTTAAGGCAAACGTTTTGCTGAACTCTCCGGAGGGCTTCGTTAAAGCCGTTTCCGACACTTTCAAAAAAGAGTTTTCCATGGTTAAGGTCATCTACGATATTTGCTGGGTAGCAATCGCGGTGGCTCTGTCCCTTGCGTTTTTCGGCAGGCTTGAGGGCGTGCGAGAGGGAACTGTAATATCTGCTTTTTTGGTTGGATTCTTCGTCAAACTTATTAATAGGGTGAGTGCCAAGCCCAAACATTGACCCTATGTCATAAATATACTAACGCAATCAATCATATTGAAGGTGAGAAAATGAACAATAAATTAGGACTTGTATCGATATCATTCAGAAGCCACTCGGTCGAAGAGATAATTACGGCAATGAAAAATGCGGGCTTGACACATATTGAATGGGGAAGCGATGTCCACGCCCCCAAGCATGATATTGCGGCTCTTGAAAAAATCGCATTGCTTCAAAAAGAACAGGGAATAATCTGTTCGTCATACGGAACCTATTTTTATCTCGGTACAGATCCCGTAAATGATCTGGCGGGTTATATCTCGGCAGCGAAAATATTGGGTACTAACATAATTCGTCTATGGTGCGGAAACAAAAACAGTGAGGATTACAGCGCTGAAGAAAAAAATGCGCTCTTCAATGAATGCAGAGCAGCCGCAAAAATTGCCGAAGAAGCAGGCGCGATTCTCTGTATGGAGTGTCATATAAGAACCTATACAAACAGAAAAGAATCCGCCCTCGAGCTTATGCAGGAAGTAAATTCCCCGAATTTCAGAATGTATTGGCAGCCGAACCAATTTAGAACCGAAAAAGAAAATATCGAGTATGCAGCGCTTCTTTCGCCTTATACCGAAGTGATTCACGTTTTCAACTGGGAAGGAACCGAAATGTATCCCTTGAAGGATGCAAAGGATATCTGGAAAAAATATCTCAGCTGTTTTGACGGAAACAGACCTCTGCTTTTGGAGTTTATGCCAGACGGTAGGATAGAAACGCTAATGACCGAGGCTGAGGTGCTGAAGGAGATCGCAAAATGAAAAAAATATTTCTTTGTGAAGAAAAGAACAACGTAAAAAACGTCTATTGCTCAGACGAGCGCGTGTATACGAAGGCGGACGTGCTTAACGATCCCGAGAGCTTTAAAAATACCGAATACGTTTTCTCAACGTGGGGGATGCCGGTTTTCAGCGAATCGGAGATAAAGGAGTACCTTCCGTCCCTTAAAGCTGTCTTTTACGGTGCGGGATCGGTTCAGTTCTTTGCAAGGCCGTTTTTGAACAGCGGAGTAAAGGTCTTTTCCTCGTGGGCGGCAAACGCCGTTCCGGTCGCTGAATATACGGTCGCGCTCGCGGTACTGGCAAATAAGGGCTTCTTTAAAGTAATGAAATATAAGGATCATCCCGCCGCAAGAGCGACACACGAGATGTATCCCGGAAATTATAACGTAAAGATCGGTATAATCGGCGCTGGAATGATAGGCAAGCTCGTTATCGAAATGCTGAAAAGCTATCGCTTTGATGTGCTTGTTTTCGATCCGTTCCTGCCCGACGAAAAGGCGGCGGAGCTCGGAGTCGAAAAGGTCAGCCTGGAAACCGTGTTTGAAAAATGCGAGATCGTTTCAAATCACCTTGCAAACAACGAGCAAACGCAAGGCATGCTTAACGGGTCCCTGTTTGAAAAAATGCTCCCGTACGCAACCTTCATAAATACCGGCCGCGGCGCACAGGTGGTCGAAAGTGATCTGATAAATGCTCTCAAATCCCGCCCCGACCTCACCGCGATCCTCGACGTTACATATCCCGAGCCTCCCGTCTCGGACAGCGAGCTCTATACCTTGCCAAACTGCATTCTTACCCCTCATATCGCGGGAAGTGCAGGCAACGAGGTCCAGAGAATGGGTAAATATATGGAGGATGAATACGAAAATCTCATCAATAATAAGCCCTGCAAATACGAGGTAACTCTCGAAATGCTTAAAACGATGGCGTAAAAATGGAATAAAAAAACGAGATCCGCGCAGATGTGGATCTCGTTTTTTGCTTGCGCATTAACGGTTATTTCGGTTTTCTGTATTCCGATGGCGAAAAGCCGGTGTGTTTTCTGAAAAGCCTGCTGAAATACAGCGGATTATCGTAGCCCACGAGGCTTGCTATCTCGGTTATGTTTTTGTTTGTGTTCTCCAAATAACCTTTTGCGTTAGTTATTCTGAGGGAGATAATATATTGCATAGGCGAAAGCTTCATATTCTTTTTGAAATCCCGTATAAACTTATTCTCGTTCATATGGTGATCCCTTGCGTACTGTTCAACGGAAATCGGCTTACTATAATTTTCCCGAAAATAATGAGTTGCTTTTTCGATTTCATTTATTGTATCAGTGTTTAAGGTTTTTTTCTCAGCGACGTAACGGTTGATCGTGATGAAGATGTGGTGCATAAGCAGGCTTATCATTTCTTCATAATTATAACGCTTTAGCTGTAATTCTCTTGTGATCTGGTCATAGATCCAGGGATAATCGGGCGAAAGTCCCGTATAGAATACGTTTTCATTCTTTGGGAACTCATATCTTTGCAGGTATTCTTCAATTTTCCAGCCGGTGAAATGAATCCAATAGACCTCGGTCTTGTCGACGGCATAATAATAGTATACCTGAGGCTCGTGAGGGCGGAACAGTATCATATTACCCTTTGTCACTATGGTGGGCTTGTTGCTTCCTCGGAAATAGAAGACTCCCTTGCCTTCGGCAATATAGAGCAGCTGGAAATCGTTTCTGCCCTCGGGGTAGTATGTCTCTATAACGGGGGTAGTGTGAAAACGATAGTATCCGCTGTTGTTTATTTTCAAAGGAACGGATAGATCTTCAATGTTTGGGTTCTGGTTAAAATGGTAAGCGACATTTATGAACATGATGGAATTATTCTCCAAAAACAATGAATTTGTTTATATTATACGCCAAAAGCGCCGAAAGTCAAGTGAAAAAAGATGATTTTGTGCATATTGTTGTAAAGTATGTGTATTGTATATTTCTCCTAAACGATTTACAATAAAAATGCGAAAACCTTATAGTATCAAATTCTCGGTTTTGGGAGTGCCGTGATTTATGAATTTGATAATTATGAAAGCTTTGCGGTAGACGCTTTAGCTATGTTTAATGTCAGGAAAATATTGAGCGATCAAAGGATCCTATCAAATACAAACACGAAAGGAATCAAAAATGAAGAAGTTTTTGAATATTAAGAATATGATTTCTATGATGTTGTCTGCCGTGTCGTGCGGTAATGCGAATACGCTGGGTGGCAAGACAGAGCCGAGCGCGAAGATCTGCACAGCAAACGTCGCGCGCGAAGGATACGCATTCGCAACAACCTGCAAGAGCAAGGGAAAGTATTCAAATCTCAACCTCAACGACGGCGACCTTTCAACAAGCTATATCAGCTATCACGTCGTTGAAGACAAGGAGGTTGCAGGTACCGACTTGGTAAACAAAAAGGCATCTGTCTTTATTGACCTTACAAAGGAATACCCGGTAGATTACATCAAGCTTTATCCCGCACAAGGCGATGAAAGCCTGTTCCCCACCGATTTTTTGGTGTATACCTCTATAGACGGTGTGAAATATGAATTTAACAAAGATGTTTCCGTAACCGAAGTAACTGCCGACGGCGTCAAGGTCGATCTTGGCGGAATCAATGCCAGATTTGTGGAAATACAGACAAAGCGTCTTGTTCCGCAGATAGCTCTCGGCGAGTTTGAGGTATATGCGCAGATCGACAAAACCGAAAACATAGTACTTAATCATAACGACATCTGGCTTTATAAGAACCCGGATACCAAGTGTGACCTTGATATACTTTATTACCGTGATGGCACCGTTGTTGATCCCAATGTCAAGCTTGAATTCACCTCTGCCGATCCTTCCGTTGCCACCGTTGACGAAAACGGCGTAATTTCCCCCGTGAATTACGGAAAGACCGATATATCCGTTTCCGACGGCAAGAATATCTCGGTATGTCACGTCGAGGTTAAGGACGATACGTACGATAAATACGAAACGAGTATCTTTTTTGAATCTTTTAGGGGCCACAGACGCGGCGGTATGATGCCCTCGCAATATGCCGAGGCTGTGGAGCGCCTCAAGAATGCAAAATACAGCTTCATAGAATGTAGACAAGCTTTCGACTTAGCAGGAAATATTTTCGGGCCGTATTTCATGTATCTATGCAATCAGGCAGGCATGTCCGTGCTTATAAACGATCCCGAGATAACGACTGACGGAAATATGAATGAAGACCGTGACGGAATCGTCGAAAAATCCGACGAAACAATACTCTCCTGCGTAAAGAAATACGAGTACAGGGCAGGCTTCCGCGGCTTGTATTTAAGAGACGAGCCGACGGGCGACCTGTATGTGAAGTTCCCGCGCATCGTAAATCTTATCAACAGCTACAATCCCCATATCGTTGCATATCTGAATCAGTACCCCACACATGCGTCCTTTGAACAGCTTCCCGTTACGCTGAACGTAACGGGCGACCACTCTACGTTCTATCATGAAATAGCGGCAATTCAGGGCGGAAACGGACGTTTGCGTCATCTTTCCTTTGACCACTATCCCTTCAGATATAACAATCCCTATGAAAATCAGGGATATATAATGCTTAACAATGTCCGCAAAGCGGGAATCCTGTATAATGCTTCAACAGCTTATTACCTGAACCCCTGGAAGCTCCATACCGATTACGTTCAGGACTCCGCACAAAGATATTATACCGCATCGGTTGCGGCGGCATACGGTACGAAGAACTTCAAATGCTTCGGCGTTCACGGCTGGTACGGAACTCCGCACGTGATCCCTGAAGAAAACATTACGTTGCACGACTTTGTAGAAAGCATTCACGACTATTTGTTTACAATCGGTAAGCATATCGAGCGAAGCAATGCGATCGAGGTGTATCATACAAACGAAGAGCCCGAACAGGAGCTTCTCCGCGGCGATTTCGTGTTTAGCCAGCTGAGCGGAGAGAACGCCATCTATTCGCTTTTCGAATCTCTTGACGGTTCGGGTAAGCAGCACGTTATGATCGTTAATAAGAATTATACTGTCGACACCGTGGGCACCTTTAAGCTTAAGGTCAAGGACGGAGTCAGCGGCCTTAAGATACTTGATATGGAGTCCGGTGAAATGGTTCCTCTTTCGGTAGCTGCCGACGGTACGGTAACTATTGAGATCAAAGCGGGTCATTGCGCCTTGATCGAACTTCCCGACGGTTACGACGCTTCGCTTCCCGATGTTGATTCGGATAATCTTGCACTCGGAAAACCGGCGTATATTTCTTCCTCTATGAGTAGCTGGAGCATTGATACCGATTATGCGTCGATGTATATGACCGACGGCGATCTTACACAAGGCGGTTGGCGTCCCGCAAGCTATGACGAAGCTCCTTGGATCAAGATAGACCTCGGAGAAGCACAAAAGATCGGAAAAATCAAGATCACAATGCCCTCTAATTTCTGGATGAGAAGGGCTAAGAACTTTACCGTTTCGGTATCTTCCGACGGCGTAAGCTATACCGGGATCCTTGACGTCAAGGAAGCCGTATGGAATAACGGAACTAAGTCGATAGAGCTTGTATTCGATGAGATCGAAGCGCGTTACGTCCGCTTTGATATCAACGACAGCAAGAATAACACCTTTGGTGAGATAGAAATTTACAAATAAAAATCTGAAGGATCCCGAGATTTATGGTTAGGTAAATCTCGGGATCCTCTTGCATTGATCAGTTGAATATGTTAAAATACAGAAAAAACCAAAGGATCTGATGTAAATGAAAAAAAGAATCAGTGCATTTCTTCTGTGTCTCATTTTGGCAGTAAGTATAATGCCGAAACCGATCTTTGCAGAGAAAAACACAGAGGATATAATCATTCTCTATGAAAACGACGTACATTGCGCAGTGGATGGATATTCAAAGCTTGCCGCAATGAAAAACGAGTTGCTTGAAGCCTATGAAAACGTAGGCGTTGTATCGTGCGGAGACTTCGTTCAGGGAGGAACTCTGGGTGCCGTATCTAAAGGCGAGTATATTGTAACCCTCATGAACAGGGTTGGCTATGATGCGATTGCTCTCGGCAACCACGAGTTCGACTATCTTATTCCCCGACTTAACGAGCTGAACGAAATATCAAACACGAAATTCATATCCTGTAACTTCCAAAAAACAGGCGAAAGTGAGTCGTATTTCAATCCGTATACAATAATATCTTACGGAAGCACCGATATTGCCTATATCGGAATCACTACTCCCGAAACAATAAGCTCGTCAAATCCCGCGCAGTTCAAAAACAGCGACGGCGAGCTTGTTTACACATTTAACGAAGCAAATCTTTACATGATTGTGCAGGCAAATATTGATTCCGCAAAAGCCGCAGGAGCAGACTATGTTATCGCACTTACTCACGTCGGATATGCTGAGGCAGGAGAGTACGATGATGTTACCGACCTGATCGCAAATACCGTCGGCATCAACGCGGTGTTTGACGGCCACAGCCACTCGGTAATAGAAAAAATGTATGTTAAGAATAAAAGCGGCGACGATGTTTTGCTTACCTCAACAGGAACAAAATTCGCAAACATAGGTAAGCTCACGATAAAAAACGGCACCTTTGATTCTGAGCTTATCAAAACAGAAACGTATACTAAAACCGATCCGATGGTCGATGCCTATATCAAGGAGATAAACGACAGCTATGCGGAGCTCGGTAACCGAAAAATCGGCGTAAGTAAGGTCGATTTTATCACTCACGACGAAGACGGAAACCGCATTGTGAGGAATTCGGAAACAAATCTGGGAGATTTTTCTTCAGATGCTCTTCGCATAATGACGAATTCCGACATATCATTTGCGAACGGCGGAGGTCTTCGTGCACCGATGCAATCGGGAGACGTAACCTTCAACGATATTTTTTCGGTTTTCCCCTTCAACAATCAGGTAGTTACGGCGGAAATATCGGGACAAATACTTCTAGACTTCCTTGAAATGGCGGTTATGAACTATCCCGAGGAGGACGGCTCGTTTCCGCATGTGTCGGGTGTCACCTTCTCGGTAAATAAGGCCATTCCAACCTCGGTAAAGGTGGACGAAAACGGATTTTTCTTAAAGGTAGACGGTCCTTACCGTGTCTATAACGTAAAGGTGCTCGATAAGTCAAGCGGAAGGTATAAGGTGCTTGATCCGAAAGGTAAATATACTCTCTCGGGCTTTAACTATTTTCTCCTTGATTTCGGAGGAGGAATGACGATGTTCAAGGACGCAAAGATCCTTGACGCAGAAGGAACACTGGACGTTGAGCTGATCGAAAGCTATATTACCGACCATCTTGGCGGAGTCATAGGAGAGGAATACGCATCGGTTAAGAAGAATATTACCTTTACCGACGGATATTCCGAAGGCTCTCCTTCAACGGGCGATAGAGCAAATAACGCCGTTTGGATCCTTTTCTTCCTCAGCCTCGCCGCATTGAGCGTCTGCAGCAGGAAAAAATAACTTAACATGCTTAAAATAGGTTCGATATTAAAAACAGAGGGATACTGTTGACCGATAACTACGACGGCGACGCCGTTCTGCAGACGCTTATCGAAGACGCGATTCTCGAAAATAATCGCGTTTCCCGTAGCCTTGTATGCCGAAACATATCATCTTGGCGGAATAGATAATATGAGTATTCAAGTGGATGATTTTGTGTGGTATGAATTTACGAGAGATAATATAAAGAACAATGCAAAACAAAAGCGATATAATAGTCATGACAATTTGTTCCGGAGGCGTTGAAAATGTACACGAAGCATAAATGGAATTCTGAGGTGTTTTATAATTTTCGATATGTTACATATTTGCCTGAGGGCTATGATGAGAACAAAACGTATCCATTGGTTTTCTTTCTTCATGGCGCAGGAGAAAGAGGAGACGACTTAGACCTGGCTTCCAAACACGGGTATATGAAACATGTAAGAGAAGACGGTAAAGATTATCCTTTTATTTTTGTTGCACCGCAGTGTCCTCAGGATAAATATTGGGGCTGCTATACCGAATCCTTGATCGCATTTTTGGACTACATATGTGATACCTTGCCAATAGATAGGGATAGGGTATATCTTACCGGTCTGAGCATGGGCGGAACAGGGACGTGGATGCTGGCAATGGCTGCGCCCGAGCGGTTTGCGGCGATAGCGCCTGTTTGCGGCAGCGGTATTTATTGGTATGGAGGTGTTTTGAAAGATATCCCTGTATATATGTATCATGGCGATTGCGACGATGTCGTTCCGATCAATGAAAGCATTTCTATGTTAAACTCGATCAATAAACGCGGCGGAAACGCGAAGCTGAAAATATGTTACGGCGTGGGTCATGACGCATGGGATATAGCCTATAGCGGAGACGAGCTTGCTGACTGGTTGCTAAGTCACAAAAAAACAAATAATTGATCTCATCATCTCTTGCAACATTAAATATGCACGAAGAAAATATATCATAGGCGAAGCCTATTACATACGATGCAAGCCGCATTTCATCAATTTGCAAAGTAAATTGATTTCATTGTAGGATGAGCTTATCCTTAAACTCAACCTACAATGTTCGGTATTTTTTGTGTGGCGACACATAGTGTGGCAAAAAAACAAACGCGGGGAAGAATTTTCTCTCCGCGTTTTGTATAGTCTATTTGTTCAACAGCACTTGATCTATAAATTTGATAACGCCCTTGTATCTGCTGATTAAACCTAAACCACAATCGCCGTAAATCGGCGGTATTATACTTTGATCGTTAATGATTGCAATTTAAGTTCTTCATCCTCATATAGATTCCAAAAGAACCTGAGGGCTTCTCGATCTACGTTGGAGAGAGAATTTCCTACGCCGAAATTCTTTTGACACCTAATGCCGTAACTTCGAAAACGATAAGCAGGGTGTCAAAATACCAGTGTTTGAGCTTTTTAAATATTTAATTGTTATGAAAAATCCTGTTGCATTATAAACACGGATATGATACAATATCGACATATAATATTAAAGGAGACTACAATGGAAAAAATAACTTATCTATCTCTTTCTCTTGTTGCCATCGCGGCGGTGATCACGTTGTGCTTTGTGTTCGTGCTGTTTCACAAGGTATCCCGCCTGAAGATCGGAGACAAGAGAGTAGAAGAAATTCAGAATTATATTCATAGCGGAGCAATGACCTTCCTTTCGCGAGAATATAAACTCATCATTCCCTTCATTTTTGGTGTAGGGGCATTGCTTGCAATACTTGGCTTCATACCCGCTCTGAAGGGTGCGGAAGGTATCGGCTGGCAGGCGGCAATTTGCTTTGTGATTGGCGCATGCTTCTCAGCGGCAGCCGGCTGGATAGGTATGTCTATTGCTACCAAGGCAAACGCAAGAACCGCAATTAAGGCCAAGGAAGAGGGAATGTCGGGCGCGCTTAAGGTTGCATTCAGCGGCGGCGCTGTATTGGGACTTTCCGTCGCGGGTTTCGGCTTGCTCGGATTGGTCGGAATCTTTTTGGTCGTATATATGATCACGAACGATGTTCACGCACCCGTACAGATATTGACGGGATATAGCCTTGGATGCTCTTTGATCGCTCTATTTGCTCGCGTCGGCGGAGGAATCTACACCAAAGCGGCAGACGTCGGCGCCGACCTTGTCGGAAAACTCGAGGCAGGAATCCCGGAGGATGACCCCCGAAATCCCGCTACGATCGCCGATAATGTGGGTGATAACGTCGGAGATATCGCAGGTATGGGCTCTGACCTTACCGAATCTTACGTTGGTTCTATTATTTCCTGCCTTACAATGGCGCTCTTTACAGGTCTTTCCTTCAAACACATCTTGTTCCCGATCCTCATTTGCGGCGTCGGAATAATCGCGTCCCTGATCTCTGTTATTATCGTCCGCGCCCGTAACTGGAAGGATCCACATAAGGCGCTTAATATCTCAACGTACATTGCTACTGCTATTGTAATAGTAGCATCGATCTTGCTTGCGGTATTCTTCCTCCGTGAGTACAAGTATATGTTCAGCGTTATCGTCGGACTTGTTGCGGGTATCGGCGTCGGCTTCGTTGCTGAGCTGTATACGTCCGATAAGTATTCATCCGTCAAGGCGATCGCTAAGGAATCGCAGACGGGACACGGCACGAATATTATCGCAGGTCTCGGGGTGGGCATGCGCTCCACTTGGCTGACCATTGCCTGCCTCGGCGCGGCAATCGCGCTCGCGTATTTCTTCGGAGGTGCATACGGAATTGCGCTAGCGGCGGTAGGTATGCTTTGTACGGTAGGTATCACGGTATCGGTCGACGGCTACGGCCCGATTTCCGATAACGCGGGGGGTATCGCAGAAATGTCCGGTATGCCGAGCGAAGTCCGCAGTATAACCGATAAGCTCGATGCAGTCGGAAACACAACAGCCGCCATCGGAAAGGGCTTCTGTATCGGTTCTGCAACCTTGACGTCCCTCGCGTTTATCGTTTCCTTTATCGAGTCGGTAAAGGTACATGTTCCCGAGTTCAGTATTTCTTTGAGCGACCCGTGCGTGCTGATCGGCTTGCTTATCGGCGCAATGCTGCCGTACCTGTTCAGTGCTATGACTATAGGATCCGTCGGAAAAGCCGCTAACAAGATGGTCGAAGAGGTCCGCACACAGTTTGAAAACGACCCCGGCATACTCACGGGTGAGAGCGCTCCGAACTATAACCGCTGTATCGATATATCCACAAAAGCATCTCTTCGCGAGATGATAGCACCCGGTCTGCTTGCTATCCTTGCACCCGCCGCAGTGGGTCTTGTCCTCGGCGCCGCAGGTCTTGGCGGCATGCTGATTGGCGGACTCGTATCCGCAATCATGCTCGCTGTATTTATGGCGAACGCAGGTGGTGCGTGGGATAACGCAAAGAAGTACGTTGAAGCAGGTAACTTCGGCGGAAAGGGAAGCGAAACACATAAGGCTTCCATTACCGGAGATACCGTAGGAGATCCGCTTAAGGATACCGCTGGCCCCGCAATGGACATTCTCATTAAGCTTATGTCCGTAATTTCCCTTATTTTGGTGCCCGTACTCGTTGAGCTGACGCCTCTTTGGAATATCATAGTAGATTTCTTTGAAAAAATCTAAGCTGATATTCTTGTGAATACATAAAAAACGGAGTGGAATTCCACCCCGTTTTTTAATGTCACTTATCATTTTCTGAAGCCGTAAAGCATTTGGCAAGGAACGGAAACCTTGCCCGTTCGTTTCCATAAAACTTCTCATAGCTGCGCCTTGCATTCGCCGCCAAAGCTTCAAATCCGTTTTCGCCCGGCAGAGGAGCAGATCCATGGGAAAGCAGTTCATTGACAAATCTCTCGCGATCATAGTCAAGCTCATATTCAAATCGCATTTCTTTAACATTTAAAGGATAAAAAAACTCTTTAGCTGTTTCCGCGTGTTTGTCAACATAATCGGGGGAGCTGAATAGCTTTTTCGTCGAATCAAACCAACTGTATATTGAAAGTACAGCAACTTGGTCTTTCTTCAAAATACGTTTGCATTCCGATCGGAACTTTTCGAGATCAAACCAGTGAAGGGCAGATCCTACTACAACCAAGTCGCAAGAAGAATCGGCAAGAGTGGTGTCTTCGGCAGTATTCTGCAAGCACACGGATTTTTCATACCGTGAAAGGGCACTTGTCAGTTCCGCAAACATATCGCCGTTCGGCTCAACCGAAAAAACGGTCATTCCTCTTTCCAAAAACGGAATAGATAAAATACCCGTGCCGGCACCGATGTCTGCAATTACACTGTTTTCATCCAAGCCGTACGTTTGAACCAAATAGTCAATACACTCTGTCGGATAGGTCGGTCTGGAATGATAAAATTTTGCTTTTCCGGAAAAAGCATCTAGATTCATTTAAAAACTCCTCTCAGTAACCGCAAAATTATTTAACATAGAATCGCTCAAATGCAAATCTATCCGGTATAAAACTCCTTGTTTTACAGGTGTTCCAAAAGCGAAACAGAAAAACAGCAGTACCCAAAGAAGGACATTACGCTAAACCAAGCAACCATCTAAATATGTACGGTGTGAGCATATATTGGTGGTGGAGTCATCAAAAGGATGCGTGTGAAAATCAATAATCTGGTACTGTGCCATAGACGCCTCTCTCTTATTGAAGTTGTTTTTATTATAACGCGAGCTGCATAAAAAGTAAATATTACGTGGAAAAAATCTCTTGAATTTACGATTCTAAATGTATGATTTGCAATAAAAACAGCAAAAGCGAGGTGAAATTTACCTCGCTTTTTTGCGTGTGAATTTGGTTAATCCTCTTTTTTAGACGGTTTGGATGATGGCTTTTGGTATTCGTTTTCTCTAATGCCGGGATAATGCTCATCCAAATATGCTTCTCGATAGGGATTTACGCCGTTAGACACCGTTTCGGGATGCAGAGGCAAGGTCCACAGATCCTTTTTGTAGTAGGAATTATGGAAGGTCTGCTCAATTCTTCCCGATTTCTCCAGCACATCATTGCAGGCACGAATGCAGCCTCTGGCACCGCAGATGGCAAAGTATCCTGTGTGCTCAATAATTTGGTTGTAATATTCCATAACTGCGTGGCTTCCCGGTTTGCGTCCCCATTTAGCACCTGCCAGTGCGTAGCAAAGGATGTAGGCTTCCTCTTCTGTCATTTGTGAATTGCGGACATCAAAGGCCATATTGGGAAATTCTTTTTTCAGGAAAGGGGAACACTCGTTATTCATTCCATGGTGGGACAAGGTGCATCTTCCCATCTGAGTATCACCAAACCAGACCTGCTTTTCTCCAAAATCTATGGTAAGTCGGGCGTTTTTATCCTTGGGGCTGGGAATGGCACCTCCGGGGCAGCGCCTTGTGCAGGCGCCGCAATGCATACAGATTGTTCCCGTATCTAAAATCGGATCGGGTTCTAACACACAGTCGGTAAAGATCAGGCCCAAACGGACTCTGGGGCCGTATTTTTTAGTTAAAAATACTTTGGACCAGCCAATCTCCCCCAGACCGCAGCCGGCCGCAATCACACGAATACTGCACACTACATCCGGAGGGACCTTACCTTCCGCTACCGGCTTTTTGGTTGTTCCGTTTCCTTCGGGAACGGCTGGGTAATGGGCAACAGCTTCGTATCCGTGGTCTTCAATAAAGCAGCTGAGCTGGTAGGTCTTGATGGGACGGAAAAAGGCATTAAGCTTGTTGTAGGTATAGAAGGTGTAATTGTGCCAATGGGTACCTTCTTCAATTCCTCGATTGGCTCCTCGGGGAATAGGCATAGCAATGGCAATTACCGATTTCGCATTGGGGAAATATGTAATTGGGCTCATTAGCTTGGGCGCATTTTTGAACCGCTCAATATTACCGATAGCGATACATTCGATTCCAAGCTCCTTCGCCTTTTCCTTGATCATTTGGGATGTTAATGTCATATTAGTGCCCCCTGTTTCCGCTTTTTGAGAAAGCGCCGCCCAAAACATTGGCTTTCTCATCGGAGTTGTCTACCGACTGGGTTGTTCCGCCAATACTCCAGATATCGCCGGTACGGAAGGGATTTGCAAAACGGTTTTCCAGGGCGCCACGCTGTTCCAGAGTGCACATACAGCTACGGTTACACAGTGCGGCAATGCGGTCGGGAACAGACTTTGGAGAGAAACGATTGACCACAGCACCGTTTTGGCAGATCTTGCATTTTTCATAATCGATTTTGCCAACGGTAAAGTGTTTGCCGCAAATAGTGATTTCCTCGGTCTCGGTTTTGCTGATTGCACCCAAGGGGCAGGAATCAGCACAAATGCGGCAGCCGTTGCAGGCAGATGCCTCCAAAAGGGGTGTGCTTTCCAGTTCGGCATCGGTAATGATCATATGGAAACGCTGACGGGAGCCGAACTCTTTGGAAAATGCAATGCGGTTATAGGAAATGCTGCACAAACCGCAGGCAACCGCTGCGTAATCAAAGTCGGGATAAACGTTGGGCTCCGGAGCACCCTCTCTTACTGCCACACCGGCGGGCTCAAGGTCGCAGGGGTTTGGAAAAACGGGGGTTGCTTCCCAACCGTGGCTTTCAATGAAGTTTGTGAGATTATAGGCGGAAAGGGCCAAAAATTCGTCCTCTAACCAATTCTTTCCGAAAAGCTGGTAATCACCGAAGTTTGTTCCTTCTTCAATTCCTCGAAGGGAACCTCTGCAGATTCGCTTTCCCAACAGAATGACAGTCTTTGCTTCAGGGAAAATGGAAAACGGATTGTGCTGAGGATCCACATTGTCAAAGCGCTTTTTTTCTGCAAAGCCAATCAGATCCACACCATCTTTTTTTGCAAAATCAATGATTTGGTTTTTTAAGTTATTCATTTTTATAAGCTCCTATTTTGAATTGATCATTCTTTCGTTGGCAGTATCCGCCGTTTGCAGGTGCGTAGCAGATAATTTCAATTTAGAATAACCTTGATTAAAATATAACCTGCAGGAAAAGGAAAATAAACTCACAATTTAAGAAAAAAGGTGGATTTTTCAACGGTTGAAATCCGAAAATATTTATGTTATAATGGTTTTGAGGTGAATAAAATGCTATATGATGGCAATAACCCTATTTTACAAATAGTCGGTGTAGAACATATGTGTTGGAGGGGGTGTGCTTTTAATGTAAGGCCTCGTGAATATTCAGCATTGGCATTCAGAATAAGCGGAAATGCGACCATTACCATCGGTGGAAAAGAGTATTATATACATTCAAATGATATTTTGTATATGCCCCAAAACATCGCATACAAGGCAGAATATACCGACACGGAAATGTTGGTTGTTCATTTTGTTACATCAAAAAACGATGGTGCGCCGGAGATATATTCATTCCAAAATACCGAGCAAATCTACAAGCTGTTTTTGAGTGCGCTTAATTTTTGGAAGAATAAAGAACCGGGATTTCATATCTATACATTTTCACAGCTTTATATGATTTTGGGAGTAATACTCGAAAAAAGCACCAAAATAAATCAGCCTGCCCATTTTTTGAATGCACTATCGTTCATCAATTCCAATTACAGAAATGGCGCTCTAAGTATTGATATGATATGTGCTGAAGCAGGAATAAGCCCCACGGTGTTCAGACAACTGTTCAAAAAATATTATCAAAAAACACCAACTGAATATATTACAAGTTTAAGACTTGAATACGCAAGAAATCTGATTTCAGGCGGTATGGCGATAGAAAAAGCGGCTTATGAAAGCGGCTTTAATGACGCAAAGTATTTTGCAAGAGTTGTAAAAAAGCATTTTGGTTGCACTCCGAGAGAACTTAAAAATTACGGAAAATAAAGAAACGAAAAGATAATACCGCAAAGTATAAATCTCCTTGTTTTACAGGTGTTCCAAAAACGAAACAGAAAAACAGCAGTACCCAAAGAAGGACATTACGCTAAACCAAGCAACCTTTTTGCATTTCCTGCAAGAATCAGCGATTTCTCTTCGTCGCTAATCAGTGTATCCATAGCAACACCGCCTATGAACATAGCGGGGTTGCAGGTAGGATAATCAGAACCAAAAATAAACCGTTCGGGGCCGAATTCGTCAATTCCATGTCGAAGCACGCCGTGACGGAACAATCCGGTTCCTGAGAGATCAAGGTAATAATTCTCGCTGATTTTCATGCGTTCCAAATGCCGCATATAATCGCCATATTCGCCCGGGTGGGCAGCAACGAATATGGTTTTGGGGTGCTTGCGAACCATTTCGTCCATCTGGTCGTTACCCATTGAGTGAAGGCTTACCACCATTTCATACGCTGTGGCAACATCCAGGATCTCGTCAAATGCTTTGCAGGAATAGTCGCTCCATCCGTGCATATAGGGAACAAGCTCACCCACGAGACGAATCCCCAGCTTGTGCATCCTTTCGATTTCAGCACAAGACTCCGCAACGTAATCCGGATGCACGTGAAAACCGGGTATATAAAATTCGCCGTATTGCTTCTGCAATTTCAAAGCACGGCGATTGCTTTCAGAAATCATTTCCCATGGATTACCATAGCCTGAATTGTCTTGAGTATTTCTGCACAAAACGGTACCACATATTTTGGTAATGCCCAGACCTTTCAAATATGCTGCGGTATTTTCTGCAGACATATCTAAATATGTACGGTGTGAGCATATATTGGTGGTGGAGTCATCAAAAGGATGTGTGTGAAAATCAATAATCTCGTACTGTGTCATAGGCGGCTCCCTTTAATTGAAGTTGTTTATATTATAATGCAAACAGCTTAAAAAGTAAATATTACGCAGTATAAATCTCTTGAATTTACGATTCTAAACGTATGATCTGTAATAAAAAAAGCAAAAGCGAGGTGAAATTCACCTCGCTTTAAATATCACCATATGATTCATTTATAAGACTTGTTTTGCCGAAAAAGTCTTCGCCGGGAAAATGCGTTTCGCGCCATTTTGGGTCGTACTTATCAGCATATTTTGAAAAGCTCCACGAGTATTCACTCACAGAACCTTTGCTCATGTGCATTCTTTGAGCAAAATTATAACTTGCATAGTACACTACGAAAAATGAAAGCGTATCGGCAAATTGATTGTATTCATCCAGAACATAAAGTTTGTGATCGTATTTATAATCATTTGCCGCAAGATGAGTTTCTACCAAAGCAATTTGAGTATCGCCTTGGTAAATTGAAATGTAGTTAAATGAACCACGAGACAGCGAATAACAATGAAAAGTTTCTCCGCAGTCCAAAGCAATAACATAAAAGCTTTTCCAAAACCCGTGTTTAGAAAAAACAATACTTCCATAAACGTTATCGTTTTTGTAAAGGTGAAAAACTTGAGTTATGTTTGCATTTCCAAACAGATAGCGTAGCGGGATATAATTGACCCATTTTGAAATCTTATAAACACCTTTTATCGTATTTTCTTTGTTGGAAATAGTTATAGATTGCAAGCGGCTGATGCTTCCCGCATCACCGCTATAATAAAAATTTTCGCTTTCAATATCATAGGACTGCTTAATGTTAGATGCAGTTTGAGAAATCTTTATAATCATCAAATCACCGCCTTTAATTAATCATATCATATTTCATTTCGAAAGTCAATTTGTACAGTATAAATCTCCCCAAAATACAGATAATAACAACACAATTTGGTTTTTAAGGAGAAATGTATATATGAAAGCAACGGGAATTGTGCGCCGTATAGAGGAATGTGTTATAATAGGGCAAACCGCCAGAAGCCCGCATAAACACTAGGGTTTTCGAACGGCTTTCAAGCAAAAATATTTGACGAAAAACAGCATATTTTGACCTTTACATATCAAAAGCGAGGTGAAATTCACCTCGCTTTTTAAATCAGTTCCTTGTTTTTAATTTGCCAATCTCAACATTCCAATCCAGTGCTATTTCAGGTGACGGAACACTTTCGATAAAAACAGACGCTCCACTTTTTGAACTTTTTAAAAATGCTTCCATAATTTCAAGTACGTGCAGTGCAAGTTCTCCCGAGGCATTGTTTATTCGGTTTTCGTTAATGGCAAGAACCATTTCGGAAATGCCGATTCCGCGCGAATTTTCACTGTACTTGCTGACAAGCGGTACGTCGGTGAATTGTCGTTCTTGCCGTGTAGCCAGTTGAACAGAGCCGCCAAACGTATTAGGATCAGGAACTTTCAGACTTCCCGCTGTGCCGTAAATCTCAATGTTCGGCATTGTGTGTGAGACAACGTCAAAGCTTGTCACAAGTGTAACAACTGCGCCATTTTCAAAGGAAAGGATACCCACATTGTGCGTATCGACTTTAACGGGGATTTTTTGTCCGAATTTAGGTTTGCTAGTGATTGTTCTTTCCGCAAACGCCTTTGTTCCCACAGCATATACGCTTTTTACAGGACCCAACAACCGCACCAAAGCTGTGATATAATAGGGCCCCATATCAAACAGAGGACCACCGCCGATATCATAGTAAAATTCAGGAGAAGGATGCCAGCTTTCATGACCGGAACACATCATATATGCCGCACCACCTACCGGATTTCCGATGGCGCCGTTTTTTATCAGACTGATTGCTGTTTGAATACCTGCACCTAAAAAAGTGTCGGGAGCTCCGCCAATATATAAACCTTTTTCTTTTGCAATGGACAACAATTCTTTGCCCTCGCAGTAAGAAATAGAGAGAGGTTTTTCAACATATACGTGTTTGCCCGCAAGCAACGCCTTTTTACAAATATCGTAATGCGTTTTAGGGGTTGTGATATTCAGTACAATGTCAATTTCCGGGTCTGCAAGCATTTCATCCAAAGGCAAAACTTTTTCTATCTGATACTTTTGCGCCTGTGCGTTTGCCTTTGTGGCATCCAGATCGCACACGGCATAAACCGCTGTGTTTTCGAACACCGTTGTGAGATTCTTCAGATAGATATCGCTTATGTTTCCGCAACCCACAATTCCTATTTTCATAACATTACGCCCCCATTTCATCTTGCTGCGTATAGGAAACCGCGACGCATCATTTCTCTAACCTGAGGAATGTCAAAAATATGTCGGTTGTGCCCCAAACTGTTATAATATACTTTCCCCTGTCCCCAACGTTTTGTAAATGCTACGGGAACGGTGATTTTGCCGTTGACAGTGTGATTACCCGGATAGGTAAAAGTGGTGGTTGCAAGAACATCAACAGCAGGATCAATGTGAATATAATATTGCTCACTTGTGACCGTAAAATCATCAATGCCTTCTACAAGAGAGCTGGACGATGCTTTGTTGATATTGACTTCGTAGGTTACATCTCCATTTCCCGGATGTGCGACCCACTGGGCACCGGTCATAAATTGCCAATTTGTGTTGTTTCTGAAAGCATCGCACATTCCGCCGTGGCAGCCTGCAATACCGGTGCCTGCTGCAATTGCCGCACACACGTTGCTTTCTTGTTCTGATGTCAAAGAACCCATTGTCCAAACAGGTATGATGAGGTCATACTTTGTTAAATCGGTCAGAAAAGCATCAAGGGAATCCGATTTTGTTACCTCAAAATTTTCCTTTTCGAGGATTTCTGCAAATACGTTCGCAACGCCACAGGGATCATGACCTTCCCAGCCACCGTATACAATAAGTGCCTTTTTTGTTTTATTCATAGGAATACCCCTTTCGTTTTTTTGATATTTTGATTATATAAAATATTACGTTGACGTTCTATGCCTTTTGTGGTACAATATAAGACAAAATTAGTCTTAAAAGGTGTATGATATTATGTTTTTTGAAAAAGAACACTCATTTAATGAGGAGGAATTCAGAATTTTCAGCGGACAAAATTTTTCTTTCATGTCCCATATTCATCGCTCATTTGAATTATATATGCAAACCAGAGGTACTTCTGAGGTTGTGATTGACAAACGGACATATATTCTGAAGTCGGGTCAGGCAGTATTGATCTTTCCGTTTCAATATCATTCCTATAGAGCAATTGAAAACAGTGCACACAATATATGTATTTTTTCTCCGGATCTTGTGCCGGATTATTATGGAAGCGGAAATTTTATTCCAACAGATAACTTGTTTGAGTTTGCATGGCTACAAAAAACTGTTGATAATCCGTTTCTTTATCGTTCAGCTGCTTATGAGATTTGCGGAGAATTTGATAAGGAAAGAACATACGCAGAAAAAAAGAATTTGTTTTCACAAGATAAAGTTGTATCAGTACTACTGTATGTAAATGAAAACTATAAGCAAAAATGTCTGCTTTATGATGCGTCAGCATCTGTGGGTTTTGATTATGCATATATTTCCAAACTTTTCAAGAAAAGCATCGGGATAACGTACAATCAGTATGTAAACTATTTGCGCATACAAGAAAGCAAAAAGCTTTTGAAAACCACCGGAAAAACAATTACTGAAATTGCCTTGGAATGTGG
>JAZQGU010000067.1:0-22453 GCA_045540175.1 Eubacteriales bacterium | reverse complement strand
AGGTGGTGGATGAGGTGTAGGTTGCGAAGCAACCGTGTGTCAAACAGATGTAACACCGTTTTGGTGCGGTGCGCCGAGGACGTCGCACCCTACAAATAACGTATCAAAGAATCGGGGCGTCGTTAGCCTTCCCCAGTGGGGGAAGGGGGACCGCAGACGCTGCGTCTGCGGTGGATGAGGTGTGCCAAAGGGATGTAACATCGTTTTGTAACGGCGGGAGCAAGCCCCCGCCCTACGAACAACGTGTCGAAGCATCGGGACGTTATCTTGCCTTCCCCAGCGGGGGAAGGGGGACCACCGAAGGTGGTGGATGAGGTGTCCGAAAGGAATGTTACAATGTTTCAAAGCGGACAGTCGGGGACGCCTGTCCCTACAAACAACGTGCCTAAGCATCCTGACGCTGTCTTGCCTTCCCTCTACGCTTCCTTAAAAGCATCGATCACGCTTTTCACGATGATTGCCCCAATCGGGAAAACGAACAACCCGCCGAACCCCATCAGCTTAAACCCTATATACATCGCCGCAAGGGTAAGGAGTGGCGATATTCCGAGGCTTTCACCGACGATCTTCGGCTCGGATATCTGTCGAACGATCCAGATCACGCCGAAAATTATCAAAAGTCCCGTTGCCGTGTAGCTGTCGCCGATAATGTAAAGAACGATAGCCCAAGGCACAAGAACTGTTCCGACACCGAGCACGGGAAGAATGTCAATCAGCGCAATGATCGCCGAGAGCGTCAGCGCGTAGGGTATTTTCAGAACCCGAAAGCCGATAAAGAGCTGAACGAAGGTTATTATCAGTATCACAGCGTAAGCACGAACGTATTTTCCCGCCGCCGCCATCAGCTTTTTCTTTGCGGAAAAGAGCCTCGGGCGCTGATCCTCGGGAACGAATCTGATTATCAGCCGATTCAGAGAGCCGATATCGGAGGCGAGGTAAAAGGTCGCAACGATCAGCGTTATCAAAAACAGGAGCATTCCGGGAAGCGTCGAAACAAATCCCATCACTGCATCGGGTATCTTCGAAGAAAATGAAGAAAGCGCGCTCTCGAGCATATTTATCATTGCCTTTTTGATAAGCTCGAGAGCTTCCCGGTTATCTATCTTCGATATCAGCGGAAGCTTCTCCGCCATTCCCGATCCCTGTCCGACCATATCCTCAATAAATTCCGCGCCGCCGTCGGTCAGCCCCTTGGTCATTGCCTGAAGCTCGGCGCACACGCGCCCGAAAAATACCCAAGCGAGCGAAAATACGATCAAATAAACAAATCCGACTGCCGTAAATGCCGCGGCTTTTCTCGGCAAACGAGTCCTTTTGCAGATCTTGTCTATGGCGGGGCGCAGAAACAGTGCGATGACGTAGGCAATAATGAAGGGTAAAAGCGGAGAAAGCAGAAATCTGACGAAAATATAAGCACCGACGCAGGCAAGGAGTAAATGGGCACAGATCGTCAGATTTCTTTTGTAGCCCTTTGGCGGAAGATCCATAATTCACCTCAAAAACAGTACTAATTTCATTATATACCGTTTGATCGGGCGAAATTCACCGATTGGTAATTGATTTTTCCTTCAAAGCGTGGTAGAATAGTAAAAATAAAAATTATCCCGGAGCAGTTATGAAAAGAATATTACTTATAATTATGGCACTTATTATGTCAGCCTCGCTTGTTTCCTGCGGTGAAAAGCCCGATTATAACGTGACCGAAATCGGCGGATACGTTGTTGAGGAGAGCGAGCTTCCGACAAATTACGTTCGCATCGTTATGAAGAACGGCGACGCGATGCTTCTTGAGCTTTATCCGAACGATGCGCCCGAGACGGTCGCAAATTTCAAAAAGCTTGTTGCAGAGAAGTATTATGACGGAATAATCTTCCACCGCGTTATTTCGGGCTTTATGATCCAGGGCGGAGATCCCGACGGTGACGGTTATTCAAACGGGGACCGTCCGACCATAAAGGGCGAATTCGCGGCAAACGGATTCAATAATCCGATAAAGCACGAGCGCGGAGTCATTTCCATGGCACGCTCGCAGGAAAATAACAGCGCGTCGACGCAGTTCTTTATCGTTCACCGCACGTCGGATAATAATTCCCTGAGCCTTGACGGTAGGTATGCGGCGTTTGGAAAGCTCCTTGCGGGCTACGACGTTCTCGATAAGATAGCATCTGTTGATACGAATGCGAAGGATAAGCCCCTTAAAGCTCAGAAAATGGCGGAAGTGCGTTTCGTTACGATAGTATCGAAGCCCGAAGCTCCGGCAATATAAGAAATAATCAGCCCCGTGGAGAGATGATATCTCCGCAGGGCGATTTTTTAATGAATAATGAATGATGAATAATGAATAATGAATAATGAATAATGAATAATTGTCGGGCGAAGCATAGGGGCGTCGTCTTGCCTTCCCCAGCGGGGGAAGGGGGACCGCAGACGCTGCGTCTGCGGTGGATGAGGTGTTCCAAAGGGATGTAACACCATTTTGGCGCGGTGCGCCGAGGACGTCGCACCCTACAAATAACGTATCAAAGAATTGGAACGTTGTCTTGCCTTCCCCTCAGGGGAATGGTGCAAGAGGTAAACCTCGGATGAGGTGTAGGTTGCGTAGCAACCGTGTGTAAAACCGATGTAACATCGTTTTACGTGGGCGACCAATGGTCGCCCCTACAACAACGTATCAAAGTTTCGCCACGTTATCTTGCCTTTCCCCCCAAGAAAAAACTACCCCCTTCCGGTTATCGTTGTGAGCTCAACTCCCGTATAATAATGAAGCAATATTTCGTCATATTTGGCGCCGTCTTTTGCCATTTCGTTTGCGCCGTACTGACTCATACCGACGCCGTGGCCATGGCCGTGAACGGTGAACTGCCAGCCGCCGTCGATCTCCTTGTATTCAAAGCTCAGCGATTTGAAGCCAAACCGCTGGCGCAACACCTTTGCCCGCACAGCCAAGCCGGATAGGCATATATAGTCGGCTCTGCCGCTGTCGGTTGCGACGGTGTAGATGCCCTTTTTCCCGCTCGAATCGACCTTTATTGCCGCCTCCGAGGAAAAAAGAGAGGCGATATCGCTGTCGGATAGGGTAACTGTCGAAACTCTGTCGCTTTCGGGAGTGCTGACCGAAACGAGATACGGGACACTTCCGCCCCAAATATTCTTCGATGACTCGGTCTTCTTATACGAGCTCGAATGAAATACCGCAAGTGCGGGCTTGCCGTTCCAGACGATGATCTGCCCCGCCGTTTCCTTGACAGCATTTGTGACCTTCGTTAAGATCGTCTCGGTCACGCTTTTGCCGTATCGGCTGATCAGCTCGTCCTTGCTGACGTAGGCGGCGCAATGCGCATAATCGGTGCAAACGTCGGCACCGTCCTTGTGAGAACCGCTTCCGAGCTTGTATAGACAGTAGCTGCGTGCCGCGACCGCCTGAGCCTTAAGCGCCTCTGTGTGAAAGGTGTATGGCATTTCGGCGGCAACAACGCAAACTATGTAGTCCTCGAGGGACATTTTTACCGTCTTGTCCTCCTCGGAAATATAAACGAGAAGCTCTGTCGGTGCATTGTCGGGAGACGGTGGCTCGGATCCCGCGGTGTTATCGGGAACGGGGGCGTCGGTCATCGGCGGGGTGATCTCCCCAAGGATCACGGAGGAACTTGACGGTCCTCTTTCGGTCGCAACCGACACGAGCGGAACTGTAAGAGAAAACACACACGCCGCAATAAGAGATATAAGGGTCAGTTTTTTTCGCAGATTCATATTCTTCACCTTCCTTTTTGTAAATGGTATGAATTGCCGATAGAATTTATGAGAGCGATCTTTGTCTATTGCTATTTTGTGCGCGGTGTAGTATAATCGGTAGTGAATACGAACCGTGGAGACAATATGATTGAAACGATAATAGAGGAAATAGAAAAATACGGATTTCCCATAATAGCGGAAAGCTCTGAGGGTACCGTTATACGGAACGGATCGGCAAGGGGGATCCGTTCGCTTGCTCACGCGATGCCGTCAAAGCGCCTGCCGAAGAGCGAGAAAAGGCGAATTTCCGAGCTGACCGAGGGCGAAGCGTCCGTCGTTTGTTTTTCGAAAGCCGTAAATAACGGACGGGCGCTTGCCGTTCGCCTTGATGAATATACTTTTTTCGCATATCTTCCGATGCTTTCGCATATCGGAAAAACGGAAAAGCTTACGGTGAAAAACATCCCCGTGTATGCGCTCAAAAACAGCAGTTTGCCCGAGGCGGTAAAATATCTGGCAATGAAAAATCTGCCGAAAAAGGAAATTGAAGTCGACTCGTTTGCCAGGATCTGTTCAATGACGGCAAGATTCGTCTATTCCGAGGATATGGTCAACGCAAAATGCGAGAACGGAGGAACGGTTGATGCCGAGACGGCGTTTTACGCTTTCGGAAAAGCGCTTGAAGCTGTTGATCTGACTTCCGCATCGGAGCTCTCTGAGCCGCGCATAGAGATCGAAATGACAGACGGGGTGTTTTCCGTCAGCGCATACGGAGAGGAGCTCTGCTCATTAAAGGCACAGGCAGTTTCGGCGGTAGAACCGTATTCTTTTACGGAGGCTGAGTACGGGCTGGCGCTTCAAATCGCACTTGCGGCTTCAATAATAAAATCACGAAGATAATGCAAAAAAACCGTTATACAAAAGGAGAAAAATTATGCCATACCGTTTTATGAGATTCCCTGGCGGAAAGACAAAGGCAGTCACCTTCAGCTACGACGACGGAGTTCGTTCCGATATGCGTATTGCCGAAATATTCGATAAATACGGATTGAAGGCGACCTTCAATATCTGCAGTACGTTGATCGCGTCGGGAGAGGGCGGGAGCCGTCTGAGCAAAAAGGATCTATGTGACCTCGTCAGACGCGGACATGAGATCGCAGTCCACGGCGACGAGCATAAATCGCCCGCGCTGTCGACAGATATGGAGATAATAAAGGACGTTCTCACCTGCAGAGAAAGGCTTGAAGAAGTCCTTGGAAGTGTAGTAACGGGTATGGCTTATCCCGACTGTGAGATCGAACGCGCGGGCGCACGCCGTTATGAGGAGATCAGAACGCTTCTTATGAGCCTTGGGATCTCTTATTCGAGAACCCTCGGCGGAGATAATAACGGCTTTGAGATGCCAAGAGATTGGCTTGCTTGGATACCGACCATCCACCACGATAACCCGAGAGCGATCGAATATGCGAAGCAGTTCGCCGATATGAAGGTCGGGGATCTCTACGTTGCAAGACAATACCCCCGTCTGTTCTACGTTTGGGGACACAGCTACGAGTTCGATAACAATAATAATTGGGAACATTTTACCGAGCTTTGTGAGATTCTTTCGGGCAAAAACGATACCTGGTACGCGACGAATATCGAGATCTACAGATATTCGAAGGCGTTTGAGGCGCTGAGCTTCAACGCCTCAAATACGCAGGTATATAACCCGACCGCGTTCGACCTTTGGTTCGAATGCCGCGGGAAGATCCATTGCGTCAAGGCAGGACAAACGGTTAAATATTAAATAACATCAAGCAAAATGTTAAATAAAATGCGCCATATTTTTTAAAAATACAAAATAATGCTAAACAAAAACAAACTCATACTATTTACTTGTTGATGCGAAAACTCTATAATTTAAACGTACAATGTTTTCTTAAGAAAATCAATTTACGACTGAATTAAAGGAGATTCGATAATGAGACATATATCTTTGTTTTTAGCATTGATAATGATTCTTTCCGTTTTCCTTTGTGCGTGTGACAGTGCATCGGATAAGAAGCAAACGCCAAGCGAAGAACCAAAAGAAGAAAAAGTCCCTGTCCGCGAGAATGCAAACCAAACCGTTATCTCAAACGGTGCATCATATAAAGTATCCAAAAAAGCGGAGGGCACGTATCCGGATTCCTATGGCGCAGAGCTTACCGACGGAATACGTTGTAAGTCGAACGGCTACGGCGATGAAGCAATGAGCGGATATATTGTGAGAGGCGGGAACCTCGACGTAACAGTTGATTTCGGCAGAGTTGAAAAGAAGATTCACGCCTTTAAGGTATCCTATCTTTCAACAACACAAGCGGGTATAGACGCACCGTCAAGAATCATAGTTGCTGTTTCCGAGGACGGAAATAAATGGACAAGAGTCGGAATGATGAAAAAACCTGCCTTCGAAGAAGGAACAACGCAGGAAGCGACCCTTAATCTCAAAAACTATGCAGCCGCAAGATATGTAAAATTTATGATTACAGGCTCATCGGTTTGGGTGTTCCTCGACGAAGTTCAGGTTATTGCAGACGTAGAAGGCATGGCTTCCGGTAAGACTTTCAAAGACGCGGTAAACGAGGCCTATCTCTCGCTCGGTACGGTCAAGGCGCCGAAAACGGGCGTGAAGATAAACCGTGATCTTGTAAAAACACTCATTTCGTCGGGAAAAAGCTATAAAGTAGTCGGCGAAAAGTCGAACAACTTCCCTGATAGCGGAAAAATGCTAACCGACGGTAACCGCAGCGGTTACTATGAGGGCGGCACTTGGGTCGGATTTAAGGCAGATAAGGATGTCACGGTAACTATAGATCTCCGCAAAACTGCGGACGATATCTCGTCTGTCGAGGCGTCGTTCTATACCAACACATCCGTCAGACAATATCTTCCCGTTGCGGTAAAGGTCGTTGCCATCTCCGATAAAGGCGACCGTACCGAGCTCGGAATCGTCTATGCAAGCACAACGATTGTCAGCGGCGACTATACATTTGCTCTCATGTTCGAAGAAGCTGTCAGCGCAAGAAAAATCGAGTTCACCTTTATTGCTACCGACAGTACCGTCTTTCTCGTGGAAGAGCTTGCTGTCTATGCATACCGCGAGGCAGACGATGCAACCTCCCTCTATCCGACTGTAAGTATCGTTCCGGGTACAACGCCTTGGGATAAATCGAGTGAAGGTTATAATGATTATGTAAACCTGATCCTCGGAAAAACGCAGCAGATCGTGTCTGCTCTTGACCCCGGCAGTTCCGTTTACAATGATAACACCCCCGTAGTTTTAAAGCTTTTGACGGACGGAAAATTTTCAAAAGAAACGAACATACATAACGGCATGTTCTTCAAGTTCCTTCACGGCGGAGCTCGCCTTGTTATCTATGATCTTGAGTGCGTCAGCTCGGTTGACAAATTCACCGCAAGCTTTACTCACCAAAGCGATTGGGGGGTGTGGGCACCGTCAAATGTGACCGTTCTCGTTTCGCCGGACGGAGACAAATGGTATGAAGCGGGTACTTTCGCGGTAACCGGAAAAGCCGACCCCGGGATACACAAAGGGTCTTTCACCCTTGATGAAGCGGTAAAAGCAAAATACGTTGCCTTCTCCTTCCCGATAAATACCTGGGCAGGCTGTGATGAGCTTGAAGTCTATGGAAGGAAAAATTCCTCAGAAGCGTCAGATCCCCAAGAGCTCGGTATGAAGAATGTCGACCCCTTCGGCGGTAAGCGCAAAGAACCTTCAGAAGATCTCCTCGGCGGCTCGAAGGATCTCTGCTTGCTCTTCCAGGGAAAAACAGCCGGCTATAGTGTCGAGGATCTTATCCCATATCTCGCATACGTTGACAGAGACGGAAAGATGAAGGACACAATGTTCGACAGCTTCCTTTTCTTGATGACCGGTTCTTTCCCGAGCGGTGCAATGCCAAACAGCAACGGCAATTTTTCCGACTGGAAATGGGTGATCGACGACCTTTTCGTAAAGGGCGAAAATCTTTTCGCGCTCGAAGAAGCCGCAGGAAAAGTCAAGGATGAGCTTGGACTTGACGGCAGCTACAAATATAAGGTAACTATGTCGATCTACTATCCGTCCGTGAAGCAGACAAGCTTCGGAGATGTCGACGGTGACGGCAAAAGTGAAGACTTCTCTATTCTCGCCGACAGAATAAAGGCGATTGAGGCTTATATAGATCTTTTCGAAAAGAAATTCCGCGAAGCAAATTTCGAAAATATCGAGCTCGTCGGCTATTATTGGTACCACGAGGCAATAAACCGCGAGGACACAGAAAGCAGAGCTCTCCTCAACGCCGTGTCGGAGAAGGTACACAAGGTCGGAAAGGATTTCTTCTGGATACCGTACTTCAAATCCGACGGCTATGAATCTTGGGAAAAGTACGGCTTTGACGTAGCGTGTAAGCAGCCTAACTACGTGTTTAAGCTTCAAACCCCCTATTCCAACATCACCGCGTGCGCTGAGCTCACAAAGCTCTACGGTATGGGCGTCGAAATTGAGATCTGCAGCGACTCGCTCGTAGATAAAAAATACTTCAAAAAGTATATGGAGTATCTTGAGGGCGGAATAAAATACGGATATATGAGCGACTGCGTGATAATGTATTATCAGGAAGTCAGTGCATTCAAAAACGCCTGCTACAGCGATACCGAAATGGGAAGAATGGTATATGAATATACCTATGGATTTATAAAGGATTCGTTGAACGGTTCGCCCGAAAAGCTCGAAACCCAATTCTTTGAAACAGCAGTAAATACTCCGATCTGCGGAAAAATAGAGACTAACAGCACTTACTTGAACGAGTTAAGGTTAGCAGTCTCTCCGGAGAACGGATCGGTAACGCTCAACGATGACGGAAGCTTTACATTTTATCCCGAGAAGAATTTCAAAGGGAAAGTAACTTTTGCAATCGAATATAGCGAATATCTCGGTTTTTCCGAGCCCTGCGAGATCACGGTAACAGTAAAGTAGAATAAAAGCTCGGCATTCGAATGAATGCCGAGCTTTTATATAACCGTGTATCAATGGCCGCTCGTAAGGATACGGCACGGATCTATTCGTACGGTTGATAATTAACGTGATGCCGTATTTATCCTGCCACAAAACGCAGTTTCAAGTATCATTTCGCACAGCTCGGGATAGGAGATGCCGACAGCTGACGCTTCAAGGGGAAGAAGGCTCGTTTTTGTCATTCCGGGCAAGGCGTTTATTTCAAGGCAGTAGAATATTCCGCCCGAAAGAATGAAATCGACGCGGCAAAGCGCCGATGTGCCGACGGCGGAAGCGGCGCGGAGCGCGGCTTTTGTCAGCCGCGATTTCTCGGCTGAGGTGAGAGGGGCGGGGCATATCTCGTCGGTCGCGCCCGGGGTGTATTTGTTTTTGTAATCGTAAAAGCCGACCCTCGGCTTGATCTCAACCGCAGGCAGGGCTCTGCCGTTTACGATTCCGACGGTCAGCTCCCGCCCGACGAGCTTTTCTTCGATTACGACCTCGTCGGTCACCGAAAAAGCATCGTTCAGTCCGATTTCAAGCTCGCTTTCGTTATCGGCAAAGGAAACTCCGAGGGACGATCCGCCTCCGTTCGGCTTTATCACGCAGGGAAATCTGATCTGACGCAGGCTGACGTTTTCGTTCCGTTTGAGCGATATCCCTCGCGGGACCGTCACCCCCGACGCGCGTAAAAGCGTCTTCGTCAGCGTTTTGTCCATAGCGATAGCGCAGGGCAGAAATCCCGCACCCGCGCATCTGATGCCGTGGACGTCAAGAGTTGCACGGAAGCGCCCGTCCTCGCCGATACCACCGTGAAGGGCAGGAAAAACCGCATCGGCACGGGAGCAAAGAGCAATGATCCCGTCACCGATCTCCCGTCCCGAAAGCTCGTTTCTCGGCTTCGGAGCAATGCCTTCTGTCAAAATTCCGCCGCAAAGATCGGCGAGAATGACCTTATGACCGCGGCTTTTAAGAGCATCGGAAACCATTTTTCCCGACGATAGCGATACCTCGCGCTCGGGAGAAAGACCGCCGCAAATAACTGCAATTTTCATAATAAAAAAGAAGTCCTTTCGAAAATATCTTTGGACTTCTTTTTTCACGTTTGAAGCAATGTTACATCGTTATTGTTCGGGAGGAGCAAGCCCCTCCCCTACCGAGGATAGCGAAAACGTCGTTAGCCTTCCCTTTGGGGAAGGGGGACCGCAGGCGTTGCGCCTGCGGTGGATGAGGTGTTCAAAAGCAAATCATCTTAAATCAAAACCATAAGATTTTTTGAGTACAATACACCTCATCCGACTTCGTTCGGCTTCGCCTCTCTCAGCCACCTTCCCCTTAGGGGAAGGCAAGAGGCGCCCCTGTGTTTCGGTACGTAAACTATACTATCTTCTAATAATATCCCCTATTCCGACCTCAAACGGAACTTTGAGCGAAAATTTCATAAGCGGATGAGGCGCGGACTCAATATCGTTGCCATTTTCATCCTTCATCTCCTGACAGACAAACGCGCGTCCGATCTTTCCGGGAGAAATGATCTCAACGGTCTCACCCGAAACCACCTTGTTCCTCTGAATAACGGTCGCGCGTCCCGATTCGGGATCGTAGCCCGAAACGACGCCAACGTACGCCTTCTCGCGTACGTAACCACCCGTCGTTACAGTCTTTGAATCACACATTGCGTCGGCAAAATAATAACCCGTGTCGTATTCACGGTGGCTGACGCTTTCAAGCTCAGTAAGATACGAAGGATCGTAAACGTAGTTTTCGGGATCGCTTAAATACTTGTCGATCGCCATTCTGTAAGTGTTTGCACAGACCGCAGTATAGTAGGCGCTCTTCATTCTGCCCTCGATCTTGAAGCTGTCGATACCGCTTGTAAGAAGCTCGGGAATATGCTCGATCATGCACATATCCTTGCTCGACATAATGAATGTTCCTCGCTCGGTCTCGGCAATGGGCAGCGGCATATCGAGGCGTTTTTCCTCCGCGATCTCGTACATATTGTAGTTCCAGCGGCAGGGCTGAGCACACTGACCTCGGTTTGCATCACGTCCCGTGAAATGGTTCGATAAGAGACATCTTCCGCTATACGAGATGCACATCGAGCCGTGAATAAAGGCTTCAAGCTCAAGCTCACGCGAGGTATCGCGGCGGATCGCCTTGATCTCCTCCATCGTAAGCTCGCGCGCAAGCACAACGCGCTTACAGCCGAGGCGCAGATATTGCTCTGCGGCGGGGGCGGAAACGATGCTCGCCTGTGTTGAAACGTGGATATCGGTTTCGGGAAGTATTTCCTTTACCGCCGCAATAACACCGAGATCGGCGGCGATTACTGCGTCGATCCCCGTGTCCGACAGTGCGTAAAGAAATGAGCGGAGCTCGGGATATTCGTAGCCGTGAGGCATTACGTTTACGGTCAGATACGCCTTTGCGCCCTGCTTGTGGGCAAGGGAAGCTCCCGCCGTTATTTCTTCCATCGTGAAATTATCGGCTGCCGAGCGCATACCGAACGCCTTGCCCGCAAAATACACGGCGTCAGCGCCGAATCGGAGCGCGGCGGCAAGCTTTTCGGGATTTCCCGCGGGGAGCAGAAGCTCGGGCTTGTTTTTAATCGTCATTTTTCTATACCTTTATTGTATGTGATTTACGGCATTTTGTTAGCCGAAGCGCATTCCTTGAAGGAATATCCGTATTTCTTTGCCGCACTTTCGGCGTTGGATTTCGACGGAGCATAGAGGGTGACGCTCTCACAGTCGAGGAATACGTTTTCGCCTATTACGGTATTTTTCGGAATGAATATCTTGTCAAGCGAGGAGCATCCCGAGAAGCAGTAATCTCCGAGCCTTTCAACTCTGTCGGTAATGACGATCTTCTTAAGCGAGGTGCAGGCGGAGAAGGCGTACTCGGCAATATTGCTTAAACGCGGGCAAAGAGTTACCGACGTCAGCTTCTCACAGCCGTAGAAGGCGTATTTCCCAACGGCAGAAAGATTTGCGGGAAGAACTATTTCGGTGATATGCGTGCGGTAGAACGCGTAGCGTTCGAGCGTTGCAACCGAGTCGGGAACGTTGATCTTTTCAAGAGAAGAATCACGGAATGCGCCGTGAGAGATGACCTCGACCTTATTTCCGAGAACAGCCTCGGTCAGCTTTTTGCATTCCTGGAACGCGCCTTTTCCGATGACGATAACAGAATCGGGCAATATGACCTTGGTAAGCGTCTCGCTTTCGTAAAACGCATATTCGCCGATGACCTTAACGGGCATACCCATAAAGGCGTCGGGGACTGTAACGACGGCGTCCTTGCCCTTGTATTCTGCGATCTCGGAGTAGCTTTCGTATACCTTGATAAGAAAACCGCCGCTTTCAAATTCCGACGTTACCTTTTCATGCTCGGGGATCCCCTCGGTCACGACGGGCGGAAGCTCGTCCGGCTTTTTCTCTTTTTCTGAGCAGGAAATGAGCGAAATGAGGCAGATAAGTGTAAGCAATATGGAAATAAATCTTTTTGACATTTTATTTTTCCTTTTTATATGGTGTAAAAACAGTATATCACAACGCGATGGAAATATCAATGGTTTTATTTTTGCCCGACATGAAGAATGAGGGAAAATATTCAAAAAAATGTTGCAATGTCAAGAACACGGTGATATAATGTCAGTATCAAATATTTAAGGAGACAGTATTATGAAACGCATTATCGCAATTCTCATTACACTCACTATGGCACTGTGCCTTTTCTCCTGTGATACGGGATCCGGTTCAAACGGCGGAGAGACCTACACGGGTGTTCTTTTCGAGTCCGAGACCAAGTTAGTTATAAACGGAAATAAGGCAACCTTCTCTATGTCCGAGAAAATGGAGCTCAAAGAACTCAACACCACCATAACAATGTCGGGAGTTCAGACCGGCATTATAGAGAGCGACGAGGACGGCGTGCTTACTATCGTGTTCAATAAAGATGGGGCAAGTGCTTCAATGTCCTATAAGTTCTCCGGCTCTGGTGCCGCTGAGTACAAAAAGACGCTCAAGGCACAGTATGAGAGTCTGGAAGACAGCGCATACAAGACTGCTATGCTTACTATAATCGACGGTAAGACTCTTAACATGAAGTATGGCGACAAGTATTGGGAAGAAGTAGGTCCCGGATCGGATCAGGTCATCGTCGTTAAGATCGATACCGCAAAGAAGACCTTCACCCAGATGGATTCCGGAATAGGCTGATAGGGAAATAATAATTACAGCTCCACGCAACGTGGAGCTGTTTTTCTATAATTTATTAACATTGGTTTACGCGGGCGAGCAATGCTCGCCCCTACAAATAACGTGCCGAAGCATCGGGGCGTCTTTAGCCTTCTCCAGCGGGAGAAGGGGGACCGCGATAGCGGTGGATGAGGTGTTATAAAGGGATGTAACATCGTTTCAAAACGGGAGGACAAAAAAGATCCGTTGCAAAAATGCAACGGATCTTTTTTACAATAATCAGTTCTTGTTATCGGAGCCGAGGACATTGACGATCTTATGAGCGACCATCTTCTTAACCTCGTCACGACCGACCTTGAGGTATTCTCTGGGGTCGAAAGCGGAGGGGGTCTCGGTGAATACGCGTCTGATACCTGCGGTCATTGCAAGACGGATATCGGAGTCGATATTGATCTTACAAACAGCCATCTTAGCAGCCTTGCGGAGCTGCTCCTCGGGGATACCGATAGCATCGGGCATCTTACCGCCGCGAGCATTGATCTCGGCTACGCATTCCTGTGCAACGGAGGAAGCACCGTGGAGAACGATCGGGAAGCCGGGAAGACGCTTTTCAACTTCTTCGAGAATGTCGAAGCGGAGCGGAGGGGGAACGAGGATGCCGTTCTCATTTCTCGTGCACTGCTTGGGGGTGAACTTATATGCGCCGTGGGAGGTACCGATGGAGATAGCGAGAGAGTCAACACCTGTTCTCGTTACGAAGTCCTCAACCTCCTCGGGGCGGGTGTAAGAAGAATGCTCTGCAACAACGTCGTCCTCAACGCCTGCAAGAACGCCGAGCTCGCCTTCAACGACAACGCCGTTAGCGTGAGCGTATTCAACGACCTTCTTGGTGAGAGCGATATTGTCCTCGTAAGCGTGGTGAGAGCCGTCGATCATAACGGAGGTGAATCCGCCGTCGATACAAGCCTTGCAGATCTCGAAATCTGCGCCGTGGTCGAGATGGAGAGCAACGTCGATGCCGGTGTCCTCAACAGCAGCCTTAGCGAGAGCCATGAGATAAGCGTGCTTAGCGTACTTTCTCGCGCCTGCGGAAACCTGGAGGATAACGGGAGAGTTAAGCTCGCTTGCCGCCTCGGTTATCGCCTGGACGATCTCCATGTTATTGATGTTGAACGCGCCGACAGCATAGCCGCCCTTGTAGGCGTTCTCAAACATTTTCTTTGTTGTTACAAGTGCCATATCTTTAATTTTCCTTTCAGAAATAAAATATAAACGTAATTATGCGAACTTTATCACCGCATCCTCGGGGAGAAGCTCGATTCGCACGACCGAACTTTTATATTCGGGAAATACTTGAGTGACAAGAAAGTTTTCAAGCTCGTCATTCAGCTCATAGACCCTTATACTTACCCAATCCGATCCGATTCCCAAGGTAACGATTCCAAACTCGGACATGCGCGTTTCGAGCATTGCCTTTACGCTGTTCAACTCGTAGCGCGTGTAATTTTTATAGTCGATATTGATAACCGTCCCGCCGTCATTGCCGTTAACGTCGGCATTGTCGGGTACTTTTACGGAGAAATTGGCGAAAATAAGCGCTGCGCAAAACGATGCGGTAAGCAGACACATCAAGAATTTTTTCATAATCAGTACCTCGTATATCGTGAAAGATGTTCGGGACGCTGTTTGATATGCGGAGCTTTTCCACCTATAATTATACATTGATTTTCAAGAAAAATCAAGACCTTATTATAAAGAGTAGGACGAAAACTTACTTTTTCTCCTTTTTGCCCGATGACTTGTCCTTTTTCTCGGATTTTTCGTCGGTTATTTCCTCATTTTCTGTTTGTTCGGGCTGATTTTCGGGCTCGTTTTCGGCAAGCTTTTCGCTCAGACGCGAAAGAATGAGCTCGCAAACGATCTTATTGACGTAACCGATCACGGCAAGACGCATTGCGATATTCGAAAGCTCCTCCTCATTATCGGGAAGCGATCCTTCAAAATCGGATGCAGTCTCGGCAAGAAGGGCTTGAAAATTATTGAAATATTCAGCGATATCCTTACCCTCGGTCTCTGTTTTGAGAAGAACGCCCGTGTCCTTAACGGAAAGCGTCTGCTTAAGGCGCGCGATCATAATGAGATAGGCAAGATGCTCGCGGCTGTACTTCTTGTCGGAGGCGCGTGGGAGAAGCCCGTCCTTGATGTAGTTATTTATCATTGCGGGAGAGATCTTATCGTTTTCCCTCTGTGAAATGCTTTGGCGCGAAAGATACTCGATGACCTGATCCATATAAAGATCAATGTCGGGTAGACGGTCGTATGAAAGACCCGTCTGAGAGATCATTTTTTCGATTACTTCTTTGATCTGTTCCATAAAAAGCTCCGTTCGTCGTTCTGACAACAATTATAACACAATATTTACCTCTTGTAAACACAATTTGGAAATTTTCTGTTGACATTTTCAATATTACGATATATAATATTGAATATTAAACAACGAAATGAGGCGATTAAATGAGCAAGCTGAAATCTCCGAAAAGCTTTGCCATATTCGGTGATTCGATAGGCAGAGGGGTAGTATACGACCCAAGCTCCGATAGCTACGAGACCGATCGCGGTTTTGTTTCTATGCTTGAAGCACATTGGGGAATATCTGCCGAAAATCATACGCGTTTTGGACAAACGGTTGACAAGGGATTGAAAATGCTTGAAAAGAAGCTCGACAGCATTCGCGGATGTGATTTTGCTTTTCTTGAATTTGGCGGTAACGACAGCGATTTCGATTGGAAAGCGATAGCGTCCGACCCCGATGCCTTTCATGCGCCGAAAATGACGCTTTCTGAGTTTATTGCCGTGTACAAAAAGCTGATAGATATTCTTAAAGAGGCAGGCGTTACGCCGATAGCTTTGAATCTTCCGCCCATCGAGCATAATAGGTATTTTGACCGTGTCCGCCGCGGCTGTGACGGAGATAATATTCTGAAATGGCTGGAAGGAGATAAATCGGTAATATCGCGTTGGCATTCGACCTACAGCGTGGCAATTTATAATATCTGCCGTGAAACGGGAACAAAAATGATAGACATCAGATCGGCTTTTGACGGGCGCAGCTTGGAAGAGCTCGTTTGTTCCGACGGTATTCACCCGAATGTAGAGGGACATAAAATTATATTTGAGAAAATTATCGAGGAGTTTTGCTGAGTATTCATTTTTGATTAAGGAAGCATCGAGACGTTGTCAGCCTTCCCCTTGGGGAAGGGGGACCGCAGACCCTGTGTCTGCCGTGGATGAGGTGTAGGTTGCGGAGCAACCGTGTTCTAAAGGCAAAGTAACATCGTTTCAAAACGGACAGTCGAGGACGCCTGTCCCTACAAACAACGTGTCGAAGCATCGTGGCGTTGTCTTGCCTTCCCCAGCGGGGGAAGGGGGACCGCAGACGCTGCGTCTGCGGTGGATGAGGTGTGCCAAAGGGATGTAACATCGTTTCAAAACGGACAGTCGGGGACGCCTGTCCCTACAAATAACTTGCCGAAGTATCTGGACGTTGTCTTACCTTCGCCTTTATGCCTTTCGCAAAATTAATATTGATATTTCGAGAAAAATTTGTTATACTGTCATTAAACATCCGAAGAGGGAAAAAAGATGACGACAGATTCCGCACGGAAAAAGCTTGAAAAACTAAAGCCGATGATCCTCGGCTGTTCGCTCAAGGCGGCGAGAATATCGCAGGATGCTCTCGGCGCGGTAATGAGCATCGGCAAAAATGAAGAATATCAAAAGCTGAGCTTCAAAGATTTCAGCTGCGGCGTAATAACTCCCGAAAACGTGACCGACGGAGAAGCCGCAATAATATATATCCACGGCGGCGGATACGTTGCGGGTGGAATAGACTACGCGAAGGGGTTTGCATCGCATCTTTCGGAAATGAGCGGGATAAAGACGTTTTTTCCCGCATACAGGCTCGCGCCCGAGCATAAATGCCCCGCCGCGGTCAAGGACTGCGTAAAAACCTATAAATATCTCATCGAAACGCTTTCATTCGACCCGAAAAAGATAATAATCTGCGGCGAAAGCGCGGGAGGGGGACTCGTTTATTCTCTCTGCGCAGCGCTGAAAAGGCTTTCGCTTCCGCTTCCGCTCGGACTTATCGCAATTTCGCCCTGGACAGACCTTACGATGTCGGGCGACTCATACGGATTTAACGAGGATAAGGACCCGTCGATGAGCTACGGACGCCTCCGTTTCTTCGCACAGAACTATACCGACGACCCGACGGATCCCGCCGCGTCGCCTCTCTACGGAGACCTGTCCGAGCTTCCGCCGTCGCTGATCATTTCGGGCGGAGACGAGATAATGCTCTCTGATGCCGTAATGCTTCACGAGAAGCTGAAAAAACAAGGATCGCCGTCGCGCCATTATATCGCCGAAGGGCTTTGGCACGCATATCCGCTCTATCGCCTGAGCGACAGAGACGATAAAACGCTTATCACCGATTTCATAAAGGAGCTTCTGAATAATGAAGAAACACCTCCGCTGGATGAAGCTTGACAATGCCGCAAAAATATATCCTGCCGCAAGAAGACGCTATTGGACGAACGTCTTCCGCCTCGCGGTGACGTATAAGGATCCGGTAGATCCCGAGGTGCTTAAATCGGCGCTCGAATGCGTGATAAAACGCTTTCCGTCGGTTGCGGCAAGACTAAGCACGGGCTTTTTCTGGTACTATATAGAGGAGATCGGACATGCCCCCGAGATCCTCCGCGAGGAAGATCATCCGCTTAACAGAATGACCTTCCGGGACATAAAAAAATGCGCATTCAGAGTGCTGTTTTATAAAAACCGAATGTCGGTCGAAATATTCCATGCAATTACCGACGGCAACGGAGGAATGATATTCTTAAAAACCCTTGCCGCAGAGTACGTCCGCCAAAGATACGGCGAAAATGTGCCTTGCGAAAACGGAATACTCGACATAAATGAAGAACCGACCCGCGAGGAGCTTGAGGACAGCTTCGGCCGTTATATTTCCCCCGTAAATCCCGGTTGGAAGGAGCCGAACGCGTACGCGGTCAGAGGAACGCCCGAGGACGACGGATTTATGCACGTTGTTACGGGAATTATGGATTCCGATGATATACGGGCCAGGGCAAAAAGCTACGGAGTGACGGTCACGACCTTCCTTGCCGCAGTCATGATGAAAAGCATATACGATCATCAGAACGAGCGCGTGAAGAATCCGAAAAGGCTCAAGCCGATAAGGGTGCTTATCCCGGTAAACCTGCGCTCGTTTCTGCCGAGCAAAACGATGAGAAACTTTGCGCAGTATATTACCCCCGATATCGACCCGCGCCTCGGAGAATATTCCTTTGACGAAATGGTCAAGACGATACATCATAAAATGGGTCTTGATCTTAACGCTAAGTATCTTTCGGCAAAATTCACGCCGAACGTTCGGTCCGAGAGGGTCAAGCTTCTGCGAGTTATGCCGCTGTTCATTAAAAACTTTGCAATGAAGCTCGTTTATTCCGCCGTCGGCGAGAAAAAGGCGAGTATATGTATGTCGAATCTCGGAGCCGTTCAGCTTCCCGAAAGCATGGTTAAGCATATCGAAAGAGTCGATTTTGTCCTCGGCGTGCAGGCAACCTCGCCCGTTAACTGCGGGATCCTTTCGTATAACGGAAAGCTCCACGTAAATTTCGTACGAAGCATAAAGGAGCCCGACCTTGAGCGCCATTTCTTTACGACCCTGCGTAAGATGGGGATTCACGTCCTCGTTGAAAGTAACGGAACGGGAGATTAACGCAAAGAAACATCGCCGCGTCGTTAGCCTTCCCCAGCGGGGGAAGGGGGACCGCAGACGCTGCGTCTGCGGTGGATGAGGTGTCCCAAGGGGTTGTAACATCGTATTAATGCGGCGGGAGCAAGCCCCCGCCCTACGAACAACGTGTCAAAGATTCGCCGCGTTGTTAGCCTTCCCCAGCGGGGAAAGGGGGACCGCAGACGCTGCGTCTGCCGTGGATGAGGTGTCCCAAAGGTAATGTAACATCGTCTTATTACGGCGGGAGCGCGTGGGATTCAGATCAAGCCCTCCGTCACACCAAAAATCGCCCTCTATTGCCCTATCGGGCAGAAAGGAAAAAATATGTACTGTGTAAAATGCGGCGTTGAACTCGCCGACAGCGAAAAAAACTGCCCGCTCTGCGGAACGACGGTAATATGTCCCGACGGCTTGACAAGAGCCGAAAAGGATTCTCCGTACCCGCCCCACCCCGGAAAGATAACCGAGGGACTGAGCAAGATAGGAGCGCTGTTTATAGTTACGTTTATGTTTATTTTGCCCCTCATCATCTGCCTGATATGCGATATCAGCCTTAACGGTCAGATGAACTGGTCGGGATACGTTTCGCTTTCCCTTGTGTGCCTGTATTCGATATTTGTGCTTCCGTACTGGTTCAATAATCCGAACCCCGTCATATTCGTCCCGAACGCATTCGTGACAACGGGCATACTGCTTCTCTATATCAACCTTAAAACACAAGGCGACTGGTTTTTGCCGTTCGCCTTCCCGACTCTCGGTGTGACGGCGCTGATATTCACTGCCGTTGTAACTCTGACAAGATACGTAAGAAGAGGAAGACCGTTCATATACGGCGGAGCAACGATAGCTCTCGGACTCTTTTCAATACTGATCGAATTTCTCACCTGCGTTGCGTTCGGTATCGAAAAAATGTGGCGCTGGTCTCTTTATCCTGCGGTATCGCTGTTTATGGTCGGAATGTTCCTCATCATCGTCGGGATCTGCCGACCCCTGCGCGAATCGCTTCGCAGAAAGCTTTTCTTCTGAAACTAAGATAAAAAAACCGCCCGATGGGCGGTTTTTTTATCTGATCTTTTTGAAGTTTCCGTAAGTTTCATTCACGGTTTCGCAATATGAGAAGGTATTGTCGTACTTTGAGAGGATGTTTTTGAAATCGACTATCTGGTGCTTATTTACCACGCACAGAAGGACAGTATTTTCGGTATTCCCATAGGAACCGATCGCACTGATACGTGTCGTTCCGTGGCGAAGTTTCTCGAAGATCTCGGCGGTTATTTCATCCGGATGCGTCGTTATCACCGTAAACTTATATGCTTGCTTCGTGCCCGTGATTATATAGTTGCCTACAAAGGTTGCAAGGAAGCAGTATAGTACGCAGAGACAGATCGGCTCGTAATTGTATACAAGCTTTCCGCTTTGGTCGGGCGTTGCGTAAACAAAAAACGACGTAATAGCAACGATGGCATTAAGAACGAATGTAACGTAAAAGAAATTCAGCTCGGGCTTGACCTTGCTTATGTATCGGGAAATAATATCGGTTCCTCCCGTAGAGGAGCTCGACTTGAAGCAAAACGCGTTAACGGCGCCGCTGATGACTCCGCTCAGAATTACGGGAAAGATAGTGTTATGCCCGTCGGCATTGTACTGAAAGGCTGTAAACCCAATCTTCTGGAAAATCAGGAAGGAAAACGAATAAACGAGGCTGAAAAAAAGCGAGCGCTTGGCAAACGTCTTGTTGACGAAAAAATATGCGAGAGTACAAAGAGGAATATTTATCAGCAGGGACATATAACCGATACTTATTCCGGTCTTATATTGTATCATTGTCGTGATTCCGCCGACGCCTGCGGGGGCGAAATTGTTTTTTACGATAAAAAGGTAGTAATTGAGAGCCAAAACAATGCCGAGGAAAAATATAAGAATATATTCAGATACTGTTACGAGCTTTTTGGCATTCATAACTTTACCCCTTTTGATTTCGGCTCTTCAGCCACTTATCGTATTCCTCAAGGGCGGCGCTGTCGCGTGCCTGAATGTATTTTTTCTGCTCGGTCTCGTGAACGGGAGAGGTGATCTTCTTCACGAGCGTCGCGTAGGGAACCCACATAAGCTTGATGTTAACGGCGCGCTCCTTGGGAGTGAGGCTGTTTTTTTCGATGTGCTTTTCGGCTTTTACGGCGAAATAAAAGGATTTTTGCGTGAAATCGTGGCAGGCACGGTTTTCGTAGACGTAGCCGAGAGCGCGGATCTTGTCACAGGAGCAGCCCGTTTCTTCAAGAACCTCGCGCTTGAGGGCGTCAATAAGCGCCTCGCCCTTCTCAACTCCGCCGCCGGGCAGAGAATAGAGATCGAATTTCTCGGTATACATAAGAGCGTATTTACCGTCGCGTCGGCGTAAAACCGCGCGGGCGGCAAGACGCGGATTTTTTTCTGACAGTCCTTCTTTTCCCAGGAGAACCGAGTCGTTCAGATCTGCAAGCTTTTTCATTTTTCGGTCTCCTTTCGGGATTTTTGCGGCAAAAGCAAGCCCGCCTTAAATCGGCTGACCCCTTTTTCGGTGATGCCGTGCCTTTTGGGAAGCAGGCAGAAACGCCGCGATGACGGGCTTAAGCGTCATTAACTTATACTTAAACGGCGCATTCGTTTCCCTGTAATACTTCAGGTAAACCTTGCGGATACCGAGCGCCGCCTTGACGGTGCGTTTTTTGTAATCGGCAAGGCTTTCCTGGTAAAGATACAGCGGATCGGGGAGATTTACACCCTTGTACCCGGCAATCGCAAAGCGGAACCAAAGATCAAGATCCTCGCATCTTGCAGTCTCGGGAGAAACCCGATATCCCCCGAGCGCGTCGAGGACGCTTTTGCGCATCATGACGGTGGGGTGATTAAAGGGCGACGATGTGAGATAAACGCTTTTGATCGGATCGTATTCGAAAACACGGTTATAAAGAAGCTTGTCCCCGTCCTTCACGGTAAGCGCGGTGCCGACGAGATCAATATCACGATGGCTGTCAAGAAATTCGACCTGCTTTTCGAAGCGGTTTGGGCGGGAAAGATCGTCGGCGTCCATTCTGGCAATATATTCGCCCTCCGCAACCGATAAACATCGGTTGAGGGAATACGCAAGGCGCATGTTTTTCTCATTTTTGAGAAGCTTTACGTTGCCGAATTTTTCGGCGTAGAACTGCGCAAGTGCGTAAGTGCCGTCAGTTGAGTCGTCGTCACACATTATGAGCTCAAAATCGGTGTAGGTCTGAGCAAGGATCGACTCGATCGCGGCGCCGAGCGTCGCTTCACAGTTATATATTCCCATTATAACCGAGATCTTACTCATTTTTCCATGCCTTTCGATAATAATAAATATATGATAACAGAATAAGGATGAAAAGTCAATGTTTTTGTTGTGTTATCTGTTTCGGGTGGAGGCGGTGTGGTGTGATGCAGCATTATTTCCGAACGGGAGGGGCGTGCCAAAGGCAAAGTAACATCGTTTTACGCGGGCGACCAATGGTCGCCCCTACGAGAGAGTTTAAAAGTTAATTGTAGGGGCGACCATCGGTCGCCCGTTCGGTTGTGGTGCAACATCGTATTTATGCGGGCGAGCAATGCTCGCCCCTACGGTGCGCCGAGGTAGGGGTTCCCCGAAACGAGCGAATGCGAGTTTTGGGGGTTCGCGTGGCC
>JAZQGU010000066.1:0-14352 GCA_045540175.1 Eubacteriales bacterium | reverse complement strand
CCCAGCTGGATAGAGTGTCAGATTCCGATTCTGGGGGTCACAGGTGCGAATCCTGCAGGGTGGGCAAAAAATAAAAGGGGACCATCGCACCTCTTTTATTTTTGGCCGCGATTCCGAATCCTGCAAGAAGTGCTTTATTTTTCTCAAATTTGCCCGTCAAATAATAATTATTGACAAAATAGTCAATTTGTGTTATAATATAATTGTGCAAGTTTCTTAACATTTTATTAACAAGGAGGTCACTATGAAAAAGAAGGTTTTAATCGTATTATGTTGCGTAGCTCTACTTGTCCTTTCTGTAGGTACGATCGTCGGAATTGTCATGAATCAAGTCGCGCCGGTCGTCACCAAATTCGAAAAGAAGAAAGCTGAAGAAATTGCAGTGCTTAAAGAAAAAATGCCCGGCTATGTTTTCGATGCTGATAATCGCGCGGGAAGTGTAAAGTACCTATTCTTACTCCGTAATACTGCCGAAGGTAAAGCCGAAAAATTCGTAAAGCAACACCATTTGAAGCTGCGTTTCCCCGATGCAAAGATTAAAACCGGCTATGGTGTAATAACGCTCGAATTCAAAAAAGACGACTATACAAAAGCCGTGCACTACGCGCTTACCAAGCTTTCAAAGAAGTCATCAGTTCTAAGCGCCTCCGCTTCCGTTTACAGCGCTTCAAGCATAAAATATAAACCCGACATATCCCTCTACGCAGAAAACCCAATAAAGCTTGAATACAAGAATGATGACGAAAGCCACGATATATCCCTATCGGTACTCGATGCGAACGAAGAAGGAATTCTCGACATCGATCGTATACTCGCAACAAAAGCAGATTTCGATGCCTACGTTGATCTGTTTGCCGCAGAGTTCGAAGGATATCCCGAGGCGTTTCAAATGGTAAAGGATCAATACAGTGAAGAGTTCTTCGAAACTAACGCCCTGCTTATAACGAAGCAGATAACTCGCGGCAATTTGGGATACGGATTAACCGTCGATAATGTTTATCTTTCTGATAACAAAATTTATGTAGTAATCCGCACAAGCCGTCCCCCCTCCGAATCTTATGTGCTACCGGCGCTTCTTGAAAAGACATTCTATCTGACGATAAACAAGGATGCTATCAAGGGTGCAACCGAGCTTATAACGCTTGACTGATACAAATTTTAAAAAGGCAGACGTTCGTCTGCCTTTTCTCTTTACAGCTTTTCAAGATATCCTTTCATATCAAAATTCTCAAGGATCGAATCCTTTTTCAGATACAGCGGATGATGAGGGTGTCCTTTAACTGACGGCTTGCCCGTCATATACCATTTTGCGCCGAATTCGTTACCGATGGCAGTCATATCGCGCAGGCACTCTTTAAGATAGTCGCGCTTTTCAACTATCGTTCCCCACGCCGCCCAGACCGACGGATTCTCCCCGCTTCTTTCAAGCACGAAGCGAAACGCCTTCATATTCTCGCGGTGAAGCTGATCGTTGAAGCTCTTATCCATCATATCGGGATTCGTAGCGCGTTGCGCGTATACGTTGAACATTATAAAGCTGTCGTAACCGTTACCGAGCGCGATGCGTTCAACGCTTTTGAGCGTGTTGTCAAGATCGTCGGGCGCGGCAGTCGACGGATTTATTCCGATGGTAATAAGCGGCTTTTTTCCAACCGTACCGAGAATATAACGGTATTCCGAATAAAAATCGGGAATATAAAGCCACCTTTCGCGGTCGTATACCGCGCTTTCCTTATGATGCTGACGGGCATCGTCAAAGGAAAGTATTTCTATTTTCTCGGTCTCACAAAGCGGAATATGCATTACTTTTTGTCGCCCTTATGCTTTTCGGGATTGAAGCGGTAAAGCACGAAACGGTAGCCGATGACCTGAATGACCTCTGCTCCCGTCTTTTCTGCAAGCTCGTTTGCCGCCTCTCTGGCCGTCAGAGGACACGTTTCAAGCACGCGGAGCTTTACAAGCTCTCGCGCCGTAAGTGCCGCATCTATATTTTTAATCAGCTCCTCGCCGATCCCATTATGTCCGACCTGCTGTATCGCCTGAAGCGAATTTGCCTGTGCGCGGAGAGCAGCTCTTTCTTTTCCTGTCATAATCATTGTCCTTTCAATAGGTTTATACTATTCTACCACATTTTTTCGCATGAATCAAGAGCAAAAAACTTGCAAGGTGCGCTCTTTTATGTTACAATACTACTGAAAGGCGGTGAAAAGATGGCAGACGTTAATATCGAGCTGTTTTTAAAGCTTATGAACAGCGAAATATCGTCACTGCGCGGTGTCGGCGTTAAACGTGCCGAGGCCTTTTCGCGCATGGGTATTTACACCGTCGGTGACCTTATCGACCACTTCCCTCGCGCCTACCAAAACCGCGGCAATATAAGAAAGCTGTCCGATGCAATAATCGGTGAAAACTGCTCATATCTACTAACCGTCGGCACAGAGCCGCGCTCTGCCACGCTCAAAAACCGCAAGGTGCTGACAAAATTCCGCGCGTTCGACGAAAGCGGAACTGTCGAGATAACCTATTTCAACAGCCGTTATCTTGAAAATGCCTTCCGCGTCGGTGAAACGCATCGCTTCTGGGGCAAGGTAAACCGCGTAGGAAAGCGGCTTATAATGTCCGCCCCCATTCACGAATTTTGCGTAAGCGAAAACGAGCTTCCCGATTTTACGCCCGTTTATTCCGTCGGATCTGGTCTTACGCAGGGCTTTATACAGGAGGTCATAACCTCGGTTCTTATCAAGCTGTCCGAAAACGGCGCTTGCGAGGTAATGCCTAAAGAGCTTCGCTCAAAGCTAATGCTTCCGACCGCTTCTGCGGCGTACAGATTTATTCACCGTCCGAGAAATATGGAAGAAATCGAGGCGGCGCGCAGATACTTCTCTGTCCGAGAGCTTTATCTCTTCTCGCTCGGAATGTCGCTTACGAACAGTAAAAAGCGAAGCGGTACTCCACCCCGAATGTCAATAAGCGATGTCTCGCCGCTTCTTAACAAGCTCGGGTTCCCGCTTACAAACGCGCAAAGCCGTTCCGTTTGCGAAATATCCTCCGATATGCTGAACCCCGAACTGCCTATGATGCGTCTTCTATCCGGTGACGTAGGAAGCGGAAAGACGGCAGTCGCGGCGGCGGCAATATATCTGTCGCTTATAAACGGTCATCAGGCGGCGCTGATGGCACCTACTGAAATTCTCGCCTCACAGCACGCAGAAAGCTTGTCTCCGATCTTTGAATCGCTCGGTTACTCTGTCGGGCTTCTCCTCGGCTCGACGGGTGCAAAGGCAAAGCGCGAGCTTAAAGAGAAGATAAAGGACGGCACGCTCGACCTGCTGATCGGCACTCATGCGCTGATAACCTCCGATACGGTATTTTCCGATCTCGGAATAGTAATAACCGACGAGCAGCATCGCTTCGGTGTAAATCAACGTGCTTCTCTCGGTAAAAACAATCTCTCGGGATTTGATCCCCATATGCTCGTAATGACTGCGACACCTATTCCGCGTACAATGGCGCTCATTCTTTACGGCGACCTTTCGCTATCGACCCTTGATGAGCTTCCACCCGGCAGACAAAGAGTTGACACCTTCGTAGTTGACGAAAGCTACCGCGCGCGGCTTAATGCTTTTATCGACAAGCAAGTGAAAGGCGGCGGACAGGTTTATATCGTGTGCCCTGCTGTTGAGGGTAAGACGGACGACGAGGGCGGAGACCTGCTCTCCTTTTCACCCGACGGTACTGCAGAATTGGCACTCGATAAGCCGAAAATGAAGAATGCAACTGATTTCAGAGAGTATCTCAGCGACGAGCTTCCCGACCTAAATATTGCCCTTATCCACGGAAGAATGAAGGGTATCGAAAAGGACGCTGTAATGAAGGATTTTGCCTCGGGCAAGACCGACGTTCTCGTCTCAACGACGGTAATCGAGGTTGGCGTAAACGTTCCGAACGCGTCTCTAATGATAGTCGAAAACGCCGACCGATTCGGTCTGTCCCAGCTTCACCAGCTTCGAGGACGAGTCGGACGCGGTGAGAGAAAAGCTTACTGCATTCTCGTTTCCGACAACGCAGGCGAAAACGCAAAAAAACGCCTTGACGTTATGAAAACTACCTACGACGGCTACAAGATAGCTGAATACGACCTCAAATTCCGCGGTCCCGGTGACTACTTCCCTAATAAAAACGGTAACGCCCGTCAAAGCGGAAGCTTCGGAACAATGATAAACGCCGATATGCTGACCTTAAAGGAAGCGATGACTGCGGCAGAGTCAGTTCTTGCGCGCGACCCCAATCTCGAAAACGATGAAAATATTTACGCGGCTTTTCTGACCCGACAGCTGATGTCGGCAGACGAGAAGGCTATGCAATAGGAGAGAAAATGAACAAGATTACAAGCTTTACCGTCGATCATGACAAGATAACCCCGGGGATCTACATTTCCCGAATCGACGGCGATATAACGACATTCGATCTGCGTACGAGAACTCCTAACGCAGGCGACTATATGGACGACCTCACCATGCACTCTGTCGAGCATATGATGGCGACTTTTTTGCGCAATTCCGAGATAAAGGACAGCGTAATTTACTTCGGACCTATGGGCTGTCAGACGGGCTTTTACCTGCTTACGCGAGATATTTCGCCCGAAAAGGCACTTGAAATAGTCAAAAAGTGCCTTAAAATGACCGTAGATCACGACGGCGAGATGTTTGGCGCCGTGCGTAAGGAATGCGGAAACTACAAGAATCTGTCGCTCGACGCGGCAAAGGCTGAGTGCGCGCGGTATCTTTCCGTGCTTGAGAACAAGGAGAATGATTTTAAGTATGAAGAATAATATTATCGGCATAATCTGCGCGATGAACAAGGAAGCGTGCGGAATTATCGAAAAAATGACCGAGGTTACGCGTGAGGAGATAAGCGGAGTAACCTTTAACAAAGGCAAGATCAACGGTAAGGACTGCGTTGTTGCGGTCTGCGGTATCGGAAAGGTGTTTGCCGCGCTCTGCGCGCAGACGATGATACTCCGCTATTCCCCGTCTCTGATAATAAACAGCGGCGTTGCGGGCGGACTTCATCCCTCGCTCAAGGTCTGCGATATAACCGTTGCAACCTCGCTCGTTCAGCACGATATGGACACCTCGGCAATGGGCGATCCCAAGGGGCTCATTTCGGGTATAAATATCATCAATATCCCGACCGACGAGGAAGCAACGGCGCGTTTGACGACAGCCGCACAAAGCTGTGGGATCAACGTAATAAACGGCGTCATTGCGACGGGTGACAAGTTTATCGCATCTGATGACGACAAAAGATCTATCGTCGATAACTTCTCCGCCATAGCCTGCGAAATGGAGGGCGGCGCGATAGCACACGTTTGCTATGTTAATAAAACACCCGTCTGCGTTATGCGTGCTATCTCCGACGGAGGCGACGACAGCGCGACCCTTGATTACCCGACCTTCGCAAAGCTTGCTTCAGAGCAATCGGTCAAGGTAATATTTAAGTTCTTTAGCTAAAGGATTTTAAACTATCCCATAAATCCGCCACTTGAATAATCAATCCCGCATATCATAATTTATCGCAATATCCACTCCCGCTTTGCAAAAAAAGGAGACTATACTCTTATGAATCTTAACTTTCAATTTGACGGCAATATGAGCCGTGAGGTACTGGAAAGCTATCTTTCACGTGCCGTAACCGCCAGTTCTCTGTATGAAACCGATACTCTTGAAGACGACCTCCGTGCGATCAAACGCTTGGGCATAAAGTTTATCGGCCGCGCTTCGGGCGTCTGGTACATGATGGAAAACGATGAGGTACATTTCGCCAAGTCCAAAGCCCTAGCCGACACCATTCACGCCCAGGATCCGGAGATTATTCTGCAGGCATGCGTCTTCGAAATCGTTACCATGCAGATGAATTACGAGAAAATTCCCGCTTATGTATTCGAGGCCTTCGGCAAGCCCGTGGAAAATCGCTGCTTCCGTTGGGACGACGCCCGTATGCTATCTGAGAACGGGGATCTCGTCCAAAATTATAATACCGACCGCTCACCCGGCAAAATCGGTGACATGCCTGACTTGAACCGTGAGGAAGCCCGTATGTGGTTTTACTATCGCGCCACCCGCTATATTGACTGTGGCTATGAGGCTCTACACATGGGTCAGGTTCACCTATACACTGCTGAAGACAAGGGTATGAAAAAGACCTATGAGTTGTTCGGCATGATTCGAGATTACGCCGCTAAACACGCTCGCCGTCACAAGGTTCTTTTGGATGCGCATAGTCACGGTGTAAGTGTCAACGGGAAACTGCTTCTCGACTACCACGCTATGCCATTTACCCGTGCTCCCCTGGAGCATTACGATGGGCAACGGTTGGTGCTGGTGCGCGAGGGCTTCAGCGAGGGCGGCGAAAACCCCAACGGCTGGTATGGCGAGCAAATGCCGTATCTCATGGAGTTCGACAACTGGGGCGGTAAAATGTTCGAGGAATCCACCGTAGAGGAAGCTATCAAAAAACGCGGACGCCATCAAATCGCACGCTGGCAGTGGTGGGGCTTCGATCAGATCGGTTGGTTCGCCAATCAGCCCTCAGAGGTCAGAGATCACTTTATTGAATACACCTACCGTTGGACTCAGATCAATAATCCCCACGGATTCTTCCTCATGCCTTTCCGCCGTATGCTGAGCGATGCCTGCGTGGAAATGGTACGTGGTGACAACGGTAAGTTGGGAGTAAACCACAACTACCAGATCAACAACAAGTCAGCCGACTGTCCCATGGGATTTGGTCAGGAGGATATGATGGCTGCATGCTGGGCAGATGGAGATCGCCTAAGAGAAGGCTACGCCAATCCGGAGCATCTCATTCGCTACGGCTGTCACGAAGTATACGATCCCGAAACAGGCTTCAAACTACCCGAGAAAATCGTGGTGTACGGTAGTTTTCAGCCCTTTGTAGGTTGTGAGGAAAACGACTCCAACAGCGAGGTAACACGTATGTACTATATCGGAAATAACACCTACTCGCTGTCCGTAGTCATTCCCTTCGCAGGCACTTACGATTACGCCGTTTCAACATATGGCACCTTGTCTGCAGTCTATACTGCTCACAGCCGCCGTCCTGCCAGCGGAGACGGGCCAAAGGCCTTCTTCACAACCCCTTGCGATAATTGCGTAGTTAGATTCACCTTTCGTTACATCGATAATCAGGTTTCTGCGGAGATCGTAGAATAAACTCTCGCCGGAGCACAAGGAAAACATATGAAAGAGCTTTATCGAGTTGAAGGAACCCTAAACAAAAGTTTTATGGGGCAAATAACCTATACGATCTGTCTTGATAAACCCTATTACGAGATGGATGTCCACCTAACATACGATTACGCCGAGCTTCGTTACAGCGATGATAATCTGCCTCCGGAGGTACTGGAGAAAACCATCCGCGAGGTAAGTGATATGAGTGGTTACACTATCAGCGAGGCAGAGGCACGCAAGTATTTAATCTATGATATCGACCTAAAGACCGAGATACACCCTTTGGCTACACTCAACGATCAATTCATCGGCTGTATTCACAAACAATTATGTGACCGTCACATGATCTATACAAAGAACTACACTTCCCCCGGGTGCATCCCACAGGAGAAATTTGAAGGGGTACTAAAGGTCACTCTTTCGGTCTTCAACATCGTCAAGGACAACACCCGCTACACATTGTCGGTCAGCGTGCAGTAAGGAGGTATGACTTTGTTCAAGCGATATGAATTGCATAACCATACTAACGAGTCTGATGCCCCAATCTCCTGTGGAGAATTGGCGTCTATGATGGCAGAAGACCATGTAGATTGCTTTGCCATAACCGATCATAACACCATTTCGGGTCACTTCATTCTCCGTGATCTCATGAAGCAACATCCCTCCTTGCAGTGCGCCTACGGCATGGAGTATACCACCTATTTTGGTCATATCGTCTGCCCTGTGCTGGAAACCTATGTCCCCTGGGATTCGGTGGATCGCAATAAACCTGAGCTTCTCTTTCGCGCCTGTAAAGCAGCAGGAGGCATAACCGGAGTGGCCCACCCCTTCTCTCTTGGCGAACCATTCGCCAAGGGATGCCGATTTGAAATGAATATTCAAGACTTTACCGACGTGGATTATATCGAAATCATCAACAATCCCGAGCCGCTTCATACAGTAAATGGTCCCGCCATCCTCTGGTGGGAGAACTTAGTATTGAACAATATCCGAGTTTCAGCCTGCGCGGGAATGGATCTCCACAAACCGACCGACCACATGGCAGGAAAGTTTGCGACCTACGCCGAAGGCAACGCGGGTGGTGACTGCATTGCAGAGTTGCGAGATGCTTTGGCAGTTCAGAGAACCTGGGTATCCAAGGGCATAATTCTAGACTGGCACAAGGATGACGAAAACGTCCGTTTTGAACTGTTTGATGTCAAGAAGCCGGGTTTTACTCCTTGTGATACTTATACTTTGACACTTAAGAACCGAAATAGGATACTCGAGTATGATATCACTGACGAAATATTGACTCTGCCTCTGTCAGAAATATCAGAAATAGAAATACCAAAGCTCTACGGCGGGCAGGCCACTCTTGAGAATTTGGTCTGCATCGCGCCCGTGATTCGTAAAGAGGCATAACGAAAAAAACAGGGGCTTTTCTTGACGGAAAGATAAGAAAAAGGTATGTTGGGTGTAATTATTCCGTCAGACAGCAAAAACCATCTCCTGCTCCCCGCTGTTACCACAAAACAAATATACAAGCTTAATAAATGAGTAAAGCGTCCGCCTTTTCAAGCGGACGCTTTATTGTTTAAATTACTTCTTTTTCTTAACCAGCACTATAACCACAGCAGCAATTACTGCAACTGCAACTACTGCAATAACAACGATAACGATAGTATTGTTATCCTTGTCCTTATCGTTATTCGAGTCGTCATTGGTATCAGGTGTAGTCTGAATGGAAGGATCCTTAAATCCGCAGATATCGCAGACATTGTCGTCTCCGAAGCTGTGGTTGCAACCTGCGCTGAGCATGGTAGCAGAAAGCGAAACTATCTGAGTAGCCATTGCATCGGAGGTAAGATCGGTTGCCTCAGAAGCCGCCTTGAATACGAGATATGCGCTTTCACCCTTATTAAGAGGAATCTGTGCTGCTGCTCTCGAATACGTATTTTCTACGTTTCCTTCAGTATAAGAGTTAGCAGTGCTGCCCGAGAAGATCACGTTCATATTGCTATCGAGGATCTCGTAAACGATAGAAGAATTCTTCTTTGTTGCCGCATCATAATCCTTTCCGTGGAGAAGAAGTGCGGTGAGGTTGTAGACTCCGCTTTCGGGAGCGGTGAACGCAATAGCAGAAGCTACGTTCTTATTGGAGTTACCTGCTCCGAAAGGTCCGTAAAGAGTTACGTTATCGGAATTGCGGTATGCAACGGTTACGTCGCCTGCGCTTGCCTTGTATACAGCCGCGCCAAGATTACCTGTAGTTCCGCGCTCAACGCTGAGAAGCTTCTTTGCGGAGTAATCTATTGCAACTACCGAGTAGTTATTATTGGAGTTTACAGAGTAGCCGCCTTCGGTGAAGTTAAGACCGGATCCGTCATACTTGTACGTAACGGCGTCCTCGCCCGTGGGAGTACCGCTGAGGCGGGCGATGCTGATATCGGAATAATAACCCGCGATCCAACCGCTCTTGTAGTCTCCGCTACTTGTAAGGTCATTAAAGAATCTTACGTACTGATCTGCAACGAAGAGGAGCGTTTCGCCCTTCTTGAGCTCGATAGTACCGGAAATGATTCCGCTGTAGTTTTCCTTGTAGTTAGGCTGAGTAATGTTGTAAATAATGCCGTTCTTCATAACGGAGAATACGATCTGCTTGTTACCGCCCTTACCGGTCGTTGCATACGAAATGACAGGAGCCTCGTACTTATAGATGCCGTCCTCAGGTGCGGTAAACTGAATTACCGCAGACTTCTGGTCTTCGGGGAATACTCTTATAGCAGAACCCGGGCGTTTGTCGAAGGTGCCCCTTCCGTGTCCGTCGGACTTAAGGTTAACGTACGTGGTACCCTTCTTCCAGTCGTTCATAAGAACGCCGTCAACTTTATCCATATAGTAGAGAGCGAAGTTATCCTTTGACCAGTTAGTGCTGCTCGCAGTGGGAAGATCGTTAGGCATTGTATAGATCTCTTCGATCTCAATAGTCTCAGTGCTTCCGCCTCCGCCGAGGACGTCGCGCTTAACGGTGTAAACATAAGGATCGCGGAGCGAGCCTTCCTTTTCACCGCAGTTGATGACGCTGAACTCGATGCGATCAGCATAAACGGTGATCGTCATAGCCTGAACGATCTTGGGGTCCGGCGCACCGAGCCAGTCGGGGTTAAGAGAATACTTATAGAAAGAAGCCGAACCCATGAACGAGGTAATGAACGATGCGGGGGGAACCATTCTTGCGCTTACTACCTTGCCGTTCTTGTCGTAATGGGTAATTCTTTCATAAGAGTCAGCAGAGATGTATACGGAATCTCCGTCGCCGTGGTTATGTCCGTAAAGATAGATAGCATTATTATACTTCTTCATTACGTTCATGAAGTTGGTATAGTTAGTGTCCTTGATACCGTAATCATCGTTACGGGTCATATTACGGCTGTCGTAAAGGGGGTAGTGACCGGTAATAAATACGGTCTTACCTGCTCCGATCTTTGAAAGTGTCTCGTCGAGCCACTTAAGAGTTCCGGTGGAATAGTATGTAGCCGAAGCATACGGAGGGTTGATGATAATGAAGTCAAAACCATTGATCTTATAGTGAGCGCCAAGCCAATGATCCTTGCTGAGGGAATCAGATGTCGTTGAAGTATCCATCTGCTGGGTGAAGAGATCAATAGGCTCGCCGCAGTCCTGAATCATCATGTTCTGGAAACCTTCGTAAGAATCGTAGTCTCCCTCAGTAATAGAGTTGGTAAGACGTCCAACCTCATGGTCATGGTTACCGCAAGCCCAAAGAGTCTTTCCGGTAGTGGATGCTCCTGCAGAGTACTTCTGATACTGGGCAACAGTTCTGTCGTAAACGCTGCGTTCCCAACGGAGATTTCCGCCTCCATCTTCATTATCGGAGGTGATGTCTCCGCCGACGAGAAGTACGTCGATACCCTCAGCCTTCAGGGCGTTCATAGCAGTAATATAAGAAGTACGGATATAAGGGTCCTTGTTCTGGAGACCGTAGTCCGTATGAGGGTCGGAAATCGTACCGACGGTTATAAGCGGTTCATCGGAAGGAGCCGATGCGTTAGCCGTCGGAATAGTGTAGCTATGCTCACTGATCTCAACTTGATCTGCAAACGCAGCCATCGGAAGTGCTCCGAGAATGAGCACCAACGCGAATAGTGATGCTAAAAATCTCTTGATCATAAGTATTTCCTCTCTTAATTAATTTTTATATATAATAACACATTATAAGCATATTGTCAAGTCAAAAATTCAGCAATATTCCAAAATAAACTGTTATTTCTCCGAAGATTAACATTCGAGTGCAAAAAACCATCGCACAGCATTTCGTAGTAAACAAGTTCACCATTTACTTTTCAATATGACAAAAAACGTCCGCTCTTTCGAGCAGACGTTTTTTAGTTATACATTATTTCTTTTTCTTAACGAGAACGATAACTACAGCAGCAATTATTGCAGCCGCAACTACTGCGATAACAACGATAACGATGGTATCGTTATTCTTCTTCTCGCCCTTGCCCTCATCTTCGTTAGAACCGGTTTCGGTCGGCTTTGTAGTCGTATCGGGCTTTGTGGTCTCGGTTTTTGAAGTTTCGGTTTCGGTAGTAGTTGTCTCGGGTGTTGTTGTAACCTCGGGTGTTGTTGTAACCTCGGGTGTCGTTGTCTCGGGTTTTGTTGTCGTCTCCGGTGTTGTTGTTACGGGTTTAGTCGTAGTTTCGGGAGTGGTCGTAGTCGGCTTGGTCGTTGCGGTAGTGTCCTTATATCCGCAGGTGTCGCAGACGTTGTCGTTTCCGTAGCTGTGCTTGCAGGAAAGCGAGCAAACTGTGCACTTGCCGTTTTTCCAAGTATGAGAACAAGTCTTCTGGCAAGCTGTGCACTTGCCATCCTTCCAGGTGTGAGAACATGTCTTATTACAAACTGTGCACTTGCCGTCTTTCCAAGTGTGAGAGCACGTCTTCTTACATACTGTGCACTTGCCGTCTTTCCAGGTGTGAGAGCACGTCTTCTTACATACTGTGCAAGCGCCGTCCTTCCAGGAGTGAGTACATGTCTCTCCGCAAGTCTTACACTTGCCTGTGGACTTATCCCACTCGTGATCGCATTCCTTACCGCTTGTGGCAGCGGTAAGCGATACTACCTGTGTTGCCATTGCAGCAGAACTGAGATCGTTTGCCTCAGATGCTGCTCTGAATACGAGATATGCGCTTTCGCCCTTCTTAAGGGTTACTTCCGCTGCTGCTCTCGAATACGTATTTTCTACGTTACCAGCAGTATAAGCATTAGCAGTGCTGCCCGAGAAGATCACGTTCATATTGCTATCGAGGATCTCGTAAACGATAGAAGAATTCTTCTTTGTTGCCGCATCATAATCCTTTCCGTGGAGAAGGAGTGCGGTAAGATTATAGGTTCCGTCTGCGGGAGCCTTGAAGGCGATTGCAGAAGCTATGTTCTTATTGGCGTTAGCTCCGAAAGGTCCGTAAAGAGTTACGTTATCGGAATTGCGGTATGCGATGGTTACGTTGCCCGCGCTTCCCTTGTATACGGCCGCGCCGAGTTTTCCGGTCGTTCCGCGCTCAACGCTGAGAAGCTTCTTTGCAGAGTAATCAATTGCAACTACCGAGTAGTTATTATTGGAGTTTACAGAGTAGCCGCCTTCGGTGAAGTCAAGACCGGATCCGTCATACTTATATTTAACGGTGCCCTCGCCCGTGGGAGTGCCGCTGAGGCGGGCGATGCTGATGTCGGAATACATACCCGCGATCCAACCCGTCTTGAAGTCGACGGAAGCGGTAAGATCATAGAAGCATCTGACATACTGATCTGCCGTAAAGAGGAGCGTTTCGCCCTTCTTGAGCTCAATAGTACCGGAAATGATTCCGTTAAAATCTTCCTTATAGTTAGGCTGAGTAATATTGTAAATAACACCGTTCTTCATAACGGAGAATACAACCTGCTTATTACCGCCCTTACCGGTTTTTGCATACGAAACGACCTGAGCCTCGTACTTATAGATGCCGTCCTTAGGTGCGGTAAACTGAATCACTGCAGACTTCTGGTCTTCGGGGAATACTCTGATTGCGCAACCGGATCGCTTGTCGAATGTACCTTTTCCGTGTCCGCCGGATTTGAGGTTAACGTATGTGGTACCCTTCTTCCAGTCGTTCTTAAGAACTCCGTCAACTACGTCCATATAGTAGAGAGCGAAGTTATTCTTTGCCCAGTTGGTGCTGCTCGCGGTGGGAAGATCGTTAGGCATTGTATAGATCTCTTCGATCTCAATAGTCTCAGTGCTTCCGCCTCCGCCGAGAACGTCGCGCTTAACAGTGTAAACGTAAGGATCGCGGAGCGTACCTTCATTTTTACCGCAGTTGATGACGCTGAACTCGATACGGTCAGCGTAAACGGTGATAGTCATAGCCTGAACGATCTTGGGGTCTGCCGCGCCGAGCCAGTCGGGGTTAAGAGAATATTTGTAGAAGGATGCCGAACCCATGAACGAAGTAATGAACGATGTAGGAGGAACCATTCTTGCGCTAACTACCTTGCCGTTCTTGTCGTAATGGGTAATTCTTTCGTAAGAATCGGCGGAGATATATACCGATTCTCCGTCTCCGTGGTTGTGTCCGTAAAGATAGATAGCATTATTATACTTCTTCATTACGTTCATGAAGTTGGTATAGTTAGTACCCTTGATACCGTAATCCTCGTTACGGGTCATATTACGGCTATCGTAAAGCGGATAGTGACCGGTAATAAATACGGTCTTATCTGCACCTATCTTTGCAAGGGTCTCATCAAGCCACTTGAGAGTTCCTGTGGTATAGAATGTAGCCGAAGCATACGGGGAGTTGATAACGATAAAATCAAAACCGTTAATATTATAGTGAGCTCCGAGCCAGTGATCCTTGCTGAGAGAATCGGATGTAGTAGAAGTGTCCATCTGCTGAGTGAAGAGAGAGAGCGGCTCGCCGCAGTCGTTCTTCATCATATTCTGGAAACCTTCGTAAGAATCGTAGTCTCCCTCAGTAATAGAGTTGGTAAGACGTCCAACCTCATGGTCATGGTTACCGCAAGCCCAAAGAGTCTTTCCGGTAGTGGATGCTCCTGC
>JAZQGU010000065.1:0-18333 GCA_045540175.1 Eubacteriales bacterium | reverse complement strand
GGGGAAGGCAAGACGACGTTCACTCTACCTTTGGTAGGGGAGGGGCTTGCTCCTCCCGTATAAAAACGATGTTACATCACACCCGAACGGGCGACCAATGGTCGCCCCTACAACAAATTTTTAACCTCAAATCAACCAGGCATATACAAATCTATTATCATAGAATCAAAACGAAAGGAGGCTCGTTATGGCGAAAAAAATATGGAACATCGGCACTCGCAGTGGTTCTGCCGAGGTAATGAATATCGCAAAAACGCTCGGAGTGTCGATTCCGACCGCGAATCTGCTCTACAACCGAGGATACGTTACGCCCTCTGACGCATCCTCCTTCATCCGTCTTGAAGCCGAGCTTTTCCACGATCCGTTTTTGATGGCGGATATGAAAAAGGCGGCGGAGCGGATCGTCACAGCCATTGAAAAGGGCGAAAGGATCGCCATTTACGGCGACTACGACGTCGACGGCGTAACCTCGACCTGCCTGCTTTCGCTCTATTTCCGCGACAACGGAATAAATACCCTATACCACATTCCAAACCGCGTCGGCGAGGGCTACGGCGTCAATTCCGACGCGATCGACAAGCTGGTAAACGACGGAACTAACCTGATAATCACCGTCGACACGGGAATAACTGCCGTTGAGGAAGCCGAATACTGCCGTTCCCTCGGCTGTGATATGGTAATAACCGACCACCACGAGTGCCGCGGGGAGCTTCCGAACGCCGTTGCGGTCGTCGATCCCCACCGCCCAGACTGCCCTTATCCATTCAAGGAGCTTGCGGGCGTCGGAGTTGCATTCAAGCTCGTGACCGCCATCGAGCTTTTGCTCCGCGAAAAGCGCGGAGCTCCGACGGACGGATTTCTTACCTATATTTGCAGAAAATATATCGACCTCGTTGCTCTCGGAACGGTGGCGGACGTTATGCCGCTCCGCGACGAGAACCGACTCATAGTGAGCATGGGTCTATCGTATATGGAGCGTTCCCCACGCGCAGGAATTACGGCGCTTCTCGACGCCGTCGACGCGGGAAAAGCACCTACCAAAAAACGCAAAATAACCTCTTCCGTTATCGGATTTACCGTCGCACCGCGTATCAACGCCGCAGGAAGAATGGCGTCGGCATCCCGTGCGGCAGAGCTGTTCTTGAAAACCGACCTCGATGAAATACGAGAGATCGCAGAAGAGCTGTGTTTGACCAATACACAGAGACAAAATGAGGAAAATAAGATCGTAGACTCCCTAAAGGAGCGCATCGAAGCCGAGCTTGCCGCCGATTCTCCCGTCATCGTTCTCGACGATACGGGCTGGAATCACGGAGTTATCGGTATCGTTTCCTCACGGATCACCGAAAAATACGGCAAGCCGTCGATAATAATTTCCTTCGAGGACGATATCGGCAAGGGCTCGGGACGAAGCGTCAAGGGAATGAACCTCGTGGAAGCCCTCCTTCATTGCTCCGACCTGCTCGAAAAATTCGGCGGTCACGAGCTGGCTGCGGGACTTTCGATAAAACGCGAAAACCTTGAGCCGTTCAAGAAAAAGCTGAAAGAATACGCCCTCTCCTCTCTCGGACAGGAGGGATCGGTACCGACGCTTGAGCTCGATTTTGAGCTTTTCCCGAGCGAAATAACCCTCTCGCAAGCCTCCGAGCTTGAGCTTATCGAGCCCTGCGGAGTCGGAAATCCGCTTCCGTCCTTTTACTGCCCGTCGCTTACCGTGCTGGAGGTGACCTCGATGGGTCAGGGCAGACACACAAAGTATCTCCTTGAGGGCGGAAACCGACGCTTCAACGCCGTTTATTTCGGCTCGTCTCCCGAGGAGCTCGGATTTTCGCCGTCCGATAAGGTAGACATAGCCTTCCGCCTCGGAATAAACGAATTCCGCGGAACGAGAAGCGAGCAGGTGCTCCTGCGCGATATCCGCCGTTCCGACGGACAAAGCTGTGAGCGGGAAAAGGAATATAACGACTATCTTGAAATTCTTCACGGCGTGCGTCCGATCGGTGACGGGCTTCCCGTCCGTGCAGACTTTGTAAGCACCTATCTCCATCTGAAAAGAACCCTCCCCGAGGGCGGCGCCGATATTTCCCTGCGCTCGCTCCTTCACGCGCTTACCCCGATAAGCGGCGGGGAAACCGATTATATCAAGCTCCGCCTTTGCCTCGATATTCTTAACGAAAGCGGAGTCATCGTCCTCGGTCAGCCCGAGGGCGAAAAAGGAAGCGAGAGCATACGCATCTCGATTCCTCAAATAGAAACGAAAGTGGATCTGACGAAATCATGCATATACAAACGACTGACGAAACAGTAAAAAACGACCCGACAGGCATCGGTAAGCTACTTTCTGCCCTTGAAAAAACGGGCAAGAGCTACGACACCGAGAAAATAATGCGCGCATACGAGCTGGCAAACCGTCTTCACGAGGGTCAGTTCCGATACAGCGGAGACCCTTATATCAGCCATCCCGTAGCGGTTGCCGAGATCGCGGTCGGACTCGGTCTCGATACCGATTCGATCTGCGCCGCGCTCCTTCACGATACTGTCGAGGACTGCGGCGAGCTTATCGACCTTCCTATGATAAAAAAGGAGTTCGGAGAAGACGTTGCACACCTCGTCGACGGGCTTACCAAGCTCGTCCGTATTCCCTTCTCCGATAAAGAGGAGCAGCACGTTGAGGACCTCCGTAAGATGTTCCTTGCGATGTCGAAGGACGTCCGTGTCATCTTCATAAAGCTCTGCGACCGCCTGCACAATATGCGCACGCTTGAGGTCAAAAAGGACGAAAAGAGACGAAGCACCGCCCTTGAGACGATGCACGTTTACGCGCCTCTCGCACACCGCCTCGGTATGCAGAGAATGAAGCACGAGCTTGAAAATCTCTCCCTCGAATACCTCGACCCCATCGGCTACGAGGAGATAAAAAACGATATCGAAAAGCGTTACGGCGAAAGCCGCGATTTCATCGAGCAGGCGCGCAAGCGCGTCTCCGATAAGCTGACCGATGCGGGGATAAAGTTCACCCTTGAAGGACGAGTCAAGAGCGTTTATTCCATCTACCGCAAGATGTATCAGCAAAATAAGAGCTTTGAAGAGATATTCGACTTCTACGCGCTCCGCGTCATCGTCGACAGCGAGGAAGAATGCTACGTCGTCCTCGGTATGATACACGAGATGTTCAATATGGTACCGGGCCGTTTCAAGGACTATATTTCGACCCCGAAGCCGAATATGTACCGTTCTCTCCATACGACCGTCATGGGTCGTAATGCAATTCCCTTTGAGGTTCAGATAAGAACCTGGGAAATGCACCGTATCGCCGAATACGGTGTCGCCGCGCATTGGAAATACAAGAGCGGAGAGGACTCCAAGGAAGAGATCGACCGCAAGCTGTCCTGGATAGCGAAGCTGATCGAAACCGAGGACGATACCCGCGACCCCGAGGAGTTCCTTCAGGCACTCAAAATAGATATTATGCACGACGAGGTCTTCGTCTTTACCCCGAAGGGCGATATTATAACGCTGCCGCAGGGCGCGACGGTCATTGACTTCGCTTACGCTATACACTCCGCCGTCGGTAACAAGATGGTCGGCGCGAAGATAAACGGTATGATCGTCCCGATCGACCGCGCACCGCAAAACGGCGAGATAGTTGAGATAATCACCTCAGCCGCTTCCCGAGGTCCTTCCCGTGACTGGATGAAGATCGTACGCACCGGTGAGGCGCGGAACAAGATCCGTCAGTGGTTCAAAAAGGAACAACGCCCCGAGAATATCAACGTGGGACGAATTGAAGTCGAGCGCGAATTCAAGCGCATCGGCAAGACGTGTACCGACGCTCAGAAGAACGAAATCCTTCTTAATGTCGCAAAGCGTATCGGTATTCAGGATATTGAAGACCTTTTCAATACCATCGGCTACGGCGGTATTACGGTTTCGAAGATCGGAACGAAGATAAAGGACGAATTCGACCGCGTGGTCAAGGACGAAACGCCCGCAATCGTAGACGCCTCCGACGTTCAGACCGTAAAGCGCAAAAAGTCAAACGGCGGCGTTATCGTCGACGGCGTCGAGGGACTTTCCGTCAAGTTCTCTAAGTGCTGTAATCCGCTTCCGGGCGATTCCGTCATCGGATTTATCACCAAGGGCTACGGAATCTCCATTCATAAGCAGGACTGCCCGAACGTCGTTTCGGGACTTAACAATCCCGCATATATAGACCGCTGGGTAAACGCACGCTGGGAAAGCACAAATAATCACGGCGGGGAATTTGAGGCTCAGATCCGCATAATAGCTCAGCCGGGAATCCGACTTATCGCCGATATCACGATGGCGCTTGCCGATATGAGAGTCGCACTCCTCGGAATAACCACACACAACCGTTCCGACTGTACGATAGTCGAGCTTACCGTAAGCTGTAAAAATCTTGACCATTTCAAATCGATCCTCTCGCGTTTGCGCTCCGTCGACAACGTAGAGGAAGTATCGAGAGGTTACACAACGTGAGAGCAGTAATTCAAAGAGTAAAATATGCGTCGGTCACCGTTGATAACGAGGTCGTCGGCAAGATAAACGGCGGTTTTCTCGTTCTTCTCGGCGTCGGACGTGGCGACACCGAGACGGAGGCTGACCTGCTCGCATCGAAAATTGCGAAAATGCGTATTTTCTGCGACGAAAACGGTAAAATGAACCTGTCGCTTAGCCAAGTCGGCGGCGAAATTCTCGTAATTTCGCAGTTCACCCTATACGCAAACTGCGTTCACGGCAACCGTCCCGACTTTTTTAGTTCAGAGGGTCCCGTCCGTGCAAACGAGCTTTACGAATACTTTACCGATAAGGTATGCTCCCTCTCGGAATGTAAGACCGAAAGGGGGATCTTCGGCGCGGATATGAAGGTCGAGCTGCTTAACGACGGCCCCGTCACCATCATCCTCGATACCGACGAGCTCCGAAAGGACAAAAAATGATTCTTAACGTTGACGGCGGCATCAGCCGCACCTACTGTCAAAATCTGTGTCTGATATTCTTCCCGGGCGCGAAGTTTCCCGAGGGTGAGTGTCAGACGGGAAATATTCCCGAGGCGAGCGTGATTCTGGTCGAAAACGGTACCGTTTTTGAGTCAAAAGTGACGCTTTTCGACGGAAAAACGACCGTTTTCGGTAATGGAAAAGCCGAGATTAATCCGCTTTTGACCCCCGACAGAGCAAAAAAGCTTGCCGTGGGTAAGGCGTTTCAGTCGGCAGGCGAAAAGCTTCTCGGACAGACTCCGCCGTGGGGAATCCTCACGGGCGTACGTCCTGCAAAAATCGCGGACGAGCTTATAAGCAAGGGGCTGACGCGCGAAGAGGCTGTCTTGGCACTTGAAAGCGAGTACCTGCTCCGCCACGACAAGGCGATGCTTCTTACCGAGGTAAACAAGCGTCAGGCGTATGCGCGCTCGATCCTCGGAGGAAACACCTGCTCGCTCTACATTTCGATCCCATTCTGCCCGACAAGGTGCGCCTACTGCTCCTTCGTCTCCTATTCGACACCCAGGTATCTTGCGACTCTCCCCGATTATCTCGACAAGCTGTGCCTTGATATCGCAAAGACCTGCCGTAAGATAAACGAATCGGGCAAGTCCCTGACCACCGTCTACATCGGCGGCGGAACTCCTACCGTACTTGATGAAAAGCAGCTCACGCGTCTTCTTTCCACAGTTGTGGATAATATAAAGGGGCATAACATCCTCGAATTTACCGTTGAAGCCGGCCGTCCCGACACCGTGACGAAGGAAAAATTTAATATTATGACCTCCTACGGCGTTGACCGCACGAGTATAAATCCGCAAATTCTCGACGATTCGGTGCTTGAAGAGATCGGACGCCGTCATACGGTCGAGGATTTCTACCGTGCTTATGAAATTGCGCGTGCAAGCGGTATAAAGAGCATAAATACCGACCTTATCGCAGGGCTTCCCACCGCAACCGAGGAAAGCTTCTGCCGTACCGTCGACGATATAATTGCTCTGAACCCGCAAAACGTCACCGTTCACACCTACTGCGTCAAGCGTTCCGCGACCTTTACCACAGAAGCGCTCGAGCAGGGTGATCGGCGCGGTATCTACTCGTTTTTCGGTAATATCAGCTCCGCCTGCGTCGATTATTCTCAAAAGGCACTCGGAGAGGCGGGATATTTCCCCTATTACCTCTACCGACAGAAGAACGCACAGGGCAATCTTGAAAACGTCGGCTTCTGCCGTGACGGTTACGAGGGGCTGTATAATATTTACATAATGGAGGAGCTTCAGGACATCTACGCCGTCGGCGCAGGTGCCGTCAGCAAGTTCCTATCTCCGAACGGCGGAAAGATCGAAAGAATATTCGAGCCGAAATACACATACGAATATATAAATAAGTAACATAAAGGGTAAAAAAGTGAGTGCAAAAGCAAAAAAGGGAGCATCCCGAATGCTCTCGGGCGTCCTCGCTCTGACGATAGCAAACCTTTTCGTCAAGACCGTCGGACTGCTCCTCAAAATACCGCTTCGCGGAATCCTCTCCGACAGCGGAATGGCATACTACAACAACGCCTACGACATATACGCCTTTCTCTATACCGTATCGAACGTCGGTCTGCCGACGGCGGTATCAATGATGATATCGGAAAACCGAGCAAGCGGTAACGTAAGGGAAAGCAAGAAGATAATGAAGATAGCCATGTGGCTTTTCGTTGCCATAGGTCTTATCGGCACCTCCATTATGTTCTTCGGCGCGCCCCTCTTTGAGCGCGCGTACAAGATAGACAATCTATCCTTCAGCATTATGGCGATCGCTCCGACCCTCTTCTTCATCTGCATCGCCTCGGCACTGAAGGGATATTTCCAGGGCTATCAGAATATGGTTCCGTCGGCGGTCTCGAACGTCATCGAGGCTGTCGGAAAGATGACCCTCGGTATCCTCTTCGCAAATTACGCCGTTCAGGCAGGCAAGCCGACTCATATCGTCGCCGCTTACGCGGTATTCGGTCTTACTGTCGGAGTTGCCGCCGGAATGGTATCGCTTATCATCCGCAAGCTTCTCTTCAAGCCCGCCAAGTACGATACCGAGTACGCCGACCTCTTAAGGGACGGTATGGAAACTCGTCCGGCAGGAACGATAGTCAAGACGCTCATTATGATCGCCATTCCGATAACGCTTTCAAGCTCCGTTATGACGCTTTCAAACGTGCTCGACGGCATTATCCTCTCCCGCGGTCTTCAGCTTAACTACACGCAGGAGGTAACGAAGGCGTTTATCGGTAACCTGAAGACCTGCGTTACCCCGATAAGTAACATAATTCTCGCGTTTGCAAACCCGATAACGTCGGTCATCGTACCGCTTATCTCGGTCGCCGTCGCCGAGGGAAACAGCGAAAAGGTCAGAAAGGCGATGAATACCGCCTTCCGTATGGCGGTCATCGTAATTCTCCCCTGCGTTTTCGGTATTTCGGTGCTTGCCGAGCCGATAGTCGCCTTCCTTTTCCGTTCGGCATCCGCCGCAAGAACAGCAGGCCCGCTTCTTTCGGTACACGTTATTTCGGTATTCTTTATGAGTATGATATCAACGACTGCGGCAATTCTTCAGTCCCATAAGCTCGGAAGATACCCCGTTATCAGCGTTGCTGTCGGCGCAGTCGTAAAGGTGATATCTACCATGGCGCTCGTTTCTGTAAAGGAGATCGGCGTTATGGGCTCGCCAATTTCGGCAATTCTTTCCTGCTTCACGATCTCGGCAATGAATTTCTTCTTCATTCGCAAGAAGATCGGATATACTCCGAACTTTGCGAAGCTCCTTATCAAGCCGCTTATTTCGGCGCTCGTTTGTGCCTGCGGAGCGATCGGATCGTTTAAGCTTTTCTATATGCTTATCGGCGTAGCGGATATTTCCCTTATGCTTTCGATATTCACGGCGGTGATCGTTTACGTTATCACCATCCTCGTTATCCGCGGAATCACCCGCGAGGAGGTCGAAATGCTCCCCCAGGGTAAAAAGCTCGCAAGAGTCCTTTCGAAAATGAAGCTTTTGGCTGATTGATATTAAAACAGGCGACGGCAGTCGCCTGTTTTTGTGTTGGAAGAATGTCACGAAAAAGCCTTCCCCTTGGGGAAGGTAATACGACGTTCACTCTATTTTTGGTAAGGGAGGGGCGTGGCGAAGCTTAGGGGCGTTATTATACCTTCTCCAGTGGGAGAAGGTGCCGAGTGTAACGAGGCGGATGAGGTGTCAGGTGAAAAATCTGATTATATCTTGAATTAGTTACTTTCCTTCGGAACACCTCATCCACCGCAGACGCAACGTCTGCGGTCCCCCTTCCCCAAGGGGAAGGCTAACAATGCCCCTATGCTTCGGCACGTTATTCGTAGGGACAGGCGTCCTCGACTGTCCGCGCCAAAACGGTGTTACATCGGTTTTACACACGGTTGCTCCGCAACCTACACCTCATCCACCGCTAACGCGGTCCCCCTTCCCCCGCTGGGGAAGGCAAGATAATGTGGCGAAGCTTTGATACTTTGTTGTAGGCGCGAGCATTGCTCGCCCGTTTTTTATCAAATAAAAATTTTCTCAAAAAAGGTTGAAATCCGTCTAAAGATATGCTATAATATCCTCGTTCTTATCAAGAGTGGCGGAGGGACCGGCCCTGTGAAGCCCGACAACCATTTGGCGTGAGCGTGATGAATGCTCGGAAAACCGCCAAAAAGGTGCCAAATCCGGGCAGATGAGAGTTTAATTTTAAAAAAATGATGACCCTCGTTCTGCGAGGGTCTTTTTGTCCCCTCGGAACGAAAACAAGAGAGAATTTTAGAAGAAGGAAGAAAAAATGAGAAAGTTATTTACATCAGAATCAGTAACCGAAGGACATCCAGACAAAATTTGCGACAAAATTTCCGATTCCGTCCTTGATGCCATCCTCGCTATCGACCCGATGGCGCGCGTTGCCTGCGAAACGACCGTAACGACGGGCGTTATCTCCATTATGGGCGAGATCACCACCACTGCCGTCATCGATTTCCAGACCATCGCACGCGAGGCGGTAAGAGAGATCGGCTACGACCGCGGCAAGTACGGCTTCGACTGCGACACCTGCGCAGTTATCAACATGGTACACGGTCAGTCTCCCGACATTGCCCTCGGCGTTGACCTCTCCTATGAGGCAAAGGAGGGTAACGGCGACGGTCTCGACACAGGCGCAGGCGACCAGGGTATGATGTTCGGCTATGCTTGCGACGAGACGCCTGAGCTTATGCCCCTCCCGATCTCGCTTTCGCACGCGCTTGCAAAGAAGCTTACCGAGGTAAGAAAGAACGGCACGCTCTCCTATCTCCGTCCCGACGGTAAGACGCAGGTTACCGTTGAATACGACGGCGACAAGCCCGTCCGTATCGACACGGTAGTCGTTTCTTCTCAGCACGACGGCGAAATCACCCTCGAGCAGATCAGAGAGGATATAAAGAAGCACGTTATCTACGCGACCGTTCCGTCTGAGCTTATCGACGAAAACACCAAGATATACGTTAACCCCACGGGCCGTTTCGTTGTCGGCGGTCCTCACGGCGACTCGGGTCTGACGGGCAGAAAGATAATCGTTGACACCTACGGCGGATATTCCCGCCACGGCGGCGGTGCGTTCTCGGGCAAGGACCCGACGAAGGTCGACCGCACTGGTGCTTACGCCTGCCGTTACCTTGCGAAAAATATCGTAAAAGCAGGTCTTGCTACCAAGTGTGAGGTTCAGCTCGCTTACGCCATCGGCGTTGCGAAGCCCGTTTCCGTTATGGTCGACACCTTCGGCACAGGTAAGGTTGCCGAGGATATCATCTGCGAGAAGATATGTCAGCTCGTTGATCTCCGTCCCGCAGCACTCATCAAGCGCTTTGATCTCCGCCGTCCCATCTACGCGCCTCTCGCCGCTTACGGTCACCTCGGACGCGAGGAGCTGAACGTCGGCTGGGAAAAGACCGATATCGCTCCCGAGCTTGCATCTCTTCTTTGATATGAGTATCGAAGCTATTGTCGCGGTAGATACCGCGTGGGGAATTGGCAACAAGGGCGAGCTTCTCTGCCGAGTCAGAGAGGATCTACGTAATTTCCGTTCCGTTACGAGCGGAAAGACCGTCATTCTCGGCTCGAAGACCCTATCCACATTCCCGAACGGTCAGCCGCTTAAAAACCGCAGAAACATTATCCTCTCCCGCCGTGAGGATTATAAGGTCGAGGGTGCCGAGGTCGCACACAGCGCCGAAGAAGCTCTTTCGATGATAAAAGAGGGCGAAAACGCCGTCGTTATCGGCGGTGACAGCATCTATAAGCTGTTTCTTCCCTACTGTGAAAGAATTTACGTCACGAAATTCGACATCACTCTCCCTGCCGACGCATTTTTCCCGAATCTTGACGAGCTCGGCTGGAAAATTGAGAGCGAAAGCGAAGAATTCTTATCGACCCCCGATGATTCCCCTGCAGGAATGAAATGGAAGATAGTTACTTACGTTAAATAATGGAAAACCGCCGAGAAATCGGCGGTTTTTTGTTTGAGACATCAAGTTGCATCACACCCGAACACCTCATCCACCGCTAACGCGGTCCCCCTTCCCCAAGGGGAAGGCTAACAACGTCTCGAAGCTTCGCCACATTGTTTGTAGGGCGGGGGCTTGCTCCCGCCGTTACAAAACGATACTACATCCCTTTGGGACACCTCATCCGTCGGCTTTGCCGACACCTTCCCCCGCTGGGGAAGGCAAGATAACGTGGCGAAACTTTGATACGTTGTTGTAGGGGCGACCATTGGTCGCCCGCATAACTACGATGTTACTTTGCCTTTAGAACACGGTTGCTCCGCAACCTACACCTCATCCGAGGTTTACCTCTTGCACCATTCCCCTGAGGGGAAGGCTAACAACGCCCCGAATCTTCGGGACGTTATTTGTATTCCAAAACCCAATATTGTAAACAATTATATTATTTATCAAAACGGTTGAAAAATATTTTATTTTCTATTATAATTATTATGTATAGCTATAAATATACGCCACCGAAAGAGAGATACTATGATAAAAGTTCTTCATTGCGCCGACATTCACCTCGATTCGCCGTTTGTTTCCAAAACACCCGAGCAATCGGCGCTTATGAGACGGGAGTTGAAAAAATCCTTCCTTTCTCTAATAAATACCGTTAAAAACGAAAACATCGACGTCGTCATTATGGCGGGTGACATTTTCGACAACTCCTACGTTTCGGCAGATACGGCTCAGTTCTTCAAGGACGCCGTGTCTGAGGTTCCGAACGTAAAGTTCGTCATTTCCCCGGGAAATCACGATCCGATCTGTGACGGCGGAGTTTACTCGGGAAGCTTCCCCGGTAACGTCCATATATTCAAGTCGAACGAGATATCGTATATTGATATTGAAGGAACAGATCTCCGCGTTTACGGCTACGCCTTCGTCGGTACCAACACCCTTGAAGCCTGCCCTTTCATCGGCATCAAGCCCGAGGACAGGACCAAGATCAATATTCTCTGCGGTCACGCCGAGATCGGCGATCCGCTCTCCCCGTACTGCCCCGCGTCGGTTTCCGATATTGAGAACACCGAATTTGACTATTGCGGATTCGGTCACGTTCATCTTACCGAGGGCGTCAAGATGGCAGGCGGCGTTCCCTACGCGTACAGCGGCTGTCTTAACGGACGCGATTTCGGTGAAACGGGCGCAAAGGGCGCGATAATCGTCACCTTTGACGGCGGCAAACCGACCTTTGAGAGCATAACGATCTCAACCTACAATTATGAGGAATCGACCCTTGACGTTTCGGGAATCACCGACGGCAGCGAGCTCCGCAAAAAGCTTTCGGCGCTTATTTCCGAGTTCAGCGAAACGACGTTTTTGAGAATTGAGCTCGTCGGATTCGTCCCGACTGCGCTCAATATCGACGTAAAAGCCCTTGAAAATGAATTGAACGGCGTATTTTATCTCGAAATACGCGACCTCACGCTTCCGCTTTACGGCACGGAGCAGCTTAAGAACGATCCGACCATTATCGGCGAGTTTTTCCGTTCGCTTCTCCCGATGCTCGAAAACGGCACGCCCGATGAAAGACGCGTAGCGGCTAAGGCGCTCCGCCTCGGAATTGCCGCGCTGAAGGGCGAGGACGTTTCGGGGTAAAATCAAGATAGCGTCCCGATGCTTCGCCTGACAATTATTCATTATTCATTATTCATTATTCATTATTCATTATTCATTATTCATCAAAAAATCCCCTTAGTAGGGACGGCCATTGGTCGCCCGCGTAAAACGGTGTTACATCCCCTTGGGACACCTCATCCACCGCTAACGCGGTCCCCCTTCCCCAAGGGGAAGGCAAGATGACGTCCCCGATTCTTCGACACGTTGAAATACCTTCTCACGCTGGAGAAGGTAAAACAGCGTTCGCAATAATTTTTATCATAAAGAGGTACACCCCCCTTGGCTAAACATAAGAAGAAAAAGAAAAAGCAGGTCGCTGTGACCGAAGTTAAAAAGAAAAAACCGTTTCCGAAAAAGCGTGCTCTTATTCTTCTCGGAATAACAGCTTTGGTATTTTCCATATACCAGGTTATGATCGCGCTGGAATTCAAGCCCGCCGTACACATTTATTGGATCGGACTTGCCGTCTTGGCGATGATATACATTGCCGTCAACCGCGGATCGTTCCGTCCGCTTACGCGGGATGATTTTTCGGACGAGCTTACCAACGCCGAAAAGGACGAGATAATCAATCTGCAGGCGAATCGGTTTGAAAAGAGCAGACCGCTCCTTTACATCATCATCGCCATAATCTTCACGCTTATTTTCGACACCGCGTATATATTTGCAACTGTCAACTTAGGAATAAAATTCTGATGAGAGTAATTTCCCTTTATTCCGGCTCGTCGGGTAATTGCACGCTGATCGAGGCGGGTGAACACACCGTCCTCGTTGATGCGGGAGGAAGCGCAAAGGCGCTTACGACTGCCCTTGAAGACGTCGGAAGCAATATTCTCCGCGTAACCGACATTTTTATCACCCACGAGCACGGAGATCACACTCACGCCCTCTCGGCGATTCTCAAAAAGCATCCCTGCCGCATACATATCACCGATCCGAGCGCAAGAGCCCTGCGTATTCAGGAAAACAGCCTCCTCGATACCTGCCTCTGCCGTCACGGGACCGAGTTTCGTCTCGATCTCGGCGAGCTTCATATTGACGCGTTTCCCGTTCCGCACGACAGCTCCGCCTGCGTCGGGTACAGATTTACGCACGGTGATACGTCGGTCGGAGTCGTTACCGACATAGGGTACGTCACTCAGACCGTTTACGACAGCCTGTGCGGTTGTCAGGCGGTGATAATCGAGGCAAATCACGACCGTGAAATGGTGCGGTGCGGAAGCTATCCCGCACCCCTTAAGGCTCGTATTCTTTCGGGCGGCGGTCATCTTTCAAACGACGATTGCGCCGAAATTTCGGGCGCTTGGGCGCGTCAGGGTACGAAGAAATTACTTCTTGCTCATCTTAGCGAGGAGAATAACACCCCCGAAATTGCGCTTGAAACCGTCAAAAAGGCAACCGATCCCTACGGCGTCACCGTCTCTGCCGCTAAAAGAGACGAACCGACGCTGCTTATTGAGTGAAGATACAAAAACGATGTTACATCGGTTTAACACACGGTTGCTTCGCAACCTACACCTCATCCGCTTCACTTCGTTCAGCACCTTCCCCTGAGGGGAAGGCAAGACAACGTGGCGAAACTTTGATACGTTGTTGTAGGGGCGACCATTGGTCGCCCGCGTAAAACGATGTTACATCGGTTTGGAACACCTCATCCACCGCTAACGCGGTCCCCCTTCCCCCCCTGGGGAAGGCTAAAGACGCCCCGATGCTTCGATACATTATTTGTAGGGTGCGACGTCCTCGGCGCACCGCGCAAAAATGATGTTACATCGGTTTGGATCACGGTTGCTTCGCAACCTACACCTCATCCACCGCTAACGCGGTCCCCCTTCCCCAAGGGGAAGGCAAGACGACGCGGCGAAGCTTCCTTAAACCGAAAGGGGTTTCCAAAGGGGAAAACGTGTGAAAATTTGCTCCGGCAAATTTTCATCGGTTTGCCCCTTGGCGTGTTTCTTTGCGAGCGTTTCTTTTCACGAGAAAAGAAATGCGAAAATAAAACAAGGACAATCTATGCTTAACGTAACCGTTCTCTGCGTCGGCACGCTGAAGGAGCAATTTCTGCGCGACGCGATAAAAGAATACTCAAAAAGAATAAGCGGGTATGCATCTCTTACGATCAAGGAAACCAAAACCGACCGCGAGCTGATCCCGAATTTGCCGAAAAAGGCGTTCAAGATCGCCCTTTGCGTCGAGGGTAAGCAGCTCAGCAGCGAGGAGCTTGCCTCAAAGCTCGAGGAGCTTCCGACACGCGGAATTTCCGAGATCGCATTCGTTATCGGCGACTCCGACGGAATGGGAGAGGACGTCAAGGCGTCCTGCGACCTTCGTCTTTCCTTTTCAAAAATGACCTTCCCGCATCAGCTCATGAGAGTCATTCTTCTCGAACAGATCTACCGCGCATTTACGATAATAAATAACGGAAAATACCACAAATAACGGAGAAAAAATGAAGCAAACGAAGAATATCGTCATCAGAATAACGGCAATGGTGCTGTTTTTGGCACTGATCTCCGCCATAATTCTTTACGACGGCGGTGCGTACGATTTTTCATTCATCAAGCGTCCCGTCCTCTATACGACGACCGATGACACGGGAACCTCACCCGAAGATACCACCCCTGATACGACTACCGATAATACTACCTCGGGCGGTGATACCACGACCGCCCCTCCGCCCGTATCGAGTGGCGGAGACGAGGATATCCTTAATGAGATCAAAACTCTTGACGAGCTGTTGAAGAACGGCTATTCGGTATCTTACGACAAATTCGGCTCATCCTCGGCTCTTGCATTGACAGATGCGCCTTATCTTGACGGCGAATTTTCCCTTGCGGACCACACGGTGACGAAAAGAGAATTTTATCAAAAGGCTGACGGAACATTTTGGACAAAATACGTTGACAGCACCGTCGCTCTTCCGAGAGTTCGGCTTTATTTTGGCTACGCGATAGTCAATAACGGCAAAAAGAACGTCGTTTATAACCAGTCGGGCAAAAAAATTTCGAAGGAAATAGGAATTTCCCTCGAATATCAGAAGACCTTCGACGGCGCTCCCGTCGTAAAGAGCAACGGAAAATACTTCAAGCTCACAAAAGACGGTCTCGTTTCGATAACTGAGGACGAGATCAACCGTCTTCCCATCGCGCTCGACAGTCCGAGGTATTTTGCGAAGTCGAATATTGATCTTCACCCCTTCAAAACGAGGAAAATGTTCCTTATTTATATCGAGGATATAACGACTACGGCTCCCGAAACGACCGAGCCCGAGACGACGGATCCCAATGAAACTACCGATCCCGACGTAACGGCAGACACCGATATAACAACCGACACAACGGGATCCGACACATCCTCAGACGACGTAACGACGACCCCCGATACGACAGATCAGCCCTCCGAGCCGTCGGTAAGAACCGTAACCGACACGACAGATACCACGGACACCACAGGTACCGATACCTCCGATTCTACCGACGTCACGACCGAGCCCGAACAGACCACGGAGCCGGAGCCTCCCCCGGAGCCCGAGGACGGTGATATAATCGAAAAGGACGGCAAGCGCTACCGTGTCGAGTACCGTGAGGTTTACGGCTACAAGAACAGCGCGGGAGAAGTTAAGATCGAGCCGTCGTTCTATATGGCTTACGATTTCACCTCTGACGGACTTGCCTGCGTTATGTACGACCAGTTCAAGCTGATGTTCATCAACACCAAGGGCGAAAGAGCCGTTGCGCTTATAGATAACCCGTATATCACCCCCGCGGAGCTTAACTACAAGAAGCATTACCAGACCTATTACCCGGGAATCAACAACGATATAAACGACTACGGAATGTATTACTTCCAGAACGGCTACGCAATGATACGTTACAGCATTCTCGACGCAAAGACCGCGAGCAAGCTCGTCAAGAATGAAAACCGCCTCGTTGATAAAAAGGGTAATAGCCTTCCGATTCCGGGAGAATACTCCCTTGAGGGATATTCAGACAGCGTTATGCTTCTCTCTAAGGACGGCAGATACGGTTATCTTAACGTCGACCATTCCTGGGTCTCCGAGCCGCTGTTTGACGATGCGCGCCCATTCTTCCAGGGGCTTGCCGTTGCTCATACAGAAAGCGGTTACGGTATGATAGCTACCGACGGAAGCGTCGTTTTGCCGTTTACCTTCGACTATATCTCCGACGTCTCGGACGGCAGAATTGCCGCTTATTCCGAGGAGCTCGGATGGAAGCTTTATACGATAGTGAAAAAATAATGGTGTTATAGATGTGATGTTGCATCGGTTTTACACACGGGTGCTTCGCAACCTACACCTCATCCACCACCTTCGGTGGTCCCCCTTCCCCCGCTGGGGAAGGCTAACGACGCCGTCTGTGACGGCTACACCTCATTCGCCGCACCAAAACGATCAACACATTAATTATACAAAACATAAGGAGGTAAAACATGAGAAATGACATTGCATTAAAGGTCATAATCGTTCTTCTAATTATAATGATAATATCGCTTACATCAGCGCTCGTTATAACGAATGACAATGACGAAGAAAAGACCCCGCCGACAGTCACCACAACCGTCGGTGATACCACAAAGCCAGACACCACAACAACCCCCGATAACACCACTACTCCATCTCAAACTACAACCCCCGATGTTACCACTCCCCCATCTCAAACTACGACTCCCGAACAAACTACAACTCCCGATAACACCACAGCTCCCGACGAGACAGATCCCGATATTCCCGACGGTCTGCTTCTCGAAAAGAGCATCAGATCCGATACGGGCGTCGCTATCAATCTCCGAGCTGATATTTCCGCATTTGGGCAGGACGGAAGGGTTTATCTTACCGTCAACCTCTATCTTGAGCATTACAGCATCGGAATTAACGGAAGATCCGACAATATCCTCGTTATCGGCGGTGAGGAATTCAAATTCTCGACCGACCCGATAAGACAGGAAGCAAACACCAAGAGCGAAACTCTCCTCTGCACCAAGACCATCGAGGTCGAGTACGGTGACACGGTCAGCATCGAGGCAACCTTCAATTCCAATTTGACCTACAGCGGAGTAAGGCTAAACACTATAGATCTATCAGGCACGGTGAACGTAAAATGAGTGACAAAGCATTATTCGGCCCGGGCGGAAACTCCGAGAGCTTCTACGCCGCGGGTAATAAATCGACAAAGCAGGCGCCCAAGTGGCTGAGTGAGATCGGTCTTGACGCCTACGAATACCAGTGCGGAAACGGCGTGACAGGTTCCGACGCGAATTTCATCGAGGTCGGAAACAAGGCAAAGGAATACGGCATCGCAATGTCGCTCCACTCTCCTTATTTCATCTCCCTTTCGGGCGTTGAAACCGAAAAACGCCTTAAAAGCATTGATTATATCCGCAAAAGCGTCCATGCCGCCGAGCTTCTCGGCGCTGACCGCATAGTTATCCACACGGGAAGCGCACCGAAGATCACCCGCGCAGAGGCAGTTGCCCTTGCCGCCGACACGATAACGCGCGCTCTTGACGAAATTCAGACCGATGTAAAGTTCGGTCTTGAAACAATGGGCAAGATCAACCAGCTCGGCACTCTCGACGAGGTAATTGAGCTCTGCAAGATAAGTCCGCGTCTCATTCCCGTCGTTGATTTCGGGCATCTGAACGCCCGCGATCTCGGTAACGTCTTCGTCACCGAGGACGATTACAAGCGCGTTTTCGACAGGATCGGATCGGCTTTGACTGACGAGGTCGCAAAAAATCTGCATTGCCATTTTTCAAAGATTGAATTCACCTCGGGCGGCGAAAAGAAGCATCTTACCTTTACAGATACCGTCTACGGCCCCGAATTTTCGCCCCTTGCCAAGGTTATCTACGAGAACAACCTCACGCCCCGTATCATCTGCGAAAGCGCGGGAACGATGGCGGAGGACGCGCTTGAAATGAAGAAAATGTACATAGCGGCGGGGAACATTTAATAAGCGTTACATCCCTTTGTGACACCTCATCCGTCGGCTCCGCCGACACCTTCCCCTGAGGGGAAGGCAAGACGACGCCCTGATGCTTCGGCACGTTATTCGTAGGGCGGGGGCTTGCTCCCGCCGTTACAAAATGATGTTACATTGTTCCCGGACACCTCATCCGTCAACCTT
>JAZQGU010000064.1:0-4519 GCA_045540175.1 Eubacteriales bacterium | reverse complement strand
GTCTTGCCTTCCCCTTGGGGAATGGTGCAAGAGGTAAACCTCGGATGAGGTGTAGCCGTCGCAGACGGCGTTATACCTTCTCCCGCTGGAGAAGGTTAACAACAGGTCGAAACCTTCAAATGTTCTCGTAGGGGTGACCATTGGTCGCCCGCCTAGTCGCGGTGCAATTTTTTTATCATTATATAATTTTCACAAGCTCTTTCATATCCTTACGCTTTTTTGTGCGGAGCTTATCGTCTGATCTGGGATAACCGAGCGTTATGACGAGACGGACTGCGCCGTCGAGGTTACATATCCTCCGTATTTCCGGATCGTCAAACCATCCGAGAATACAAGTGCCAAGCTCTTGGCAGGTCGCTTCCGCCGTTATATATGCCGCTACGATTCCTATATCGATCGAGCGATAATCGTTCTTTTTGACCTTTGCGCCAAGCGCTGCGGTCGCAACGTATGGCATCTCGGATATTACGAGCAAGACAGGCGCGTCGGTGGCAAATTTATTCATTCCCATTCCGCCCGTCGCCTTTGAGACCTCTTTTGCCTTTTCGCCCTTGCAGACCGTTATAAAGTACGGCTGGCCGTTACAGGCAGACGGTGACAGGCGCGCAGATTCAAGTATTCTTTCAAGCTTTTCGCCCTCTACTTGGCGCTCCGCGTCGTAACTGCGGCAGGATTGTCTCAATTCGGCAATTTTTGTGAAATTCATATTAAGCCTCGCATTATTTTATTACGCTTCAATTATATCATAAACGCGTAATTTTTTCAATACCGTTGCAACACTTCGGTTTTTGTGGTATAATGCTTGTATCAAATTGAAAGAGGAATAGTTATGGCAATAAGAAAAACAAAAGAAGATAGGCCCGTTCTTGCTATTTGCTATGATTTTGATAAGACTCTCTCGCCCGACGATATGCAAGCGCAGGGATATATACAGGCAGTCTATGACGGAGACGTTGAAACGTTCTGGAAGGAGTGCAACGCTCTTGCGACCGAGAACGATATGGACACTAACCTTGCCTATATGTATAAAATGGTAGACGAAGCACAGGGACGTCTGGTATTTACGAAAAAAACACTTGCCGATTACGGCTCTAAGGTCGAGCTTTTCCCCGGTGTTGAAGAATGGTTTGAGAGAATAAGAAGATACGGTGCTGATCACGGCGTTATCGTCGAGCACTATATAATCTCGTCAGGTCTTAAAGAGATGATAGAGGGTACGTCGATAGCAAAGGCAGGCGCATTTGAAAAGATATACGCAAGCTCATTTATGTTCGATAAAAAGGGCGTTGCCGTATGGCCAGCACAGGCAATAAACTACACGAACAAAACGCAGTTCCTTTTCCGTATCGAAAAGGGCGTTCTCGACGTGAACGACTCGGGTGTAAACGATCATTTCCCGCCCGACAGCGTAAGAGTTCCCTTCCGAAATATGGTCTATATCGGTGACAGCGCAACCGATATTCCCTGCATGAAGCTGATAAATTCGCGCGGCGGTCACTCGATCGGCGTTTACGACGGAAAAACGAGCGACAAGTCGCGTGTACACAAGATGCTCGCCGAGGATAGGATCAAGTATTTCGCGCCCGCAGATTACAGAGAGGATTCAAAGCTCGATACTCTCGTTAAGGCGATAATCGTTCGCACTGCGGCAAACGAGGTGCTCGAAGAACGGCATTTTGAGTGCGAAAAAGAAGATTGATCCAGCAAAAAACACCTTGAATCATTCAAGGTGTTTTTTCCATTCTTCACGCGTGATCCTGTAAGCAAAGAGGATAGTATCCTCAGGATCGGGATATTCCTTTACCAGCGTCATTCCAATCGATTTGGCGGTTGAATACGACGGCACGTTAGTGTACTTCATGTATGAGTAAACGGCATCAAAATCGGTATTCAGAAAAAACCAATCACGCACCGCGCGTGCCGCCTCTTTACCGTAGCCCTTTCCTTGGTGATCTTTATATAAGTGATATCCTATTTCGGGTAGGGTCTCACCGTCAATATTCTGCATCGTGATCCCGCAGTCGCCGATAAAAACTCCCGTTTCCTTAATCTCCGCCGCCCATAGTCCGAAGCCGTATTTTTCATAGTTATCGAAACTCCAGCTAAGCCAACGTCGGGCGCCGTTTTCATCGTATGGCTTCGGATAGTGCTTCATCGTTTCAGGGTCGGAAAGGAGTTCATACAGCGCGTCGAAGTCATCAGGCGTGTATTCCCGAAGAATAAGGCGTTCAGTCTCAATTATTGTTTTCATAATTTCTCCGTCAGTCAAGGTTCTCTATCGCGGTCACAAGTGCCTGAATTATTTTATCAAGCTCTATCGACGGTTCTTTCTCCTGCTCTTTAGAGTACGGGATGTGTATAAAGCCGACTTTCACGCCGCTGCCGTCATAGTGCGAAAGCAGGGTATAGAGCAGATCGTTACAGACGTATGCGCCGGCAGAATATGAAACGCGCGACGGTATTCCTGCCGAGTTTATCGCATCTGATATGCTCCTCACGGGCAAGGTTGAAAAATACGCATTTTCACTATTTCCCATGATCGGTTCGTCGATCGGCTGATTTCCTTTATTATCGGGAATTTTTGCGTAACGCAGATTGATTCCGATGAGCTCGGGCGTAATGGCATCTCGTCCTCCCGCCTGACCGACGGAAATTATCACGTCGGGGCGAAGCCCGTCTGCAGTCCTTATCACATTATTCGCCGCTTCACCGAAAACGACGGGTAAAAGAAGCTTAGTCAGTTCGTAATCATTTATCTTATCGGGCAGACGCGATACCGCCTCCCACGACGGGTTTATAATCTCCCCGCCAAATGGCTCAAAGCCCGTTATAAGTAGCTTTTTCATGAGTATTTCCCCGCAAGCCTTGTAAGCTCGTCACCCGAAAGACGGTAAGTTGTCCATTCGTCCATCGGTTTTGCTCCAAGCGAAAGATAAAAGTCTATGCTTGGCTTATTCCAATCAAGACAGCACCACTCAAACCGACCGTAGCCTCGTTCGACCGCTATTTTTGCAAGCTCCATTATGAGTGCCTTGCCGTGTCCGCGGCCTCTGAATTCGGGCTTTACGAAAATGTCTTCAAGGTAAAGTCCCGCTCTGCCGAGAAATGTCGAAAAATTATGAAAAAACAGAGCAAATCCGACCTCGGTCCCGTTTTCAGAAACGAAAATGACTTCCGCCTTCTCTTTCTCGAATATCCATTCGCGAAGCAGCTCCTCGTTCGCCACTACCTCGTCAGACATTTTTTCGTATTCTGCAATACCATTTATAAAACTGAGTATTAAACCGATGTCATCTTGGGTCGCATATCTGAATTTTCTATCCATTCATTTGTATCTCCCATGCTCGTTTTTTGTTTCCCATATTAACTTTAATGATAACACCGTCGCAAAATAAAATCAATAGGATAGCACGAAAACCCGGGTCAAAAGATGCTTGAGTCAGAATCTTTTGCCTTTCGCCGCTGTTTTTCCTGCAGAAAAAACAGACATCGTATTGATTTGAGGATGAGAACGTGGTATAATATACTGACAAAAAAGTAGGGGAATCAAAAATGAAAGCAATAGTATACGGTGAAACGATCTGGGATGTATTTCCCGAGGAAAGAGTAATAGGAGGTGCGCCGTTCAATTATTCGGCACATCTTTCCCATCTCGGAAACGAAGCCTATCTTATGTCTGCGGTCGGAAACGACGACCTCGGCGATGAAGCGATAAAAATGGCGCATTATCATGGAATAAAGACCGAGCTTGTCGGCAGAAATCCTTATAAAACGGGCGCGTGTCTTGTAACCGTAGACGGTAACGGCATACCGTCCTATAATGTTCTCTCGGATACCGCGTATGATAATATTTCGGCAGACGATGCGGTGATCGAGACCGTCAAAGAAATAAATGCAGACGTTTTCTACTTCAATACCCTCTCTCAGCGCGGGAAGAAGTCGAGAGAATCGCTCAAAAAGATTCTCGACTCCTGTTCTTTCCCCGAGGTAGTATGTGATATAAACCTCCGTAATAACTGCTTTGATATCGAATCGCTTTCTCGCTGCCTCAGTTATGCGACAGTAGTAAAGATAAGCGACGAGGAGGGACATTTCCTTTACGACCTCGGTCTGATAACCGATAAAGAAAAGGATCTGCCCCACGCAGTAGCGGAGCGCTATCCGAATCTTAAGCTCGTTGTCTATACGCTCGGCGCAGAGGGATCAAAGGTTCTTGATACCGCGAGCGGAGAAGTGTACGAGTCGGGCAAGCCCGAGCCCGTTAAGGTGGTGTCGACGGTTGGAGCAGGCGACTGCTTCTGTGCGACGTTCACCTCGGTGTATATGAACGGCGGAACGATCCCCGAAGCTATCCGTGCCGCGACCGAAAGAAGCAGTATCGTGGTAGCACACAGAGAAGCCGTGCCGTTCTGATCTTCCGAATACAAAAAAGCTCCACCCTCGCGGGCGGAGCTTTTTTTAAGTCAGCATATTGTAATAGTGTATCGGGAGCGCCGACCAGCCGTGGCAGAGGCTTCCC
>JAZQGU010000063.1:0-31057 GCA_045540175.1 Eubacteriales bacterium | reverse complement strand
ATGGTGCCGAGGCGCGCAATTTGGATTATTCACTATTCATTTTTCATCATTCATTATTCATTAAATAAAAAACGAATTTTCGAATGAATAATGAATAATTAATGCAGCTTTTCGTCTTGTTAAGATCCCAAAGTCCTTGATTTTCAAGGGCTTTTCGTGTTTTTAGGGGTAAAAAACACCCCCATTTCACCATTGCACCTTTTTCTGGACCTTATGGACTTGAACGTGTGACTTTTGTTGTTGAATTATTTGAGATTATTTGCTATAATGTATTTGAACGGAGGGAGATGCAATGAATAGTTATAATAACATACACTTCAAGGGAAATTTTCGAGACTATCAGCAACGCGTTCTTGATAACGCAGACAAGTACCTGAAAGACGGGAAAATTAATATCGTTGCAGCACCGGGCAGCGGAAAAACAGTACTTGGTCTTGAACTTATTCGTCGTTTGTCTTCACCTTGTATAATTTTATCCCCTACAACTGCAATTCGTCAGCAGTGGGGAGAAAGATTTAAGGATCTGTTCCTTGATAGTGCGGAAGATTTTTCATTCCTCTTTTCAAACGACCTACATCACATCAAACTTGTTAATTCAGTAACATATCAAGCCCTATATACTGCGGTCGATAAGATATCTGCAACAGAAGATGAAGATATTGACTGCTCTGATGTTGATATCTTTGCTGCTATGAGAGAATTTGGAATTAAAACCGTGTGTCTTGACGAGGCTCATCATCTTAAAAACGAGTGGCAGAAGGCACTTGAAAAATTCATTTCCGCGCTCGATAAAGACGTAAAGATCATTTCTCTTACGGCTACACCTCCGTATGACTCGGAAGGCTCAGAATGGAGCAGATACATGAATATCTGCGGAGAGATTGATGAAGAAATTTTTGTTCCCGAGCTCGTTGGTCAAAACACGTTGTGTCCGCATCAGGATTATGTGTACTTCAATTATCCGACTGCATCGGAAATAGAAAGCTTCCGCACTCACAAGGAGCGCGCTTTGCTTGCTGTAGAGGCTCTCGGAAAGCTTGATCTATTTGCTCAAGTATGTCAATCATTAAATGCGGAACATGATTACGATATACTGTTTTCAGATGCCAAGCAATATATAGCTCTTGTAACGTTGCTTAAATATTATGGCTTTGAAATCAATAAAAAACTGATTCGTGAGCTGACTGCCAAAAGAGGACTTCCCCCGTTTAAAATGCAGTATGCTGAAACAGCAATCGGATTTCTTCTTAACGGAGAATTAATTACCGAAGAACGGAAAGCAGAGATCGTTTCTGTTTTAAAGGATCATTCTGTTTATGAGAAAAAGAAAGTCACGCTTGATCTGAATGAGCGTTTGAAACGAACTTTGATCTCCTCGGTAGGAAAGCTTGAGAGTATAAAGCGTATTGCTTTAAGTGAAGCTGCGGCAATGGGCGAGAGACTGCGCATGCTCGTTTTGACTGATTACATCAAGAAAGAAAATCTTTCCAAAATTGCATCTGCCGAAGAATTCAATTCAGTCAATATTGTCAGCATTTTTGAAACTCTCCGCCGCGCAAATTTGAACGTAAACATCGGAGTTCTTTCGGGATCTCTCGTTATTCTTCCAAAATCCGTTGATCTTTCAGACATTAAACATAAAAAAGAGGATATTGCGGATACCGATTATTGCACGGTTGAGTTTGCGGGAGAGACTCATCGAGGCGTTGATTATGTTGGAAAGCTGTTCGAGGAGGGTAAAATCCAAATACTGATCGGCACAAAATCGCTTCTAGGTGAAGGATGGGATTCTCCTTGTATTAATTCACTTATTTTAGCAAGCTTTGTTGGCAGCTTCGTTTTATCCAACCAAATGCGCGGGCGCGCGATTCGCATTGACAAAAATGATCCTGAAAAAACGGCAAATATATGGCATCTCGTAACGGTTGAGCCCGAATATTTGTTCAAAGACAAAGTTGCAGAACGGATCGCTGCATACATCAAAGAGGATTACAAAGAGCTTCGGTCGTATGATTATGATATTTTGAAGCGCCGTTTTGATTCTTTTATGGGACCCAACTATACGACGGGAACGATAGAGAGCGGAATTGAGCGAATCACTTTGATTAGACCGCTTTATGATAAAGACGGTATTGAACGAATTAACGGAGAGATGCTGAAATTGTCTTCCCAACGCTGCGAGGTGAAGAACAAGTGGCGCGGAGAAGTGGCAGACGGAAGTTTTGCGGTCTGTGTAGAAACTGAAATTCCCAAAGAGACAAGAGTTCCCGTATTTACGTTTTGGAATTTCGCATTGAATTCAATTATTGTTGCAACAGAAATTTCGTTACTACAACCTTTAATGAGGCTGATTGCAAACAATAACGTCCCTTTTACATTGGGAACCATCGCGGTAATGATCGGATTATTTATTGCTTTATACCACGGTACATGGTTTACTGCAAAGAAACGCATATTCTCACGCAGAACACCAAAATTGGGGAAGGTGGGGATATAATATGCAAAATCTGTTACGTAATCCCAAATATACAGTCTGTTACAGATTTTGCTCCACTCTTCGATATCTTTTTTAAAGTTGACGTTACAACTACAGCCTTCATCGCTCAAAGGATGGGAGAAGCAGCATTCGATAGAACACAATCGGATAACCACATTGGGCAAGGGCTTTGTAATTTTAGGAGGCTTTCTGGTATATCTGTATGCAAGGGTTTCAATGGCAACGTTGGGATAATCGTCCTTGATATTTTCCGCAACGGCATTGACCAAACGCAGAAGCGTACCCATATGGCTTCCTTCTTCCTCATCCACGGCGGCGCATTTGGGGCAGGTACAAAAATTTTCATTATCATTTTGCGAAACGGAAATCAAATTTACCGTTGGATCCTTTTCAAGGATATTGCGAACGTATGCAATTGCTTGCTCCAATACCACGGGATCGGACAAGCAAGGTTGTGTACTTGCACCACATCCGGTGATTCTGTGCAGGGTGTGTACAAAGCTACCCCATTTCATGTGTCCGCCGTAGCTCTCGTCCAAAAACGTATGTGTAGAGTAATTGTTTATATGATTTGCAACACACCAATCCGCATCGCGTAACGCGGGTAAATCCCCTTGACGGTATTCAAAGATCGGTGCATGATGCTTTTGAAGCTCGGGAATATCAGCCGCCTCCCCCGTTTTTTCCACTCCGGGAAAGAAGAATCGAGCGCCCAAATAAGTCTCCAATATATCGTATACACCGTAAATAAGACCTCTGCCGTTGGAGCCTTTGATTTGCAAAAGTCCCTTTGTGTTTTGAATCGAGAAAGAGTCAGCTTCTTTCAGTGTGGGATCAACAAAAAGCTCGATCACACCGCTTCCGCCAACAAAAGGGTGTCCGTTGATTTTTTCAAAGTGTGATGTCAGTATTTGGGCGGCACGCTCTTCTGCTTTGGACGTACCGTGCTTGATAGAATACAGTGTTGATGGAACACCGCATAAAGTAATTTGATTCATAACTATAACCATTTCCTTTCCGCTGTGTTGCAGTGTACAAAATGAGAAAACCATGCCCTGCTTTTTAACACTTTTTTGAGCATTATACCATAATGCATTTATTTGTCAATACTTTTTTGTCCAAAAACAAAAATACTGTTAAAAGAACGAAAAAAAGTTGTATAATTTTTTTCGGTTTTATGATATAATTAAACTTGCATAAAACAGACAGCGTGATGCTGTTCCATTCAATGCGTCGGGAGGCAGGATATAATACCTGCCATAACATACAGGGGAGGGGCAATTTTGAAAGAAAACGAAGAAAACGCGCGAATTGAAAGTGATTCATCGCTCGATGATGCGGCTCATACTGACGACGATCTGTCGGTGTTGGCACAAGGAAATCCGATGCTCGGAATATTTTTTTCTTTTTTTGCGGCAGCGCTCCTTTTGGCATTTGAATTATATCTTCTATTTGGTGATATTTACGTTGTTCCGGAAGCGTTCGGATCTCAAATAAAAACTAAAATTCTTATTTGCGCACTGCTGCTCGTCATATTATGCATTTTTCTGTTATATGGCATTGCTTTATGTAAGCGAGCAAAAACATACTATTCCCAAAAACGAAAATATGAAAAGTCCCCTTTTGACGAAACTGTTGATCTAAAAATCGAGCAAAGAACCTGTCCTCAATGCGGTGATATTCATGATGCTGATTACCCTAAATGTCCAAAATGTAAATTCACGTTTTTTTAACGAACAGAAGTGTATGTGATATAATTAATCTGTTAAGATGTAGCTGCGATTGACCGTTTTAATACTATATATTTTAAAGGGAAATTTTCGAGACTATCAGCAACGCGTTCTTGATAACGCAGACTAAGACCATGAGGGAGAAAAGACTGGAATTATGAAAAAGATTAGCTTTAATAAAAATTGGAAGTTCACATTTCAGAATTCGCTTGATGAGTTCAATACGTTTGGCTTTGACAAATATAGTGATGCTGCCGGCGCTGCCGCAAGGTTTTATGATTACAGTAATTGGCAAAGCGTAGATCTTCCTCACGATTGGGCGCTTTGCCTTCAGAAAAATTCCTTTGCGAATTCTTTTGCGGGATCTTATCCTAATACGTCATATCATCGTTTTATGGAAGAAAGACATTCCGGTATCGAAACGGTTTATAATATTGGTTGGTACAGAAAACAGTTCCCCTTAAGCCCCGAATGGGAAGGAAAACGTGTTTTTATTGAGTTTGAGGGAGTTTTCCGTGATGCGATCGTTTGGGCAAACGGTGTATATTTGGATCGCCACAACAGCGGATATACAAGCTTTGCTATTGAGCTTACGGATCATCTGGTGTTTGGTGAGGATAACTCGATCGCCGTTCGTGTTGACAGCGATCAGCCGGAGGGCTGGTGGTATGAGGGCTCCGGAATTTATCGTAACGTGAATTTGCTGATTGGTGAGCCGATATATTTCAAATATAATCAAACTGTTGTAAAAGCAGATTTGAACGGGCAGGTTGAGGCATCTGCGGTTTTGGTGAACGATACTGCAGATATTGCAGATAAAACCGTTTCATGGTGCATTGAGGATGCCGACGGCAGGGTGGTCGCTCATGCGGAAAACACGGTTTCGATAGCACCCTATTCCGAAAAAGCAACTGCTGTTGTAATGTCGGTGAACGCTCCGAATCTGTGGAGTGTCGATAATCCTTATCTGTATACGCTCAAGCTTCAAGCAGGGCAGGAACAGACCTCGGAGCGCTTTGGTATCAGAACAGTTGCCTTTGACCCCGAACGCGGATTTTTGCTCAATGGCGAACCGCTCAAGGTGCGCGGCGCATGTGTTCACCAGGATTTTGGCGGAGTGGGTGTTGCGTTAACCGATAACCTTCAATATTATAAGATCAGGCGCTTAAAAGATATGGGTGTCAACGCGTACCGTTGTGCGCATCATGCTCCGTCCCCGGTGTTACTCAATGCCTGTGATGAATTGGGAATGCTTGTCATGGACGAAACGCGAACGTTTGGCACCTCTCCCGAAGCGATCCGACAGTTGACCGATCTGATCGAGCGTGATAGAAATCACCCTTCCGTGTTTATATGGTCACTCGGAAACGAGGAGTTCTCGATACAAAACCAAGAGTGGAGCTGCCGACTCATGGAAAAAGTGACCAGACTTGCAAAGGCACTGGATCCGACACGACCCGTGACATACGGGGGTAATAACGGTTCTGATTATACGGGAGCGAACAGAGCAGCCGAAATCCGAGGCGTGAATTATATCCGCAATGACAAAAGCGGAGACTGGTTGGATATTTACCATAGGGATCATTCTGAGCAGCCGATGATCGGAACAGAAGAGGGCAGCTATGTTCTCAGCCGAGGGGGCGCGGTCAATGATCTTGGATGCGGTCTTTTGGATTCGACCGGGAACGTTACCATGCCGTGGGGCTCGACGCCTAAAGGATGGGTAAAATATATGGAAAAACGCGATTATTTTGCGGGCAGCTTTATGTGGACCGGATTTGATTATCGCGGTGAGCCAAACCCGTTTTACTATTCCAACAGCGTTTCAGGCTTTGGCACGATAGATCTATGCGGAATGGAAAAGCCGCCGTTCTATTATTATAAGGCATGGTGGACAGACGAGCCCGTTTTGAAGCTCACGCCGCATTGGAATCACAAGGAAGGGGACAAGGTAACCGTAGCAGTATTTACGAACTGCGAGGAGATCACTCTTTATCTCAACGGCAAGATGCTTGAAACCAAACGTGTGGAACGATTTGATGCGCCGCTGTTTGAGGTCAAATATGAGCCGGGTATACTTTCCGTTGAGGGAAGGCGAAACGGTTTGCTTTTGCGTGATGCGCTTGTTACCTCCGGGGAAACAGCCGAGGTGCGGACGGTCTCTGTTCTTGAAATGAAAAACGAGGACGATATCGGTATTTACGAAATTGATGCCTATGATGCAAACGGTGTATTTTGCCCCTTGGCTTCGGAGGGGGTCGAGGTCTGTGTTGAGAACGGAAGGATCGTAGGTGTTGGAAACGGAGATCCGTCAAGCTTTGCGTATGAGCAGAAGCCGGAGGAAGAAAATGTAAGATTTCTTAAATGCTTCAAAAATAAGAATTCCGTATTTTGGGTGCCGAGAAAAAAGGAAAACTCCATGCCCGATAGAGCGGATTGGCTTGAAATGGAAGCAAAAAAAGAATACTACGAAGATGATTTTCGTTTGATTGCAAATTTCAGAACATATTTACCGAAGGATCAGACTACGGAGCTTGTTACGACTATATATGATGCAGAAGGATATGAGTACGTCGAGTTTGAACGCCTTGGGGGACAGGCAAAGGTTTATTTGAATGGCAATCTGATTGGAGACAATATCAGATGGCACGGAAGGCTGACAAAAAATTCGAACCGTCCATATCGCTTTTACGGTGAATTCCGAAAGGGCGCAAATGAGCTGAAGATCGTATTTGTTCATGATACCGCGAACGATCTGCCTTTGATTTCGGGATATGTGAAGATTGCAAAACCTTTTCAAACTTCATGGAAGGTAAGACTGCATTATGGTAAAGCGCGCATTTTCGTGAAATCCAAAACGCCGAAAGAACTTAATCTGTCACTTGAAGTCAACAAAAATAGCAATTGATCCGAAGAAACCATAAGGAGTGCTTTATGATAAGCAGCATGATTATTCATCCCGAAGAATTATCAGCCGTTTGGATAGACAAGCTGGCTAATGCCGGTATTGATACCCTCGGCATCCATCCGCGGGGCGGAGCCTTGGCACACCAATCCCTGAAGGAACTGGTTGCGAGAACCGAAACTGCCGAGTATCGTGAGCTGATCGACTATGCACATCGCCGCGGTCTGGAGGTGGAATACGAGATCCACGCCGCAGGATATCTTATGCCCAGAGAATTATTTTCGGAGCATCCCGAGTATTTCAGAGTTAACGAAGCGGGAGAAAGAACTGCCGATCGGAACTTCTGCGTTTCTAACCGGGACGCGCTTGACCTGTTTGCCGATCGTGCCGCCGAGCTGGCTCTTGCGCTTTACGGAAGCAGTCATAATTTTTATTTCTGGATGGATGATGGACAGCAGCTTCAATGTCACTGCCCAAAATGCAGAAGCTTGTCTCCTTCGGATCAACAGTTAATTGTTCTGAACAGAGTTTTGCAAAAGATAAAAGAGCACTTTTCGGATGCACGCGTAGCGTATCTTGCCTATATGGATACCATTGTGCCGCCGAGTAATATTTGTGCGGAAGATGGCATTTTCCTTGAATATGCTCCGTTTGAGAAATATACTGCAAAGGGAGAAAATTCAGCCGAACTTACCGCACGCGAAAAGGAAATGATCGCTCCACTGATGCAATTTTTTGAAAAAGGACCAAAAAAGGTGCTGGAGTACTGGTATGATAATTCGTTGTTCTCTGATTGGAAAAAACCGCCCGCGCGATTTGTCTTAAATGAGATGAGTATGAAGCGGGATATTGAAGAATACCGAAAAATGGGATTCGACGGTATTTCCACCTTTGCCTGTTTTTTGGGTGAGGATTATGAAGAGCTATACGGAGAGGTGGACGTGACACCTTTTTCCGAAGCTGTTCGTTGATATTATCGGATAGCAGCTGCCGTTTTGATCTGTGTGCAGGGCTGAGTCAATTGCCTGATCTGCGCTTTTGACCCAGCCCTTTTTGCGCTCAAATTCGGATGAATATGAGCACAATTTTCTTCGCGTTGAAGAATAAAATATAGCTTCGCATTGATTTGTTTCTGTCTATATGTTATAATAAAAGAGCAAGAGTCTGTTGTTTTGATTTTATAAAATTCGTTAGTATGGGATAAAGGAGAAAATGATTATGAAAAAGTTCCCCATTGGTTTCTGGAATTATACCACCGGTCAGCTTCGCGCCAAGGATGTAAAGGATTGGGTGGACTTGGGTATGACAATGGCAAACAGCCCTGAAATTACGGAAAATACTGATAAAAAGGTGATTCACGAAATACTCGATGCCTGCGCGGAAAACGACATTAAAGTGATTATGTGCGACCATCGAGGACTTTGGAACGACGCGTCGGAAGACCCGGAAGGGTATAAAGCGCGATTCCGCGCAGCATATGAGGAATTCGGAAAGCATCCGGCTGTTTTCGGATTTCACATAGGTGACGAGCCGTTCAACGACAAGGCGTTTGCAGATAGCTCCGCCGCGTATCGTTTGCAACTCGAAATAGCGCCCGAGCTGACGCCTTTTCTGAATTATATGCCTTATTGGAAGGGGCAGGAAAAGGATAATCTTAAAGCTCCTTCTTATGTTGATTGGGTAAAGAGAACGGTCGATGAAGCGGATCTGAAAATTTTTAGCTATGATCGTTATTCTCAGCTCAATCCGGGAGAGGAAGGCGTACATGAGTATTTTACTAATTTGCGTCTGGTGCGCGAAGCTGCCGATCTGACAGGTGTTACTCCCTGGACAACGCTTCTTTCCGTCGGCCATTTTAAATACCGTTGCCCGAGCGAAAACGATCTGCGCTGGCAGCTTAGTACTGCGGTCGTATCGGGTATGGAAGGTATCATGTGGTTTTTCATTTACGAGAGGGAATGCCGCGTTAATTATCGTCTTCCCCCCATCGACGCCTTTGGAGAACGCACGGAAACCTTCAACTGGCTGGCACGGACAAACAAGTATTTTCTCCACCAGTACGGCGATTTCTTTATGCGTGCCAAGCGCATCAAAACCGTTCACGTTGGAAAGGCATACGGAGGATACGAGCTCTTCGAAGCAGGAAAGACGGATGACGTTGTGTTGGATGTCACCACGTCGGATAACGTGCCTGCCATTTTGAGCTTTTATGAGCTTGACGGAAAAAAGTGGGTCGCGGTAGTCAATAACTCTCCCACTGAAGACACCGAAATAATGCTTCGCATAACTAAAAATGTCAAAAATCTCTATCGTTATAGCTTCAACCGTCAGCTGATTCCGATTCGCATGCTGATAAATCAGGAAGACTCGTACCTTGGCGGAGAATGGCATTTCCCGGGACAGATCAATCTGTACTGCTTTGAGCAGTAACGTGTTCTGTTGCATAAGGATGTAGCTTTATGATATACGTTAATAACCTTATCCTGCCGAGTGCAAATGCCGAGATAACGGTAATAAAGAACGAGCAGAGAACTTGGTTCAATACCTTTTACCCCTTTAAGATATTCCCGGAGAAAGACTTGCCGGAGGTCGAATTTGAAGGCGTGACGATGCTTTACGGCGGAAACGGCTCGGGAAAAAGCACGCTTATCAACGTGCTTGCCGAGAAGATAAAGGCGAATCGGTATTCGGAGTTCAATGCCGCCCCGCTTTTCGGTCAGTTTGTCGATATGTGCAGGGTCGAATATAACCGAAGCCCGAGAATAAGCGCGGTTCTTACGAGCGATGACGTTTTCAGATACGTGCTGAATGCGCGCCGTGTGAATGAGGACCTGGGCGATGACCGCGACGAGCTTGTAAGGAAATACGTCGAGGTCAAGAACGAGGTCGAGAGAAATCCCGAAATTATGCGTCTTAACGGCCTTGACGATTACGAAAGATGGAAAACCACGATGGAGATTCTTTCTCCGAGACGGTCGCAGTCGTCGTATATAAGAAAGCGGGTGGCAGGTGACGTTGATCTCAGATCAAACGGAGAGACCGCGATGCGGTATTTTATCGACCGTACCGAGGAGGAAGGACTGTATCTTCTCGACGAGCCCGAAAACAGCCTGTCGATCGAGTATCAGATACAGCTCGCCGAATATATTGAGGCAACTGCACGGGCAACGAAAACCCAGTTTATAATTGCGACGCATTCACCGATACTTCTGTCGATGAAGAACGCGAAAATATATAATCTCGACGATTATCCCGCCTCGGTCAGCAAATGGACGGAGCTCCCGAACGTGCGGAGGTATTTTGACTTTTTCATGGCGCATAGGGAAGAATTTGATTGAAGAATAAAAAAGCACCCGAGCGGAAATTACTTTCCGCGGGGTGCTTTTCGTTTTCAAATTACTTTTCGTTCTTATAGATTTCCTTGAAGTACTTGTAGGTATCTACCTTAAGCTCGCCGCAAGCCGCCTCGTCGCAAGCGATGATGCCGTCCTTATGGAGCTGGATCGCGCTGATCGTCCAAGCGTGGTCAACGCCGCCCTCAACGCAGTGACGGAGTGCGCGTGCCTTGTTGTGTCCGCTGATGAGAAGAAGGACCTGCTTGGAATCGCATACGGTGCCGACACCAACGGAAAGTGCGGTCTTCGGAACCTTATTGGGGTCGTTATCGAAGAAACGCGAGTTTACGATAAGGGTATCCTCGGTAAGAGCGCGGACGCCGGTACGGGATGTGAGAGAGGTGAAGGGCTCGTTGAACGCGATGTGTCCGTCAACGCCGCTTCCGCCGAGGAAGAGGTCGATTCCGCCGTAGGACGCGATCTTGTCCTCGTATCTCTGGCACTCAGCTTCGAGATCCTCAGCCATACCGTTAAGAATGTTTACGTTTTCTGCGGGAATATCGATGTGGTTGAAGAAATTGTCGTGCATAAAGTACCAGTAGCTCTGGTCGTGCTCGCGGGGAAGTCCAACGTATTCGTCCATATTGAAGGTAACGACGTTCTTGAAGGTAACCTCGCCCGCCTTGTTCATCTCGGCAAGTCTCTTATAAACTCCGAGGGGGGAAGAGCCTGTCGGAAGTCCGAGAACAAAGGGACGGTCCTCTTTGTGATTGTTTATGGCGTTAGCAATGTGCTGAGCAGCCCATTCGCTCATTGCCGCGTAGTTGTCTTTAATGATAAGTTTCATGATTTTACTCCTTCACAGTATAAAATTACGCTTAAATTATATCACTTGTTATCCGATTTGTAAAGATGTTTACGGCATTTTTATATCGCGTTGATCCGACACATTTTCATAGAAAGAACCGCATCCTTGTCAGTCCTTGCGCTTATTTGAAAAGGACTGATAAATTCCAAACATTCCGCCGAAAACGCAGAGAACGCACCAGATTATCGTTCCGGCGCCGAGACGCGGATCGCCAAACACCTCGTATAATTCGAATCCGCCCCAGCCGTGACCTGTAACACAAGTTCCCTCTTTAAGAAGAAACAGAATGAACACTCCCGACAACAAAAGCAGAACGGAAGATGCAAGGTAAACACCCTCTTTTTTCTTCCACAGATAGATCAAAAAGAGAAGAACAGAAAAGATAAGACATACAAGGGAAATTGCTCCAAACAACGATATACCGCTACCGGAATAGAGCGTATCGACAACGCGGCCGCTAGTATTGTACATCTCACCGCCGCCGATTATAAAATGTATAAGCTTTCGGCTCATATCGAAGCCGAACTTATTATACGCCTCGTAGCAATAGCCGCTCGCGCCGTAGGTAAACGTCGAGATGATCAACGCCAAAATGCCGAGCAGAGCCGGAATGCTTCTTGCAAAATAAAACGATCTTACCGAAAATTTCTGCTTCGGTACTGTTTCTTCATTTTCCTTGCACGCGTTAGTACCCGAAACGAGCTCACCGTTCAAAAGCTCATCCGCGCTGATTTTAAGAATACCGCACAGTTCAAGAATTATCGACACATCGGGCATCGCAAGTCCGTTTTCCCATTTTGAAACCGCTCTGTCCGTGATGTTCAGCTTTTCCGCTAATTGCATCTGCGTCAGATTAGCTGCTTTTCTGCGCTCGGCAATAAATTTTCCGATTTTCTTTTGATCCATAAATACCTCCTTTTTGCTTTGCAAAGTCATTATAGAGGATATCACGTGCAATTACAACATACCGTTGGCTGATTTTGAATATCAACCATAGGTGGAGTCGGTCTAAATGTTAAAAATCAATCAGATCGTCACTGTATCACGTTGATCTGACACATTTTCATAGTAGTCAAAGCCGCCTCGTGGCTGTCAACCGTCACGCCCGCGCAGGCGGAGGAATCGACGTACACCTCTTTTTCGGGAAAGCTTGCCTTCAGGATCAGGGCATTCGACACGACGCAGATATCGGTGCAGAGACCGATCAGCGTAATATCAAAATCATCTTCCCCGACAGCTTCATTTACAAGCGCAGGCAGGTCGACCGATCCGAACGTGAGCTTTTCAACACTCGTAAAATCCTTGCCCTCAAGCGCTTTTGCTATATTTTTATCAAGCTCCCAGCCGTCGGTCCCCTTAATACAATGCGGAACGGGCAGCTTTTTGCCCTCGGCGGTATTCATATAATCCTCAAAATGCGTGTCGAAGGTGACGAAAATTTCGCCGTCAAATTCGCGGATCTTCTTTACCGCGTTCGGCACCATCGCAACCGCCTCTGGTGTGCCGAGAGCACCGTCGACGAAGTCCTTTTGAATATCTACAACTACAAGAACGTGTTTCATAATCTGCTCCTCCATTAACTGCGTTTTTTCTTTACGAGTATCAGCGCGCACGCGCTTCCGATCAGAATTGTGCCGACGCCGATTCCGACGATCAGCCCGATATGCTTATTATCGGAGCCCGAAGTACGGTCTTTTGCTTTGTCTTTAACTACAAACGCCGCTGTAAAGATATCTCCCGCCGTCTCGCAATAGGCGTCGAAGATGCCCTTGTGACCGTCCTTTGTCGGGTGTGGGTTCGCGGTTGCGAACGACGCGATCACGTCGGCAAGCGTTCCCTCGCTCATCGAGGCATACACCCAGCTCTTTTCTCCGTCAATTTCAAACTTTTTCCCAACGTCAACGACCGTGAAGCCGTTGGCTTCCGCCTTTGCCGTCAGGGCGGAATTATATCGGTCAATGAACGCGCCCATCCATTCGGCAACCGTTTGCTCGGGCGTTACCTGCACCTCGAAATAACGGTACGGCTCAAACAACGTCTGAACGAGCACCTTTGCATCGGGATTTATCTCTTTCAGCGCGGCAAAGATCGCGTCAAGGTCCCGTTCCGCCGCCTCCTGCATCTCAACGTAGGCGTTTTCGACCGCCTCGGCGTCGAATACCGAGCCGCTCAGAACCAAGCTGCCCATCAGCTGAAGGAAATTGTTTCCGCCGATAGAGATGCAGATCACCTTGGCCTTCGATATCACTCTGCGCTTCGACGCATTATTTACGACCGCAAGAAGATCTGAGGTCGTGTCGCCGTCGACAGCGAAATTGACCTGATTTGCGCCGTATTTTTCCGATAGAAGCGTTGCCCACGAATACTGCGACTTCGGATTTCCCATGATATTATAGTCGGGCAGGCTGTGTCCCGTTCCGATGGAATCGCCCAGAATAACGAGCATTCCCCTTTCGGGCGGCTCTGCCGCTCCTGCTCTCGGAGCCGCAACTGCCATCGACGCCGCAAGCAAAAGCGACGCGCAGGCGCGAAGCATCGTTCCCTTGTTTTTTGACAGATTCATTTGATGCCGTCCTTTCCCGATCTTTAAAAATTAAGATCGTTTCGCTTTGTAATATTATACCATAAAATCCCGTCAGGTGCAACACCCATAGCTCCGCTGCGTCAAAAACGCGTTAAGCCTATTGACTTTTTAAAAAAAATAAGTTAAAATTTTTTCAACGGATCTGACGTTCAGCTTCCGACTTAAACGCTATAAAGGAGACCGCATATATGATAATCGACATTCACGCTCACTGCTACAAGCATCCCGTCCCTTACGCCGCAGATTTCTGCAACCCCGAGGAGCTTATCGCTTTTTACGACAGAGTAGGCATCGACAAGGGCGTGCTTCTCCCCGTAGTAAGTCCCGAGATATATTTTCCGCAGTCGAACGACGAGATACTCGACATCTGTGCCGCTTATCCCGACAGATTCATACCGTACTGCAATATCGACCCCAGAGCAATAACGAATTCCCCGAGCGCTCCCCTTCACAAGATCCTCGAATACTATAAAAACAAGGGCTGTAAGGGTATCGGTGAGGTTATGCCGAATATGGAGCTTATGGACCCCAAGGTGCAGAACCTTTTCCGTGCGGCGGAAGAAGTCGATCTGCCGATCGTATTCGACGGCTCGGTAGTAAAGGACGGAGACTTCGGTCTTTACGACGATCCCGGCCTTCCTCAGCTTGAATTTACGCTTCTGCGTTTTCCAAAGCTCAAGATCTTCGGCCACGGCCCCGTGTTCTGGGCTGAGCTTTTCCGTCTGCAGACCCCGGGCGAAAGAGGATATATCTTCTGCTTTAACAGCGACCGCCAGGTCGGTATGCCCGGCACTGAATCGGTAGAAGAGGGTGTTGTTCCGATACTTCTTCGAAAATACGAAAACCTCTACTGCGACCTTTCCGACGGTACTCCCGTCGCCGCATTTATGAGAAATCTTGAATACACGGGAAAATTCTTCAAGGAATTCCAGGACCGTCTCTACTTCGGAACCGATATGTGCAGTAAGACCTACGATTATCCTCACGTAAGATTCATAAATATGCTTCTTAACGACGGCATAATCACGCAGGAGATCTACGACAAGGTAACTCATAAAAACGCAATCAAGCTCCTTGATCTGTAAGAAAAAAGAGGCAGTCATAGACTGCCTCTTTTTTATAGTTTAAAGCTCAGCTTTTGCCTTTTTTCTGTCATGGGCGAGCTTTATCTCGCACTTTATAATAGCAACGACAGTGACCGCAAACTCGACTCCGTAAGAAATTGCCGACGAGATCGGCGCCTTTATAAGCAAATTATACACGACCGCAAGCACATTCGGCACCAATACCGCGTATCTCATCACGCGGATATTCCGCATTGCAAAGGTGACCGCATACGCGCAGGACGACATAAGATACAAGATGTCCCATGGCGAGGAATCCGACAGAATAACGAAATTTATTATAACGTAGCTCGAGATAGTCGCTAAGCACAGTCCGAGAATAACGTATATCGGAACTTTTTTGTCCCTCTTTTCATACGCATAGCATAATAGACCGCGCGCGATTCCTATCGCGACGGAGACCATCGTAAAATACGATCCCATAAGCAGATAGGAAAGCGACAAAAATACGTTGCCCGAAAGCTGGAAGATCAAATAATTTCTTTTTGTGTTAAAAAAATAGCTTGCCGAGTACAGGCACAGCGCCACTGTACTCGCAATAAAAGATAATACGTCCATATTTACCCAAATGTAGTTTGATTTTCAGATGCAGCCCTTATCATAATACAATTGTAGGTTTTTTCAATATAAAAATCAAGCTTCAGATATTCATCAAGCCGCCCTCGGTCAGAATCAGCTCCATGCTCACCCTCAGCCCCGGCTTAAAGCTTTCCTTATATACCCATTCACCGACGGTATGCTCACCGCCGCCGTCATAATTAGATAGAGCCACGGCAGGTATAGACAAGGAGTGCGGAACGTTGCAGTCGGTCGAGCCGGATTTTTCCGTTACGGTCTTACCGAAATGCTTTTCCTGTATCTTTTTCGCGCGGTCGGAAATTTCGCGCAGCTTTTCTCTATCCATATCCGCACTCATACACGGACGGTCGCCTACAAGCTCGATTTTAAGCTCGATACAGTCCTTTTTCGCCTCTTCAAAGATCCCGAAAAATCTCTTTTTCATAATATCAAGGCACTCCATACTGTCGGAACGGTATTCGCAAAGCATCGACGCACTTTCAGCAATGGTATTCACGCTTGTACCGCCCTCTATCACGCCTACGTTATAGGTTGTTCGGCTATCACCGACACTCGGAACCTCTATTTTATATATTTCGGTTATGATCTTCGCAAGTACGTTTATCGCGTTGCGGTTTCCGAAGGTCCCGAAGGAATGTCCGCCTTCGGTAATGGCGGTTATTTTGTATCTGTGCGAGCCGACGCTCTTGTTTGTAAGGTATTCCGCGCTCGAATCAAAGGAATATAGATACTCTATTTTATCCTCCATGCTTTCAAACAGCTTTCGCGTTCCCTTAAGGTTTCCAAGCCCCTCCTCACAGGAATTTGCTACAAAGGTAATAGGTCTATTCGGGACTATGCCCTCCTCTGCCATATACTTTATACAGGTGAGCATAACGGCAAGACTCGCGGTATCGTCTCCTGCGCCGGGGCAGTATATCCTTTCTCCGTCGTCAACGTAATCAAGCGGTGTTTCCATAGGAAAGACCGTATCGGTATGAGCCATGAAAACAACGGTCTTTTCGCTCTGCTCGCCAAAAGTACAGATCACGTTTTTTGCCTCATCTATATAAGCGTTATGAACTCCCGCTTCATGTAGGTATTTCAAAATATATTCAGCCCTGCCGTCCTCAAAATGCGACGGCGCGGGAATAAGGCAGAGGTCCTTATGAAGCTTCAGCACCTCGTCAAATTTTTCCTCCGAAAAACGGTTCAGATCCATTTTTGATTCTCCTTCGCGTCTGTTGACGTCATGCAGGTATTATAGCACATGACATAAAAAGAACTTATTTATCGGTCAAGCTTCAACAGCTTTCGCTGATAAAAATAGTACGGCACAAGGACGAACAGCCACGCCATAAGCCATGCCACCGGCTCTATATAAAATAGCGCCTTAACTCCAACCGCGTCAAAGATCAGCTTCGCCATAATGACACGGCTCAGCGCCTCGGCAATTCCCGAAACCAAAGACCAGGTTGAGTTGCCTATCGCCTGCAAATTGTTTCTGTGTACGTATACCAAATACAGAATAGGAAGCGAAAGGATCATATTGGTAAGGTAAGCTGCCGCTACCCGAATTGCATCAGAAGCGCCCGCGTCAGACGTATCAATGAAAAGCCGAGGCAAAAGAGAGCGAAGCGGCAAGACCGCGGCCATAAGAACGAGTGACGCACTCACGGCAAGAAGAATCGCAACGTTTACGCCGCGGCGTACACGTTTGAAATTTCCCGCACCGTAATTCTGCGAAGCAAAGGTGGTAAACGCCGCGCCCAATGAAATAGCAGAGCATTCGAGAAGTCCGTAAAGCTTATTGACGGCAGTATAGCCGGCAACGAAGGAGTCGCCCTGATCGTTTATCGTGGCTTGAACGATCATTCCACCGAAATTAATGATAACGTACTGCAGGGCAAGCGGTATTCCGAATCTTGCCATTTCACCCGAAAGTCTGCCGTCCCACGCCCATGCGGTTTTATTCAATTTTACGTATTCGATGCCGAGTATCCTTGCCGCGCAGAAAACGAATGCAATAAGCTGACTCAAAACCGAAGCAAATGCCGCCCCAAACACGCCCCAACCGAAGGCAATAACGAAGAGCAGATCCAAAAGAACATTCAAAACTGCGGCGGTGATCATTGCAATAAGCGGAGTTTTGCTATCGCCAAATGCACGCAAAATTGCTGCAGCGAGATTGTAGAAGGCAACGACAATGATACCGCTGAACATAACTGTCAGATACGTTACTGCTTGCGTAAGGATCTTGCCCTCGGTCGGCGTCCGAAGTAATACCAATATCGGGCGCGCGCCGATAACGCCTATTACCGTAAAAATGATAGATATAATAAGAGTCAAATAGACCGAGGCAGTTATCGACTTGTTGATCTTGTCTCGGTCGTTTTTGCCGAAATTTCTGGATACAAACGTGGCAAATCCCTGCGTCATAGCAGAAACGCTCCACATTACCATCCAATACGTCCAGTCGGTACAGCCAACAGCGGCAAGGGCATTAACGCCAACTCCGCGGCCTACGATCGCGGCATCGGCGATCTGATATAGCTGCTGACCTAAATTTGTAAGTATTACCGGCAAAGCAAACCTGAGCATAAGCTTCATCGGTTTGCCATCGGTCATATTCATTACCTTGGACACGGGCTTCCTCCACATAAACAATGATCAAAAGCTTCTGAAGGTGAAGCTGACTGTATTTTCACACCCTTCAAACGGTATCTCCTTGCCCGTCAAGCTGTAGATCCTTCACCATTTCGGTGATCGGCTTGTCGTCACGCCTCGAACCATTCGGGCGTTTTGCCGTAATACGAAAAGAGCTTTTCAGTATATTCCTTCTCAATTTCGCCGACGGCGGCGAACACCTTATCTGCATATAGCTCAAATTCTTCCTCGCAGTGAATTATCGCATCGGGAAACGCCGCAATCGACAATTCAAAATTATACCCGCAAGCCGTAATATCGGCAAACATCAAAGACGAAAACGGCTTGATCGCAAACGTCACCTTAAAAACGTGATTGTGAGCGTTTACCTTTTCAAGCTCGTAATGCCCGTTTATACACCGTTTATATCTATACCCGTGCTTCTTGCCAATAGAGGTAAAAAGCTTTTTCGGCGAAAAGCCCTTCATTTGTTCAAGAGATTCTATCACTCTTTCTGCCATTCCCTGTGGCGTTTTCGGACAATCACTCATAAACTCCGCAAAAAGACCGTCGAATTTATTTCTGTCGGTCTTTTTAAGCGTCTCTTTTGCGCGCCTAAGCCTCTCGGACTCAACAGCATCAAATACGCACTCGGTGCGTTTTGCGATCAGCTTTCCGAGCTTTGCGCAAAGCTCTGTAAATTTTTTCGGGTGCGGAGCTATTTTTTCAAGGTCAGCTTCACGCTCGATAACGACCTCAATAAGATTCAGCTTGTTTCCGTAATCAAATTCCTTGACGAATCGGATGCTGTTGCTGTAATAGCAGGAAAAGCGATTGTCTGTTTCCGCAATTTCTGCGGCGTTCGGCTTGAAATACGGCTTTGAAACAAATCCGTCATTCCAGTCTATATTGTCAAGCAACACACCCATAAATGAGAAATTCACGGGGCGCGGAACAGATTTAAGCAGCAGTCCGAGGTCGCAAATATCTTCGCGCTCAACGTAAAGACTGATATCTTTGCCACGTACCGATATGCTCGACAGCCGTTTTTCGGTCAGAGGTACGGTTTCCGACGATGCAGTCTCGCCGAATTTCTTGTATTTATTCAAGGAAGGAAGCCGATCGATCGCCTTTATGCCGGACTCTCCTACGTAGTAAGAACGAAAGCAAAATCCAACGTCTGTATAATTAAGTCCCAGCTCTTTAAACAACCCGTCAAGATATTCCTTGTTATTCTTAAACGCTACTGTATTAAGATTAAACGTATAAATATCAAATACCTGCATATTCTCGGCTCCTTTCAATGATTTTATTTTATTCTTACGTATCCCGTCTTTTCGATAAGGCTTTGTCCTTCGTCCGACAAGAGCCATTCGATCAGCGCGCGGACGTTTTCGTTTTCGTTATCCGCCCTGTAAATGGCGTAGAACTGCACAACCACGGGATAACTTCTGTTTTGTATATTTTCTGCGCTCGGATACACTCCGTTCAGCGAAAGCATTTTCACCGATTCATTCCCGACGATACCGTCCATATAATACCTGAATGAAAAGCCTATCGACGCACCCGTGATCGCAAGCGGGGATTTTCTGCCTATCTTGTGATCTCCCATAAAGGCTTCAAACGCCGTCTGGCTTCCGCTCCCCTTCAGCCTCGTTACGGGATTGATTATACGGTTTGCTCCGCCGACCTCTTTCCAGTTTGCATATTCGCAGGAATAGATCTTTCTGATCTGATCGACGGTAAGATTATCAACAGGATTCTTCTCGTTCACAAAGAATACGAACCCCTCAAGTCCGATCGGAACGTAGACCAGCTCTACGCCCTTCTCTTCCGCATACCGCTTCTGCTCCTCCGAAGGTCCTGCGCAGAACAGTATGTCGGTCTCGCCGTCGACTATTGCCTTATAGCCACGGACGGTATTCTTATACTGCATCGCACTGTCGGGGGCGAAGTTTTCTCCGTAGAAGTTGTCGTCCGAAAACTTTCCGCCCTCGTAAGTCACACAGCCCGTAGGATAGACGTTATGTATTACACCCGCGTAAACGGGAACGAGCGCCGCCGCGCCGTCAAGGACGGGAAGATCATCCTCAAGCTTGAAAGAAGTTTCGATCTTCGGAAGATCGGAGCTATCGTTATGCGGCAGATACCTTCCTACGTCGACCATTTTTGCCTGTGTCGCGTCGCTGAAATTGTTTGAAAGCCGCCGCGTCATCAGCATATACATACTGAAATTAAAAACAGCAAACACCGCTATCAGAAGTGTAATCGAAATTATTTGCCTGCGCAATTTCATTTACCACAGCTCCTTCCCTATAAAATAGATAATGGAGCAATGCTCGTATGCGTAGATTATGTATGCAAGGTGAGCAACGGTCAAAGCGGCACAAATGCCGAGGACAGTAAAAAGTATAGTGTAATAAGTTCGGTTCTTCATATCATTACCTCAATTGAAGGTCGATCCGCACGTCTTGGAGAACAATAATCAAATTCAACATAAATATAATAACGACAAACAGCCCAACCAAAACCGAGGTAATTATCAAGCTGCCCTTACGTTCTCTCATCTCCTCGTCTGAAAAGGCACCGGGGCATTCCTTGTTCGCCTTTCTTGCGAATAAATATCTATTCAAGCTGCTTATGAAGAAAGCAAGTGCAAGTATCGGAATGGCAATTAAAGCAACAATCATAACGCCAAGCAATATATCATAGAATAACATACGTTACCTCCATCATCAAAGCACAACCGTATGTCGCCTCACATATAGGCGACCGCGGCGGGTATAGTAGCGATGAGACAAGCCACAACAGTAACAAAAAGCCCCATCAGTATTGAGGTAATTATTAAGTTGGTCTTGCGTTCTTTCATCACATCGTCTGACAACGTACCGGGGGCGTTCTTGTTCGCCTTTTTACCCGACAAATATCTTATTAAGCTTCTTATGAAAAAAACGACCGTCATTATCGGAATAGCGAAAATCGCTATGTATATCAGATAATTTAACAAGCTAATTAGAAATTTCAAAAAATCCATATTTTACCTCCATTTTTCAAAAGCACGGCAGTATAAGCTCAATTTAATTATATCATACCTTACCGAAATGTCAACACTTCGGGAAGGCGGGAGAAATCTTGGGCGTTTTATTGCGGCGGGAGCGCGCGGGGTTCCCCGAAACGAATGCAATGAGTTTTGGGGGTTCCGAGCTTGCCCCGCCCTACGAACAACGTGGCGAAGTATCGGGACGTTGTCTTGCCTTCCCCAGCGGGGGAAGGTGTCAACCGAAGGTTGACGGATGAGGTGTAGGTTGCGAAGCAACCGTGTGTTAAACAGATGTAACACCGTTTTACGCGGGCGACCAATGGTCGCCCCTACAACAACGTATCAAAGTTTCGCCACGTTATCTTGCCTTCCCCTCAGGGGAAGGTGCTGAACGAAGTGAAGCGGATGAGGTGTGCCGAAGGCAAAGTAACATCGTTTCAAAACGGACAGTCGGGGACGCCTGTCCCTACAAACAACGTGTCGAAGTATCGGGACGTTGTTAGCCTTCCCCAGCGGGGGAAGGGGGACCACCGAAGGTGGTGGATGAGGTGTTCCAAAGGGATGCAACGTCGTCTTATTGCGGCGGGAGCAAGCCCCCGCCCTACAAATAACGTGTCGAAGTATCGGGACGTCGTTAGCCTTCCCCTTGGGGAAGGGGGAACGCAGACGTTGCGTCTGCGGTGGATGAGGTTAAGATGCGAAGCGTCCGTGTGTTAAACCAAGGATTAAAAAATGATCCGTTGCATTTTGCAACGGATCATTTTTTACCATAACATGCCCTTCGGGTATCTTTTCAATCAATCAACTTTTTCAAAATTCAAAACGCCGTCATTATTTACGAGGCGGTAAAGATATACGTTCGTTGCGTGACCTTCTTCCTTTGAATAGGTATGATGCGAGATATAGAATCTTCCGTCGCCGAGCGAGCAAATGCCCGTATCTCCGTGCGGGAACTTGATTCCGCTGATGCCGTTTTCACATTCTCCCGTATTTTTAAGTGTGAGGGTGAGTCCCTTAGCACCGTCGCAACCGAGAAGGGTCTCTTCCTTCGGGGAGATGCTTCCGTCGACGACGAACAGCGGATAATTCGGGAACTGCGGCTTCTTTCCGGGGTAAACGCAGGCAAAATAGTCTCCCGTATACGCGTCGTACTCAAAATTCTGCACGCCGTAGGTCGTATTTCCCGTATAGAAGAAATACTTGTTTCTCGGCTTATCGGGGCCGCTTCTGTGCATCGCGTGCTGATTCAAGGGCTGAGCGTAATTATCCCACCAGCCGTCTATATCGTACTGATATACGACCTGATAGTCGTTATCCTCGCGCGAAAGATCCGAATATATTCCCGCGCAGACGTGAAGATAATTTTTACCGTCCTTCCCGCCGAAATCGGGACCTATCGTCGTTCCGTCGATGCCCGAACAGCCGTGGATATGATGGGCGCCGTTCTTTGCCGTTCCGTTATAGTCGTCAACTACTGCGCCGAGGTATACAGTCTTCATTATGCCGTCGGTCTCGGCGTTCATATCCATTCTGTCGATCTTATCGACGTCGAAAATTGCGATGTAGAACGCGTCCTCAAGGCTCTCGCCTTCGACTCCTATTGTCTTAAGGATTCCGCGTCCGACCTCGTCGTTTTTGTATTCCAGAGATGCGTATACCTTTCCGTCGTCTTCGTTAAAATCAATACAGCCGAGGTGGCCGACGATCTTATCGACCGAGCCTATGATATTGCCGTCAAGGTCGCCCTTTACGAGCTTGGTCGTAAAGGAATAGTAGATATAGCCGTTCTTTTCGTCGACCGCAATGCCCTGGCAATGGCAGCTGCCGTGTCCGAAATATCCCGAAAATACGTGGTTTTTCATATCAGTCTTTCTCCTTCCATTCAAGGCGCGCAATTCCGACGCCGCCTTCACATATTGCGCCGAAGCTTTTCCGGTCGCTTGTAAAATAGAGTGTTTTGCTCTATTTGCCTCAGTAGTTTATGTTTTTATTATATCACGACGGATTTTAATGTCAATTCCTTTTTTTAAGAAATAAAAAAAGGCGGATGGTTGGAGGTAAGGCTAACGACGCGGCGAATCTTCGGCACGTTGTTTGTAGGGACAGGCAACCTCGGGAACCCCCAAAACTCGCATTCGCTCGTTTCGGGGAACCCCTACCTCGACTGTCCGTTTTGAAACGATGTTACTTTGCCTTTGGCACACCTCATCCACCGCTAACGCGGTCCCCCTTCCCCAAAGGGAAGGCAAGACGACGCGGCGAATCTTCGAGACGTTGTTTGTAGGGACAGGCGTCCCCGACTGTCCGCGCCAAAACGATGTTACATCGGTTTAACACACGGTTGCTTCGCAACCTACACCTCATCCACCGCTAACGCGGTCCCCCTTCCCCCGCTGGGGAAGGCAAGACAACGCCCATATTAAAAAATAAATCCCCGATCTGTGGAAAACAGATCGGGGAATTATTTACTCATACCTTAAAAACGATATTTTCCATTCTCGATATCGCGGATGATCTGCGCAAGCGCGTGTTCTTCGTTGCTCACAGTAACGTGATCCGCCGCATCGCGCGCCTTTTGGGAGCAATTTGCGACGGCGATTCCGTATCTTGCCGCCCTCAGCATTCCGACGTCGTTATCGTAATCTCCGACCGCGACTGTCTTCTCCATATCACAGCCGAGACATTCTACCAGCTTTCTTAGGCCAAGCCCCTTATCAACGCCCTTCGGCAGTATCTCAAAAAGGTGCTTTTCCGAGCGCACAAAGTCGAAAAGATGAGATTTTGGATGACCTTTCAGCGCTTTTTCAACCGCCGTCATCTCCTCTTCATAGCAGATGGCAAATATTATCTTCGCTATAGGCTCACTTACCTCACGGTAATGGCGGACTGTATCCGGGAGCCCCGTGACCTTAACAAACCAATCATTGACCTCGTTTCCCTTTGAAAAATAGGTGGTCTCAAAAGTCACCGTCTGTATTCCGACTGTCGGGAAATTCTCGTCAATATAATTAACCAACTCAAGAACCTCGGGTATCATACCGCCGTGTGTCCAGAGGTATTTCCCGTTCACCTTATCGTAGACTCCGCCGCCGTTCACACATCCGAACGGGACGTTCGGCTGTGCAGCCTTATACGCGTCCATCGAATAGTTCGGCATTCTTCCCGTGATAAAGGTGAAGTATCCGCCCTCGCGCTTGAAATATTCTATTGCTTCTCTGTTTTCGTTCGACACTGTCTTGTCGTTACGATACAACGTACCGTCAAGATCGGTGCAGATAAGGATGCCGTCAAATTTTCCCATTTTTTACCCTTGAAAAAATATTTTACGGGGTTTATGATAGCATAATTTAATTGTAAAGTCAATATAACTGCGGCGTAAATTGATGAAACACGGCACAGTAGGTAATATTTATTGTGGTTGCGGTAAATCCTTACCGCAACCACTCTTCTGGTGCTTTTATTATTCCTCTTCGTTCCGGGCGAAGATATTGCAGATATCGGTGATTCTCGGACTGTACTTGACGGTGTCGAAGCACTGAAGCGGCATTATCTCGTTCATAAAAATATCACGGAGGGGAGTTTTCTTATGCTTCTGCGGGATCTGAAGCTGGGTCTTGCTGAATCTCATTCCCTTGACGAGGGGAGAGGTGTGGGGGAGAACCTTGGGGAGGTTATCAAACTCGTTTGCGGTCTTTGCACAGTCGGCAAGGCAATCGAGCGCCTCCTCGGGGCGTTCGAGCGACATAAGAAGCACAGCCATATCCTTAAGAAGCATCATGTGCGTATAGGCACCGCCGAAAATATCGCCGTCGGGATAAACTGCCTCTCTGATACCGCGCGCAACGGAAAGAAGCTCCAGCTTTTCGCCCGCCTTAAGCTCGGCGGTATCGACGTATTGCATTATCGCGCTGATGAGGTGGGAGGTGTAGGAGGAAATATTCTCCTTTATTGCCGAAAGCTTGGCATCGCCCTCCGAGATTATCGGGAGCATATCCTCGCGGCAGATCTTTCTGCCGGGGAGCGACATTGCGATCTCTCTTGCGCTTTCGGAATCACGAAGATCCTCGTAATAGTGGAGGCAAAGGAGGCGCTTTGCTTCAAGACGGACGGCATCATCGGTGCAGTTGCCGAGAATTTCATCGCCTATTGAAAGAAGCTCTCCCGAATAATGCTTGACCATCGCGGGACGGTCACAGCTGAGATAAAGCCCGTACATGAGCAGGCACTTGAGGCGGTATTCCTCGGGGAAATACATAACGCCCTCGCGGATGGCGTCAAGCGCTTCCTTGATGTTACCCGACGCAACCTTCTCATGGAAAAGATCGGCATATTCCTTGATCTTGTCCTCGTTGTCGAACTCGTCCATACACATAAGCTCGTCGGTGGAAACGCCGAAATAGCTCGCGAGCACGGGAATGAGCTCGATGGGTGGATAGCTTTCGCCCTCCTCCCAAGCGATGATATCCTTACAGTTCACCTTAAGATACTGCGCGAGCGCGTCCTGGGATATATCCTTTTTGAGACGGAAAACGCGTATTTTTGAACCCATATTTATAAACATATTATTCCTCCAAGGCTCTTATTTCACAACGGTAAGAGCGATAATTTTCTTGATGTCGTCGGGCTGATCCTTGGCTTCGGTGCAAGCCTTGTTGCGGCGGATCGCACCGCATTTTACGCATCGGTGAGTGATTATATAGCCCTTTTTGGGGTCGGGGACGGCCGATATCGGCTCCAGTTCCCCTCCGCAGTCGCTTGCACGGTCACCTGGGTTGACGTCGAGATGGCGAGACCAAAGGCAAAAGGGGCAATGATTGCGCGACGTGTATTTAAGAGGATGCACCTCCGCCCCGCAATGGACGCAGATGAATCCGTCGTCGTTTTTTGAAAAACGCTTGACTTCAAGACCGTCGGTCATTATTGTATCCCCGCAAGTTCTTTGAATGCGTCGAAATATCTTTCACCGAGGGTCGAAAGAGCATCACGGCAGAAGTGAATATCGTCGCCGTTGCCGACTGTCTGATTGTTCGACTTAAGGTCGCGCGCCATAACGAGCTTACTGTTTCCGAGCTTTTCGCAAACGTCGGCGGTAGCCGAAAGAACCGCGTCGCAGGCGCGGGCATTTTCTTCCTTGAATCTCCATTCCGAGACGAACTCGGCGGCGATAAAGGGGACAGTATCGCTTCCGCTGAGCTTTCTTATGTCGGAAACCGTTGCGGAAAGGTGGTCAAAATAGGAATCGTGACGGGTGGCGAAATCGAAATCGGCATTTTCAAAGGCATCGTGCTCGCCCTGGTGCCAGAGAATGGCAACAACGCGGTCATTTTCGCCTTTGGCTTCCTTTACCATTTTGGTAAGACGGGTATGGAGGACGTTTCCAAGTCCCCACTGCTTGCCGGCAAAACCGGTACCGCCTGCGGTAGAGTTTACGATAAGGAGCTTTCTGCCCTCGGGAAGCAGCCCTGCTTCGATATATTTTTTGGCAAAAGTAAGAGCGAACATTCCGTATGCCTGTGTGCTGTCGGTTCTCTCCTGCGCGGTTTCGGTTACGAATGTGTATGGCTCGGTGACGAGGAACTTCATCTTGCCGTCGGGCTGCTCTTCGTATCCGTATTTGCCGCCGTCGCGCATCATGAGAATTCTTTCATCGGGGATAAAGGGACGGTCTGTCGGACCGAGACCGTTTCCCTCGGCGTTTGACTGTCCTGCGAGAATAATTATATCGTATGCCATGGTTGTTTCTCACCTTTCTTGCATTTGAATGTATACGGGCGATGCGATTATGCGCCACGTTCATTACCTTCTCCTGAGGGAGAAGGGGGACCGCGGGCGTTGCGCCCGTGGTGGATGAGGAGTAAGTTTACTTATTCGACACCTCATCCGAGGCACTGCCTCTTGTTTACCTCTTACCTTCACCCCACTGGGGAAGGTATTATGTGTTAGATCTCTTTGCCTTGCTTTTCCCATTATACAATGCTTTTCCGCTTTTTTCAAGGGCGATTTATCAAAACCCTCGACAAATGTCCATTTTTATTATATAATAGACCCATAAAGCAAGTTTGGAGCTGGCTATGACCGAAAGAAAGATAAAAAATACAGACAGAATATACGAAAAAGACTCGTCGGTGTCGGTTTTCGAGGCGACGGTTTTGTCGTGCGACGGCGGAGAGGGCGGATATAAGGTCGTTCTTGACCGCACGGCGTTTTTTCCGACGGGCGGCGGACAGAGCTGCGATCTCGGAACGCTGAACGGAATTGATGTTACCGATGTACGAATTGAGGATGGTGAGATAATCCACGTTCTTTCCGAGCCGATCCCGGTCGGCACATCGGCGCTCGGACGCATAAATTACGAGGAACGCGAGGAAAAAATGCGCTCCCATACGGCTGAGCACATCCTTTCAAGTGTTCTGAACAAAAAATACGGCCTGCATAACGTCGGCTTCCATCTCGGTTCAGCCGATACGACCTGCGATTTCGACGGAATTTTGTCGTCGGAGCAGTTGAACGATGCTGAGGACGAAGTAAACAGAATAATTCGTGAAAACCATATAGTTTACCCCGTTTTTCCCTCTGAAAACGAGCTTAAGACCCTTGAATACCGCAGTAAATTGGAGCTGACCGAGGATGTTCGGATCGTAATGATCGGCGAAAACGGCACGGTCGATAAATGCGCCTGCTGTGCGCCGCACGTTGTGTCGACGGGGTGCATCGGACAGTTTAAGATCGTAGACAGCTATAAGTATAAGGGTGGCACTCGCGTGCATATCCTGACGGGAATAAAGGCGCTCGAGCGTGCGCGATCCGATTTCGAGGGAATAAAGGCGCTTTCGGTGCTCCTTTCGGCAAAGCCGAACGGCGAGAGCGTGATCTCTGCGGTCAACCGTCTGTCGGACGATATAAAATCACTCAAAATGGCTTTGAACGAATCAAACGAGCGCATAAATTCACTCATCTGCGAGTCGATTACCGAAAGCGAGCTTGCGGTGGTGTTTGATAAGCGGACGGACGTACAAACGCTCCGTTCATTATGTATTTCCGCCCTTGAAAAAGTAAAGACCGCCGTGGTTTTCGGCGGTGATAACGGCAGATTTTCATTTGTTATCGCAGGTTCGGCAGCCGCGCGGCTGTTCTCGGATATGAAAACGGCGTTCGATATCCGAGGCGGTGGTAAAGACGTCGTCTGCGGCACCGTCTGCGCGGAAAAAACCGCCCTTGATGAATATTTTAAAAGATCCTTCCCGTATGAGCAGTGTTCTTAAGAACAGTTTTTGAAATGAAATAAAGTACGTTACCTTCCGACAGGAAAAGGACGAAGAGTTGTAAAAACTCCTCGTCCTCTTTTCTTTGCTTGCAAGCACTGCATTTGTGGTCACAAATGTCTTTATGTAGACTAATTCACAACTTTATGGTATAATATTTTTGAAAAAGATTAACCAAATCATTTTTCTTTCACTATTAAGGCAGAAGCTTCTAAAATTGCGGAAAGGAGGTACGTAGATGACCGCAATCGAATTGAACGAAAAGATAACGGAAGTATCTAAAACGATTTTTTCCTACTGTATGGCTAAAACACCCACACGAGAAGAAGCCGAAGACTTGTCCCAAGAAATTTTGTATGAGTTGATAAAGTCGGCTGAAAATATCCGCGACGACAAGGCGTTTTACGCCTTTATGTGGGGCGTTGCAGGAAATGTCTATAAGCAATGGTATCGAAAAAAGTTGAAAAATAACACTTGCGAATTGACGGAAGATATTGCTTCGGACGATGTGTTAACCGAAGATGATAATAGCGATATATATATGCTTCGCCGTGAGCTTACTTTGCTATCCGAGAAATATCGAAAAGCAACGATTATGTATTACATAGACGGACGTTCTTGCTCTGAAATATCATCTGCGCTTGCCATTTCCGAAAGCATGGTAAAATACCTGCTGTTCAAATCACGAAAAATATTGAAAGAAGGAATGAGTATGGAAAGAAATCTTGGAGAACTCAGCTATAATCCTAAAACATTGATCCCGATGTATAACGGTGAGGGGCCAAACCATTTTTGGAATTTTATGCAAAGCAAAATCAAACAAAATATTGTAAGTGCTTGTTATAACGATGCACTTACGGTTCAGCAAATCAGCCTTGAGACCGGCATTCCGCTCCCGTATCTTGACAATGAAATCAAGGAACTTGAAAACAGAAAAATTATTATCAAAGATGGTAATTATTATAAAGCAAATGTAATTATTATTACAGAGGAATGTACCGACGAAATTGATCGTGCTGTTGCAAAGTATCACGACCAAATTGCCGATAAAATTGAATTATTTATCAAAGAAAAGATGCAGTGGTATAAGGAAATCGGTTTTACCGGTTGTGATTTTTCAGAGAACAGCTTGCGTTGGCAAATGTCTGCAATTCTGTTTAGAATTATTTTTGGCACATATTCATGGCCGAATGCAGAAGTGCCTCAAACCGCATGGGGTGAGCGGGCTTTTCTTTGGTGTCTTGAAAAGATGAATACGAATCATACCTTTAGTTTTTGCAATCAAGACAGTAAAAAACAAGACCGAATGTATTTCTTTGATTATTGGAAAAATGGCAATGGAAAAGGAAATCATCACGACTTTTATGGAAATGATCGTTATATCAACATCTTTTGTGATATCTGTCGATGTAATAAGACGACATTTAGCGAATACGATCTTGAAGCAGTTGCTGAAATGATCAAAAAAGGATATATAATCAAAGAAAAAGATGAATATCTGACTTCCGTTGTAACTTATACAGTAGAGCAACATAAAACTATTCTTTGTGTGATGGAAGATTTTATATCAGCTGAACTTGCATCAATTATTAAAGAAATGGATAAGACAGCAGCACAAATTTTAGGTTCACACACACCAAAACATTTGCAAGACCAAGTTAAAGGTATTGCCTCTATGGATAGGTTTGGTAATGCAGTTTGTATTCCCACAACAATTCTTATTGAGAGACAATTCTTGAGTACCGCTTGGCATCCTCTTGAAATGCCTACGACTTATGTTGTTTTGAATAAGTAAAAATTCACCGCCGAGAGCAACCGTTTGATCACTCTCGGCGGTGTGTTATTTTATGTTGCACAACAACCTCTGGTGGTGAGTAAGTGCGCACTTGCAGACAGACAAAAATCCTCCCTTGTGTAAAGGGAGGTGGCACGGCTTGCCGTGACGGAGGGATTGTAAAAAAGCAAAAGTTACGCTAAAACAATCCCTCAGTCGCTCCGCGACAGCTCCCTTTGCACAAGGGAGCCTCTGTCAGTAACCGCTTATTTAACGGTTATCCCGTTAGATAAAACTGTCCTTAAGAATACGGCGCATAACGGAAGGATCTTTTCGTTTGTAGATAGTAACATTGTATTTTTGCGGGCGACCCTTGGGACCCCCTCGCCCCACGAACAACGTGCCTAAGCATCGGGGCGTCGTCTTGCCTTCCCCAGTGGGGGAAGGGGGACCACCGAAGGTGGTGGATGAGGTGTAGGTTGCGAAGCAACCGTGTGTTAAAACGAAGTTACATCGTTTTACGCGGGCGACCAATGGTCGCCCCTACAACAACGTGCCGAAGCATCGGGACGTTGTCTTGCCTTCCCCTTGGGGAAGGGGGACCACCGAAGGTGGTGGATGAGGTGTTCCAAAGGGATGTAACATTGTTTTGGTGCGGACAGTCGAGGACGCCTGTCCCTACAAACAACGTGGCGAAGCATCGGGAGGTTGTCTTGCCTTCCCCTCAGGGGAAG
>JAZQGU010000062.1:0-7110 GCA_045540175.1 Eubacteriales bacterium | reverse complement strand
CAAGCGGTCTTAGGAAGACAAACTGGTAAGACAACTCCTTGGCTCACAGAACGACATGGCTACGATCCGACTTACTTCTTCGGTAGTCGTGACTTCCTCGGTGGTTGTGACTTCTTCGGTAGTCGTGACTTCTTCCGTAGTCGTTACCTCTTCCGTGGTCGTTACCTCTTCCGTGGTCGTAACTTCCTCTGTCGTTATTTCTTCCGTTGTTATTTCATCGGTAGTCGTGATCGGATCGGTAGTTATTACCTCATCGGTAGTGACGTCTTCCTCGGTCGTTACGATATCATCCGACGTTATCACCTCATCCGGAGTTGTCACATCTTCCTTCGTCGTAACATCCGGCTCGGTCTCTTCGGGCGTCGTTGCAGGGGGAGTAAGGGACGGCTTCGTCGTTTCGGGGAAGGTCTCGACCGCAGTCCCGTTCTTTTCCGCCATATATTCCTCAAGCGTCATGCCGTGCTCATAAATATACGTCGCCGCATCGCGTCCGACAAAGCGCCAATGCCACGGCTCATATTTATAGCCCGTGATGTGCTCCTTGCCCTTTGGATAGCGGAGGATAAAGCCGAACTTGTGGGCATTTTCCTTCATATACTTAAATGCGTCAAGCTTCGCAAAGGATTCATTGAGAGGATGGAAGTCGATAGTTAATCCCGTCTGATGATCCGACGTACCGGGGCGGGCGGAATAGGTATCGACGAGCGCAACGACCTGATCGTAGGTCAGGTGCGGATACTTTTTCATATCCCTCTCGATATACTGATAGTAAAGGGTGTTCTGGAAGGAATACGAGCGGTAGGTGCTTCTGTTATAGGTATCGTAAACACCGAGCGCCTGCATTTCAAGCCGCATAGCCTCAAAGGCTTCCTTCGCCGCGCGTCTGAGCAGCCACGACTGACCTTCTGCCACATAGGTGAGATTTTTCGGAACGTAGTTTTTGCCGAGAGGATGAAGCCGGTTTGCAATTATGAGATATTCCGTATCGTCCTCGGGGTCTATATACTGCAGATACTTTCTCACGTCTATCTTATACGTGAAGCCATCGTCCTCATATATCGGAACGTACGGCTCCGTCGTTGTTCCCTCGGTTGTCGTTTCTTCGGTCGTTATTTTTTCGGTGGTCGTCTCTGCTTCCGTCGTTACATCCCCGGTCGTTGTTTCGGGAACTGTCGTATCGGGGACTGTCGGATCGGGATCTGTCGTACCCGACGGCTTTTTATCTTCCCTTCCGCATGCAAAAAGCGAAAGCAGCATAATAAGAGCTAAAAATAAGGTAACTAATTTCATATCAGATCATCTTCTGTCCGTTTATCTTAAGGCAAAAACGGCATCCGAGCTTTTCAGCCGCCTTTCTGCAAAGAACCATTCGGTTCAAAAAAATTTCGAAATAATCCATGACGGGTGAAATTGTAATGTCGATATCAAGATCAAGGGTGATCTCTCCCTCGGAAATGCTGAGTTCCGAGCGTTTTACCGCATAATTTACTCTGTCGTGAATATCAAAGCTCGGAACGTCGGTGTTTCGCACGCGGCTTGCGCGAACGTCTGTCTTGTCTGCAAGAATAAGCGCGGCGGCAACGGGATTCACAGGGAATGCCGTTCCCTCATCGTGGTTTCCTATTGCCGTTATAATAGTTGCAACGTCGTCGGGATCGGCATCCATTTTATCAAGAATACGGAACGCCATAACCGCGCCGCTTTGCGCGTGGTCAACTCGGTTTACGATATTTCCTATATCGTGAATATAACCCGCGATCTCGGCAAGCTCGGCTTCCCTTTCGCTGTATCCGAGAGTCAAAAGTATCTTCTTTGCGTAAGACGAGACCCTCGTAACGTGCGGAAAGCTGTGCTCGGTATATCCGAGTGCGATAAGCGATTCGTCGGCTTTTTCAATATAGCTTTTTATTGACTTATTGTTTTTTATCTGTTCGATGGTTATTTTCATTATTACTCCAAAATTCGATTTCTATCTAAATATTATCACAAAGTAGCCCCTCGGTCAATAAGCAATTCGACGAATTTTTACACGCCGACAGGCGTTGACAATTACGAAGTGCCGTGATATAATTTTAACAGTAACGGAGGATAATATGATGAAGAAAAGTATATCACTGCTTTTGGTTTTTATAATGATCTTATCAGCCTGCCTCTGCTCCTGTAATTTTGCAGACCGAAGCAAGCCGAAAGAAACGACAGAATCGGATACGACAGTCCCCGACACGACCGAAGCAGAAACCACAGAAAAAGAAACGACAACGGAAGAAGTCACCACTGAGCCGCCCGTAACGAAGCAAACGGCGACTCTCGTTGCAGTCGGTGATAACCTTATACACGGCTATCTCATAACCGCAGGTCAGAAGTTCGGCTTCGACAAATTCTACCACCGCATAAAGGACACTATAAGCGCGGCAGATATTGCGATAATGAACCAGGAAAGCCCATTCACCTACGATGAGAGCGAGTATTCCGGTTATCCCAGATTCGCAACGCCGACGGGCGTCGGTGAAGCGGCGATAGCGGCAGGCTTCAACGTCTTCACCCTTGCCACAAATCACACCTGGGACAAGGGCGAGCAGCCGATAATCGATACACTCGACTTTTTCTCAAAGCATCCCGAGGTCACCGCCGTCGGAATTCACGACAGCGTGGATTCATATTACAAAGCCAAGGTCATCGAAGTAAACGGAATAAAGATCGCTCTGTTCAACTGCACGTACGGTTCAAACCAAAAGATAAAGGTCTGGTGGCGAATGAACGACATGAGCGACAAGGATTACTTCAGACAAATGCTCGGTTGGGCAGAGGAAAACGCCGATATCACGATAGTTATGCCCCATTGGGGAACCGAATATAAGTACGTTCCGAACAGCAAGCAGATAAGCTGGGCTGAATTCTTTACCGAATGCGGCGCGGACATAATAATCGGTCATCATCCGCATGCGGTTCAGCCGATGATGACGGTAACCGCTTCAAACGGTAACACCTCTATATGTTATTATTCCCTCGGCAATTTTATTTCAAATCAGACGACGATGAAGGGCAACGTAGGCGGTATGGCTTCCCTTACGATAGTCAAGGAAAACGGCGTCACTCGGGTCGAGGATGCCAAAATGATCGCAACGACCGTCCAGGCGGAAATGGTAGGTAAGACACGAACCTACGAAGCAATGCTGCTTTCCGACCTCACTCCCGAGCTCCTTAAAAAGAGCTTCAAGTTTATGGACAACACAGTCGAGGAATTCTGGGATCTGTACAATATGGCGTCGACCTCGTATCCGTAAACCGAATTCATATCCTAACACAAAAGAGCACCGATTTCGGTGCTCTTTTCATATTTATTCGGTTTAACTAATACAATTAAAGCGAGGAAAGGTCCTTGATGCAATCGCGGCAAACGAGCTTACCCTTGAGGTAAACGACGTCGGACGCATTACCGCAGAAGACGCAGGACGGGTGGTACTTTTTTAATACGATCTTATCGTCGTCAACAAATATTTCGACAGCGGCACCCTTTTCTTCAAGATCCATACTCTTTCGGAGCTCCTTGGGGAGAACTATTCTTCCCAGCTCGTCAATAGGTCTTACTATTCCCGTTGATTTCATAATATCACCCTCCGATGTGTTTCGGCATTATTTTACTAATTCTACCATATTGTACCAAAAATGTCAATAGGGGTTAACGATGGCAATAAAAATCTCAGGTGTAATTATTATAGTATCGGTCGTATGCGCTTTTTTTACAGGCAACATAGATCCGCTGACCGAAGCGGCGATCTCGGGCGGAACGCGTGCAGTTACCGTAGCGTTCTCCCTGCTGCCTATGATGTGCCTCTGGTGCGGAATAATGAAGGTTGCGGAAAACGGAGGGATCTTAAAGGCGTTTTCGCGGTTGCTTTCTCCCCTGTTGCGTATAATTTTTCCAAAGACCGCGAAAAGCGGTGACGGCGTGAATGAGATATCGACCTCGCTTGCGGCGAATATTCTCGGAATCGGTAACGCCGCGACTCCCCTTGCGCTTGCGGCAACGAAAAAGCTGGGTTGCGATAAGGACGGAAAAGCCGGACACGACCTGATCACCTTTACCTTGATCGGATGTGCTCCCCCGTGTCTGTTTCCGACGACTGTCGTTGCGCTCCGCGCCGCCTCGGGGAGCCGCGATCCGACGTCGATAGTACCGCTTGTAATAATCTGCTCGTTCTCGCTCTGTATTGTCAGCATAATTTTGTCGAGGATTTTGGCAGGTGGAAAAGGATGAACGCATCGGCTCTGATATTTCCGCTAATCCTCACCGCGTTTGCTCTTTTCTGTCTTTTTTCAAAGAATGATACCCAAAACGGCTTCATTTCAGGCGCAAAAGATGGGTTAAACAGCGCTTTTTCGCTCATTCCGACACTCGTTTTATTGCTTACTGCGGTATCAATGTTCTCCGCAAGCGGCGCTTCGGAGCTGATTGCAAGACCGCTGTCGCCGATACTCAAAAAGGTCGGGGTTCCGAGCGAGCTTGCTCCTCTGCTCATCGTTCGTCCGTTATCGGGAAGCGGTGCTACAGCGCTTCTGACCGACGTTTTTGAAACGCACGGACCCGATAGCTTCATCGGCATCTGCGCTTCGGTAATCAGCGGCTCGTCCGACACGGTGTTTTACGTTACCGCACTGTATATGTCGGGCGCGGGTGCGACAAAATCGCGTTACACGCTTCCCTGCGCGATCGCTGTTATGATACTCGGCATAGTATTGTCTTGCATACTTGCGAGATTCATATGAGGCGATCATTCGCCCTACAGCAAAATTCACATGCACTCTGTGTTAGCGATAATTTCTTCAATCATTTCTAGCGCGCGGGTTCTGATGCGATAGATATGAGTTTTCTCAAATTCAAGCTCCTCCATCAGATCCTCTGCCGCGTAGTGCTTATCAGACGAGAGAAAAAATCGCTTTATGACCTTTTGCTCGTTCTTCGGCAAGGAATTAACGACATTTTCGATCATCTTCATTCGATGAGTAATGAGCTTTTTTCTCAATATGAGCTCATTATACTCGTCCGTCATGCGCTCGATATATTTGTTCACTCGGCGCGTTACGTTTTCCTCTCGATCGGCGTTCTCCTCCCTTTTCAGCTCGCGCAGGAATGATGCCGTATCGAACATTTGTTCGTCTATAATTTGACAAGAAGTTTGAAGTGCGTCGTACTGCTTCAAAAAATCCATCGCGTTCTTATTGCTCATAACTACCTCCCGAATTTATGCTTTTTCGGAAAAAGTAGTTGACAAATTTCCGAAATTGTTTTATAATTTAACTGTGTAACACTATTATATTCCAAAATTTCGGATTTGTCAAGTGCTTTTCCGAAGTTTCGGAAAATTTTGGAGAGATTATGTTTACTGAACGTTTTAACGGGCTGTTAAAAAGCAGGGGAATCAATGCCGTTACGCTCGCAAGGGAGATCGGTGTGCCGAAGTCTATTGTTTACGAGTGGAAATCGGGCGTGCGAGATCCCAGCCTCGAAAATATGCTTCGCATCGCAGATTACTTCAGCGTTTCCCTCGAATATTTGACGGGGCGCGAAGATGAGGAGACCGACATTGAAAAGGAGCTTCTTGTGCTTCTCCGCGCCGCGCGTGATATTTCGGTCGAGGATCACGATGCGCTCGTAAACAGCTTTAAGTCAAATTTGAATATTTATTTACGCAGTAATGACAGAAACAAGAAAGAAACAAATTGAGGAAAAGGCGCTGTCGCTTCTGCTTTCACAACGCGTAAGTGGGGAGTTTGCCCTGTCGTTTCTCGACCTGCGAAAGATAACGACCCACGGTTCGGCACTTATCGACACTTTTTCATCCTATGAAAAAAAGACCGGTGATTCCCTGCCGACGAGCGCCGAGGGTATTACGCTAAAGCTTCCCGGGATGAGCCTCATTCTCTATGATGACAAGATCAAAAACGACGGCAGGCGCAACTGGACGATCGCGCACGAGCTCGGTCACGTTCTTCTCGGACACACCGAACTCACCAAAGTAACGGAACGTGAAGCGGATGCATTTGCCGCTGAGCTTCTTATGCCGGAATCTGTCATCCGCTTTCTTGACAGCCGCGAGGATGAGCCGATATCGCCCGACGAGATGACTAATTACTTTTCCGCCTCGCTTACGGCTTGCAAAAGACGGCGGATAAATCTTCCGTTTGATGCCGATTATCGGCCGTCGGAAAATGGGATTGAACTGCTGAAAAGGTTGTTTGCACCGAACGAATACCTCGTCGCGGGAAATACAGATAGAGGTTTCTGCGATGATGTGGCAAACGCCGTGTCCGATAAGAACCTCAACTGCGATGCGAGGATTTTCTTGAAAACGATATGCAAGGTCAACGAGCGCACCTGCGATTCTGTCTGCCACCTTGTCCGGGTGGCGCGGATTCACTTTTTCAAACATAATTAAACTCCTTTTCTTGAACGAAGTAATCTTTCCATCACGTCATCGTGAGGGGTTGCGCCATCGAATTCAACGGAGCAGTTCTCCTTGACGATTTGGAAGATAGAAAACCAAGTGGCATTCACTTGTTTCATATAGTCGCGGCTCATTGCAACATAGGGGCTTGCGATTGCATTGCCCGTGGTGGGGTGCTTGGCAAGGAAGCCGAACTCGGAAATTGCCTCTTCGCACTGAATCCAACGGGAAACAGACATCGCATATTGTTCTATGAGCTGCGTATTGACGAGCTTTTCACAACCACGGGCTTTGAGCCACTTATATCAAGACATTCCTCCCACATCTCTCGCCCTATGGCAGAGGGAGCAACACTCGTCATTTTGGTGCAGAAGGATTCGGGCTTGTGTGCGTAAACAACACCTGTCTTAAGGTCAACAATGCCTGCCGGGGTGTTAAGCTCAAAGGGGTTCGTATCAAGAGCCTCGATTGCGACCTCAAGAAAGCTCTTCGCCACACCCATGACTGCATTGATTTTGCTTCCGTCGCACATTTTGTTAGCAAATTTGAAGAATGCAAGCGCCTCTTTTACTTGCGCCTCGTTTTCCTTTTCCGCTTCTTTTTCCCCCTTATCCAAGGCATCATCCCCGAGGGCAGAATAAGCGAATTTTACGGCTTGCTTGGC
>JAZQGU010000061.1:0-13367 GCA_045540175.1 Eubacteriales bacterium | reverse complement strand
GATAAAGGCGTGAAGCTCATAGCCAACATCCTCTGCATCCAACGCCTTTTCAAGCCAAGTCGGATCGTAGCCATGTCGTTCTGTGAGCCAAGGAGTTGTCTTACCAGTTTGTCTTCCTAAGACCGCTTGGCCTCCGACTTGATAAAGGCGTGAAGCTCATAGCCAACATCCTCTGCATCCAACGCCTTTTCAAGCCTACCAATGCAGTTGTAGCAAGTTCCCGCCGCCTGCGAAAGGCGATTCTCGATCAAGGAACGGATATATGCCGACATATCTCCGCCGCACCGCTCGGCTTCACGCTGAAGCTTGGCTTTCAGATTCGCGTCCATTTTGACCGTGACGCGCTCGGTCATTTTTTCTGTTTTGCTCATTTGTTTGTCCTTTCTGTTGTAGTGGGTATTAGGGATACGTCCCTAAAGAAAAAAGCCAATCTCTCGGATTGGCTCAGCAAGCGTTATAACACTTGCTATGCTCGTTAAAGTATCGGACGAAGTCCGTCACTTCTCTTAACTGGTGTCCATTGGATCACGTCCTTTCCATTTTGATTATGTATTCTCATCAACGCACGGTTGAGTGATATTTCTTTTGTATCGCTGTTCAATAAGGAAATTTAGTGATATAATAATGACAACGAAAGAAAGCGCTTAATTTCGTCACTTGATTTTAGGAGGATCTTTTATGGCAAAAACAATAGGCAACATAATTCGTGAACTTCGTTGTTCTCGCAATCTCACGCAAGAACAACTTGCAGAAAACTTAAATATTACCGCTCAAGCAATTTCTAAATGGGAGAATAGTATCGGAATGCCCGACATTTCACAAGTTGTACCCATTGCACATTTCTTTGGAGTCAGTACAGATGTTTTGTTTGGAGTAGAAGAAAAGATGGATGTTGATGAAGTTCAAGCATTGATTGATAAGGCAACAACTCAAGAGGCATATAAGGATGAATATGCCTTATTGAAAGAAGCCCTTCGAACCTATCCCGGCGATATAAGATTGCTTTTAGAATTGCTCTCGTGCGGTGAATGTTTGCTGGCAGACGGAGACACCGTAAACGGTGCTGAACGAAATAATATATTTGAAGAATGTGAGCGTGCAGGCAGGCTGATATTGTCTTATTGTAAGAATATAAGCGTTTTGATCGAATCAACAGAATGGCTAATCAAGTTATATTGCGAAATGGGCGAAGTTGAAAAAGCAGCAACATTATCTGAATCGTTGCCTTCAGTAATTGGATTTAATAAAGAAGCCGCGCTTGGTCGCATATATGAGAATCGCAAAGAGTATGAAAAGGCTTTAAAATGTTATACTGATAATGTTTCGCAATTTCAACGGCAACTGATCCATTCGATTGTACTTTGCGGAAATATGCATAATTTGAATGGAGAGAAGAAACAAGCCTCGAAAGTCTATTCGTTAGCTATTACGCTTTCGGAGAATTTCCTTGAAAATAATCCCATCCCCGAAAACAAATCCTTGCAGAAAAATCTTACAAAAACGATCGAAAGATGCCGAAAAACAATTGAACATTTGATCAAATGATTCTTGCCCCGCCTCGTGCGGGGCTTTTCTTTGCTTTCTGCATATCAAAAAGCCACCACGAAAACCGTGGTGGCTAATTTCATTTTACCGCTAATTATGCAGACGCTCGGCTCTGCTTTTTTATTCTGAATATAGCTCGTCAAAGTACCACCGAGCGGGGTTTTCGTGGATGTATTTGACTATCTTTTCATAATCTTTTTGATCTCGTATAACGTGTTCGAAAAACGAAGTTTGAAACAAATTACTGGCTAATCCTATTTTTTTGCATTCCCGCGTCGTTAATGATTTATAGGCACATACGATATCTTCGACCGTAGGGCGGGGGCTTGCTCCCGCCGTTCTGTTTCCCAATATAAGGACGGCATGGATATGGTTTGGCATTATAACGTATCTGTCAATTTTTAAAAAAGGATACCGTTTTTCTAACAACAATAATTGTTCTTCTGCTATTTGCCCGTATTTTGTATATTCAATACCTTTGGTAACGGCGGGAGCAAGCCCCCGCCCTACGGAAACGTCGTTAAAATCTTGAATACGTGATAACAGAAATTTTCGTCCCTCAGTGCATATTGTTATATAATATGCGCCCGCTGAACTGTAATCGTATTTTTTTAATCGAGGATGTTTCCTCTTCGGTAATTCTTTTTCCATTTTTATCACCCATTCAGTTTTAGCATAAACAATCATAAATGGCAATAGAAAAGCAGAGGCGTTTGCCTCTGCTTTCATTTTTTATTCCTCGATTTCAACCTCAACTGCTTCGGTATCGGTTTCTTCCTCGGTTTCCTCTTCCTCTTCTACGACTGCGAAGTTACAGATCTTCGCATCTGTACGCATTACGATAACGCCGGAGGCGGTTCTTCCGTAGACAGAGATCTCATTTACTCTTGTACGGATGACGATTCCCTGGTCGGTAATGAGGAGGATATCGTCGGTCTCATCAACTGCCGCGATGCAAGCGAGCTTACCGGTCTTATCGGTAATGTTATGGCATCTCATACCCTTACCGCCGCGGTGGTGTGCCGCGAATTCAGAGAATTCACATCTCTTACCGAAGCCGTTTTCGGTGATGGTGAGGAGCATCTTGCTCTCGTCAACTACCGTTACGCCGGCAACGTAATCATCTTCACCGGGACGGATACCGATAACGCCGCGTGCATTTCTGCCCGTCGGGGTGATGGAGCTGATTGCAAATCTTACTGCGTTACCCTGCGCGGTCGCGAGGAACAATTCGTCCTCGTCATTCGTCAGGCGAACGTAGATAAGCTCGTCGTCGTCATCAAGAGTGATAGCACGCTTACCGCCCTTTCTCTGATAAGCGAACTCGGAGATAGGTGTGCGCTTAACGATACCGTTCTTGGTAACGAAGGTCAGGCAGTTTTCACCGTCAAAGCTATCAACGGACACGAGCGCCGTGATCTTCTCATCATTTTCAAGCTCTACGATATTGACAGCCGCCGTTCCCTTTGCAGTACGTGAACTCTCGGGGATAAGATACGCCTTTCTTACGTGGATCTTACCGCTTGTTGTAAACATAAGCAGGTGCGAATGGGAGTTGACAGCGACCATCTGGTCGACAACGTCCTCTTCCTTCGTCGTCATACCGATAATTCCCTTACCACCGCGTCTCTGTGCCGAGTAAGTGTCGGAAGGAATACGCTTGATGTAGCCGTCCTTGGTGAGCGTGATAACACAGGTATGACGCTCGATAAGATCCTCGTATACGATCTCCTGCTCGGCAGGAACGATGTCGGTACGGCGTTCATCCGCATAGCGGTTCTTTATCTCAAGGAGGTCGTTCTTGATGATATCCTTGATTCTCCACTCGTTTGCGAGAATATCCTCAAGATCGGCAATAAGCGCAACGAGCTTCGCAAGCTCGTCCTCAACCTTCTGTCTTTCAAGACCGGTGAGCTTACCGAGAGTCATTTCAACTATCGCCTGCGCCTGAACGTCGGTAAGTCCGAAGCGTTCGCAAAGCGTTTCCTTGGCGGCAGGAATGGACTCCGAGGTCTTCATTATCTCGATGATCTCGTCGATATTATCGGTTGCGATAATGTATCCTTCAAGAATATGAGCTCTTGCCTTAGCCTTTGCGAGGTCGTAGACGGTTCTGTTACGGATAATGCTCTCCTGGTGCTTGATATACTCGTCAAGGATCGCAGGGAGCGAAAGGATCTTCGGCTCGCCGTTTACGATAGCAAGCATATTTATGGAGCAAGTATCCTGGAGCTGAGAATACTTATAAAGCTGATTAAGTATGATCTGACCGTTCGCGTCACGGCGGTAATCGACAACGATCTTTATGCCGTGCTTGGAGGAAAGGTCTCTGATATCGGTAATTCCCTCGATACGCTTGTTGCGTACAAGGTCGGACATCGCCTCAACGAGCATACTCTTATTGACCATATAAGGTATCTCGGTGATCGTGATCGTGCGCTTTTCCTCGTCGATATCCGCCTTTGCGCGGACCATAACGCGTCCCTTACCCGTCGTATACGCCTCAAGGATTCCGTTTACGCCGTAAACGGTTGCGGCAGTCGGAAAATCGGGGCCCTTGATGTAGTCCATAAGCTGGGGGACTGTACAGTCGGGGTTCTCCATACGGAATACAGTCGCGTCAACAACCTCGCCGAGGTTGTGAGGCGGAACGTTCGTCGCCATACCGACGGCAATTCCAACGGCGCCGTTAACGAGGAAGTTCGGGAAGCGGGAGGGAAGCACGTCAGGCTCGTCGCGGGTGTTATCGAAGTTCTTGTTCATCTTTACGACGTTTTTGCCGAGGTCGCGCATCATTTCGTCGGAAAGGCGCGCAAGACGCGCTTCTGTATAACGGTAAGCTGCAGGCGGGTCACCGTCTATGGAACCGTAGTTACCCTTGCCTTCTACAAGCGGATAACGGTAGGAGAAGTTCTGCGCCATTCTTACCATAGTTCCGTAAACGGCAGCGTCACCGTGCGGATGGTAGCGTCCGAGAACGTTACCGACCGTCGTCGCACTCTTACGGAAGGGATTATCGTGGGTGAGATTGTCCTCGTACATAGCGTAAAGGATTCTTCTCTGTCCGGGCTTCATACCGTCTCTTACGTCGGGAAGCGCACGGGAGATGATTACGCTCATCGAGTACTGGATAAAGGAGTTCTTGACTTCCTTTTCCATTTCAATGTCAACTATCTTCTGGTCGGGAAAAATAATCGGCTTCTGTTCTTCTTTGCTCATTTTATGTCCTTTCTCTTATACAAGATAGGTTTTGCTTGCTTATTACGTATTCGTTTTCAGTAATATCGAGATTTTTTAGAATATCTCGGCACACAGAATCGAAATTTGTGTTTATATCGTGATTTTTGTATCTTAATACTCTAATTCCAAGGTCGTGTAAGACTTTGTCTCTCGTTTTGTCTTTTGCGTTATTTTCTTCTCTGCCGTGCTGAGAGCCGTCGAGCTCGATTGCAATTTTTTTGGAGGCGATAAAAAAATCGAGAATATAATTTGAAACAATTTTTTGGCGGTTAACAGTAATAGGCAAAAATTTTAGAAAATCATACCATAGATGCTTTTCCTCGTCAGTCATTCCGGTACGCAACTTTTGAGAGTTTTTTACCAGATTAGGATTATAGATATTTTTCATAATTTCGTATACTAACAAAAGATGCTGATTTAGCCTTCCCCTCAGGGGAAGGTGCTGAACGAAGTGAAGCGGATGAGGTGTAGGATGCGAAGCATCCGTTACCAAAACAATGTAACTTATATTTAACGCCGTCTGCGACGGCTACACCTCATCCGTCTGCGACTGCGTCGCATCCACCTTCCCCTGAGGGGAAGGCTTATCTGCGTTCATCTGATTACATAAGTTAATCTGACTTTTCCACAAGTTATCCCCTGTGGAAAACTTTTGCGTCGGCTCTAAAATTGCGGTATCGGTTGTGGAAAACCGTCGCCGCTTTCATTTTTTTGCCTTTTATACGTGGAAAATTCACTTTACTGTGGAAAAGTTTTTCCCGTTTTTTTAAGTTTTCCACAGATTTATCAACAGAAAATTCTGTCATTTAGCGTTGTAAAGCGTCAAAATATCGGCTTTACGCACTGTTTTGTCGGGTGCTACTTAAAAGTTTTCCACAGAATCGGTCATATTGTGGATAACTTTAATTATTTTCCACAATTTTGCTTTTGGGTTGTGAATAAATGAATATTTGCTGATAACGGATGCTTCGCATCCTACACCTCATCCGTCTGCGACTGCGTCGCAGCCACCTTCCCCTGAGGGGAAGGCAAGACAACGTGGCAAATCTTCCTTAATTCGAAAGGGGTTTCCAAAGGAGAAAACGTTTGAAAATTTGCCCTCGCAAATTTTCATCGGTTTGCCCCTTGGCGTGTTTCTTTGCGAGCGTTTCTTTTCACGAGAAAAGAAATGCGAAAAAATCAAATATCCAAATTCTCCGCATATCTCGCGTTCTGCTCGATGAACTCACGTCTGGGTTCAACCGCATCGCCCATGAGGAGCGAGAACATTGCGTCGCACGCCATTGCGTCCTCCATCGTAACGCGGAGGATAGTTCTTCTCTCGGGGTCCATCGTGGTTTCCCAGAGCTGTTCGGGGTTCATCTCACCAAGACCCTTATATCTGTCGGCACGGATATTTGCTCCGCCGCCGAGCTTTTCGATGCAAACGTCTCTTTCCTCGTCGGAAAAGGCGTAAAGCTCCTCGCCCTTACCGCTCTTGCGATAGATCTTATAAAGCGGAGGCTGTGCAAGGTAAACGTGACCGTCCTCAATGAGCTTTCTCATATGACGGAAGAGGAAGGTAAGAATAAGTATTCTGATATGCGAACCGTCGACGTCGGCATCGGCCATTATAATTATCTTGCCGTAGCGGAGCTTCTCGGGATTAAATTCCTCACCGATTCCGCAGCCGAGCGCCTGAATTATCGGGATAAGCGACTGGTTTGCATAAACCTTGTCGCGTCTTGTTTTTTCTACGTTAAGAACCTTACCGCGGAGAGGCAGGATCGCCTGGAAGCGGGGATCACGTCCGGTCTTAGCCGAACCGCCTGCGGAGTCTCCCTCGACGAGATAGAGCTCAGTATGCTCAGCGTCCTTTTCTTGGCAGTCTGCAAGCTTTCCGGGGAGAGCCGAGCCCTTATCGAGAACGCCCTTACGCGCCGTTTCACGCGCCTTACGAGCCGCTTCACGTGCATGTGCGGCAGAGGTTGCCTTGTCGAGAATGAGCTTCGTAATTGCCGGATGCTCTTCAAAATACTCGGAAAGCTTCTCAACAACGAGCTGACGGACAAAGGAACGCATCTCCGAGTTACCGAGCTTACCCTTCGTCTGACCCTCGAACTGCGCGTCCTTGAGCTTTACGCTGATGATTACGGTAAGTCCCTCACGAACGTCCTCACCCGTGAGCTTATCGTCGCCCTTAAGGAAGTTATGACGGCGTCCGAATTCATTTACAACGTCGGTAAGAGCTGCCTTAAAGCCCGCCTCATGAGTACCGCCCTCGGGAGTAATGATATTGTTGGCAAACGACATCATCGTTTCGTCGTATTTGGTCGTGTACTGAAGCGCAACCTCTGCGGACTGGAAGCCCTTCTGGACCTTCATATAGATGACCTCGTCACCGACCGTTTCGCTGTGCTTCTGCTTGTTTATATGCTCAACAAACGACTTAATACCGCCCTCGTAGTGGAGAACGTCCTCGCGGATCTCCTCGCCGCGCTCGTCGCGCATAACGATTCTGATGCCGGGGTTTAAGAACGCCTGCTCTCTCATACGGTTGAGAAGCGTATCGTATTCAAATACCGTTTCCTCGAAAATCTCGGAATCGGGCATAAAGCGGACGTAAAGACCGCGCTTAGAGGTCGTGCCGACCTTTTCAAACGGCTTATCGGTCTTACCGCGCTTAAAGGAGCCGGTAAACGCCTCGCCGTTATAGCAGTCCTCGTACGTCAGCCACTCTGAAAGCGCGTTAACGACAGACGCACCTACGCCGTGCAGACCGCCCGAGATATTGTATCCGCCGCCGCCGAACTTACCGCCCGCGTGGAGGATCGTAAATACGACCTCGGGTGTCGGGATTCCCATTTTATGGTGGATAGCGGAGGGGATTCCTCGTCCGTTATCCTGAACCGACGCACTTCCGTCACTATGGAGCGTGATTATGATGTCGGTACATTCACCCGCGAGCGCCTCGTCGATACTGTTGTCGACGATCTCGTAAACGAGATGGTGAAGGCCACGGATAGAGGTAGTACCGATATACATACCCGGTCTCTTTCTTACCGCTTCAAGTCCTTCAAGAACTTGTATTTGGTTTTCGTCGTAGGTTTGATTCTGTGTCATCTTTTTTTCCTTTCTTTGCAAGGATGCTGTTTCAATATTTATCAAGTTAAATGTTTAATCTATGAAATTATATTCAGGCAAGACCGCCGTGTCATTCTGAGCGAAGCGCCGCCAGACCCATTCGACTCCGCTTTGCTCCGCTCAGGGTGACAGGCGGCGAGTAGTCGAACGGCGAAGCCGCGCGAAGTGAAACGAAGCGGAATCTCGGCGGGATTTCGCTCAAGAAGACAATCAATGTAAATTCATTCAACTCTACCGATGAGGGCTGACGTTGAGATCTGGGAAAAGTACACTTTTCCGTCGTTTGTGAGTATAAATGACTTCGGAACTTCTTCAAAAAGTGCTTCGGTCATACCGTTTTTTTCTCTACCCTTAAGAAATTTTTTCGTGTCTTGTGATACCGTCGCAGTATCCATATCGAAGATGCCGATTATGTTTTTCAAGCGTAGATTTTTGTTGTTTCCTGCATGTAAGAACATACTGCGTAGGCCTTTCTTTGTTTTTCTTTCACCTTTCTTGCTCACCCAAGAAAGGTGACCAAAGAACGGTGCCAAAGGAACTTTTCTTTGTGCGCAAAGAAAAGTTCCTTCTGGAATCTTCAAAAGAAACTTTACGCCTCGCATTCGCTCGTCGGTTTTGCATCAAAATTCAAAAATTTTGCACAAATCGAAAGGGGATTCCAAAGGGGAAAACGTGTAAAAATTGCGTATGCAATTTTTGCCGGTTGTTCCCTTGGCGTGTTTCTTTGCTCAACTTTCTTACACGAGTAAGAAAGTTGAAAGAAAAAAGTTATATTACTTTTCCATTATTTACGTTATAAACCTTACAGGGTGTATCAATTTTATCGCAGGACGTTATAATCACCTGCTTTTTGTCGATACCGGAGAGAAGATATTCACGTCTTTTTTCGTCGAGTTCGCTTAAAATATCGTCGAACAGAAATACAGGATAGGTTCCGCTGACCTCGCGCGAAAGCTCGCCTTCGGCGATCTTCATTGAGAGCGCGACCGACCTCTGCTGACCCTGCGAGCCGAATGCCCTTGCCTCGCGGCCGTTCAGCATAATTTCAATATCGTCCTTATGAGTACCGTACAGCGTTGCGCCGAAGCGTAGCTCACGGTCGCGGTTTTCGGTAAGGAGAGACAGATACTCTTCCTTTGTTTTCCGTGTCTGATAGACAAGCTTGCAGTTTTCCTTGCCGCCCGTCATATCGTTTATTATCTCGTCACTTACGACGCTGAGACGCGAAACGTAAATATCGCGCTTTTCCGATATAATTTCCGCCTCGGCTGCGAGCTGCTCTGCGTAAACGTCGGAAAGAAGGAAAATATTATCGTCCCGACGGTCGCGCGCCATTTTGATAAGCGCGTTTCGCTGTGAAAGCAGCGCGTTATACTTTTGGAGCGACTTAAGATAGTCGGTATCAGTCTGCGACAGGGCGTGGTCTATAAATTTTCGTCTCACCGACGGCCCGTCCTTGACTATCGACAGGTGCTCGGGACAGAACAGCACGGCGCGGAACTTTCCGACGACCTCGGATAACCTCGTTATCGGAACTCCGTTTAAGGAGCAGAATCTTTTACCGATCCTCGGCACGAAGCGGAAAAGCATCTCGTTTTCTTTCTTGCCGTCGAAAAAGGTCATTTCAATCTGTCCGTACTCAGCACCGAAGCGTACAAGCTCATTTTCATGCACTGTACGGAAGGATCTGCCGCCCGCGAAGAAATACACTCCTTCGAGTATATTCGTCTTTCCCTGCCCGTTTAAGCCGTTAAAAACGGTGACGGTTTGGGACGGTGTGACCGACGCGTATTCGATGTTACGGAAATTTTTATAGACGATCTTCCGTATTATCATCCGTTAAGACGTACGGGGAGAATGAGAAGGAGGAACTTGCTCGGGTTCTCGCCCGCTTCTTCGACCGTCATACTCATGAGAGGAGAAGTAAGGCAGAGCTTGATCCTCTCGCAGTCACAAACCTTGATCGCATCGTAGAGGAATCGGCAGTTGAAGCCAATCTCGATGTCCTCGCCCTCGTGGTGGACGGAAATAACGTCGTTTACTCTGCCTGTGACGGATGAGGAAGCGATAGTAAGCTGTCCTTCCTTAACTGTGCAGATAACGGGGCTCGGGATCTGTCCCTGTCTTCTTTCCTCGGTAACGAGGAGTGCTCTTTCAAGAGCAGAGAGGAGGTCCGAGGTATCAACGGTAACGAATATTTTCGGTGCTTTTGGGATAAAGCGGTCGTAATCTATATACTGCGCGTCAATTCTTCTCGTGAACAGAACGAATCTGCCGATAAAGAATATGATGTGCTTACGTGCAACGTATATCTCCATTTCCTTATCGCTGTCGGAAATGAATCTCATGAGCTCGGAAATACTCTTTCCGGGGATAATTACGTCGAATGCGAGCTCGCTCGTGCCGACGCTTTCCATCGGATCGGTCTCGGTAACGACGGAAAGACGGCTTCCGTCGCAGGAAACTGCCGAGAGGACTCCGTCCTCGACCTTAAGATCGAGACCGTTAAGCTCGGGCTTTACGGAATTTACCGCGATAGCGAACTGAGTTTTCTGAAGAATTGCGCGGAGCGCATCCTGGCGAATCTTGAATCCGCGGTCGCCGCGGAGCTCGGGAAGATCGGGAAAGTCGTTTGCAGAAAGAGCCTGAAGCTCAAATTCCGACGTTCCTGCCGAGATTTTTGCTCTCAGGTTGCTTTCATTGATTTCGATTGTAAGGAGCCCGTCGGGCATTGCCTTAACTATCTGAATGAATCTCTGGCAGTTGATTACAGCCGCGCCGCTTTCCTCAACAATACAGGTAACGGTCGTTTTCATACCCTTTTCGAGGTCATAAGCGGTGAGCTCACATTCCTTATCGGAAACGGTATTAAGGAGAATACCTTCCGTTGATGCGATGGTATTTTTATTTGAAGCAAAGCCGCTTGACGGTATTGCTGCCTCGAGGATTTCGTTTTTCATTACCTTGATTTTCATGATCTGATCCTTTCCGCCGAGATTTGCTCGGTTGCTTTCGAATTTTCGTTTTTAAATTTCGCGCGCAGCGCGTAGAAAGAAATAAATAATAATATTTTCAGTAGATATAGAAGTAGGGGGTGTTGAAACTGTGGATAAGTTTGTAAACCCTTATGCCATACTGATTTTCGTGGTGTTGGGGTCGAATTTTGGCTGTTGATAACGTGTTGGATTTTTTAGAAGTTGTCCACATGGGGATAATGTGTTGATTTTCTGTGGATAAATGTTGATAACTTTTAAATTTAAATAGAATTATCCACATTAAAGGAAATATTTGCCACGTTGTCTACCTTCTCCAGCGGGAGAAGGGGGACCGCGTTAGCGGTGGATGAGGTGTTACACAGGTAATGTATCTTTTTACTAACTTTTCTTACTCGTGTAATGAAAAGAGTAGTTTTGCTCCGCAAACCTACCAAAAGAACCACGCCAAGGAGCAAACGGGTTTGAATTTTGCCTGCGCAAAATTCTGCACACGTTTTCCCCTTTGGAAACCCCTTTCGGTTTTGCGCGAACGCTTGAAACTCCATTGTAGTTTTCGTGGCGGTTTAATGCGGGCGAGCAATGCTCGCCCCTACGGTAACGTGTCGAAATGTCGCCACGTTGTCTACCTTCTCCAGCGGGTAGCGAAGCGGCGCGAGGGTGTTGAATGACGTGCCGGGGGCACGTCAGACCCCGAGCGTGACCGAGCCGCAGCGAGACAGGGGGACCGCGTTAGCGGTGGATGAGGTGTCCCAAAGGGATGTAACATCGGTTTAATGCGGGAGACCAATGGTCGCCCCTACAAGGACGTTTAACGCTCATCAACGCTTCTTAATTCTATTTATAAGATCCTTGATCTCGTTATCGAACGCGGGCTCGGACGCCATACGCTTTTCGACGGTTTCTATGGAATTAATTATCGTCGTATGGTCGCGTCCGAAGACTCGTCCGATAGCGGGGAGCGAACGGTCGGTCAGCTTTTTGATGATATAGACCGAAATATGTCTTGCCGACGCGATATTACTCGTTCTCTTTCGGCTCTTAAGATCCTCGACGGTAATTCCGTATTTCTGCGAGACCATAGAGAGAATCTTGTCTATCGTCACCGTGACGGGCTCAGATCCTACGACCTGGTCGGAGATACATCTGATTGCGAGGTCGACCGAGACTTCTGCGCCGGTGAGGATACACTGCGCCGAAATTCTCTTTACCGCGCCCTCTAACTGACGTACGTTATCGGTCAGATTATCTGCGATATAATTTACGACCTCCTCGGGGAAGGTAACGCCGAGCTTTTCGACCTTTTTCTTGACGATAGCGGCACGCAGCTCAAAATCGGGTGGATTGATATCCGCGATAACGCCGCACTCAAAGCGTGTACGCAGGCGCTCTTCAAGGCGCTCGATATCACGGGGCGGCAGGTCGGAAACGAGTATTATCTGCTTTCCGTTTTCATAGAGCTGGTTAAAGGTATTGAAAAACTCCTCCTGCGTTGACGCCTTACCCGCAATAAACTGAATATCGTCGATAAGCAGAACGTCTGCCTGGCGGTATTTTTCGCGGAATTCGTGCGTAAGGTCGCGGGAAAGGGAATCTATCATCTGGTTTGTAAACTCCTCGCCCTTGACGTAAACGACCTTATACGACGGGAAATTTTCCTTCAGGCGGTTAGCGATAGCATAGAGCAGGTGAGTTTTACCGAGACCGGACGGGCCGTAAATAAAGAGCGGATTTGCCTGGCGTGCGGGGTGGTTAGCGACCGACTGTGCTGCGGCGTGGGCGAACTTATTTGATTCGCCGACGACGAATGAATCGAAGGTAAATTCGGCAAACGCCTGCGGAACTGCCGCGCGGTTGAGGACCTTATTTTCCCCGACAGTTGAATAGATCTCGGTTTTGATCTCGTTTTTTTCTGCCGCCGCCTCGATCTTTTCCGTTGTTTCCTTTTCATTCTGTAGCGATCGTACGTTTACCGACACTTCAAATCCGATGACCTCAAAAAGAGCTTCTTTTATTTTGTCCAGATAGCGGTTATAAACGATATCTCGCTTAAAATCGGAATTTGCCATAAAAACGGCTGTATCGTTGCTTAGAACGGTGAGCTTAAGGTCGTTGAACCATAGCTTCATAACGATATCGTCGTAGCCGTTGATCTCCTGGATCTTATTGCGTGTTAATGCCCATATTTCATTGAATTGTGTGTTGTCGTTAAAGTTTATCATAATTAACCCTATATGATTAAAATTATAGATATATATATTATATTATATATAGGCGAAAATTTCAACAGTTGTAGATTTTTGTATCGTTTTTTTAACAAAATATTTACAAATTTAAGAGGTAAAAATGGCGTCGTTAGCCTTTCCCAGCGGGTAGCGAAGCGGCGCGAGGGTGTTGAATGACGTGCCGGGGGCACGTCAGACCCCGAGCGTGACCGAGCCGCAGCGAGACAGGGGGACCGCGTTA
>JAZQGU010000060.1:0-42653 GCA_045540175.1 Eubacteriales bacterium | reverse complement strand
GAAGTGCGGAGACTCGAACTCCGTGCCTCCTGGTCCCAAACCAGGCGCTCTACCAGATGAGCTACACCTCGAAGGTGAAAAAACTTATGAAATTGTAGTTCTCACAGAACTGGTCAAAATTGTGGTCAAACCACTTTTGCGAGGGTAGGTCAAACGGCAAATGCTCGTTTTTCCTCCGTTTTTCTCGCGTTTCCTCGCTTTTTTGAAGAGGGGATCGGGTAGCGACCTTTAGCTCCCAAACCACCCGCTCTACCAGCTGAGCCACACCCCGATTTTGTATTGAATTTTTATTTTTTTGCGTAGAAGTGGGACAAACTGTGGTCAAACCCGATTTTTACGCTTTTTTGAGATTTTGTAAAGTGCCGAAAACCCGCATAAATAAAGGCTTTTTCGCACTTTTGATTTTTCGATGCTGAGAAGTTTGTTCACGCTCCCAAACCACCCGCTCTACCAGCTGAGCCACACCCCGATTTTATATTGAATTTTTAAGTTTTTGCGTAGAAGTGGGACAAACTGTGGTCAAACCCGATTTTTACGCATTTTTGAGATTTTGCAAATTGCCGAAAATGCCCGTGTTACAAGGCTTTTTCGCACTTTTGTTTTTTCGAAGCGGCGTAACTTATTCACGCTCCCAAAAAGCAGGCGCGTTACCAACTGCGCTATATCCCGATTAAACATTTTATATTCTACACCAAAAAGGCGGTTTTGTCAATATCAATGTGAGCAAAAAGGTTGCTGTAAAAGATAAGGTTTATGCACCCCTTTTTGATATATGCATAAAATGCTAACAGCGGAATCACCGCAAATAAAGCAAAGGAAAAACAGTATGGAAAGAAACAGATATCCCCGCAGAGGACAGAGCTGTCCGTATCCTCGGCAGAGCATGCCGTCGGAACAGGTGCATGACGAAAACTGTCTCTGCGTAAGTCAGCCGATTTCACTTGGCATATCGTACACCAAAAAACAAACGTTTGGGGAGCTATATCCGCCGTGCGAGGGATGGCGGATAGGCACGATTTTCCCGGATCTTGACAAGCCGTATTGTGCCGGAGGTGTAAGAAGATGAATGGCAATATGAACGCCCGCACGTCAAAAAAAGAGCTTTTACACGCGATAGGTGAGGTAAGCTTCGTTCTTGACGACCTTCGCTTGTATCTCGACACGCATCCCGACTGCACGGAGGCGCTTTCGATGTACTCTGAATATCAGAACAAAAGGGAAGTGCTTGTCAAACAATTTGAAAAGAGCTACGGTGCGCTCTCAAGCTATGGGCCGAACGAGTTTGAAAACTGGATATGGAACAAGAACGGTTACCTTGAAGGGAGTGAAATGAACTGATATGTTTAGTTACGAAAAAAGATTACAGTTCCCTGTGAACATCAAAACGCCGAACGCTCGGGCGGCAAAGGTGATCCTCAGTCAATACGGGGGACCCGATGGCGAGCTTGGCGCGTCGCTTCGATATTTTTCTCAGAAGTTTGCGATGCCGTATCCGCGGGTTGCGGGATTGCTAAACGATATCGCCACCGAGGAGCTTGCGCACCTTGAAATGGTTGGAACGATAGTCCAGCAGCTTACCAAAAATCTTTCTCCCGACGAGATAATCCGTCAGGGCTTTGACGCGTTCTACGTTGACCACACTTTGGGAGTATACCCTTCATCGGCGGCAGGAGTTCCGTTTACGGCGGCTTATCTTCAGTCCAAGGGCGATCCGATCACGGATCTTACAGAGGATATGGGCGCAGAACAGAAGGCGAGAACGACCTACGACAACATTCTCAAGCTCGTCGACGATCCCGACGTTATTGCACCGATCAGATTCTTGCGTCAGCGCGAGATCGTGCATTTTCAGAGGTTCGGTGAAGCTCTCGGAATGGTACAGGATCAGCTCGACAGCAAGAACTTCTACTATTTCAATCCCGCAGACAAGAACTGCAAGTGAAAAAAGTTTTAAGGCGCCCTCTTTTGAGGACGCCTTTGTTTTTTGTTCTTAGATTTACGCTCACATATTGTTGAGAAGGAGAGTGTACTGGCTCTTCTTTCTTGCAGCGTTGTTCTTGTGAACAAGACCCTTTGCAGCAGCAGTATCGAGCTTCTTGACAGCGACAGCATAAGCCTTGGTTGCAGCTTCCTTATCGCCGGCAGCAACAGCAGCCTCATACTTCTTCATCGAGGTCTTGAGAGCAGTCTTGATCATCTTGTTCTGAAGTGTCTTAGCTTCGGTAACGATGACACGCTTCTTAGCGGACTTGATATTAGGCAAAATTTTCACCTCCTACGTTGGACTTTCTTTACTAGCAATCTATGATAACATATCCTTAGCGAAATTTCAATACTTTTTGAAAATTTTTTAATTGTTAAATATTTGTAAACAATGCAAAATTGCTTGACAAGGCACATAAAGTGTGCTAAAATTTATACTTGCATAGATAGCGTCTGAACGCAGTTTGTGCATAATCAAAATGACGGAAAAAGCCTTATGTGGCGCCGTTTTTTGGACAATTTTATCATACCGAAAACGCGTTAAACGTAACACGAAGTGTAAAGACAGTTTTCTTCGCAGCTTATAATTCGACGGTAACCAGCTTGTCGTAGGGGTAGCGGAGGGGGCTTTCTTTCTCTGCCTGTTGCGTTTTTAATCGTTTTTAGGGATGGTTTTACTATTATGAATGGAGTGATTACTGCAATGGTCAAGCCTCACAAGCTCGGCAAAAACGTCAGAATGTCTTTCTCTAAGATCGACGAAGTGCTCGAAATGCCCAATCTGATCGAAGTTCAGAAGAAGTCGTACGAGTGGTTCATGAATGAAGGTCTTCGCGAAGTTCTTCGTGACGTATCCCCTATCACCGATTTTTCCGGCAACCTCAGCATAGAGTTCGTTGATTACAGCATCGACTCTACCCCCAAGTATCCTGTTGAAGAGTGCAGAGAAAGAGACGTAAACTACGCAGCGCCCCTGCGTGTAAAGGTCCGCCTGCATAATAAGACTACGGGCGAGCTCCTCGAAAGAGAGATCTTCATGGGCGACTTCCCGCTCATGACCGATAACGGTACCTTCGTTATCAACGGTGCAGAGCGCGTTATCGTTTCTCAGATCGTTCGTTCCCCCGGAATCTATTATACCTCCGATATGGACAAGTCGGGCAAAAAGGTATTTGCCGCAACCGTTATTCCTTACCGCGGAGCATGGCTCGAATACGAGACCGACGCAAACGACGTATTCTACGTAAGAATAGACAAGAACAGAAAGCTTCCCGTGACTGTTCTTATCCGTGCGCTCGGAATCGAGACCGATGCCGAGATCGTTAACTACTTCGGTGACGATGCCAAGATCACCGCAACCGTTGAGCACGACACCTGCCAGCTTGAGGCAGACAAGAACGGCACGACGGCAGGCGATGAGGCGCTCAAGGAGATCTATAAGAAGCTCCGTCCCGGCGAGCCTCCCCTTGTAGAAAGCGCGCAGATACTTATAAACAACCTCTTCTTCGATCCCAAGAGATATGACCTTGCGGGCGTCGGAAGATACAAGTTCGATAAGAAGCTTGCTCTTAAGAACAGAATTATCGGATACACCCTTTCCCGTCCCGTAGTATCTCCCGTTACCGGTGAGTTCCTGTGCGATGCGGGCGAAAAAGTTACTGCCGAGATGGCAGAAGCTTTTGAGCGCGGATGCGTAAACGAAGTTTATCTCCAGCTTGAATCCGATAAGGAAATGAAGGTATTCTCGAACGGCTCTGTATGGCCCGAGCATATCCTTGGCTGCGATCTTAAGGATTGCGGTATCAATGAGAAGGTCAAGCTTTCCGTTCTTCTCGAAATGATGGAGCAGTTCGATGGCGACGTCGAGGCTGTAAAGGCAGAAGCGAAGAACCGTATTGCCGACCTCGTTCCCAAGCATATTACGAAGGACGATATCTTCTCGTCAATAAACTATCTTGTTTGTCTGTCTCACGACCTTTGCTCTGTTGACGACATCGACCATCTCGGAAACCGCCGTCTGCGCTGCGTAGGAGAGCTTCTGCAGAACCAGCTCCGCATCGGCTTCTCCCGTATGGATAAGATAGTTAAGGAAAGAATGAACATTCAGGATACCGAAACGCTTACTCCCGAGGGACTTATCAACATCCGTCCCGTAGTGACTGCTATACGCGAGTTCTTCGGTTCCTCTCCGCTTTCTCAGTTCATGGATCAGAACAACCCGCTTGCCGAGCTTACTCACAAGCGCCGTCTTTCTGCTCTCGGACCGGGCGGACTTTCCCGCGACCGTGCTTCTTTCGAGGTTCGTGACGTTCACTATACCCATTACGGAAGAATGTGTCCTATCGAGACTCCCGAAGGACCTAACATCGGTCTTATTTCCTACCTTTCTACCTATGCGCGTATAAGCGATTACGGCTTCATTGAGGCTCCTTACCGCAAGATAGATAAGGAAACAGGCGTTGTCACGAACGAAATATCGTATATGACCGCCGACGTTGAGGACAATTATATCGTTGCTCAGGCAAACGAGCCCCTCGACGAGAATAACAGATTTGTAAATAAGAAGGTAACAGCACGTCAGCGCTCCGAGATCATCGAGGTAGACAATACGGTTCCGGATTATATGGACGTATCCCCCAAGATGGTCGTTTCGGTCGCAACGGCTATGATCCCCTTCCTTGAAAACGACGATAACTCCCGTGCACTCATGGGATCTAACATGCAGAAGCAGGCAGTGCCGCTTCTTGTTAACGATTCTCCTATCGTCGGTACCGGTATGGAGTACAAGGCGGCTGTCGACTCCGGCGTCGTTGTTTGTGCTAAGGAAGCAGGTATTGTAGAGAAGGTTTGCGCGGATGAGATCATCGTCCGTACCGATGACGGACGCAAGGACGTTTATCACCTTATTAAGTTCAAGCGTTCTAACCAGTCTACCTGTATCAACCAGATCCCGATCGTAGATTGCGGCGAGTACGTTGAAAAGGGACAGGTTATCGCAGACGGCCCTGCAACCAGCGGCGGTGAGATCTCCCTCGGTAAGAACGCCCTCATCGGCTTCATGACCTGGGAAGGTTATAACTACGAGGACGCAGTCCTTCTTAACGAGAACCTCGTTCGTAACGACGTTTACACGTCGCTTCATATCGAGGAATACTCTCATGAAGCAAGAGATACCAAGCTCGGACCGGAAGAGATCACAAGAGAAGTTCCTAACGTAGGTGACGATGCGCTCAAGGATCTTAACGCAGAAGGTATTATCCGCAAGGGTACTGAAGTCCGTGCAGGTGATATCCTCGTCGGTAAGGTTACTCCCAAGGGAGAGACCGAGCTTACCGCTGAGGAAAGACTTCTCCGTGCTATCTTCGGTGAGAAGGCAAGAGAAGTCCGCGATACCTCTCTCCGTGTTCCTCACGGTGAAAGCGGTATCGTAGTAGACGTACGCGTATTCTCCCGCGAGGCAGGCGACGAGCTTCCTCCCGGAGTAAACAAGGTCGTAAGAGTATATATCGCTCAGAAGAGAAAGATCTCCGTCGGAGACAAGATGGCAGGACGTCACGGAAACAAGGGTGTCGTTTCACGCATCCTTCCTCCCGAGGATATGCCCTTCATGGCTGACGGTACTCCTCTTGACATCGTCCTTAACCCGATGGGCGTTCCTTCCCGAATGAACATCGGTCAGGTGCTCGAAGTGCACCTCGGAATCGCGGCAAAGCGCCTCGGCTGGAAGATAATGACTCCCGTCTTCGACGGCGCAAAAGAGGAGGACATCACCGAATGCCTCAAGCAGGCAGGCCTTTCCGAGACCGGTAAGATGACTCTTTACGACGGTCGCACGGGCGAGCCCTTTGATAACCCCGTAACCGTTGGTATAATGTACTACCTCAAGCTCCATCACCTCGTTGACGATAAGATCCACGCTCGTTCGACCGGACCTTACTCTCTCGTTACACAGCAGCCTCTCGGCGGTAAAGCGCAGTTCGGCGGCCAGCGTTTCGGAGAAATGGAGGTTTGGGCTCTCGAGGCATACGGCGCGGCTTATACCCTTCAGGAGATCCTTACCGTTAAGTCTGACGACGTCATCGGACGTGTCAAGACCTACGAGGCGTTCGTTAAGGGTCAGAATATCCCGACTCCGGGTGTTCCCGAGGCGTTCAAGGTGCTTGTAAAAGAGCTTCAGTCGCTCTGTCTTGATATCCGCGTTCTCGACCACGAGGGCAAAGAGATCGAGCTTTCGACTATCGGCGAAGACGATCTTGACGTTCCGACTTACGTTTCTGCCGAGGATATCGGTGAGACTGTCGAAACCGATGATACCTTCGATTCGATGATCGAGGAAGAAATCGACGACTTCGATGACGACGATCTCTTCGGAGATTTTGCTGACCTCGACGGCGACGATTATGATGATGAAGAAATATAAGGAGGAAATGCAATGGAACACAACGTATTTGATTCAATAAAAATTGGCCTTGCTTCTCCTGAAATGATCCGCTCCTGGTCTTACGGCGAGGTTAAAAAGCCAGAGACCATCAACTACCGTACCCTTAAAGCAGAGCGCGACGGTCTTTTCTGCGAAAAGATATTTGGTCCGTCAAAGGACTGGGAATGTCTTTGCGGAAAGTACAAGAGAGTCCGCTATAAGGGCAAGGTCTGTGAAAAGTGCGGTGTTGAAGTAACGACAAAGAAGGTTCGCCGTGAAAGAATGGGACATATCGAGCTTGCAGCTCCCGTTTCCCATATCTGGTACTTCCGCGCGATTCCTTCAAAAATGGGACTTCTTCTCGATATCTCTCCGAGACTTCTCGAAAAAGTCCTCTATTTCGCACAGTATATAGTAATTGATCCCGGTACGACTCCCCTTTCTAAGTACCAGATAATCACCGAGCGTGAGTACAGAGAAATGTACGAGCGTTACGAGAACGATTTTAAGGTAGGAATGGGTGCAGAGGCTGTTAAGGAGCTTCTTGCCGAGATCGATATCGAAGAGCTTTCCCGTCAGCTCAAGGAAGAGCTTTCGACCGCAAGTGGTCAGAAAAAGCTCCGCCTTATCAAGCGCCTTGACGTTGTTGAGGCATTCCGCCGTTCGGGCAATAAGCCTGAGTGGATGATCCTTGAGGCTCTTCCCGTAATTCCTCCCGAAATACGCCCGATGGTACAGCTCGACGGCGGACGCTTCGCTGCTTCCGACCTTAACGATCTTTACCGTCGCGTTATCAACCGTAATAACCGTCTTTCCCATCTTCTCGAGCTTAACGCTCCCGAAATAATCATTCGTAACGAGAAGAGAATGCTTCAGGAAGCTGTCGACGCACTTATTGATAACGGACGTAGAGGAAAGCCCGTAACAGGCCCCTCCAACCGTCCTCTTAAGTCGCTGTCCGAAATGCTTCGCGGTAAGCAGGGACGCTTCCGTCAGAACCTTCTCGGTAAGCGTGTCGACTATTCCGGACGTTCGGTTATCGTCGTAGGACCCGAGCTTAAGATCTATCAGTGCGGTCTTCCTAAGGAAATGGCAATCGAGCTCTTCAAGCCCTTCGTAATGAAGCGCCTCGTTGAGACTCAGAAGGCATCCAATATCAAGGACGCAAAGAAAAAGGTCGATAAGGTCGATACCTGCGTATGGGATGCACTTGAAGACGTTATTAAGGAGCATCCTGTCCTTCTTAACCGTGCTCCGACTCTTCACCGTCTGTCTATCCAGGCATTCGAACCCGTACTTGTTGAGGGACGCGCAATCAAGCTCCATCCTCTCGTATGTACCGCGTTCAACGCCGACTTCGACGGTGACCAGATGCCTGTTCACGTTCCGCTTTCCGCAGAGGCGCAGGCAGAGGCACGCTTCCTTATGCTTTCCGCAAATAACCTCCTTAAGCCTGTCGACGGTAAGGCTGTAACCGTTCCTTCGCAGGATATGGTCCTCGGTTCTTACTATCTGACGATAGACAAGGCAGGCGAGGCAGGAGAGGGTCACGTATACCGCGACTTCGACGAGGCAATGATGGCTTATGCCAACGGCGTTCTCGGACTCCATGCTCCCATTAAGGTTCGCGTAAGCCGTGAGATCAACGGTGAAACTCACACCGGTATAATTAATGCAACTCTCGGACGTCTTATCTTCAACCAGCCGATTCCTCAGGACCTCGGTTACGTTGACAGAACCAACCCCGAGAAGGTGCTCGATCTTGAAATCGACTTTACCTGCGGTAAGAAGCAGCTCGGCGATATAGTTAACCGCTGTATCGAAAAGCACGGCTTCTCGGTAGCCGCTCAGGTTCTTGACGATATCAAGGCTATGGGCTATAAATATTCCACGAAGGCTGCTATCTCTATCTCGATATCCGACGTTACGATTCCTGACGAAAAGTATACCTATATCGCGGAAGCAGAGAAGAAGGTCGCAAACGTGCACAAGTCCTTTATGCGCGGTCAGCTTACGGAAGAAGAACGTTATAACAACGTTATCAAGATTTGGGAACAGACCACTAAGGACATCGTAGCAGCACTTCAGGGTCGTTTCGACCGCTATAATCCGATCAAGATGATGTCTGATTCGGGAGCCCGCGGTAACATGACTCAGATGCGTCAGCTCGCAGGTATGCGCGGACTTATGTTCGCAACAAACGGCCGTACAATGGAAATCCCGATCAAGTCGAACTTCCGTGAAGGTCTTAACATCCTCGAGTACTTCGTCGCTGCACGTGGTGCGCGTAAGTCTCTTTCCGATACCGCTCTTAAGACGGCTGACTCGGGTTACCTTACCAGACGTCTCGTCGACGTTTCGCAGGACGTTATCGTCCGCGAGCAGGACTGTGGAACAAACCACGGCCTCGTTGTTACCGCTATCAAGGACGACAACGACGTTATCGAGCCGCTTAAGGACCGTCTCGTAGGACGCTTCACTATTGGTGAGGTCGTCAACCCCGTAACCGGCGAGATCATCGTCGGCGATAACGAAATGATCTCCGAGGCTCAGGCTGACGCTATTGTCGCTTGCGGTATCGAGAGCGTTCATATCCGTTCGATCCTCAACTGTAAGGCGCGTCACGGCGTCTGTGCACACTGCTACGGTGCTGACCTTGCGAACGGCAGAACCGTTAATATCGGTGAAGCAGTCGGTATCATCGCCGCACAGTCCATCGGTGAGCCCGGTACACAGCTTACGATGCGTACCTTCCATACCGGTGGTGTCGGAGGATGCGACATGAGTCAGGGTCTTCCCCGAGTTGAAGAGCTCTTCGAGGCAAGACGTCCGAAGAAGACCGCGGTTATCGCAGAGATCTCCGGTACGGTCTCGATGGGCGAGCAGAAGAAGATGAAGTCGATAATCATCACAAACGAGGAGTCGGGACAGACCGCTTCCTATGCAATTCCTTTCGGAACACGTCTTACTGTTTCCGAGGGGCAGTATGTTGCTCAGGGTACTCCTATGACAGAGGGTTATATGGCTCCCGCCGATATCCTCCGTGTCAGCGGACTTGACGCGGTTTACGACTACATCATCCGTGAGGTTCAGAGAGTTTACCGTATGCAGTCTATCGGTATCAACGATAAGCATATCGAGGTTATAGCTCTCCAGATGACGAGAAAGATCCGCGTTGACGATCCCGGAGACGCAGATATCCTCGTTGGCTCGACGATCGACGTTGGCGACTTCAACGACGAGAACGCAAAGCTCCAGGCGCGCATCGACGCAGGCGAAAGAGACCTCCGTCTTGCAACCGGATCTCCCGTTCTTCTCGGTATCACGAAGGCATCTATTCAGACCAACTCTTTCCTCTCCGCAGCATCCTTCCAGGAGACCACAAAGGTTCTTACCGAAGCCGCTATCAAGGGCAAGGTCGACCACCTTCTCGGTCTTAAGGAGAACGTGCTTATTGGTAAGCTTATCCCTGCCGGAACCGGTATGGAGCGCTACCGCAGCGTAGAGCTTGAAAAGGTTGAGCCCGAAGAAGAAGCACCAGCTGAAGAAATCGAAAACGCATAAATAATTCGCGCCCGACTCAAGCGAGTCGGGCGCGCTTCTTCTATACAATGAAAACGGCAGAGGGGATTCCTCTGCCGTTAGTATTTTATTTACCCGAAATTGCAAGCGAGCCGATCTTTATCGTCGGACAAGCGACGCCGACGAAGCGTTTTTCTATATCGTTACCGATCTCGGCAACGTCATTCATCATTTCGTAGAAGTTACCGCTTACAACGAAGAGCGTGATCGGACGGTCAAGCTTGCCGTCCTTGATTACGAAGCCCGATGCCTGTACGTTGAAGGCACCCGAGATCGGGTTAAGACCTGCGTGCAAGCCGTTTACCTCAGTAACGAATATGCCGTTGTCGATCGTGGCAATGATCTCGTCCTTTGTGAGGTTGCCTTCCTTAAGGTAAAGGTTAGTGGGGGAAGAAGCAATTCCCGCGCCTGCCTTAAAGCCGTTGCCGGTAGGCTCAGCCTTCAGGAAGTTTGCGGTCTTAAGGTTGTTAAGAAATCCGCAGAAGATGCCGTTTTCAACCACGTTCTTGGTACGGCAGGGAACACCCTCATCGTCGAACGGATATTTGACAAGCGCAACGTCGGAGAATGGGTCGTCGACGATCGTGACGTTGTCTCCGAACACCTTTGTTCCGACCTTGTCTGTAAGGAGTGTCATCTTGCGGAGCGCGCTGTCGCCGAGGAATACCGACGAGAACGCAGAGAGAATTTCGCTTGCAGCGTCGCGCTTGAATACAACGGGATATTTTCCCGTTTCTATCGAGCCTGCGCCGAGCTGAGAAAGGGCAGATTCCGTCGACTCCTCAATAATGCGGTCACATTCGATATCGTCGAAATTAAGGTTGATGTCGCCCGACATGCCGACAACGGTCTGCTCGCCGTTGCTTGCGAGTGCGCCGAGGAAGGTCGACGTGTATGACATCTCTCTTTCGAGATCAAGTCCCTTGGAGTTCACAAGCTGAGCCTTATGCGAGGTTTCTGAATACTGGCAGTAGCCGATTTTTACGATCTTGTCGCTCTTTGCGCGTGCCGCGCTTTCCATTTTCTTAAGCATAGCGATCTTTTCGCCAGTCGTATGCTCCTTGTAGTCCGATTTAACGTCGGGGACCTCGGTATAGGTGCTTCCGCCCTCATACATAAACTCAGGTTCGGTTGCATCGAGAGCGTTTACGTTCTTAAGAAGACTCTGGAGAACGCTTTCTATCGTATCATCGTCGAGCGATTCGGAATTGACGTAAGCCATTTTTCCGTCCTTGAGAGCGCGAATGGATACCGAGAATATCTCTTTCATATTGTAAGATTCAAGCTTTCCGTCGTCGAGCTTTATGGTGTTGCTTTCGGAGGTGCTTGCATATACCTCGACAGCCTCAAGACCAAGCTCAAGACCTCTGTTAATAATACCCTGAAGAGTCATTATCAGTTACCTCCCTTTCCGCCGACTGTCATGCTCGATACTCTTATCGTGGGCTGACCTACGATCGTAGGAACTGAGCCGCTCATGGAGCCGCACATTCCGTATCCGTATTCAAGATTGTTTGCGATCATATCAATTCTGAGAAGAACGTCCTTGCCCGAGCCGACAAGCGTTGCGCCCTTTACGGGTCTTGTGATCTTTCCGTCTTCGATCATATATGCCACGTCAACTGCGAAGTTGAATTCGCCCGTTGCAGGGTTGACCGATCCGCCGCCCATTTCCTTAGCGAAAAGACCGTACTTGGTGTTCGCAATGATCTCCTCAAAGGTGGAGTCTCCGGGAAGGAAATAGGTGTTAGTCATACGTGACGTGGTCTGATATTTGTAGGACTCACGGCGTGAGGATCCGGTTACGGGATGATTCATCTTTACGGAGTTTCTCTTATCAACAAGGTAGGATTTGAGAATACCGTTTTCGATGAGAAGATTGCGCTGAGCGGGAGTTCCTTCGTCGTCGACGTTGATCGAGCCCCAAAGATTCTCGCCCGTGCCGTCGTCGACAGCATTTACGATGTCAGATGCGACCTTTTCGCCGAGCTTGCCGCAGAATACGCTCATGCCTTTTGCAACTGAAGTTGCTTCAAGACCGTGAACGCATGCCTCGTGAAGAATTACGCCGCCGAAGCCGTTGTGGATAACGACAGGCATCTCGCCGCCCTGCATCTGCTCTGCGTGAAGCATTTCAACTGCGTTAAATGCCGCGTTTCGTCCGAACTCGATGGGATCGAAGCCCTCGAACATTTCCATACCCTGATTGCGTCCGAAGGAGCTGTGTGCAGGCTGCATATCCTTGCCGTCGCTTGCGATCGCCTGACACATAATTCTCGTATTGCAACGGTAGTCAGTCTGCCAGGTAGAGTCACTTGCGAATACGAAGATACGCTGTTCCTTTTTGGTAAGGTTAGCCATTACCTGAATGATCTCGGGGCTGTATCCGTATGCGCCCTCGGTTGCGCCCGAAAGAAGCTTAAGCTCCTTTTCGTAATCATCGCCGCGGATATACTTGGGGTCGACTGCGATCGGAACAGTCTTTTCGGTAAAGGGAAGAACGTCGACTCTCTTTTCGCCCTCGAAGCTGTCAGCAAGCACCTTTGCGGTAGCCATAAGCTTATCGGGTGTAAAATCGGTAACCGATGCGTTTACCTCGGTTCCGTCCTTGATAACGCGGACAGCCGCGCCCATTACCTTTGACGCATTTGCGTTTGCGAGCTTTCTCTCGCGCATAAGCAGTACTTCATTTGCTGAATTTTCGATATATACCTCGGCAAAATCGCCGCCCGTGCTCAGAGCTACTTCAAGAATGCCCTTTGCAACGTCCTCGGTAATACCGAAAACCTCTGTGTGTTTAACACTCATTGTTTTTACCTCCCTAATATTTGGGTTAACGGTTTAATTATAACATAAAAAACAGTAATTGTAAATAAGCAAGTTTCAAGTGGTGAAAAAATGGAATTAAGGAGTCGTGTTTCTATTGAAAAACAAATGTTGACGGCAGGACGAAAATCGTATATAATGTATTTAATGAAAAACAACGGAGAATTTTTGATGAAAAACGGCACGAAAACGCGTATTTTGGCGCTGATTTTGGCACTTTTTGCGCTTGTTTCCTGCGCTTGCGGAGGAAACAAGACGGATAAAAAATGTAACGGAAAGCACACCGACGCCGATGATAACGGCTACTGTGATTACTGTAGCGAGCTTGTGCTCGTCTATTTCGACTTTTATGCACTGAACGACCTGCACGGAAAGTTTTCCGATACCGATTCACAGCCCGGTGTCGACGAGCTGACGACCTATTTCGAACAGGCTCGCGCAAAGAATCCGAATACGGTTCTTCTTGCGTCGGGCGACATGTGGCAGGGAAGCCCCGAGTCGAATCTCACGTCGGGCAATATGATGACAGAATGGATGAATCGCGTCGGCTTCGTCTCAATGACGCTCGGCAACCACGAATTTGACTGGGGTGAAGAAGCAATAATCGAGAACGAGGCGCTTGCCGAGTTTCCGTTTCTTGCGATAAATATCTATGACCGCGATACAAATAAGCAGGTCGAATACTGCGAGAGCTCCGTTGTCGTTGAGCTTAACGGAGTTACTGTCGGAATTATCGGTGCGATCGGCGACTGCTATTCATCTATTGCTCCGGACAAGGTCGAGGACATTTACTTCAAGACCGGTGACGAGCTTACCGAGCTTGTCAAAGCGGAATCCGAGCGTCTGCGCGCTGAGGAAGGCGTCGAGTTTATCGTTTACTCTCTCCACGACGGCGGTACAAGCGGAAGCGTGAGTTACGGTACGTCATATTACGACATCACTCTTTCCCGCGGATACGTTGACCTTGTTTTTGAAGGACATACACACAGAAGCTATGTCAAGGCAGATGACGAGGGGATCTGGCATCTTCAGGGCGGCGGTGATAACGACGGAATTACATACGCTTCTGCACGGTACAATATAGCAAACGGCAACAAGGCAGTTCTTGAGGCGAAGTTTATAAGGACAAATGAATACTATAAGCTTCCTGATTCTCCCATCATTGGCGAACTTCTTGAGAAATATAAGGACAAAATAGCGTCGGGCGATGAGGTGCTTGGAACCAGCTCGGCATACAGAAGCTCCGATTATCTGCGCGACCTCGTCGCACAGCTATATTATGAAAAGGGTGTAGAGCTTTGGGGAGATGAATACGACGTTGTTCTCGGCGGCGGATACCTCTCCGTTCGTTCCCCATATGAGCTTGACGCAGGTGATATCCGTTACGGTGACCTTTATTCGATCTTCCCGTTTGATAATAATCTCGTTCTCTGTTCGATAAAAGGATCGGATCTGAATAAACGGTTCTTTAATACGAATAATTCCAATTACTTCATATACTACGATTCATACGGAGCAAGCGTTAAGGATAATATCGACCCGAACGGAACCTACTATATTATCGTTGACAGCTACTCTTCGTCATATGCCCCCAACCGTTTGACGGAGATCGCGCGTTTCGACGAGCCCGTGTATGCCCGCGATCTGCTTGCTGAGTATATAAAACAAGGCGGACTATCACATTGAATAAAAAAATCTCTCCCGAAGCTCGGGAGAGATTTTTGATGTAATTATATCAGCACTTAAGCTCTGCGCGCTTAGCGGCGGACTGATAGAGACAGTCGAGAAGCTTTGCGCTTTCGAGAACGTTGTCGATATTGCTTCTGTTCTTCTCGCCCGTGGTGATGGACTCGAGGAACGCCTTGTCTTCTGCTACGTAGAAGTTGGGGTTATCGTGATCTGTGGTATGAGACTCAAGCGTATTTGCGTCCCAATATGTGAACTGACCGCAGTAGTCAAGACGAGCGCCCATTTTATCGCCGAGGAAGTCGATATACATTTCATCGTTACCTACGTTCTGTGCCCATGCGCCGTTGAAGGAGATGCTAGCAGTTTCTGTGCGGACGTAGCCGGAAATGAAGTCGTCGACGTCATTTGTTCCGTTTTCAATATCTGCCGTATCTTCTGCCCACATATAGGTGTATTTGTATTCTTTCATATCCTTTGCTATCTCGCAGTAAGCATCGCAGGTAACATCGACGAGCTTGGGCGCACCAAGAATATAAAGAATAAGGTCAAGGAAGTGTACACCCCAGTCGATAAGAACGCCGCCGCCCGACTGTTCCTTAGTCGTGAACGCGCCGCCGAGACCCGGAATGCTTCTGAAACGGCGGAAGGAAGCATAAACGTGGTAAAGATTACCGAACTTGCCTTCAGCGACCATATCGTGAAGCATCTCAACAGACTTCTGATAACGGTTGCAAACACCGATGTTAAGGATCTTACCCTGCTTGTCTGCCTCTTCCTTCATCTCGCGGGAGAGAGCATAGTTTATCGTGATGGGCTTTTCGCACATAACGTGCTTGCCTGCGCGGAGGGCGTCCATGGTAACGGTATAATGCGCATAGTTGGGAGTGAGAACAAATACAGCGTCTACCTCGGGGTCGTTAAGGGCAATCTTGTAATCTGTAATAATATTCTCTATCTTGGGATGAGCTTCTTTCATTGCCTGTGCCTTTTCGATGATAAGATCGCAGGCGTACTTGATGCGAACATCAATTTTGTCAAAAGCGGGGAAGTGAGCATCGCGAGCAATGCGACCGCAGCCGATAACTGCTATTGTTTTCATTTTTTGTTCCTCCAAAAATGATTATTTTTGCTGTTAATAACATTATATCACGGAAAAAACAAAAAGTAAAGACGGATCGTCTTAATATTTTTGCTGTTTTATGGTATTATTTTGCGAAAAGTCCCGCTTGGGTTTTCGAACGAAACAAAAGAGGATGACAAAAAATATTCAATTATTTTCTGAGAAAATTTAATAAACGGCTTGCTTTTTGTAGAACGGTGTTGTATAATATAAATAATGTAAAAATGCCCCGGCAAATAATATTATTTTTTATTGGAGGTTCATTATGAACAAAAGAATTAAAGTTCTTGTCTCTGCTGTTCTCGCGGCTGTAATGCTTGTGCTTTGCATTCCTTTTACAGCGGCAGCAGCAAGCACTACTCAGGCAATCATTGCTTCCGAGGGAACTTTGGCAGCTGATAGTCTCAGCATTAGCTGGACTTTTGACGATTTCACTTGGGTAACCGAGAAGAATACGTCTACCACCGCAATCCGTACTTCTGATACCAACAGCTTCAGAGTATATAAGGATACCAAGACCACAATCACGGCTCTCGGCGGTAAGACCATATCCAAGGTTATCATTACTGCAGACTATGCTGACAAAGTTTTGACTGAAGGCAGTGTTCCCGCAGGTGCAACATTATCCGTTAACGATAAGGTTAGCACTTTGACCTTTGCCACTCCCGTTTCATCCTTTGTTATCAACGCAGCTGCACAGTGGAGAGTTAAGACCATTGAGCTCGTATACGCAGGTGATGAAGGCTCCGGTTCTGAGGGCGAAGGCGGCAGCGACGATACTCCTACGTTCGTTAAGCCCACTACTCCCGAAGCTATTGTAGATGCTCTTTATGCTCTTGAAAGCGGAGAGTCTCTTGCAGAGGGTCCCTACACTCTCGAAGGCGTTGTTAAGTCTATTGACACCGCATATGACTCCGGCTACAAGAATGTAACCGTTACCATTATCGTTGGCGATATGACCGACAAGCCCGTTAAGTGCTACCGCATGAAGGGCGATGATGCTGAAACCGTTATCGAAGGTGACACCATTAAGGTTACCGGTCAGCTTAAGAATTACAACGGAACTAAGGAATTCGATGCAGGCTGTACATTTGTTACAGTAAAGAAGGCTGAGAAGCCCTTCGAAAAGCCTACCACTCCTGAAGCTATCGTAAATGCTCTTTACGCTCTTGCGAGCGGCGAGACTCTTCCCGGCGGTAACTACACCCTTACCGGTAAGATCACCAAGATCGACACTCCCTACGATGAAGGCTACAAGAACATCACTGTTACTATCGTTGTTGGCGATATGACCGACAAGCCCATCATCTGCTTCCGTCTCAAGGGCGAGGGCGCTGATGCACTTAAGGTTGGCGATACTATAGAAGTAACCGGTACTCTCGTTGATTATTCCGGCAAGAAGGAATTCAACTCCGGCTGCACCTTCACTCTTGTTGAGGCTGCTCCCGACGAAGGCGGCGAGGACGTTACTCCTCCTACCGGCGGCGACGAGGGCGGCGAGGACGTTACTCCTCCTACCGGTGGCGACCAGGGCGGCGAGGACGTTACTCCTCCTACCACTAACCCCGAGACCGGCGACAGCGTTGTTGCGTACGTTGCAATGGCAGTAGTTGCTCTCTTCGGAATCGCTTACGTTTCCAAGAAGCGCTAATAATTAGCAAAACATAAAGCAAGCGGCTAAACAGCCGCTTGTTTTTTTTGTTTTGTGAAGTAACATTGTATTTATGCGGGCGAACACAGTTCGCCCGTTTGGTTGTAATGTAACATCGTTTTACGCGGGCGACCAATGGTCGCCCCTACAACAACGTATCAAAGTTTCGCCACGTTATCTTGCCTTCCCCTCAGGGGAAGGTGTCAACCGAAGGTTGACGGATGATGTGTAGGTTGCGGAGCAACCGTGTATCGATCCGATGTAACATCATTTTGGTGCGGTGCGGCGAGGACGTCGCACCCTACAAATAACGTATCGAAGGATCGGGGCGTTGTCTTGCCTTCCCATGAGGGTGAGGCACGACGACGTAACGGGCTTCTTTAATTCGAAAGGGGAAAACGTGTGCAGAATTTTGCGTGGGCAAAATTCAAACGGTTTGCCCCTTGGCACGTTTCTTTGCGCAGGTTTGCGAAGCAAAACTGCTTGTTTCATTTTCCTGCGAAAAGAAATGCGGGAAAAGAGAAACGAAGTTTTTCAAAAATGAAGAACACCGATTCAAGCTATTGCCTGAATCGGTGTTCTTCATTTTTCCTTATAGTAAAGCATACAGTGGCAATATCCCTCAAAATTGGGATCGGCGATCTGAGCCTTGAATTCCTCACACATACACTTTATATCTTCGCTTTTGCCCATTTTGCAGGGGCAATATCCGCCTTTTGCCTTAAGACCTTCTTTGATGGTCTTTACAATTTCCTCGTTTTCGTTAAGGCGTATCTTCATCAGAGTCCACCGTCAACAAATGCACGAAGCTCGCATGCGGTAAGATAACCCTTGGTGTTCGCGGTGATCTCGCCGTTCTTTATAACGAAGAGCGTAGGAATAACGCTTACGCCGTAACGGCGAGCGAGATCAGGCTCGTCGTCAACGTCGACCTTTACGAACTCAACATCGGGATAATCGGGAGCCACCTCTTCAAGAACTGGGGCAAGCATCTTACAGGGACCGCACCACGTTGCAAAGAAGTCAACAAGAAGGGTCTTACCTTCGGCGAGAAGAGCGTCAAATTCAGCAGTGTTTACGTGTTTCATGTTATATATTCTCCTTCGAGTTATTTTCCAAGAAGATTATACCTTATTTTTTTGCAAAGGTCAAGCTTTTTTCTGTTCTATCATGTTCTTTAGCGCGCAGATCGCATCGGAAAGTGATCCGAGACAGTCGATTAACCCGAGCTCAACAGCTTCAGCGCCACTCAGAAGCGTTCCAATGTCGGTTGCCATTTCGTCCGTCTTCATCATGAGCGAGCGAAGCGCGCTTTCGCTTACGCGCGAATTTCGGCAGATGAACGACACGATCCTGTCCTGCATTTTACTTAAATTATCAAAGCTTTGAGGCACTCCGATAACGAGACCGTTAATACGGACTGGGTGAAGGGTCATTGTTGCGGACGGCACGATGAACGATTTTTTTGCCGCGACAGCGAGCGGGATTCCGATAGAGTGACCGCCTCCGAGGACAAGCGAGACAGTCGGCTTGCTCATTCCCGCTATCATCTCGGATATTGCAAGCCCCGCTTCAACGTCACCGCCAACAGTATTTATTAGCAGAAGCAGTCCGTCTATATCATGACGCTCTTCGATCTCTGCAAGGGCAGGGAGCATATGCTCGTATTTTGTCACCTTTTGACCGTCGGGGAGCAGATAATGTCCTTCGACCTGCCCTATTATCGTTAAAAAATGTATTCTGCTCTCAGTTACCGCTCCGTCGGTCATATCAGCCGTTTTTTTCTCTTTGTTTTCCATTTATCCCCCTGTTTTTGCGGATTTTTTTGTAAATCCACTTTACTTTTTCTCTTTCATATAGTATAATACTTTTGTAAGAAAAATATTTAAGTGAGGAAGACAAAAATGGCAAACAAAGTACTCGTTGAAACTTCGGCTCGTCATATCCACCTGACCGAAGAACATATCGAAGCTCTTTTCGGAAAGGGCGCAACTCTTACTAAGAAAAAGGACCTCTCCCAGCCCGGTCAGTACGCTTGTGAGGAGCGCTGCACCGTAGTTGGACCCAAGAAGTCTATTCCTAACGTTATAATTCTCGGACCGGCTCGTCCCGCTTCTCAGGTAGAGGTTTCCTTTACCGACGCGCGTACCCTTGGCATCTCTGCTCCTGTTCGTGAAAGCGGCGATCTCGCGGGAACCCCCGGCTGTAAGCTCGTCGGACCTTGCGGAGAGGTTGACCTTGAAAGCGGCGTTATCATCGCTAAGCGCCACATCCACATCACTCCCGAGGATGCTGAGGCTGCAGGCGTAGCTGACAAGGAGATCGTATCCGTTAAGATCGATTCGAACGACAGAAGCACCATTTTCGGTGACGTTGTTATCCGCGTCAGCCCCAAGTTCGCTACTGCGATGCACATTGATACCGACGAAGCAAATGCTGCTTGCGCTTTCGGTGAATGCTACGGCGAGATCGTAAAGTAATAACGCTGAAGACACCGCTCTGCGGTGTCTTTGCTGTTTAAGGAGATATCATGATAAATAAAACAGACATACGCTTTGGCACAGGCGGCTGGCGAGCGATAATCGGCGATGAGTTTATAAGGGAGAACGTAGAACGCGTGGCGCAGGGAATTTGCGATCTTATGGCTGAAGAAAACAAGACCGAGCTTCCCGTTATGATCGGATACGACAGAAGATTTCTTTCTGCAAATGCCGCACGCTGGATAGCCGAGGTCTTAACGGCAAACGGAATTAAAGTTTGGTTTATGAATAGAAGCGCACCCACGCCTCTAGTAATGTTTACAGTTAAGCATGAGTGTCTGCATTACGGTATCGAGGTGACTGCAAGCCATAACCCCGCCGAGTATAACGGAATCAAGCTTATAGTTGACGAAGGACGCGACGCGTCAGTCGAATGTACCAAGCGCCTCGAAGAGCTTATTGAGGTTGCCGAGCCTAAGTCGATCCCCTTTGATCGGGCAATGGACAACGGAATGATAAGGATGCTCAAGACTCCGTTTAACGACTTTATTGATTCGATTCTTTCTAATCTAGACGTTGAAAAGATAAAGAACTCGGGCGTAAGAATCCTTTTCGACCCGATGCACGGATCTGCAACCTTCCCGATGATGTCGGTTCTTTATACGGCCCGTTGCACAGTTGACTTGATGGACTCGAATAAGGATGCATTCTTCGGCGGAAAGCTTCCTGCGCCGGGGCTCAACCAGCTCGGCTCGCTCATAGGCAGAGTTACTAAGGAAAAATACGACCTCGGAATCGCGGTTGACGGCGACGGCGACCGACTCGGAATCGTGGACAGTTACGGTACGTATATTTCCGCAAATCAGATTCTCGTAATGCTTTACTATTATCTGCATGAATACCGCGGATGGAAGGGACCCGTCGTTCGTAATCTCGCAACGACTCATATGCTTGACGCTGTTGCGGAATCGTTCGGAGAAACCTGTTATGAGGTTCCCGTCGGCTTCAAGTATATCTCTTCAAAGCTTGATGAGACTGATGCGGTGCTTGGCGGAGAATCCTCGGGCGGTCTAACTGTGCGCGGTCACATATTCGGTAAGGACTCGATCTATGCCGCCGCACTTTTCGTTGAAATGGTCTGTGCGACGGGAAAAACGCCGAGAGAGATTTGGATTGAGCTTGAAGAAAAGTACGGTAAGTTCGTTATGGAAGAGGGCAATTTCGTATTTGAGCCCTCAGATAAGACCCGTATTAACAAGATTCTGATGGAAGATAAGCTTCTGCCTGAATTTGACGGATTTGAGATTGACCGCGTCAGCTATGAGGACGGCTGTAAGGTTTACTTTAAGGACGGCTCGTTCGTTATTTGCCGTTTCTCGGGTACTGAGCCGCTTCTCAGAATATTTGCCGAATCGAGCACGTCGGAAAAGGCGAACGAGCTTATAAATGAAATGAAGAGCTTTGTAAAATAACAAAAAGCTCCCTGAATATACAAAAAGGACAGAGTTTTTATCTCTGTCCTTTTTTGCGCTCCGAACAAAACTCCACGTAGTGCGGGGCATGGGTTATTTCAGAATACAGACGTTTGTAATGGTTTGATAGCCAAGGTCTGTGGAATTAAAAGCACCGCTTCTGCTTTTGTCCGGTGTATTGGGTGTCTGCGTATCGTCAACCGGCAACGCACCTTTTTCAAGAGCAGCATTGGTTACAAATTTGAAAGCGTATTGATACAGTTCCTCTGTTTCATATTCATGCAAAACGGAAGTTACTACACAGTTGTTTATAACAAATCCGTGAGCGTTCTGTAATCCACCATTGCTTACTCCAATCAAACGATTGCCATTGAATATGCCGAACATGAATACAGAGTGTTCGGTATTGCCGATCACGTCTCTTTGGTGTAGTTCGTGCTTCAAATACTTTAACCTTGGAGAATTACTTTCCCTATTAGGATATCTTTCCGAATAGAATTTTTCAACAAGATCAACGTCCTCATATTTGATAAGCCGCATGGTAATATTCTCTATGGGAGTGAGTACATAAGGCTCGCCCGTATAGACATTGCTTTGCCGGCGATTTATATTACCAATCGTTACACCGCGCTTTGAAAATTCGTGTTTAATTTCTTCGTCGGATTCTAAAGTGTACAGAACCATATCAAAGCGCTTATCTGAAAAGACCTTTTTATATTCGGCAATTTTATTCCAATCGTCGCAGATTATCTCTCCTTCAAAGCGATTATCCCATTCGGTAAACCAAACGAATCCGTCTCTGAAATCTTCACCGTTGTATAGTGCTGCGCCGCCGTTGACACGGAAGCAAACGGCAATATACCCATAGCGAAGCGCATCGGTTTCGAGCAGATAATCAATGACTTCATCGCTATCAGCAACCTTGAAGTCCTTGAATTCATGCAAGAGCCTTGCACCTATTGTGTCGTTATAAAAATCGCCGTAATATGCTTCTACCTTTTCATACTTCTTTCTGTATTCACTTGGAGACATACCGTACTGATTTTTAAAGGCTCTTGAAAAGCTTTCGTGTGCTTCATAACCGCAATCCAAAGCAATATCAAGGATATCATTATTCGTTCCTCTCAAAAGATGAGCAGCCTTTTTTAGACGGCTGAAGCGGACGTATTCCATAATATTGAATCCTGTATGCGCAAAGAAAATACGATTGAAGTAATCCGTAGAAAAGCCTGCATGGGTCGCTACATCATCAATGGTGATATCACTTTTCTTGTTCTCGGATCTAATATAGTTGAGTGCTTTTGTGATAAGCTCGCTATTTTCCATAAATAGCCCTCCTGTTTTTGATTCAAACGTTCAGCTGTCTGTTTGTGATACCATTATAGCACGGGGTTATTTATTTGTCTTGACAGAAAGCGCTGAATTAAAACTGCGCACCTGCTTTATAACAAGTGCGCCGATAGAAGCTAAATTATGCCTTTGTTTTGTCGAGAACCATGCTGATTCCGTAAGCGACCTCAACGAGACCTTCATTATTCTGACCGTGGAAGCGGTCGACGGTCGCGCTGTCGATGTCGAGGACACCGTAGAGCTTTCCGTTTTTGTATATAGGGAATACAATCTCGCTCATCGTTTCGGGGTCGCAGGAGATGTAGTCGCCGTATTTATGAACGTTCGGGACGACGATCGGCTCATCAGCTTTTGCGGATCTGCCGCACACGCCGTGACCGAGTTCGATCTCCGTGCAGGCAACCTTGCCCTTGAACGGTCCGAGTATCAGTTTTCCGTCGCGGAGAAGGTAAAAGCCAACCCAGTTTACGTCGATCATATTGTCATATATGTACGCTGCGATATTCGCAAGGGCAGATACCTCGTATTCAACACCCTCGGACAAGAGAAGAATATTTCTTTTAATATTATCGAATGTCATATTATTTTCCTTTCTTTGATGAGCTAACGACAAATCCTGCTACGATCTGCGCGATCGAAATAAGTACTGCTGCGACGATCGGGATAATGCCTAGCAGGTTATCCTTGTCGGTTATAAGGTGGACTCCGTAGATGAATGAAACAAACACAGCCGCAATGCCGATAAGTGCAATTATGACCGCAAGCACGCGGTAGCGCTTTTTCGTCACTTTATCTTCAGGGACAACGAGCATCATAAGCTCCATATAGATCTCAATAAGAAATTCAAAAAGTATGTCCATATTGATTCACGGCATCGTATTTATCAGCGAGCAATAAGTCCCTCGAGCATTTCCTTTGCCATAAGGATATCTTTTGTCTGCTGATCGCCCGAGATCTCACGCTCGATGGTGATTGGACCGTCATAGCCGATCTCCTTGAGGCGGGCGATAAATGCGGGATAGTTTACCTTTCCTTCGCCGAGAGGCTTTTCCTCGCCGAGGTCTCTGCCGTTTGTAGGATAGCAGCCGTCTTTTCCGTGAATGTCTCTTACATACTGACCAAAGGTGTCGAGAGCATCAACGGGATTTGCCTTACCGTAAAGGATAAGGTTTGCGGGGTCGAGGTTGATTCCGAGATTGGGCAGACCGATGTCTTCGATCGCTCTGCGGAGAGTAACAGGGGTCTCTTGACCTGTTTCGAAAAGGAAGTACTGACCGTTTTTCTGACAGTAAGATGCGATCTTACGAAGCGTAACGATAACCTCCGAATAAAGATCGGACATCGGGTTTTCGGGAATGAAGCCCGCGTGAGTAGCGATCTGTGTTACACCGAGCTTTTTACCGAAATCGGATCCGAGGAGAATATCCTCGGTTCTTTCTTCGCGCATATAGGGAGGGACGATTCCGAGAGTATTCTGTCCCTCATAGAAATTCCAATCTGCCTTGCCTCTCCAGCCGCACCAGAGAGTGGAGATCGTAACGCCGTTTTCCTTGAGAGCTGTCAAGATCTTTTCCGCATTCTCATCGGTGTATGCGTTCATGTCCCAGCAGCAGATCTGGCAGGATGTGAAGCCCATATCCTTTACCGTCTTTATTTTTTCTTCAATACCTTTTCCGTCGTTAAGTAGTACGAGAACTCCGAGTTTCATAATGATTTTCCTTTCAGTTTCTGTAATAATTTATAAGACATCCGTCGAGGATGATCTGTCTTTCGTCGTCTGTCATGTTCGATACCGTTAAGGTAAGCGGCTTCTTTTCACCGTTTTCTTTGATGACGTATGCGTTAAAGACGTCTGTCTTTGACGTTATTGCGTCCTTGACACCGAGGACGAGAATGTAATCGCCGACTTCAAAATCAGGTTCTGTCTCGGCAAGGAAGGGAAGCATACCCCAGTTGATAAGGTTCGAGCGGTAACGCTTTGTAGCGTATTCAAGCGCAATATTTGCCGAACCTCCGAGAACTCTCTGGCAGGACGCTGCCTGCTCGCGCGCAGAGCCGTCACCCGGCTTGCGAGCGTAGATGACGCTTCCGATCTGCGGAAGCTCGTTTTCGCCTGTCAGCTCGTTTACCGTCTTTATGACGCTGTCGTTCGGCTTTTCGCTTACCGTAGCCTTTGCGCGGGAAACGTATTCGGGATCCTTGCGCGAGAGGGCAAACTCTGCAAGCTTGAGCGGGTTTGAACGGTAGGACGAGGTCTCGCCCGAGGGGATAAGCTCGTCTGTCGTCGTGACTGCGTCGGTTATGTAGGAGCAGACTTTCATTAAGATGTTATCGCCGAGGGCGGGCATATCAGGCCAGTCTGCGATGTTAGGACCGAATCGAAGCTCGACGGTGGGATCCGCTTTACCGAAGCCATAATAAACGCGGCTCTTATATGCGGAGTCGTCGTAAACGTAGTTCGGCTCGGTATAGTCGATATCAAGGTCTGTTGCGGCTGTAAGGATACCGCCGTTTGCCGCCGTTGCAGCGATGGAACGCGCGTCCATAAGTGCCACGTAAGCACTCTGGTTATTACCGGGCTTAGAACCTTCGCGGTTCGGGAAGTTACGGGTCGAATGGCGGATGGAAAGGCATCCGTTTGCGGGAACGTCGCCTGCGCCGAAGCAAGGACCGCAGAACGCGGTGCGGAGAGTTACGCCGCTTCCGAGCAGGTCGGAGGCAGTACCTTCCTTCATAAGCTGAGTCATAACGGGCTGAGACGCGGGGTAAGCGGAGAGGGCAAACTCGCCGTTTCCGATGCTCTTACCGCGCAGAATATCGGCAGCGGCTACGAGGTTATCGTATATACCGCCCGCACATCCTGCAATAACGCCCTGCTCGACGCGGATATTTCCGTTTTCGTCGATTTTCGAGAAAAGCTCGGTAAGGCCAAAGCGCTCAAGCACGCCCTTGGGGTCGGCTTTAAGCTCGTTTACAGTTACCGCGTTTCCGGGATGGAAGGGAAGTGCGATCATGCTTTCAATCTTGCCAAGGTCTACTGTTACCATCGAATCGTAGTAAGCGACGGGCGCGGGCTTAAGCTCCTTATATGCCTCGGGGCGTCCGTGCTTCTCGAAGTATTCCTTCGTCTTTTCGTCGGTTACCCATATGGAAGAAAGGCAGGTCGTCTCGGTCGTCATAACGTCGATGCCGTTACGGAATTCGATCGGGAGATTCTTCACGCCTTCGCCTACGAATTCGAGAACCTTATTCTTAACAAATCCGGACGAGAATACTGCGCCGATAAGCGCGATGGCAACGTCGTGAGGTCCTACGCCCTTTTTCGGAGTGCCGACGAGGTTGATCGCTACGACCTCGGGCATTGGGATGTCATAAGTCTTTTTAAGAAGCTGCTTTACAAGCTCGGGACCGCCCTCGCCTATTGCCATAGTTCCGAGCGCGCCGTAGCGAGTATGACTGTCAGAGCCGAGTATCATTTTTCCGCATCCGCTCATCGTTTCTCTCATATAAGAGTGAATTACCGACTGATGTGCGGGAACGTAGATACCACCGTATTTTTTAGCGGCACTGAGACCGAAAAGATGGTCGTCTTCATTTATCGTACCGCCGACCGCACAAAGGCTGTTATGACAGTTTGTGAGGACGTAGGGGAGCGGGAATGAGGTGAGTCCGCTCGCTCTTGCCGTCTGGATTATTCCGACGTAGGTTATGTCATGTGACGCCATTGCGTCGAAGCGGATCTTCAGGTCCTTGTCGTTTCCCGATGTGTTATGAGAAGAAAGGATAGAATATGCTATCGTTCCTTTTCTTGCCTCGTCTTTTGAAACGGGGCATTCTTTTGTGAAGCTTTCTCCGTTGAGAAGAAAGACGCCGTCTTTTTCAAGTTTGATCATTATGTGCCTCCTGAATGGCTCGGATTTATAACGCAAAAGCGCCTCGATAACGAGGCGCTTCTGAAATCAAATATTAGATCTTGACGCCGCAGATATATTCGCGGATGTCGTTTTAGTTACCGGTGGTTGAAGGATCTGTAGTAGTTCCCTCGGTAGTTGTTCCGCCGGTGGTAGTTCCCTCGGTAGTGGTCTCGGTGGTAGTGGTTTCCTTCATACCGTTAAGGAAGTCCTCATAGCTGGTCTTCATAGCGCCGTCGTCCTGCATAACGAACGAAACGATTACAAGAACCGCGAATACGATGGAAACAACGATAGTGAGCTTATTAAGAATATAGTCACGGTCGTTTGCTTTGTTCTTTCCGTAGTAAGTGTCGGAAGAAGAGGAACCGCCGATTGCACCGGACATACCCTTTTCCTTACTGGACTGGAGAAGAATAGCAACAATAAGGAATATTGCCGCAACTATGAGAATTATACCTATGAATGTAGTCATTATTTTTTATCCTCCTGAAAACCGCTCGGTATCTGCCCGACTGTCGGTATATCTGTTTTACAAGCCTATCTATTCTATCACACTTTTTATATAAATGCAAGTACTAAAATTGAATTTTCGTAAATTATTTTAAAATATAGTAAAAAAGTTACTAAAAATGACCTTTTATTGACTATTTTGCACCGAAAAAATGGGTTTGACAGACGGCGCCTATTGTTATATAATATTTTTATAATCTATTCGGAGGAAAGTATGACGGAAAATTGGCTAAACAGACAAAATGCTCTTATCGGAGAGGCGGCAACAGATAAGCTGAAAAAGGCATCTGTTATGATATTCGGCGTCGGCGGAGTCGGCTCTTTTGCTTCTGAGGCAATTGTTCGCGCGGGTGTCGGCAGGGTTATATTCGTCGACGGAGATACGGTGTCGGTTACCAATATCAATCGCCAGCTTATTGCCGATACCACGACAGTCGGGAAGGGAAAAGCGCTCGTTATGGCTGAGCGCGCAAAGGCCATCAATCCCGAATGTGACGCTATATCGGAGCAGGTATTCGTTGATAAAACGAACTGCGATATGCTTCTTGAAAAGTACCGCCCCGATTTTATAATCGACTGTATCGATACAGTTTCGTCGAAGCTCCTTATAATCAAATGGGCATCTGAAAACGGCGTAAAGATAATTTCGTCGATGGGAACGGGAAACAAGCTCGATCCGTCGAAATTCGAGATTACCGATATTAAGAAAACCTCCGTCTGTCCCCTTGCGAGAGTTATGAGACGCGAGCTCAAAAACTTGGGTATTACCTCGCTTCCCGTGCTTTTCAGTACAGAGGAGCCGGTAAGAACCGGCGAACGCGTTCCCGCTTCCATCTCCTTTGTGCCGTCGAGTGCCGGACTTATGATGGCGGGATATGCTGTACGTGAGTTGATAAAGTAATATGCAGAGAATACTTGAAGAAGCGTCAATAGAATTCGCCGAAAGCGTTTCTGCGTGCGAGGATAAAGGAATAAGATCGCAGGTTATTGACGAGCTCGTCTGTGCGTCGTACGGGATGGCGTATGCAGTAGTTCTTTATAACAACGCTAAGGATGCAAGGGACAAGGCTGCCGCGCTTGATAAGGCGCTGAAGCGTGCAAAGGAAGCGGCGATGCTTCTTTCCGCCTGCTATCGCAGACGGCTTATTACGGAGGCGTTCTTTAACCGTTCAGAGCGCACGCTCTCCTCGCTTAAATACAGAATATCCAAGCTGTTAAAGGAGACCGAGGAGATCGCGGGAAAGATTCCTCGAAGACTTCCGAGGTCGAAGAATATTTTTCATTCCCGTCGGCTGACTGTCAGGTCTTTTCTCAAAAGCGATACAGAGCCGTTGATTTCGCTCTTTAACGATCCGTTTTATAAGGAATGCTCACTTATATCTTTTGATAACGAAGAAAGCCTTTATGAATATCTTAAGACCGAGCCGAGATTTTATGCCGTTACAAGAAAAGGAAGCGGTGAGCTTATCGGAGCTATCGGTATTTTCAATGACGGTCACGGCGGCAAACGCGTAAGGACTGAGCTCGGTATACTTCCCGAATTCCGTATCTGCGGATATTTTTGCGAGCTTGTCGAGAGTGCGGCGGAGTATTCGTTTGAAAAGCTGAATGCAGATATTCTCGCAGTATATTTGCCGCAAAAACGATCGTATCTGAGCCGTTCGCTATTGCGAATCGGATTTGAATATGACGGTGTCCTCAAGAGCTACGAAAAAGATGGAGAGGACGTTTACGTTTATTCTTTGCTGAAAGGTAAAACTAAGTTGCCTTAGCGAGTATGATTTCGGGTTCATGCGCGGTTCTTGCAGGATTAGTTGTTTTGCTATTGCATTTATGCGCGTTATGTGATATGCTTGTGCTACAATAGGGACAAATAGCTATTTAGCCTTGCCTGTTTCATCAAATCAGTAGGGCAAGGCAGGAATAACTGTCATACCACACTTTAATGTGTCCTTGTAAAATAAGGAAAAGTATGGTATTATTCCTTATATAGAAGTATGACCTTTGTCATACCTAAAAAACACACGTTAGTAATTTGTCCAAGGTGAAATATTATGAACCGTATTATTGCTGATATATCAAATTACATATTTGTTTCTGATAAACCAGAAAAGAGTGATGCAATTTTTTTGCCCGGTGGTTCTCATCCTGAACAACCAGAATATGCTGCCGAACTGTATCATAAAGGTTTTGCAAAATTGCTAATCCCATCTGGTGGTGTAAGTGTTAAGCGCGATAAATGGCCTGGTGTTCGTTCGAAATCAGAAATATACAACGGTGTTTATCAATCTGATTGTGAATTCTTTACGGATGTGTTTATAAAAAACGGTATTCCAGTGACCGCAATAATAGGTGAGGATAAATCTGGGCACACAAGAGATAATGCTTTCTTGTCAAGAAAGGTTGTTGATGAAAAAGGAATAGAAATTAAAACGGCATTAATTGTATGTAAAGCGTTTCACGCTCGTAGATGTTTAATGCTGTATCAAATGGCTTTTCCTAATGTTAAAATAAAAGTTTGTCCGGTACATTGCTATAATATAACGAAAGAAAACTGGTATAAGAGTGAGCAAGGGGTAAACCGTGTGCTGGGAGAACTTGCTCGATGTGGCAATCAATTTGTGGATGATATCAAGGAGTATTTAAGATAGTATTATCTCTCCCTCAGTCAGCTTCGCCGACAGCTCCCTCGTCAGAGGGAGCCAAGGTTTAATTTGTTCCTGATTTAACACAAGCATATAATACTAATGGGATGAATGGATTACCGTAAAGAATAGTGTACCGAAAAGCGGTGAAATGCGCTAAGAGTAATGCGCTTCCGCGAAGCAAGAGGAGCAAATTACTCGTAAAAGGAATATAAAAGCACATGAGCCGCATAGGGGGCTTATGTGCTTTTTGATTTCGGTACGGAACCCTTGAACCTTGAAAGGAAGGTGTGTTTTTATGAAAAGAATTTTTGTTTTGCTTTTGACGGTAGCTATGATAGCCGCCGCATTTATAGGGTGCTCTCAAAAACCAGCCTTTGGCTCGTCGTCCGCAGACACTAACGGAAACGGTCTGCGGGACGACGTAGAGCTTGAAATTTTGAAACATAGATTCGGAGAAAATGCGGATCCTAATGATTATATTGTTGAGTGTTATGGTAGTTACAATGTGGCAATAGTGCTAACTACGAGGATAAAAAATGCTACTTATCCAGGCATCGCAGATTACGAAATAGTATCGGGATTTGAATTCTGTATTATTGATGGTATCAAAATAAGTGTATGGTATAACGATAGGTTGCACGAATTAAAAGATGCTTTTGATTCAGGTATACTTACTGTAGAAGATGTTGAGAATATACACTCTAAACAATCAAAAAAGTAATAAATTAGCGAAGCCCTCGCGGATATTCCGCGAGGGCAGCTTTTATTCTTCCTCTTCTTCATCGATCTTAGGAGTGATGCTCATTTCTATTTGAGAAACGCGCTGACCGTCGAGCTCTGTGACGGTGACGGACACGTTTTCCCACTCGAAGCTGTCGCCAGCGTCGGGAATCTTACCCATTTGCTCCATTACCCAGCCGCCGACGGAAATGCTTTCCGATTCGATTTCAAGCTCGAAGAACTTTGCAAAGTCGTCGAGGTTTTCAAGACAGTCTATAAGCCACTTGTTTTCACCTATGCTCTTATAGTCCTCCTTGACCTCGTCGTGCTCGTCCCAGATTTCTCCGACGAGCTCTTCGAGGATATCCTCGAGCGTTACGATACCGAGAGTTCCGCCGTATTCGTCGAGCACGACCGCAACGTGAGACTTGTTCTCCTGGAGGAGTCTGAGCAGCTCGCTCAGCGGCTCGCTCTTAAGAACGAATATGGGTGAGGTCATTATCTCGCTTATCGGCTTTGGATTAAGTCCCGAACCGAGATAAAAGTCCTTCTGGTGAATTATACCGACGATATGGTCGATCGTTTCCTCATAAACGGGCAGACGCGAGAATTTCGTTTCGGTAAATACCTTAGCGATATCCTCCTTGCCGTCCTCTGTGCTTACCGCCTCGATATCGACACGGTGTGTAAGGATATCCTCAGCCTTAAGCTCGGAAAACTCGATAGCGTTTTTGAGCAGGCTGCTTTCGTCCTCGTCGATGCTTCCTTCCTCTTCGACCTCTTCAACGAGCATAAGAAGCTCTTCCTGCGACAATTTTGTGTCGCTTTCGACCTTGAATATCTTCGAAACAAGCTTTTTCCAGCCCGAGAAGATTATATTCAGAGGGGTAAAGAAGAATATCAGAGTTCGGATAAGCGGGGCAGAGAACATTGAGAACTTCTCAGGACTGTCCTTAGCGATGCTTTTCGGCGTGATCTCGCCGAAGATGAGTACTACGATAGTTATTACCGCAGTTGACACCGTTGCGCCGATATTTCCCAAAAGGTCCACGAACAGCACCGTGCCGAGCGACGCTGCTGCGATATTTACGATATTGTTTCCAATAAGTATCGTGGAAATCAGCGAATCGTAGTTATCAATAAGCTTGTTTACGAGTTTCGCTCTTTTGTTTCCCTTTTCGGATAGGGTTCTGATCTTTGTTCTGTTTAGCGATGAAAATGCTGTTTCAGTTGCCGAGAAATAAGCTGACATCATAACGCAGAAGAGCATTATTCCGATGTATACATAGTGGATCGGTTCCATTATCTATTCACCTCCGCCCCTCTTTTGCAGACCGAAAAATGAGCGCAAAAAAGCACACCCATACCGATTTTCGGGATGGATATGCCGCCATTTATCATAATACTTCGGTCGCAGTTACAATTATCACTGTCACTGTCCATGATTAAAAAATGATCCTCCGTTTTATGTTGATGGGAACAGTATAACAGAAGACTTTCATTTTGTCAAGGGAAAAAGGAAATTCCCTTTCCCGATTATGCCGGGAAAGGGAATTCTGTAATATTACTTGGAGCTTACAATTACTGTGAAACTTTCTGTGCTTAATTCGATTCCGGTTGCTCTTGCGATATCATTGTAATCGGGTATGTTATGATTTGCCCAAATAGTGTTGCCTTCGTAGAGCTGGCTGGTCTGAAGCTCGTAATAGCCTGTGCCGACGGTGTTTCCGTTTTTGTCTTTAACGACCATATTGAGTTTTGTGTACTCTGCTCCCCAAGAGTTGTATTTTTCGAGCGAGAGGTTGATTGTGCTTTCGCCGACGGTTATTACATTCTCAGTAAGACCGAGTGACATTCTGACGTAATCGCCGTCCTTTGCGAATGAGAACGTAAGATTTTCGAGAGGCTGAACGATTGTCGTGTTTTCGAACTTGTCAATTTTATAACGCACACTATGCGGGAAATAGATACCGTAATCCTTTACGTATTCCTTGAGGGTGCTGGTCCATTCCGAGCAGGTGAATTCCACGACGCTTTCATTCATCAAACGATCTCCGGCATACGCATCATAGTAGAAGGAAAGGAAGTTTCTGCCGTTCGCATCAGCTACTACTACCGTGATCTTGTAATAGTAGATTCCTTCGTTTGTGAAGGAAAGCTTGATGGTGTATTGGCCATCGTCGGTCGTGTATACGCATTTATCATCGGGCAGATCATAAATGAAGGCTCCGAAACCGTTATATCCCGTGAATGAGTAGGTTCCGCGTCCGACGGGATCAGCGTTGAACGGCTCGTCAAGACCCGTTACTTCGACCTCAAAGGTTTTCGGGAAGGAGATTCCGTAATCAGCGAGGATATTCTCTATGTCTGCATACGTGTCAAACGTGATCTTGTCACCGTTTTTCAAATCGTCACAACCGTTTGCATAATAGGTAATGGTCCTAATGCTTTCGCCATTGGTTTTACGGAGCTCGATACTGAATTCGTCTGAGTATTCGGAAGAGGAGTTGGGGTTTTTGATCTTGACTGTGTAGTCTCCGACTGTAACGGTGTCCTCTACGATCTGGAAGTTCATGATGCCGACGGTGCTTATGCCCTTGAATATTGGCTTGATATGATCGGTTACGTTAAAGTTAATCGGTTCTTCAAGGCCTGATACAGTATATGCTCTTGTCTGAGTGGAGAGAACGATACCGTAGCCGTTGAATAGATCTGAGGTGTTATAGTTCTCTGCGTTGATCGAGAGGGAAACAGATTCTCCGTTTGAAAGGTTATCGCTACGGTTGAAATTGGCGTATACCGTAATTATCTCGTAATCATTCTTTTCATCACAAATTATTATGCGAGCGCCGCTGCTCTGAAACTCAACTCTTGCTTCGGCACCGTTTACGAGCGGGATAGTTTGCGATTCTGAGGTGTTTGGTACACCGTAACCGTTATATCCTTTGAAAGCGGGGGTTATGTGGTCGAGAATATTAAGAATTGTTGATTTATAAAGGCCCTTGACTTTTACGGTTTTGTGGCGGAGAGCGAACTTGTAGTTGCCGTCGACCTCATCGTATATCTCTTTATTGATCTTGAGCTTGATCTTGATCGTTTGACCGTTTTTGAGAGAGTTAAGCTCTTCATCGGTCATGTCGATATAGGGCGTGATATACATGCCTATCGACTTTTTATCTGCGTCATCGCCGAAGAGCTTTTTGTTGAGATTAACAGCCTCCTTGTTTTCTTTATCGTTAGTGTCCAAATAAGCGCGACCGCTTCCGTCAACTCCCTCGAATTCAACATGGAAGTAGTCGTCGATATAGATCATCTTGGGCTGGGAAGCGACAACTACCACGGTTACGATCGCCGCGATAATGAGAAACAGCGCAACGAGTGTGATGATTACGTTTCTCTTATTTGAAAAGAACTTTTTGAGTGCGATGGAAAATGCCGATGGTGCGGCAGGTGCTGAGGCTGCTGCAACTGTAGCTGCGGCGGGTGCGGGTGCTGATCCGGGTTCGGTGGAGCTTCCGCATTTTTCGCAGAATTTTGCGTCATCAGGAAGCTGAGTACCGCATTTTTCACAGAACATATTTGTGTCTCCTTACTGAAATAGTAGTAACAGGTTCATTATACTATCATTTATATGGTTTTTCAAGTGTTAAATTCAATAATTTGGCACATATATTTACTATTCATTTCTTGACGAAAGGGGGGTGCGTATGTATAATATAGTTGATGGATCATTACGGAGGCGGCTATGACGAAATATATCGCATTTTGCAAAATAGTTGAATGTAAGAGCTTTACCCGTGCCGCCGAGGCGCTCGGCTACACGCAGGCGGCGGTAAGCCAGATGGTAAGAACCCTTGAAAAGGAGCTTTCCGTTACTCTTTTTGTGCGAAGCCGAAAGGAGATCCTTCTTACAAGCGAGGGAGAGGAGCTTTATCCGTTCATCAAGAAGCTCGTGAATTCTCATAACGAGCTTTTTAACCGCGTTTCGGAAATAACCGGGCTTTCTTCGGGCGAGATAAGGATCGGTACGTTCTCGAGTATGTCGCAAAGACTTCTTCCGGGAGCGATGAGTGATTTCGGAAAAACTTATCCGGGAATAAGATTTGCTCTTACACAGGGTGACAATACGACGCTTCCCGAGCAGATCAAAAACGGAAGCATAGATTTCGGCTTCGTATATCCAGAGGCGTCGGTGGGACTGACAAATATACCGATAGCATCCGATTCCTTCCTTGCGGTCTTTCCCGAGGGACATCCTTTGGCGTGCAAGGAGCGTGTTACGCTTCGTGAGATGTCAACGGTGCCGTTGATACTTACCGATGAGGGCGGAATCAATACGGTTCTTTCCGCCTTTGAAAGGGAAAAGCTTTCTCCGAATATCAAGTACCGTATTCACGATGACCACACTATCCTTTCGATGGTCGAAAAGGGAATAGGAGTCAGCATTCTTCCTGAGATGATCCTTGACCGCGCGTCGTACAGAATAAAGACTGTCCCGATCAAGACGCCTGTAACGAGAACTGTGGGAATAGCTTATTTAAGCGACGAGCTTCTTCCTATCGCATCGAAAAGGTTTATTGAATTTCTGAAAGAAAATATAGCTGAATATCTGCCTAAAGAATATTCGACAGAGGAGTAATTGAGTATTTTGAAAACAAGAAAGTTTGATACAAAGGTTCAGCATCTTAAATTCATGGTGCTGAGAGACGTTGCAAAGCACGCCTGGAATAATTCTCTCGTTGAAAATATAACCGAGATACCGGAACAAATAGTGCCGGGTAATACTCCGACTATGCGTTGCTGTGTTTACAAGGAGAGGGCGATCCTTTCGCAGAGAGTTAAGCTTGCTATCGGAGGACATAAAGCGAACCCGAATATAATTGAGGTTATTGATATAGCCTGCGACGAATGTCCTGTCGGCGGTTACGAGGTGACGAACGCCTGCAGAGGATGTCTTGCACACCGCTGCGAGAACGTCTGCCCGAAGGGCGCTATCTCATTTGACAGGGGTCAAAAGGCGTTTATTGATAAGAATAAGTGCATTGAGTGCGGTAAATGTGCAAGCGCCTGCCAGTTCCAGGCGATAATGAACTTCAAACGCCCTTGCGAGCTTGCCTGTAAGGTCAATGCAATTTCTATGTCTGAGACAAAGGCGGCGTCGATTGACAATGACAATTGTACCGCGTGCGGTGCCTGCTCCTATATCTGCCCGTTCGGTGCGATATCTGAAAAATCTTATATTCTCGACGCGGTCGACATAATTAAAAAGAGCGATTTCGGTAAGAAGCATAATGTTTACGCCGTCGTTGCACCTGCATTTGCAAGTCAGTTCAACTACGCTAAGCGCGGTCAGCTGATTTCGGGAATCAGAAAGCTCGGATTTACTCATGTTATCGAGGCGGCAGTCGGTGCCGACATCGTTGCAATGAGGGAAGCTGAGGAGCTGGCGGAGAAGGGCGTTCTTACGTCGTCCTGCTGTCCCGCGTTCGTTTCCTACATAAAGCAGGAGTTCCCGGAGCTTGAAAATTATGTATCGACAAATCCATCGCCTATGATAGCGACGGGCGAGCTTATCAAAAAGAATGATCCCGACGCAAAGGTGATTTTCGTCGGCCCTTGCACGGCAAAAAAGGAAGAGCTTAATAACGAGAAGAACAAGAAATATATTGATACCGTTATTACTTTCGAGGAGCTTTACGCTTTGTTCAGAAGCCGTGATATCAGCATTGCGGAGCTTGAAGAAAGCGAGCTCGACAGCGTTGCATCACCCTACGGCAGAAGCTTTGGGCGCACAGGAGGTCTATCCGAAGCCGTCGCGCAGGCGCTTAAGGAAAGCGGGAGCAGTTTTGAGCTTAAGCCCGTTGTTTGTAACGGTATCGACGAGTGTCGTAAGGCGCTTCTGATGCTTAAAAAAGGGAAGCTCAACGGAAACTTTATCGAGGGAATGGCATGCGTCGGCGGATGCGTCAGCGGCGCAGGATGCCTCACTCATTTCGATAAGAGCGCAGAGGTCGTCGATACTTTTGCAAAAGAGTCGGAAAAGAAAACGATCTCAGAATAATATAAAACGAACAAACCCGCGAGCGAATCTTCGCTCGCGGGTTTTTGTGTGTATGGTACATGTCCACGCCCTACGGGGCGTCGAGGACGCCCCCTACAATAAAGCGGAGTGCCGCTTTATTCAATTCCGTTTATTACGAAGCAATATCCGTCGTTCCACGGTCGTTTTGCCCAGATACCCCAAATAGTGTCTTCCTTATGGAAGCAGGGCGGAGTGACAGCATAGGTCTCGCCAATGTCGATATGGTGAGGTCCGAGGAGGTTGCGGAGCGACGTGATGATCGAAAGCTCGATCTCGTTTTCCCCATCTACGATATAGGACGAAATGTCCATCTTGTAGGGGCGGAAGATAATGTCGCCTGCGTCGACACCGTTTATTCTAACGGAAACCGACGATGCGAGCATCTTGTTAAATTCGAGCTTATAATTGTCCTTTTTGAGATCAAAGGTCTTTTTGACTGTCAGCTTGCCGTTGAAGAACGGGAAGCCCTGACGCTCGATACCGTAGAGGTTGATCTTATTTTTCGGTGCGGTAATTACGAACTCTCCGTTATATCTTACTGCGTCCTTATCAAGAATCTCAAATTCGCTTTCTGTTTTTACCGAGAAATTACCGATAAGGTAGCTGCTTTCGATCTCCTTGTCGTAGGTAAGCTTGTGTCTTTCGACTACCGACATTCTCGATATTCTGATGTTTTCGTAAACCTTCTCGCTCTGGTCAAAGTCGCAGACAATGAGAATCTTATTATCGCCGATTTTGAAGTACTTTGCTACGTCGAGCTTGCGGAACGATCTGTCTCTATAGTATCCGCAGTCCTTTTTCTCGATCTCGGTTCCGTTTATGAATATTTTAAATATATCGGGCGTTTCGACTACGAGGTAAAGCTCGCTCGGTACGTACTCGGCTTTTATCGAGTGCTCCATATCGATCCTTACCTTGCGCTCAAGTGCGCACGCCTTTTCCTGAATAGAAATTATCGGACCGTTTTCCTCGATAAGCTCGCCGTCGAAATAATAGTTGCATTTATCGAGAGTTATCGCGTTCGGGTCGCTTTCTGCAATCTCCCATTCGCCGCTGAGGTCGAGTGGCTTTCCTTCTGCCTTTACTTCTGCTTTTTCGACGGGCTTTCTGTAATCGAGAACAATAGCACTTCCCGACGGGCCGAATGTTATTTCGCCGTTAAACGGCTCGGTCTCGCCGTTTACTGCGTTAAGAAGGCAGGTGCCTTTTTCGATCTTTGCGGTGATATTTTCATCAACCGTGTTAACAAAATAGTACATATCAAAATCGTCAAAGGAGCGCTTCGTATATACGATCTCCTCGCGGTCGACGATATTGTCGGGCTTGATTTCGTCTGTGCCGTAATAGATCTTACCGCCCTGCTTTTTAAACTCGTCAAGAAGTTTTTCGGTTGAATCCATAAGCACTGTGTCGGGAAGAATAACGACAGACGTATATTTCTGTTCGCCGATGATAAGCGTGCTGTTTTCAACTCTTGCGTAGTCCTCCATCAGAATTTCATCGCCGAGGTGGAAACGGGCGTGCTTTCTTTCAAGGGCATCCATTGCGTCGTTGAAATCGCGGTCAAGCTTTGCGATCGCGGGATTATTGGGAACTCCGCCGTAGAGCACCCAGACTGTTGTCTGAGGATGAATGAGGAGAGTATCACATTCCTTTTTACCCTCTGCGAGCAGCATTCCGATACGGCTTACGTAGTCGGTGAATACGTTATACTTTTCCCACCACGTCTCCTGATACGAGAATGCGGCAGGAAAGTCTCTTTTTCTGAGTCCGCGAAGGCTGTATGCGGCAAGATGTTGACATAGCAGATTTACTCCTCGTACCATTTGCCATTCAAACATCCGCTTTTGGTCTTCGAAGCTGACGTTCCAGCCGGTGAGCGCGAACGTTTCGGAGATGACTTGCTTTTTGCCGAACTGCTCTGCAACGGACGTGAGCTGGTATATTGTCATTTTCTCGAGCTTCTTTCTGCCGAGACAGTCCACACCGGGAATATGGAAATTCTTGTAGCAGGGCATTATCGAGCCGTTCGGTCTGATCTGATAAACGAGTATTTCCTCTATCAGATGTCCTGTGAGCTTGAGTCCGCGGCTGTCGCACCACTTATAGATCTGACCGAAGTAGTTTTCCGAAAAGAGCTTTGCTATAAGACGCCAGAACTTGATTCGCGTGTTCTTGTAATCGCCGTATTCGGAGAATATGGCGGGCAGTACGGGGATAAGATCCTCTCCGTATTCCTTCATGTATTCATCGGGAAGCGTCAGGCTCCATGGAATACCGTTCTGGGAAAGCTGCGGCTCGTCGGTGAAATAGCCTTCAAAGTCGTTTCCGAATTTTTCGTAATAGGGACGGTATATTTCGTTAAGAAAGTCTTCTGTGACTTCCTTGTCGAGCAGGTCGACGTAAAAGGGATCAAGCTGATAGTAATAATGGTATCCGTCAATATTTGCTACCGTCGTTTCGGTGTGCTTTTCGCCCTCTTCGACGCAAAGCCTTTTTTGCTGGTACTTTGCGCCCTTGTTGTTGACTGCACCGTCGCCGAAGCCGCTCGGCCAGCCGTTTTCATCGTACGCCCATGCGCCCATGCCGAGCTTTTTACCCGTTTCGACGCCTGCTGCTATGTTGTCAAACCATTCTTTTCCCATATACTCGGTCTGAAGGCCGCCGCGAGCGTGCATAAAATATCCGCCGATGCCGACGTCATGCATCTGCTCGACCTGCTTTGCGGTCTCTGCGGTATTCAGCTTTTCATTCCAGGACCAGAAGGGAATGGGTCTGTACTTGTTGGGAATGTTTTTGAAATCCATGTGCGTATTCTCCTTTGTTTTAAGGTTATGATATTTTTAGCGACGTTTGCTGCATTTCATCATTCAATTCCGTTTATTACGAAGCAATAGCCGTCGTTCCACGGTTTTTTTGCCCAAGTGCCCCATATCGTTTCTTCTTTGTGGAAGCAAGCGGGGGTGACCTCGTATGTCTCACCCTCCTCGATGTGATGTGGCCCGAGCAAGTTGCGGAGGGAGGTGATGACAGAAAGTTCTATCTCGTTCTCCCCGTCTACTATGTAGGAAGAAATATCCATCGTGTAGGGGCGGAAGATAATGTCGCCTGCGTCGACACCGTTAATCTTAACGGAAACCGACGATGCGAGCATCTTGTTAAATTCGAGCTTATAACTACCTTTTTTGAGATCGAATGTCTTTTTGACTGTCAGCTTGCCGTTAAAGAACGGGAAGCCCTGACGCTCGATACCGTAAATGTCGATCTTTTCCTTCGGCGCGGAGATAATGAACTCTCCGTTATATCTTACTGCGTCCTTATCAAGAAGCTCAAATCCGCTTTCCGTTTTTACCGAGAAATTACCGATAAGGTAGATGCTTTCGATTTCCATATCGTAGGTGAGTTTGTTTTTCTCGGTCTCGAAAATCCGCGATTTTTCAATGTTTTCATAAACCGTTTTGCTCTGCTCAAAATCACAGGTTACGAGAATTTCATTTTCGCCGGTCTTAAAATACTTTGCAACATCGAGCTTGCGGAAACCTCGGTCGCGGTAGTATCCGCAGTCCTTTTTCTCGATCTCGGTTCCGTTTATAAAAATTTTGAATATATCCGGCGTTTCGGTTACGAGATGAAGCTCACTCGGAAGGTAGTCTGCCTTTACCGAATACTTCATATCGATCCTTACTTTACGCTCAAGCGCGCACGCCTTTTCCTGGATCGAAATGACGGGAGCATTTTTCTCGATCAGCTCGCCGTCGAAATAATATGTGCATTTATCGAGTGTTATCGCGTTCGGATCACAGCCGACCATCTCCCATTCACCACTGAGGTCGAGTGCTTTGCCTTCCGCTTTTGCTTCCGGCTTTTCGACGGGCTTACGGTAATCGAGAACAATAGCACTTCCAGACGGCTCGAAGGTTATAACGCCGTCAAACGGTGTTGTCTCTCCGTTTATTGCGTTAAGAATATGCGTTCCCTTTGCGATCTTGGCGGTAAGCTTTTCGCCTACCGTGTTCACGAAATAGTACATATCAAATTCGTCAAAGGAGCGCTTCGTATATACGATTTCCTCGCGGTCGACGATGTTGTCGGGTTCGATTTCATCTGTGCCGCAGTATATCTTACCGCCCTGCTTTTCAAGCTCGGAAAGGAGCTTTTGAGTTGAATCGAAAAGTACGGTATTCGGAAGAATAACGACCGACGTATACTTCTGCTCTCCGATTATGAGCACGCCGTTTTCGACGCGTGCGTATTCTTCCATCAGCGTTTCGTCGCCGAGATGAAAGCGGATGTGCTTTTTTTCGAGGGCAATTATTGCTTCGTTGAAGCTACTGTCGAGCTTTTCGATATCTGTGTTTCCGTCGTCACCGTTATAGAGCGCCCAGGTTGTAGTCTGGGGGTGAATAAGAAGCGTGCCGCATTCCTTTTTGCCCTCTGAAAGAAGCATACCGATTCGGCTCACGTAATCTACGAATACGTTATACTTTTCCCACCACGGCTCCTGATAGGAGAACGCGCAAGGATAGTCTCTTTTTCTGATTCCTCGCAGACTGTATGCAGACAGATGGGTGCAGAGCAGATTTATTCCGCGTACCATCTGCCATTCAAACATCTGCTTTTGTTCTTCAAAGCTGACGTTCCAGCCGGTTAGCGCAAAGGTCTCGGAGAGTACTTGCTTTTTACCGAACTGTTCTGCGACCGATGCGACCTGATAAATCGTCGCTCTTTTTATTTTCTGACGGCCGAGGCAGTCCATTCCGGGAACGTGAAAGTTTTTATAATTCGGCATTACTGCGCCGTTCGGCTTAATCTGATCGACGAGCGTTTCTTCCAATACCATGTGTCCTGTGAATTTCAGTCCGCGGTCGTCGCACCACTTAAATATTTGTCCTGCATAGTTTGCTGAAAAGAGCTTTGTAATAAGACGCCAGAATTTGATTCGCGTATTTTTGTAGTCACCGATTTCAAAATAGAGAGCGGGGAGTACTGAAATGAGATCTTCGCCGTATTCCTTTTTGTATTCTTCGGGAAGAACAAAGCTCCACGGAATACCGTTCCGCGAAAGCTGCGGCTCGTCTGTGAAGAATCCGCTCAGGTCGTTTCCGAATTTTTCGTAATATGGAAGATATATTTCGTCAAGAAATGCTTTTGTTACTTCTTTGTCGAGCAGGTCTACGTAAAAGGGGTTTACCTCATAATAAAGATGGTAGCCGCCGATATTCGCTATCGTAGTTTCGGTTTCCTTTTCGCCCTTTTCGCAGAAGAGCGTTTTTTGCTGATATTCTACACCCTTACCGTTTATGACACCGTTTCCGAAGCCGCTCGGCCAGCCGTTTTCATCGTACGCCCATGCGCCCATACCGAGCTTTTTGCCCATCTCGACGCCTGCAGATACATTGTCAAACCATTCTTCTCCCATATATTCTGTCTGAAGACCGCCACGGGCGTGCATGAAGTATCCGCCAATGCCGACTTCGTGCATCTGCTCGATCTGCCTTGCGGTTTCTGCGGCATTCAGCTTTTCGTTCCAGGACCAGAAGGGAATGGGTCTGTATTTGTTCGGAATGTTCTTGAAATTCATATACACGTCCTCCAATATCTTCTGCTTTTATAATACAGTAAAAGCGGGTAGTTGTCAAGAAAACCATATCATAAAAAAATATTATGCAAAGATTAAAAACATTTGCTTGACTTATGAAAACGGTTGTACTATAATGGGTGCATCACAAATCCAAAGGACGGTTTAAGAAAATGAAAAAACTGATCACATTTATTATAACGGCAGCAATGCTTTTTGCACTTGCTTCCTGTTCAAAGCCCGCTGACGAGAAAGTTACGGTCAATTCCGACGGCGAGTATACTGTCGGTATTTGTCAGCTTGTTGAGCATCCTGCTCTCGATGCGGCAACCAAGGGCTTTATTGATACCCTTAAAGCTGAGTATGGCGATAAAGTAACCATCATCGAAAACAATGCACAGAACGATACGACGGTCTGCTCTACCATTATCTCCAACCTCGTTAATAAGAAGGTAGACCTCATTATGGCAAACGCTACTCCCGCACTTCTCGCAGCAGCTAACGCAACAAGCGAAATTCCCGTGCTCGGTACCTCTGTTACCGATTACAGCGATACCTTCGCAGGCAATATCCCCGCAAACGTATCAGGTACCTCTGACGCTGTTCCCTTTGACGAACAGGCGAAGAT
>JAZQGU010000059.1:0-35166 GCA_045540175.1 Eubacteriales bacterium | reverse complement strand
AACTCTGCGAAAACAAGGCCAAACTTTTCTAAGTTAGGCCTTGTTTTTTGTTCTTTTATGATTAGCCGATTTTTACTTTTTGATTTCAATATGGCTCATATTGAGTAATACAATAGACGCATTATGACAGATCCCTCCTAGCCATGGCTTTTTGTGTCCCTTAAACGAAAAAACACCGCACTTTAAGCAGTTTTCAGCTTAACATGCGGTGTTTTTCTTTTTTATTATACATCCGGAAAATGCCGCTTGTTTATGACCACGATTTTCATCGTGGTCAACAAGACATAGATCCAGACCTTGGTCAATGTTTGATTCATTATTTTTGACGCGCCAATAAGAATTTAAGGAAAATACAAGTCACGATAAAGGAAAACAACATCAATCATTTTGCCAAGTCGAAGTATGTCATATTCAAAAGTCGTTTGCCCATTGGCCTCACAAAGACTCAAGACCACGTTCTTCATAATGCCGATCTCAACCTTGATCGCATTGCCGCCGTAGTTAAGGCTTCGCCGTGATAATTGTCGCCCGGTATTACGTATATCCACCTCCGTTTTCTTTATCTGTGAAGATTCTTTTTTCTTAAGATTTCGATGACCTCGCCGGGATTGTCGCAGGTGATAAGCTCTACGCCCATCTCGATAGAAGCATCGATGGTCTTTTCGTTATTCACGTACGTTCCTGCCCAGAGGCGGATTCCCGTTTCCTTCTGAAGCTTTTCGGTATCCGAGCGCGTTATCTCGCCCTCAAGAAATCCGAATATACAGGTGCAGTAGCCGTAAACGTAGGGATCGCTTGTTGAGGGATTGTACCATTCAAGATGTCTCTTCGGATAGTACATATGAAGCCTATACTTGTTTCCGTATTTGCCGTATATGTACTCGTGAAGCTTGACGTCCCAGGAGTTGATGACGACGCGGTCGGTAAAGCCGTAATCGTCAATAATCTTTAAAGCCTTATCGCAAGCTTCATACGCGAACTCATCTCTGCCTTCGATGGGGTAATCCTTAAGCTCGACGTCAAGAGTGAGCGTAGGATGATCCTTTACAAGCTCCATAAGCTCAATGAACGTAGGAACCTCGTTTCCGTTGCCTGCATCAAGAGTCTTGATCTCGGACAGCGTCATCTCGCGAATGAGACCGGTACCGTTTGTCGTTCTGTCGACCGTGTCGTCGTGCATCAGAATGAGCTCTCCGTCCTTCGTCATGTGAAGGTCGGTCTCGATCTGGTCTATGTCAAACTTTAACGATGCTCTGAACGCCTCCATCGTGTTTTCGGGATGATCCGCCGCACCGCCCATGTGTGCCGCGACGTAAATGTTTTTGGTGCTTTGTGTCCAGTAATTCATATTATTATCTCTCGAATGTGAATGCTTCCCACGGAATGTCTACCGGCTTCTTCTGAGTAATTATCTCGTCTATGTGCATAAGAAGCGGGAATTCCTCTATATTTACAAGTCCCTTTTCCGCCTTTACCTTTATTGCCTTTGCAACTCGCTCGGCAACAACGAGGGATTCAAGGGTAACGCCCTTAAGCTCTGCCTTTGCCTCGTCGATATTAAGTCCGCGTCCGAGCAGGATTCCGACAAGACGTGTTCTTCCTCCGTATACCGTTACGTAAAGGTCTCCTGCGCCAAGCACGAGATTGTCAAAATCTCCTGCGCCCTGAAGCTTGAGAAGCTTGTTCATCTCTCTTACCGACTGACCGAAGATCGCCGCCTGAGAATTGAAATGAAGCTCGCTGTCAATGCCGAATGCCTTTTGATTCAAACCGATGGTAAGAGCAATACCGAGAGCGTATCCGTTCTTAAGTGCGACTGCGCTCTCAACGCCGACAATGTCGGTAGACAAGCTGATATGATAATAATCGGTTGCCATTGCGCCCTTGATCATTCTGAGGACAGTAAGATCCTTACCGCAGAAGGAGACCTCGGTCTGGTCGTGTGCGACAAGCTCGTAGCTCGTGCAAGGACCGCCGATAGCGTTAAGGGGTATATTCTTGCCAAGCTCGTCAAGCTTTGCCTGCCATATATCAAGGTAGGTGAGGAGATCGCCCTCGGGGGTGTTCATAAGACCCTTGGTTACCGAAATTACCGGAATATTCTCCGGAAGCTTCGGCAGAATTTCATCTCTGAACCATTCTACTCCGAAGCTGCTCACGCCGCAAATGATAAAGTCGGTGCCGTTTAGAGCCGTTTCAAGCTCTTCGATCTGGTAGTAGGAAACGCCTGCGGGGAAATCCTTATTGAATTTCGTGTGGCGGCCCTTTGCGCGGCAGTTTTCGATAATGTCTCTATCGAGGTGTGTTCCGACGAGGCGGACCTCGTTTCCGTTTTCTGCGGCGGGGAATGCGAGGGCAGAGCCCATCATACCTGCACCGATAATTGTTATCTTTCTCATAGTTATTGACACCCTTTCAGTAGTATAGTACTATTATACCAAATGAACAGCATTTGTGCAAGTATTGTTTTATAATCTGATAAACGAGCATAATTACAACCAAAGTCGAACAGAGAGTAACAAAAATGATCAAAAAGGAAAGACAGGATCACATTCTCGAGATCGTCAAGCAAAGGAAATAAATAAGTTAAAGTTAAGGGGAGAGGGCGTTCGCTTTACCCTTGGCAGGGGAGGGGCTTGACGCGCAAAAAACAATGTTACTTCGCTTTGGAACGGCGGGAGCAAGTCCCCGCCCTACACAAAAGAAACTGCCCGTAAGCTCGGAAGAACTTACGGGCAGTTTTAATTATTCTTTAATCTTTGCTATTTTGTCAAGGACAGCGTTTGCCTCGTCCTTTTCAAGATAGCCCGCCTCGATGTCAAACGAAAGCTTTTCATAAGAGCCGAGAGTTCTCATCTGTCCCGTACGCTTTGAATAAGTGTAACCCATCGCCTCAGAGGTTGCGGGAAGTATCATTCCCATAGAATCCTCGTCGCCGGTTCTCGATATCCAACGCACGCCGACAGGAAGCTCCGCTACAGGATGGCTCACGTAGCAAGCGCCCTCGCCGTTTGTCTGCAAGGTGTACGCTCTGCCGGTCTCGTCTCCCTTATAGGTAACGGTAAAGCAGATCTCGGGGTCGTAGATCTCGCCCTCTGCTCCGACCTTATGGTGAAGCTCGGGATTTTCAGACAGCTTATCCTTGAACGCCTTAAGCTCCTCCGAGTCGCCGTCGCCCTTTATCACCTTCACGTGCTCGGGATCGTAGTCGGTGCTGTAAACGAGCGTCGAGCCGTCGATCGGACGGAAGTTGATATGGCAAAGGTACGCATATTCAAGCGGACTCTTACGTTTGTTCTCGATCTCTACGTGGATCTTCAGGACGCTGTCGTTTTCATAAAGACGGCATTCGGGTGAAAACGCATAGTTCTTCACGAACGATTTATCGTAATCGTATCTTCCGCCGACTGCGATATAATCCTCGCCGACGTCGATATACGCGCTCTGATAGCAGACATTCGGAATAGTGCCGTGCTGAGAATGCTTATCCTCGTAGCAAACAGGCGTACCTATTGCGTCAAGACCGCAGTGAAGGAGAAACGCGCCGTATGTTTCGAGATAAATATCTGTCTGACGCGGTTCATCCATCATCGTCTTCATCCAGAGATCCTTGCCGCAAAAGCTTGCTCTCCAGATCTGCTGTCCCTTAAAGGGAAGAATGATGATATATCCCTTTTTGTTCTCTATTCTTATCGCTTCAACGCCTGTCGAATACTTGAAAGCTACCGCCTTCATATTGGCATTTTCGGCTACAAGAAATTCTCTGTCCGTGAAATATTCTTTGTTCAAATAAAAGCGCATATTTTACTCCGCAAAAAATTATTTGATAATTTCCTCGAGCGCTTCAAGCGTACATTTTACCATGTGCTGTCCGAGCTCCATGCTGGTCTCGACCGAATTAAGAGCGAACCACTCGGTATTTCTCTTGGTGCGTTCAAGATCAACGTGATCGGGATAAAGCGCATACATAAGACTGCTCTCAAATTTGCCTGCGTGGTCAAATCCGCCGCATTTATGCTGTGCTTCCTTGCTTATAAGCGGGATCACCTTGATATAGGAGAAGGGATCGTCGCCGCTTCCGAGATTCTCGTAGTAGTCAGCGTAATCGTTGCTGCCCCACCAGCCCTTGCCGCGGGTTTCCTCCATATACTCCATAATTACCTTCTTCGCCGCCTTATGGCATGCGATAGTCATAGGCATAAGCCCTGCTTCCTCGGTCTGATGATGTGCGACGCAGTAGATATTCTTAACTCCGCCGTAGATCATGGACTTGAGTATGCAATAAATATAGTTTTCGTACGCGTCAACGTCAACGTGGATCGTACCGCTTTCGGGTCCTGCGACCGCATAGCTTGCAACTCCGTACCAGATCGGAGGACATACTACGATCTCCTTCGTTTTTTCAAGCTCGCGCATAATTCCGTTGATTACCATCGTATCTGTACCGCAGCTTGCGTGAAGCGCGTGATACTCGATCGTACCGATCGGAATTATAAATGGAACCTTTCTCTTTTTAGCGTCTTCGAGTTCCTCGAAGAACATATCTACCATCTGCATATAGATTATCTCCTCACTCGGAAGTGATATCAGAATTCGAGCTCGTAAAGGGTGCCGATCTCAGGAGAAAGAACGTCACAACCGGTCTCGGTTACTGCAATTCCCTTTTCCCAACGAACGCCGAACGTATCGGAGGAAATGAAGGTGTCTATCTGGAAGGTCATATTAGGCTTAAGGTCATAGGTAGAGCTGGTCTCACACCAGGGTGCTTCAACCTCGATCATACCGGTACCGTGAAGCGGTCCGTATACGAAGTTTTCCTTGTAGCCGTTGTTTACGTAGAAATCGTAGAAGCCCTTTGCGATGTCAGCGGCGGGAATGCCTGCCTTGATCTGCTTTTCGGTCCATCTGTGTGCCTCGAGACCGAACATAACTACGTCGCGTCTCTTGCCCTCAAGCTTGCCGAGAACGATAGGATAACCGATAGCAGCGGAATAACCGTCTATCTTAGCGGAAAGGTTAAGCTGAACGATATCACCCTTCTCGAACTGTCTGTAGCTCGAACGGGAGATAGCGTGACGGGTAGATGCCTCGGAGAATACGTACATGGGAAGTCCCTCGTACTCTGCGCCCTGCTCGTATACGACTCTCTGTGCTACACCGACCATCTGAAGCTCGGTCATACCGGGCTTGATCTCCTTGATGACCTGCTGAGAAGCAAGCTCTGCGATACGGTAGCCCTCACGAAGGCACGCGATCTCGTTTGCGGTCTTGATCTGACGGAGCGCAACCATGATGCTGTCTGCTCTTACGATCTCTGCCTCAGGGAATGCTGCGCGGATACCCTCCATGATGATAACGGAGGTATCAAGATAGCTTGCAACACCGATGCGGAGCTTCTTGCCCGTTACGCCGATCGCCTTCATAACGTCAGCAAAGGTATCGGGGATAAGCTCGGGATATGCGGGGTCTGCGCTCTCTCTGTATTCCTTAAGAACGAAGATCTTTTCGATCTTGGAACGGTCTGCCGCGAAGATAGCGCTCTCGGGACCAACCATAAGTGCTGCGTCACCCGTGGGTGCGATAGCTACGCCGCATCTTTCGAAAAGCGGCCAGAAGCCCGAGAAATAGCGGGCGTTTGCGTAGTCTGCTTCGTTCGAGTTTACGATAAGGACGTCAAGTCCTGCCTGCTTGATAAGCTCTGCAGCTCTTACGCGTCTTTCTGCATACTCGTAATCGGGAATTCTGATAGTTCCGTGCTGTGCCATAATATTTTTCTCCTTTTAAGAAAATTAATAATTTTTGTGTTAATCGCAGCAATAACCGGGCGTGGTATAAAATGCAACCGCTCTCGGCTCTGCTCTTCCGTACTGAGCAACGACGGGGACGTCGCTCTCAAGCATAATTGCGTACTGCTCTTCAAATTTTGCCGTGTACTCGCCGAAGTCCTTTGCCTCGTTCGTGCGCAGGCAACGTACTCTCCTTGCTCCGACCGTAACGCATATATCGCTTATCGGCTCTTTATCGGTGTAAATAAGCGTTATGCGGATATGAGCGTCGGCGTCACCTGTATTAGTGATGATTATCGACTCGTGTCCCGGAATGCAGTTAACTCCGACAGGCGGAAGCTCGGCATCCGGAAAAATCCATACTTTCTTTCCGTAACCCATATAGTAATTCCTCCATAAATAGTTATTCATCTGTATTTTATCACTTGAAATCCCGTTTGTCTTGTGTTATAATGTAAAAAAATAGGAAAATATTCACCTTAGCCCCTGATTAGGCAAAAAGAGAGGAACAAAATGCTTTATTTTTCTTACAATGAGAATAAACAGCACGGCACTCTGAATTTTCCCGTTGCTTATTACCTCGTTGATTCAAGGCAGGCGCCTTACGTTATGCCGCTGCACTGGCACAAGGAATGGGAACTTATTTACGTTACCGATGGAAGCATTGATTTTATAACAAACGGCGAACATATAACTGCCAAGGCAGGCGACGTCATACTTATGGGCGGCGGCACACTCCACAGTGCAAGCGCGGAGTCATGCTCGTTTCAATGTCTTAATTTCGGACTTCACGAGCTCGTCCTCAACGTCCTGTCGGTACGCGAGGCGTTTCGGCTATTCTACCGAAACGTATACATTCCGCGCACCCTTTATACTTCGACCGACAGCGAGATCTGCAATATCGTGCGGGAAATTTTTTCTGCCTTTCATTGCGATTGTTCCGAAAGCTTTTGCAGAATGTCAACGCTCGGCAACATAACGAGACTATTTGCTCACATACTGGAAAATAAGTATTATACCGAAAACTCCGATAGCCCGTCCGGCGCGTTTGAGAAGATAAACCAGCTTAAGCAGGTTCTCGAATACATTGAAGCTCATTTTTCGGAAGAGATCAAGCTCTCGACTCTTGCCGAAATAGTCGGAATGAATGAGAATTATTTCTGCCGTTTTTTCCATTCTCACACCAGACAAACACCGATCAACTACGTGACGCTTTACCGCATTGAGCAGGCAGCAAATATGCTCTTTGCAAGCAATATGTCGGTGACGGAGATTGCCTTCAGATGCGGCTTCAACGACGTCGGATACTTCATCAAATGCTTCAAAAAAATCAAGGGCTGTACTCCTAAGCAGTTCCGCCTTCGGGCGAGCTGATGAAATAAATACTGTAGAAATATGACGGGGTTTTCGATTACAAAACAGGGGATGTGTGCCTTGGCACACATCCCCTCAATATTTATACTTAATTATTCTTGTCATCAACGTCCTGCCCGAGAGAACAGCTTCCGCCGCATTTGCCTCCGCATTGCTTTGCATAAGGGCAACCGATACATTTAACGCCCTTTTTCTTTTGCTTCACGATATAGAACGTCACAGCGGAGATGATAAGTACAAGAGATACTATTATAATTATGTTAGCTATCATGCCTTTTTCTTTGCCTTAACAATAAGTGCCGTAATAATACCCGCAAAAACCGCTACCGCGCATCCGCCGATGATTGCGGGAACGACTGCGAGCGATGCGGGGGAAACTATGAGCGTTCCAACGGTATAAACGAGGTAACCGATCGTATATCCGACTGCAAGCTGGAGACCGATACCGCCCCAGAGCCATTTAGCGCTCTTCATTTCCGAGTTCATCGCTCCGATAGCTGCGAAACAAGGAGGAGTGAAAAGGTTGAACATCAGGTATGCAAGCGCTGCGACGGTCGTAAGCTCAGGGCTTGCGCCGGGAAGCTCGGTTGCAACGTCGGAGATCGCAAAGCATACCGCGAGAGTTCCGACTACGTTTTCCTTGGCTATGAAGCCGGTTATCGCCGCTGCCGCCATCTGCCACGCGTGGAAGCCGATAACGGGGACGAGCAGATATGCGAACGGTCCGCCGATAGATGCGAGAATTGAATCATTTGCTTCGGTTGCCACCTTGAACGACCAGGTGAAGGTCTGCATTATCTGTACCGCGGTGTTGCAAAGCAGAATGATCGTTGCCGCCTTGACGACAAACGACCAGCCACGCTGGCACATGCTCTTGATCGCGCCCCAAAGCGAGGGCGCTTTATACTCGGGAAGCTCGATTATGAAGAACGACTTTCTCTTCGCGCCCGTGATGCCGTTCACGATAAGCGCACCGATAAGTATAACGACGATGCCCATAAAGTACATGAGCGGTCCGACCCAAGATGACCCTTTGAAAAAGGCACCTGCAAACGCGGCGATTATCGGAAGCTTTGCTCCGCAGGGCATAAAGGGTGCGAGCATCGCCGTAGCACGGCGCTCTCTTTCATCACGGATCGTACGGCAAGCCATAACGCCGGGGATCGCACAACCCGTACCGATGACGAAAGGAATGACAGATTTTCCGCTGAGTCCGACCTTCTTGAAGATCGGGTCAAGCACGACGGAAACTCTTGCCATATATCCGCAGTCCTCAAGAAGCGCAATGAGAAAATACATCAGCATTACGAGCGGAAGGAATCCGATAACGGCGATAACTCCGCCGACGACTCCGTTTACGAGAAGCTCGTAGAGAATAGGAGCGACGTCGTGCTTGAGCATAAGCTCACCGAGTGCGCCCTGCCCCTTTTCAAGGAGTCCGACGAGCCAATCTGCTATCCATACGCCCGGACCTGCCTGCGAGATCCAGAAAACGGCGAACATTACGACTGCAAATATCGGTATTCCGAGCCATTTATTCGTAAGAACAGCGTCGATCTTATCCTGATAATTCTTGTTTTTCGTAAGCGTTTTTCTGCTTTCGACTTCCTTGACTATCGAATTTACGAACTTATAACGGCGCTTATCCTCTTCTTCGGATGACGCCTTGTCGGTAGCATTTGCGCCTTTATAAGGCGCGGTCTGCCCTTTTCCAACTGAAGCTACTGCAGCGGAAACAACTTCCTTAAGTCCCTCTCCCGTTGTCGAAACCGTCTCGATGACTGGGCATCCGAGCTTTTCGGAAAGCGCTGTTATGTTGATCTTATTCTTTTTTTTCTTATTAGCGTCGGTCTTATTCAGCGCAACGACGACGGGAATTCCGAGTTCGAGAAGCTGAGTCGTGAAGAATAGGCTTCGACTGAGGTTTGTCGCATCAACGATATTGATTATCGCATCGGGATTTTCGTTCTTTACGTACTCGCTCGTTACCGATTCCTCGCTCGTAAAGGGCGACATCGAATACGCACCGGGAAGGTCAACGGCAATAAGCTGTTCGCCTCCTGTATAAGACTTCTTTATCGGATGTTCTTTCTTGTCAACGGTAACACCCGCCCAGTTTCCGACCTTTTCGTTACTGCCCGTAAGAGCATTGTACATCGTTGTTTTACCCGAGTTCGGGTTGCCTGCCAAAGCAATTCTCATATACTTCCTCCTGAATGCCCTGCCGCCCTGCAACTGCCGTTGCTGAGAACGGATCGCGGTTAGCACCTGCTAACTGTCTGTCCAAAAAAATATCGGTTAGTCTTTGCTAACCACGAAATATTATACACTTCGCGATGATATTTGTCAAGAGTTTTTTCCAATTTTTTTGAAATTCTATACTATTTGTTTTTAAAAACCGATAGATAATACAAACCCCCGACGGTTTCCCGTCGGGGGTCATTCTCTTATTCAGAGCAGATTATTTGCCGTAAAGCTCTTCAAGCTTCTTAAGATGCTCGAACTTCGCCTTTGCGTTCTTCTCTGCCTTCTCGAAGAGCTCAGCAGCTCTTTCCGGGAATGCGTTAGCAAGACGGCTGTAACGGTTCTCGCTCTTGATGAAGTCAACGTAGCTTGCGGTGGGTTCCTTGCAGTCGATGGTAAGAGGATTCTTGCCCTCTGCCTTGAGTGCGGGATTGTAACGGAAGGTCTGCCAGTAGCCAGCCTCAACTGCCTTCTTCATTTCGGTCTGGCAGTTGGTCATACCGCCCTTAAGTCCGTGCATTTCACAAGGAGCGTAAGCGATGACGATCGAAGGACCGTGATATGCTTCTGCCTCGGTGAGTGCCTTAAGAGTCTGGTTCATATCGCTACCCATAGCAACCTGTGCTACGTAAACGTAACCGTAGGACATAGCGATCTGAGCAAGATCCTTCTTGCCGATTGCCTTACCTGCAGCCGCGAACTGTGCAACCTGACCGATGTTGGACGCCTTGGATGCCTGTCCACCGGTGTTGGAGTAAACCTCGGTATCGAATACCATAATGTTTACGTCCTCACCCGAAGCGATTACGTGGTCGAGACCGCCGAAGCCGATATCGTATGCCCAACCGTCACCACCGAAGATCCATACGGACTTCTTGGAGAGGTAGTTCTTTTCTGCGAGGATCTCCTTGGAAGCTTCACAGCCCTCTGCTGCCCAGCCCTCAAGAAGCTCAACGAGAGCCTTTGTTGCCTTCTCGTTTGCTGCGCCGTCGTCGATGGTGTTGAGGTACTCGTCAACGATCGCCTTGCACTTCTCACAAGGAGTCTCAAGTGCCTTAACCTTCTCGATGAGGCGGTTACGGATGGTCTTCTGTCCGAGGTAAATACCGAGACCGTGCTCAGCGTTATCCTCGAAGAGGGAGTTGCCCCAAGCAGGACCGCGTCCGCTCGCCTTGTTTACGGTGTAAGGAGTTGCAGGAGCGGAGCCACCCCAAATGGAGGAGCATCCGGTTGCGTTAGAAATGTACATTCTCTCGCCGAAGAGCTGGGTGATGAGACGAGCGTAAGAGGTCTCAGCACATCCTGCGCAAGAGCCGGAGAACTCAAGGAGAGGCTGCTTATACTGAGAGGAAATAACGTTCTTGTTGGAAGCAACGTCTTCCTTCTCGGTTACGTTTGCTACGCAGTAATCGAATACTTCCTGCTCAGCAAGCTGAGTATCCTTAGCGACCATGGTGAGAGAGTTGGTAGGACATACGCCGATACAAACTCCGCATCCCATACAGTCCATAGGAGAAATAGCGAGGGTGTAAACGTACTCGGTCTTAACGATGGGCTTAGGTGCCTTCTTCATCTGTGCAGGAGCTGCCGCAACCTCATCAGCGGTAAGAGCGAAGGGACGGATGGTAGCGTGAGGACATACGTACGCACACTTGTTACACTTAGCACAGGTGTCAGCGTTCCATACGGGAACCTCAACTGCAACGCCTCTCTTCTCGTAAGCGGAAGAGCCCTGAGGATAAGTACCGTCTGCCATATCCTTGAATGCGGATACGGGGAGGGTATCACCGAGCTGCTTGGAAACGGGGTTAAGGACGGTCTTAACGAACTTAACGAGCTCGGGACGGTCGCCGGTTACTTCTGCTTCGCAAGCATCGCAAACTGCGTTCTTCCAGGAAGCGGGAACCTCGACCTTAACGAGTGCGTCAACGCCGGCATCAATTGCCTTGTAGTTCATCTCAACGACTGCGTCGCCCTTCTTGGAGTAGGACTTCTTAGCCATGTACTTCATCTTCTCGATAGCGGTATCGATAGGCATAATGTTAGCGAGAGCGAAGAATGCGCTCTGGAGAATGGTGTTGGTGCGCTTGCCCATACCGATCTCACGTGCCTTGTCGATAGCGTTTACGATATAGAAGGAGATATTGTTTTCTGCAATGTACTTCTTAGCGTCTGCAGGAAGGTTTGCTTCAAGCTCTTCAGCGTTCCACTGGCAGTTAAGAAGGAAGGTGCCGCCGGGCTTAACGTCCTGAACGATCTTGTAGCCCTTCTGCATGTAGGAAGGATTGTGGCAAGCAACGAAGTTTGCCTTGGTGATGTAGTAAGGAGACTTGATCTTACTGTCGCCGAAGCGGAGGTGCGAGATCGTGATACCACCGGTCTTCTTCGAGTCATACTGGAAGTATGCCTGAATAAACTTGTCGGTATAGTCACCGATGATCTTGATGGAGTTCTTGTTTGCACCGACAGTACCGTCGCCGCCGAGGCCCCAGAACTTGCAGGAAACGGTACCTGCAGCAGCAGTATCGGGAGCGGGAACTTCGGGAAGAGAAAGTCCGGTTACGTCGTCTACGATACCGATGGTGAAGTTAGCCTTAGGCTCGTCTGCCTTAAGGTTTTCGTAAACTGCGAATACAGACTGAGGAGGAGTATCCTTGGAGCCGAGACCGTAACGTCCGCCGACTACCTTTGCATTGATTCCCTTAGAAGCAAGAGAAGCAACAACGTCGAGGTAGAGAGGCTCGCCGAGAGAGCCGGGTTCCTTGGTTCTGTCAAGAACTGCGATCTTCTTTGCAGTAGCGGGAATCGCGTTAACGAGCTTATCAGCGCAGAAAGGACGGTAGAGGCGAACCTTAACGAGACCTACCTTTTCGCCGTTAGCGTTCATGTAGTCGATAACTTCCTCGATAACGTCGCAGATGGAGCCCATAGCAACGATTACGCGGTCAGCATCGGGAGCACCGTAGTAATTGAAGGGCTTGTAATCGGTACCGATCTTAGCGTTGACCTTGTCCATGTACTCTTCAACGATGGAAGGAAGTGCGTCATAGTAGGGGTTGCACGCCTCGCGGTGCTGGAAGAAGATGTCTCCGTTTTCAGCAGAGCCGCGGAGAACGGGATGCTCGGGGTTTAGTGCACGAGCACGGAAAGCAGCGATAGCGTCCTTATCGACCATCTCTGCAAGATCGTCGTAATCCCATGCTTCGATCTTCTGGATCTCGTGAGAGGTACGGAAGCCGTCGAAGAAGTTGAGGAAAGGAACTCTGCCCTTGATGGTAGCAAGGTGACAAACCGCGCCGAGGTCCATAACCTCCTGGGGGTTAGTACAAGCCATCATTGCGTAACCGGTCTGACGGCAAGCGTAAACGTCGGAGTGATCTCCGAAAATGTTAAGAGCGTGGGAAGCTACACAACGAGCCGAAACATGGATAACCGAGGGGAGAAGCTCACCTGCGATCTTGTACATGTTGGGGATCATGAGGAGAAGGCCCTGAGATGCGGTAAAGGTAGTAGTGAGAGCACCTGCAGCGAGGGAGCCGGGAACGGCACCTGCTGCACCTGCCTCGGACTGCATCTCGACGACCTTAACGGTATCGCCCATGATGTTTTTAAGACCTGTTGCAGACCAAGAGTCGGTCAGCTCCGCCATAACGCTGGAAGGCGTGATGGGGTAGATGGCAGCAACTTCAGTAAACGCGTAGGACACGTGAGCCGCAGCGCTGTTACCATCCATGGAAATCATTTTTCTTGCCATGATAATCCTCCATATATATTTATATATTTTTTTATATGCCTATGGGTATTCGGCGTCTGTCCGCCGTTTACCACCCTATATTTTAACACAATTGATCTTGGTTGTAAATACGATTTTTGAATTTTTCCGAGTTTTTATAAAATATTTTTGGGTTTTGGGGAGATTTTTGGAGGTATTACCAAATTGAGATAGCGTTATTCTGAATTTGAATGGGGAAAATGGATTTTTCAGGCGGATTTGGGAATGATAATTGGAGATTATGAGGTAATAAAATGAGAGTTTTTATTGTCAGATTTGCTGTTGGGTTATTAATCGGACTAATCGCGGCTGGGATAATTATTGCGGGCGGGATTGGGTTTGTTGTGATTTTGTAATGGATTGTTTTTCCGCATTTCTTTGCCCACGCAAAGAAGCGCTCGCAAAGAAACGTGCCAAGGAGACAACCGGCAAAAATCTAATACGATTTTTGCACGTTTTCTCCTTTGGAAACCTCTTTCGGATATAGGAAGCTTTGCCACGTTGTCTTGCCTTCCCCCCCAGGGGAATGGTGCAAGGTGGCAGAGCCACGGACGGATGAGGTGTAGGCAGCATCGCCGCCGTTGTAGAGACCGACGTCCTCGACGGTCCGCTCTTGCCACGCTCACGCTATCCCAAACGCTTAAACGCTCCGCCACGTTTTTCGTAGGGGCGAACTGCGTTCGCCCGTAAAAAAGCATAAAAACGGATAACGGTTTTCCCGTTATCCGTTTTTTATTATTCAAGCTCAAATGCGCCCGTATAGAGACGGTAATAGGTTCCCTTCTCTTCTATAAGCTTTTCGTGGTTACCGCGCTCGATTATGCGTCCCTTATCGAGGACCATGATAACGTCGGAATCGCGAACTGTCGAAAGTCGGTGAGCAATAACGAATACCGTTCTGCCCTCCATAAGCTTATCCATACCGCGCTGAACTATTGCCTCGGTACGTGTATCTATAGAGGACGTTGCCTCGTCAAGAATGAGGCAAGGCGGATCTGCGACTGCGGCACGCGCGATAGAAATGAGCTGACGCTGTCCCTGCGATAGGTTTGATCCGTTATTCGTAAGCTCCGTATTATAGCCGTCAGGCAGGCGTGTGATGAAATCGTCAGCGCCCGCAAGCTTTGCCGCCTCGATACATTCCTCGTCGGTTGCATCGAGCTTACCGTAACGGATATTATCCATTACAGTTCCGCTGAATAGGTTAACGTCCTGAAGAACGATACCGAGCGAACGGCGAAGGTCCGATTTCTTTATCTTATTGATATTGATACCGTCGTAACGGATCTTACCGTCTGCGATGTCGTAGAATCGGTTTATCAGGTTAGTTATCGTCGTTTTACCTGCGCCCGTTGCGCCGACGAATGCAACCTTCTGTCCCGGCTCTGCGTAGACAGAAACGTCATATAGCACCTGCTTGCCCTCAACGTAACCGAAGTCAACACTCTCCATTCTCACGTCACCGCGAAGAGGAGTATAGGTAATTGTGCCGTCGCCATGCGGATGCTTCCAAGCCCACTGTCCCGTGCGCTTATCGGTTTCAACTGCATTTCCGTTTTCGTCGATAACTGCATTGACGAGTGTAACGTATCCGTTATCGCTTTCGGGCTGCTGATCCATAAGTTCAAATACTCGTTCAGCGCCCGCAAGACCCATAACGACCGAGTTTATCTGCTGGGAGAAGGTGTTTACGTTACCGGTAAACTGCTTTGTCATATTCAGAAACGGAATTACGATATCTATACTGAATGCGAGACCCGAAATTGCAAGGTTCTTGACTCCTCCGATAAGAAAGAGACCGCCGACCGTCGCACAGATAACGTACAGAATATTACCGATATTCATAATGATCGGTCCGAGGCAGTTTGCATACGCGTGTGCGCGGAAGCTGTCGTGATAAAGCTCGTCGTTTATTTTATCGAAATCTTCTTTTGCAGCTTCCTCATGGTTAAACACCTTGATGACCTTCTGTCCGTTCATCATTTCCTGGACAAAGCCCTCGTTTTTACCGACCGCCTTCTGCTGACGTATGAAGTATTTTGCCGATCCGCCGCCGATCTTACCCGAGACGAATACCATAAGCGCAACGCCCGCAAGAACGACGAGAGTCATCCAGATACTGTACCACAGCATTATGGTAAGAACCGAAACTATAATTACCGCCGACTGAAGCACCGTCGGTATAGACTGCGAAACAAGCTGACGGAGAGTATCAATATCGTTCGTATAGTGGCTCATTATGTCGCCGTGCTTGTTAGAATCGAAATACTTAAGAGGGAGATCCTGCATCCCGTCGAAGAGCTTGCAGCGCATCTTGGTAAGGAAGCCCTGCGTGATCTTCGCCATAAGCTGGGTATAAAGTGTAATTGCAGTAAGCGATAGAGCGTAAAGAGAAATAAGGGTGATAATAAGCGGCAATATTTCCTTTGAAGCAGCTCCCCAATCGGTCGATCCCGATTCGTAGTATTTCGTTACTACCGCGAGGACCTTCTGCTGGAAAATTGCGGGAAGAGTTGCTACGACTGCCGCAAATATGATACACACCGCCGTAACGGGGAGAAGCACTGGGTAAGACTTATAGAGGAATTTCAGAACTCTGCCGAGCGCCTTGAAATTCATCTTTCTGCCGCCGCGATGGGTTGAACCGCGTCTGTTCATTCCTCGTCACCTCCGTTCGTCTGCTGCTCGTAGATCTCCTTGTAGATCTCACTTGCGGAAAGAAGCTCCTCATGAGTACCGCTGTTTACGATCTTACCGTTATCCATTATGAGGATAAGGTCTGCATCCTGAACCGAGGAAACACGCTGAGCGATTATTATCTTTGTGGTTTCGGAAATGTACTTAGAGAAAGCCGAGCGTATCAGCGCATCGGTACGGGTATCGACAGCGCTTGTCGAGTCGTCGAGAATAAGTATCTTCGGCTTTTTAAGAAGCGCGCGCGCAATACAAAGGCGCTGCTTCTGTCCGCCCGATACGTTGGTTCCTCCCTGCTCTATCTTTGTATCGTACTTATCGGGGAACGTCTCGATAAATTCGTCGGCACAAGCGAGGTGACAAGCTTCCGCGATCTCCTCGTCCGTCGCGTTTTCATTACCCCAACGGAGGTTTTCCTTTATCGTTCCCGAGAAAAGAAGATTCTTCTGAAGGACCATTGCGACAGAATCACGAAGCTCCTTAAGACCGTAATCTCGGACGTCAACTCCTCCGATGCGGATGCTTCCCTCGGTCGCGTCGTAAAGACGCGGAATAAGCTGAACGAGGGTCGTTTTTGACGATCCCGTTCCGCCGAGAATACCGACGGTCATTCCCGACTTTATGTCGAGATTTATATTCTCAAGAGCAAATCTCTCTGCCGCTGCCGAATATTTGAAGGAAACGTTGTCGAATACGATAGAGCCGTCCTTAACCTCGGTAACGGGAGAAGCGGGGCTGTCAAGCACAGGCTTTTCTTCAAGCACCTCAGCGATACGGCGGATAGATTCTCCCGAGATCGTAAGCATAACGTAGATCGACGATATCATCATAAGCTGCATAAGCACCTGCATACCGTAGGTAAGCATCATGGAGATCGAACCGAGGCCGAGCTCCTTTCCGCCGCTCGTTATGATGATCTTCGAGCCTATAAGGAGAATGAAAATGAGATTGAAATGCATACAAAGCTGCATTATGGGAGTATTGAGCGCAACGATTCTTTCCGCCTTCGTAAAGTCGCGGCAGATGTCCTCTGCGGCTTTATTGAACTTCTCTTTTTCATATTCCTGGCGCGAGAAGCCCTTGACGACTCTCATTCCGCGGACGTTTTCCTCGATCGACTCGTTAAGACGGTCGTATTTCTTGAAAACCCGGCGGAACGCGGGCATTGCTTTGCGCGCGACCATAAAGAGTCCGAATCCGAGGATCGGTATTACTACGACGAACGTCATAGCGAGGTCTCTGCCCTCTCTGAACGCCATGATTATCGAGAAGATAAGAAGCATAGGCGCACGGACGGCAATTCTTATCACCATCATAAACGCCATCTGAGCGTAGCTTACGTCGGTCGTCATTCTGGTGACAAGAGACGTTGACGAGAACTTGTCTATATTCTCAAAGGAAAAATCCTGAACCTTATAGAACATATCGTGGCGAATGTTGCGAGAGAAGCCCGCAGACGCCTTAGCGCAGGTAACTGCGGCAATTCCGCCGCACAAAAGCGACAGCATCGCCATCAGCACGAGCATAAGACCGTGCTTTACGATATTATTCATATCAGCTCCGCCGTACTGGATCTCGTTTATCAGATCCTTTGTTATCGCAGGGATAAACACCTCGATAACAGCTTCACCCATTATAAAAATGAGCGTCAGTATAGCAGGGAGCTTAAATTCCCTTACACACTTTAACAGCCTTTTGAAACTTTTCATTTTTTCCTCCTCAGGAATCGAGATTTGCGCTGATCTTCTCCGCGACCGCAAAGAACGAAGCAAGCTCTTCTTCGCTTATATCCGTGCGGATCTTTTTATCAAGCTCGTCAATACAGCGCGCCATTCCCTCCTGCTTCTCTATCGCAAGCGGTGTGAGAATCAGTTTTTTAAGTCTTTTATCGGTCGGGACTTCTTCCTTGACGATAAGTCCGTTTTTCTCCATCAGCTGTAATATCGACGTCATTGTCGAGCGCCGAACGGAGAAACGTACCTCAAGATCCTTCTGGAAAACGTCCTTGTCTCTGTTGTCGTAAAGATAACGTACTATCCAGCCGTGAACTGGCGTCGTCGAGTCGCCGAATTGCTTCCCCGATATCTTGGCTATCTCTCTGCCGATCTTATGGTGAAGGCATCTGACGGTCAATCCGATATGAGCATCTTTTGACAATAAAAGCACCTCCGTTTGTTAGTTTTCGAACATTTTTGTTAGCACCCTAACATTATAATACCGAACCAATTTATTGTCAATAATCATCAAAAGGAAAATCGTTAATAATCCGTGAATTTTCCTTCCAATTTGAGAATTGTTATCATATCTTCTTGACGGGAAAAGGAAAAAGATTTATACTTGGATATAGGTGTTTCCGCTTTTTCATTGTATGAGCGAACTGTGTTCGCCCGTTCGGATGTAACATAACATCGTTTTGTTGCGGCGGGAGCAAGCCCCCGCCCTACGAACAACGTGCCGAAGCTTCGCCACGTTGTTAGCCTTTCCCTCAGGGGAATGGTGCAAGGTGGCAGAGCCACGGACGGATGAGGTGTAGCCGTCGCAGACGGCGTTATAAATACGTTGTAACATCGTATTTTGCGGGCGAACACAGTTCGCTCCTACAACGGCGGGAGCAAGCCCCCGCCCTACTAATCTTGAAATTTTCAAAAAGGCAGAAAAAAATGAAAAAACTCATCTCACTGATCATAATAATTTCATCACTCCTTTCCCTATTCGCCTGCTCTCCGATGGAAAGCGGCGAAGGGATATCCATTATCACTACCTGCTTCCCGCTGTACGATTTTGCGCGTGAGCTTATCGGTGAAAAAGGAAGTGTGACGCTCCTTCTTAAACCCGGGCAGGACAACCATTCCTATGACCCGTCCCTTAAAGAGATCACAAGGATCAAAAACTGCGACCTATTTCTTTCGATCGGCGGAGCGGATGAAGCGTGGGTGAACAAACTGCTTTCAGGCAGCGACATGAAAAACGTAGAGCATCTTGCGCTTGTCCATTTTTTTGCAGAAAACGAACACAGTCACGACGGTCACGCTCACAACGACGAGCATTTCTGGACCTCGCCAAAAAATGCTGTAATTATGGTAAATGAAATAGCGCAAATGCTTATTTCACTTTTCCCCGAGGAAAAGGAATATATTTCGGCAAATCTTACGGAGTATTTAAAGAAGCTTGATGCTCTTGATACTGCGTTTTCCGAAATTGGAGAGCTTGCAAAGGGTAAGACGGTAATTTTCGGTGACCGATTCCCTTTTACGCATCTTTTCTGCGAATACGGTATAAACTATCTTTCCGCATATCCCGGTTGCTCCGATATAACGGAGCCGTCGGCATCGACCGTCGTTGAGCTAATAAATACGATAAAAGAAAACGGAATAAAAACCGTGTTCGTGACCGAAATGAGCAACGGCGCGCTTGCAGATACGATCTGCTCGGAGACGGGTGCAAAAAAGGCGGTTCTCCACTCCTGCGCCAACGTAACAAAGCAAGATAAAAATAACGGCGAGACCTATATTTCGCTTATGACGAAAAATGCCGAGACGCTGAAAAAATCTCTTCAAAAATAGTTATATAATATCTTCCATTTTTGACACGAATGTGATACAATTCAGGTATAGATTTTTCTTACAAGGAGACATTACAATGATCGTTTCAACAACCACAGCGGATCTACTTGGAAAGCACGGCGTTGAGGGTGCAATCCGCCTTATTGCAGAGGCGGGCTTCGACGCTTACGACTACTCGTTATGCGAGATAAAGAACGACGATCCGTTTTTCACCGATTCCTATATGGACTACGCAAAGAAGATAAAGGCACTTTCCGAGGAATGCGGAATTACCTGCAATCAGGCGCACGCGCCCTTCCCGTCGAGCGTAGGCGACCCCGAAAAGGACGAAAAGATCTTTAACGATATTGTAAAGGCAATGGAATTTGCCGCTTGCCTCGGAGCGCACGTTATCGTCGTTCACCCGAAGCAGCATCTCTGCTATCAGGAGCATCCCGACGAGCTTTTCAATATGAACGTAGAATTCTATAACCGTCTTATGCCCTATGCCGAAAAGTTCGGCATAAAGGTCGCGACTGAGAATATGTGGCAGTGGAACAGCTCTGCCGAAGCGATAACCGACAGCACCTGTTCGCGTGCTTGGGAGTTTAACAAGTATATTGACGCAGTAAACAGCCCATATCTTGTCGGATGTCTCGACATCGGACACGCTTCTCTTATGGGAACGAGTATTCCCGACTTTATACGTCAGATGGGCAAGGAGCACATATACTGTCTCCATATTCACGATACGAATTTCAAGGAAGATAATCATACTCTCCCCTACACTCTGAAGATCAACTGGGCAGAGGTCGCTAAGGCACTCGGCGAGATCGGCTACGAGGGCGACTTCACCTTTGAATCGTTCTTCTCGCACATGTTCCCGAAGGAGCTTTCGCTTGAGGCGGAAACGTTCCAGTGCAAGGTCGGCAGATACCTTGCGACAAAGATCGAGGAACATAGAAAATAATCTTTAACAAACAACGCTTATGAAAGGAGATGACACCGATGGACCATTTTGAGCTGGTTTCAAAATTTCAGCCGACGGGCGATCAGCCGCAGGCGATAGACAAGCTTGTCGACGGAATAAATAAGGGCTACCGCGATCAGACACTTCTCGGTGTCACCGGTTCGGGTAAGACCTTCACAATGGCGAATATCATCGCAAAGGTGAACCGCCCGACCCTTATCCTTGCCCATAACAAGACCCTCGCCGCGCAGCTCTGCTCGGAGTTCCGCGAATTCTTCCCTAATAACGCGGTCGAGTATTTCGTTTCCTATTACGATTATTTCCAGCCCGAAGCGTACATTCCGGGCAAGGATATTTATATTGAAAAGGACGCGCTCATAAACGACGAGATAGACAAGCTCCGTCACAGCGCGACCTCGGCTCTTTTTGAAAGACGCGACGTTATAATCGTCTCGTCGGTCTCCTGCATATACTCCCTCGGTGACCCCGAGGATTACACCGATCTTATGATCTCGCTCCGCCCCGGCATGCTTATGGAGCGCGACGAGCTGCTCAAGCGTCTCGTTTCGATAAACTACGACCGAAACGACGTCGGCTTTGAGCGTAACCGCTTCCGCGTGCGCGGCGACGTCGTTGAAATATTTCCGCCGTCGTCAGACAGTACTGTTCTGCGCGTCGAGTTCTTCGGCGACGAGATCGACCGTCTGACCGAGGTAAATTACCTCACGGGCGAAATACTGCGCGATCTGCGTTACGCATCGGTATTCCCCGCAACGCACTACGCAACTACCGACGACAAGCGCGAAAAGGCGCTGAACGAAATAGAAGCTGAGCTTGAAGAGCGCGTTGAGTATTTCAAGAGCCAAAACAAGCTGATAGAAGCACAGCGAATTGAAGAACGCACGCGTTACGATATGGAAATGATACGCGAGCTGGGCTACTGCTCGGGCGTTGAAAACTATTCAAGAGTTTTCTCGGGCAGAGAACCGGGAACGACCCCTTATACCCTGATGGACTATTTTCCGAAGGATTTTCTTCTTTTCGTCGACGAGTCGCACGTAACTCTTCCGCAGGTAAAGGGGATGAGCGGAGGTGACAAGGCGAGAAAGACGAACCTTGTAAACTTCGGCTTCCGTCTGCCGTCGGCATTCGATAACCGCCCTCTCTTCTTTGAAGAATTTGAAAGCAAGATAAATCAGGTAATATACGTCAGCGCAACCCCCTCTGCATACGAAAAGGAGCATTCAGTTCAGATTGCCGAGCAGCTTATCCGCCCGACAGGACTTATTGACCCCGAGATCGAGATAAGACCGATAGAGGGACAGGTCGACGACCTTATGGGCGAGATACGCATCCGCGCCGAAAGAGGCGAGCGCGTTCTCGTTACCACTCTGACAACGAAAATGGCAGAGGACCTGACCGAATATCTCGAAATGAACCTTATCAAGGTCAAATATATTCACCACAACGTCGAGACGATCGAGCGTATGGAGATAATACGCGATCTGCGTCTCGGAGTGTTCGACGTTCTCGTTGGAATCAACCTGCTCCGCGAAGGACTTGATATTCCCGAGGTTTCCCTTGTCGCAATTCTCGACGCCGACAAGGAAGGTCTGCTCCGCTCCGAAACGTCACTTATCCAGACAGTCGGACGTGCGGCACGAAACGCGGAAGGCAAGGTCATATTCTATGCCGACGTTATAACGAAGTCCATCAAAGCGACTCTCGACGAGACTAACCGCCGCCGCAAGATACAGATGGCATATAACGAGGAGCACGGAATAATTCCGAAGACGATAGTCAAGGACGTTCGCGAGCTTATCGAGATAGGCGTGTCCCCCTCCAAGCAGGACAAACTCGAAAAGAAGGAAGCGAAGAAGCTTTCGCGCGACGAAAAGGCAAAGCTTGCCGAGGAGCTTACAAAGCAGATGAAGGACGCGGCAAAGATACTCGACTTCGAGCGTGCCGCTTATCTGCGTGATAAGATCGCATCTTTAAGATTAAAATAAAAGGATAAAATTAATGTCTTACCCCAAAATCACAGTCAAGGGCGCAAGAGTCCACAATCTCAAAAATATAGACGTCACGATCCCGCGTGACAAGCTCGTGGTATTCACGGGTCTTTCCGGCTCGGGAAAATCGTCGCTCGCGTTTGACACCCTCTACGCAGAGGGACACAGACGCTTCGTCGAGTCGCTCTCCTCTTACGCCCGAATGTTTCTCGGTCAAATGGACAAGCCCGATGTAGATCTGATTGAGGGACTTTCCCCCGCAATTTCGATAGACCAGAAAACAACGTCAAAAAATCCGCGTTCGACCGTCGGAACGGTAACCGAAATATACGACTATCTGCGTCTTATGTACGCAAGAATCGGCATACCGCACTGCCCCGTCTGCGGAAAAGAAATACGTCAGCAGAGCATCGACCAGATCCTCGACGATCTCAAAACCATCCCTAACGGAACAAAATTCATAATCCTCGCTCCCGTAGTAAGAAGCAAAAAGGGTATGCACGAAAAGGTGCTTGAGGAAGCGAAGAAAAGCGGATACGTCCGCGTTCGTATAGACGGCGAGACATACGATATAAACGAAACTCCGATTCTTGAAAAGAATATCAAGCACACTATCGACGTAGTGATCGACCGTCTCGTTATGAAGGACGGAATAGATATGCGTCTTACCGACTCTGCGGAAAACGCGCTTAACCTCGCAAAGGGCAATATGATAGTATCTATCATAAATCCCGACGGAAGCGAAAGCGAGCGCACCTATTCGCAGAACTATGCCTGCGAGGAGCACGGCTTCAGTATGCCGGAGCTATCGCCCCGTATGTTCTCGTTCAACAATCCCCTTGGCGCCTGCGACAGATGCGCAGGTATCGGCGAGCTTCGTACGGTATCGGCAGAGCTTGTCATTCCCGATAACGAGCTTTCGATCGCAGACGGCGCGATAAACGTAAACGGCTTCAAGAGCATTGAGGAAAGCACCTGGATGTCGCCCCTTTACGAGGCGGTCGGCAAAAAGTACGGCTTTACGCTCACAACGCCGATCAAGGATTATTCGAAAAAGGCGCTCGACGCGCTTCTTCACGGCACTGGCGACGAGGTGTACGATATTGAACGCTCCTTTGACAAGCGAAAGGTACGTCAATCGGTGCGATTTGACGGCGTGCTGAATATCATAGAACAGCGTTACAGCATGGGACAAAACGAGTATTACGACGACTTTTTTGAGGTCGTTCCCTGCCCGATCTGCAACGGCAAACGACTCAAGGACTACATTCTCGCAGTCACAGTCGGCGGAAAGAACATCGACGATTTCTGCTCCATGTCCGTCGACCAGGCACTTGATTTCGTAAACGCCCTTACCCTCACTCCGACCGAGGAGAAGATCGCAAAGGATATTGTAAAGGAGCTTAAAGCACGCCTTTCATTCCTCAAAAACGTCGGCCTTAATTACCTTACCCTTACGCGCCGTTCCGGCTCGCTCTCGGGCGGTGAGGCGCAGAGAATCCGTCTTGCGACGCAGATCGGATCGTCCCTCATGGGCGTCCTCTATATACTCGACGAGCCGAGCATAGGTCTCCATCAGCGCGACAATCACAAGCTGATCGAAGCACTCAAATCACTCCGTGACGTCGGAAACACCGTCATCGTTGTCGAACACGATGAGGAGACCATGATGGAAGCCGACTATATCGTCGACATCGGTCCTCGCGCGGGCGTTCACGGCGGAACTGTCGTTGCATCGGGCACACCGAAGGAGATAATGGAAAATAAGAATTCCATTACGGGCGACTACCTAAGCGGCAGAAAAAAGATAAAGGTTCCCGAGGTTCGCCGCGAGGGCAACGGCTCGTACCTTCAGATAATCGGCGCTCACCAGAATAATCTTAAGCATATCGACGTTGCTATCCCTCTCGGAATGCTCGTTTGTGTAACGGGCGTATCGGGATCGGGAAAGTCGTCGCTCATAAATTCGATACTCTACCCCGTTCTTGCAAAAAAGCTCAACCGCGCGCTCATCCGCGCGGGCAAGCACGAGCGGGTTGAGGGTGTAAATAATCTCGATAAGGTTATCGCTATCGACCAAAGCCCGATAGGCAGAACTCCGCGTTCAAACCCCGCGACCTACACGGGTCTATTTAACGACATACGCGAACTTTTCGCGTCGACAAACGATGCCAAAATGCGCGGATACAAATCGGGTCGCTTCTCCTTTAACGTCAAGGGCGGACGCTGCGAAAACTGCGAGGGCGACGGCGTAAAGAAGATTGAAATGCACTTCCTGCCCGACGTTTACGTCACCTGTGACGTCTGCCGCGGTAAGCGTTACAACCGCGATACCCTTGAAGTAAGATACAAAGGCAAGAACATTTCCGACGTTCTTGAAATGACAGTCGAAGAGGGTCTTCACTTCTTCGAAAATCTCCCGCGCCTTAAGAGAAAGCTTCAGACGCTATACGACGTCGGTCTCGGCTATATAAAGATCGGTCAGTCATCGACCACCCTTTCTGGCGGTGAAGCTCAGAGAGTTAAGCTTGCGACCGAGCTTGCAAAGAGAAGCACAGGCAAGACCTGCTATATCTTGGACGAGCCGACAACAGGCCTTCATACCGCCGACGTTGATAAGCTGATACAGATTCTTCAGCGCCTGACCGATCAGGGAAATTCCGTGATCGTCATCGAGCATAACCTCGACCTCATCAAGACCGCAGACTATATCATAGATATGGGTCCCGAGGGCGGCGAGGGCGGCGGAACCGTCATCGCTTGCGGAACCCCCGAGCAGGTTTCAAAAGTCGAAGAATCCCACACGGGACAGTTCCTTGTTAAGGCACTTGCATGGTAATAATACAGTAATAACAAGCCGCCGAGAGTATCCAAAAGGTACTCTCGGCGGTGATTTTAGTTTTTCACGACACAAACAGCAGGTTTTTCATTGTCTTCAACCGCTTTTATCCAATCCATCTCAAACAGCTTGCCAACCAGTTTATCAATCGAATAAAAACGGTAAACAAATGCACCTACATACTCTGCGGTTTTGCGGATATGCGAAGGAGCAAGATCCGCAGTAATGTTTGCGGCAATCTCAGCAGTTTTTCTATTCAACTCGGAAACAATGGAGATACACTCATCAAGAATTTTCCTGAGTTCATCGTATTCCTCAATCGACCACACCGCAAAATTCGCCTTGCCATTCTTTGCATAACCAAGATCAGTAAGCACTTTTTGCCAATCCTTCGGCAAATACTCAAAGCAATCCACCGCAGTACAAATTAGGGGATCGCTCATTCCACCTTCAAATTGCTGCGCATTAAGTGTTTGTCTGAAATTCATAGCGATAACGCTTCCGCGCTTATCACTCGCATGACAACCATTATATATACCTTGAATACCTTTTGGAAGTTTATCACCAACAACATTTTCGGTACTTCTGCCCCAAATAATACCGTGTCCGCCACCACCGTTCACCAGAGAATACGGACCGTCTTTGGGTAATTCGCCATAGTTCTTTTCAAGATCGTTTTCAGTATCGATCAATGAATAATGTAAGCACAAAAGAATCTTTTGCCAACGCGCGAGATTTGTATTTGCAAATCTGCTTCCAAAGCGCGCATCAAACTCATCGGTTGCGGCAACGATCTTTTGCGCGCTATCCTCGGTAAGCTCCCTCAGCCTTCCGTCAATCGTTTTCGTACAATCAAGCGTGAAAATCGGAATATTGGTCAGATACTTTCCATTGTTGCAAACGAGATACTGACGATCAACGAGCAATTTGATCTCGTCCTCAAGGTAAGGGAGTGCAACCCCAAGCTCTATACTGATTTCTTGGATCGTTACCGGACTGTAATATGCCGCAAGTAAAATATTTCCTTTGATCTTTCTTCTTTCAAAATCACGGTATTCCTGATCATCTCCTGATCTTGTTCCCCAAAAATCAATCTCAAAAATATTGGGGCAATAGCTTTTTTCACCGTATAATCTTTCCATGTTCATACCCTCTCTAATGATTTTTCTTGCACGGAACAAATAATACTTTACCATTTCCGTGCTGATTTGTAATCTGTTTGCTACCTCGAAACAGGAGAGATTTTCAATATAGTATAAAACAGTTGCCTCACGGTATTGTTTTGACAACAAAGAGAGCTCGCGTCGAAGAAGATTCAGTTCTTCTTTTTTGACGATTTCATCTAAAACAGACTCTGATTCATCAGTAATGTTTTCGTTGAGCTCCGCTGTACGGCTCGCATTTTTTGACTTTTTGCGAAGATAGTCCATATAGACATTCTCGGCGATCTTCCACATAAAGCCGCAAAAGCGTTCCTCGTCTTTTAAGTTTTGCGCTGACCTAATTATTTCATAAATAATATCACTCGCAAGAGATTCTGCTTCAGCTACGTTTCCGAGCCTTGTCAAAGCAAATCCGAATATCGACTTCATGTTTTCGATTATCAGTTGCTCATGTTTTATACTGTCCATTTGTTTCTCCATTCCCGTTTTCAGGCGCCTTCATCTATATAGTCGTTATAAAACCGGATCGGTTAAGGTGATTTCTATATTCTTCGAAAAAAATATCAAAATATGTGCATCAGTCTATAGCTAAACCGCCGAGAGCATCAAAAATGTACTATCGGCGGTGTTTTTAGTTTTTCACGACACAAACAGCAGAATTTTTACGATACAATTCTCTTCAGGAAAGCACAGGCAAAGCGTCCTCTATATGCTTCTTCCACTCATTGTTGTGAGTTACAACTATCGAAACAGTATAATCGGTGGTATTGATTACAAGCTGGTTTCTCTTGGTTTGCACAGACACTATGATGTTTAACGGTATCATAATGTTATTTGTCGAAAAGTTTATCTTATGAGGATAGAATTCGATTCCGCATTCCGTCAAGAACATCCAACCGCCGTTTCCGTTAACGGTTGCGCCTCCGTCACAAATAATTCTTCTCATGTTTGCGATCTCAATTCGCTTTTTGTCGTACTTCTTTTCTTGAAATTTTACAAAAAGGAATATCAGCAAGGCATAAAGAAATCCGCTCAAAACGCCGCATATTATTCCAAGAACAACATCCAAATACATAATACCGAAAAAGGCTCCCATCGGAACTCCGAACAGCACTCCCATGAGGATATATTCTTTTTTTCCGTTTTTGTAAGTCATATTTACCTCCGCGAATAAACGTCTCTTTAATTGTATCAAAAATTCGTTCGATTGTCAAATGATGTGTCGCCTCGAAACAGATTCTTTTCGTAGGACATATTATAACTCAAACAAGCATTTTAACTTAAAAATGTAAAAGGCAAACCTCGTTTTTTGGGAAACCGTCCATTCCTATGACAATGATGATCTTGAAGCAATTGCTTTAAATATTTGATTTTTCTATCCGATTCACGACTTGTACAGAACGAAATTAAGCTATAGTCATTCAAATATATCTCGACATCGTAGGTATATATAGTTCTTGGCCCGTAATGGTAGTCCGTGCAGGCCGTTTTTTTCATAACGTATCCAATTACATCATCGTAAGAGTACTTTTTGAACGTAAGAAATTTTGTCAATCTATAAATGTTTTTCTTTGTAAATACTGCAGCATTCTCTAATGTTATATAATCCAAAACAGGCACGCATAGACCAATAATCATTAGAATAAAGGCAATCCCCCATGCGTAAGGAGAATATTTGAATATGGCGAGTTCCGCCGCATAGATGAAGCATGAGAAAAAAATCAAAAATAATGACGAAGATATACTATTATTTGTGCCGACATTTTTGAAAAAACCGCCAAGCAACCCAAAAAGCCCCAACAATACTGAGATAGCAAAGATAATTGTTCCAATTATAAAAGCGACTAACAAAAAAACACCTTCCTTTTATTTTATTCTAACGCAAATATGTAATCACGTCAATTGAATCAGAGCCAAATCACGGCAAAGCCTTTTATATCATCAAACCGCAGTAAGACATAAGATCGGCTCGCACCTTTGATTGATATATTCTAAGAGTACTGCTCCATGCTTGCAAACGTACCTATGTATCTTAAATACTTTTACCGAATATTGTTTTGCTGTTTAGCAATTCAGATTTTACTTGGCTTGCAAAGAACGGAAGGTCATAAGCGAAATTCGACGGCAAAGACATTCCATCAAAAATGTAGTGTTGATCGACGGATTGTTTTTCCGTGATATAAATATCGCAGTCGTTGCGCTGTACCAAAACTACAATATTTATGCACAGATTGTCATTGTATAGTTGATATGCATCTAATGGCCCGTAAAATATAACCTTACCGCTTTTGTCAACAAGATTTCCCAAATCATTTTTCACATATGAAAAACCATAATCATCAAACAAAAACTGAAATAATTCTTTTATCTTAAGTTCCGTCTTATCAGCAGGAGGTTCAAATAGTTTCTTGATCCATTTCAAAATCATTCCGCGTTCTCCTTCGCCGTGTTGATATTCTTTTTAGCTGTTGTAATAGACTTCACAAGCAAAAATCTTATCGTCGAGCATTTGCGGTCAAGTGTTTTATACCGCATTTCATCAATATATTCACTTTTCCAAAGCATCTCAAGCCATTTGCTCGTTTCGTTTGTTTCTTTGAGTGATATCTCAAGCTTTGCTATAAAATCGGCGCGACCGTGAGCATATTTGCTTTCAGCGATGTTGGCGCAGATACTCGTTGCACTTCTTCCGATTTGATTGGAAATTACATTTTCGTGCTTTGTACGCAATTCTTTGGTCAACTGCAAAACATCAACGGATAACTCCATTGAAAGATCACCAAGCTTATCTTCTCTCACGATATCACCGCCTTTCCGCCTTTATTATATCACACTTTCGGTTAAAAATCAACAATATTTCAGCGCACAAGACTATCAGTCTAATTCCGTTTGCGCGAAGCGCAACATCATTGGGCGTAAGCCCACTTCATTGCGAAGCACATCATTTGCACGAAGTGCAACCTCGTTCATTTGTGCCGCGGGGCGGCAATGATGTTCTCGCTTTGCTCGAAATGATGTTGCGTGTGCCACGCAAATGATGTTGTGCCTGCGGCACAAATGAAAAAATCCAAGTCTTGCGACTTGGATTTTTTGTGTTACCACTACAAAAAACGTCCGAACCGTACTGTGCTACAAAAACAGTCCGGATTTTTTTGTTTTAAGATACACTTATCCCTTGGTATTGACGGGAGTTGACAGTAACCGCTATCTTCCGGGCTGTCAGCACCATGCTTGCAACGAAGCTTATGTATTTTTTGATTTTGTGTCCTTTGGGGGAATCGTATTGCGGATAGTGTCATTGAGATACAGAGTGTTTACTCTCTCGTACAGACTGACGATACCACATCCAATACATTTGAGCTTGTCAGCAAACTTCTGCAGAATACTGAGGTTCGGATGTATAACAGAAAAGTGAGTAACGACAATATATTTGATTTCGCCGTTTTCCATTTTTTCTACAATTTCTGACAAGTCCGGACGGTCTAATCCTGACCGTTTGGATTTATCAATGACGAATCCAACACACTCCCAATCTTCGTGTAATGCCACTACTGATTTTAAAAATTCAGTTCTTTCATTCAATGTTGGATCCTGAGAGCTTGTTCTTATGTAGCAACATATCTTTTTAATTTCAGTTGTCATTACTATCAATCACCTCGACGCATTGGACTTTGTTGTTCGCACATATTATTGATTTGCTTGTTCTTCCCATTTCCGATGAGCAACACACCACTTTTCACTGTGAGCGCCGAGAGCCCCTATTTGTCTTGGATGAGCAAGCGGAAGAACTTGCATTGTTTTACCGCAAATCACAACATCGGTAGCTTTTCCGTAACCGTACAAATCTACATACTCGCCAAGTGTGGAATATGGAACGTCGGCTACCTTTTTAAGATATTGAGCAATCGGAATATCGCCCAAAAGTATTAAAAGCTCAGCTTCCGATTCCATAAGCTCAGCAGTGATTTCTTCGGCTCTCTTTTGATCACAAAAGGCGGTTGGACGGTTGGGTATTGTCACGGGATTTAATCCGTATTTATCAATCAAGGGATTATATCTATCCTTGATAACTTTTGCCTGACTTGAATTTATTCGTGTTTCAGGAAGGCAATCACAAAGCCATGCCTCTGCACGAGTATAGCCCAAGGGAGCAAGAATATTTTCGTCAAGCACCTTTGCAGAGGGGCCATTAAGCTGCTTTCCTGCAGGTTCTAAAACACCAAGCTCCGAAGGCATATTCACTTTCTCAATAATGTGTTTTGCTTCATCAATATTTCCATCCCAAAAGATGCGAGGTTCACTTGCCACAGCAAGAGCCTGACAAACAATTTCTCCGTCCTTCTTCCATCTTGCGTGAACAGCACTTGCATAAACTCCTAAAACAAACACCTTTTTGGGCGATTTATCTTCTTGTACCAGTGGATGTAATTCCTGTCCGAAAGGAAAAAGATATGCCATAATGATACTCCTTTTTATCGGTTAATCTCATAACTACAAATTCTTATTTATCGATTAAGATTATTATATCATATTTTTGTGAATTTTTCAATCATTTGGCTGATTATTATGTAAAGCCAAGGTCGGCCTTGGCTTTTGTCACATTGTCATCTCAAAGTCCGGTTCATCGTAACCGCCTGTCTTCATACGAATGAGGCTATCATCGAAGATATCCGTTTGCATTGCCAATACCTCTTGATCCAACAACTCAAAAGCTGCATAGTGGCAATCTTCAATGACTACGGTATTCAACTCCCCCGATAGAAGTAGTTTGATATCATTGGGTGAAATGCGAATATCACCATCGGGAGTTTTGATTTCGAAGACTGCGCTTGGGTGCTTCATCAACTGCCCCTTCACAGTTTTCATGAGTTTTTCTTGCTCTTTCTCCCAAGCATCTTGATACTGAATGCCTTGTGCAATTACCTCTGTGAACCGATCTGTGTTCTCACACAAATCTTTGAAGCGTACTCCAAAGTCTTCGAGGATGTCAAGGTTATCACAATTACAGAAGAAACCTCCGGCTTCACAATCGAAAATTATTCTACCGATATTGGGATCGTTTCTGAAAATCTGTCTGAATGCCGCTTCCCATTCATAACCATTGCCATGTGTTCGAAGCCCGATATCGTTATATACGGGTTCTCCGATTGATTTGGCATAATTATCGAATGCTTCTTGACAGTAGTCTGCATACTGTCCTGTCAGAAAGGTGAATGGCAGACAGAGGGCAAATGTTCCATCATCGTGATCTACGATATAGAAAGGTCTGTTTTCTTGGTTAAATTCACTTATTCGTCTTTGATTATCCAACCTCTTTCTCCTTTACATGAACGGCGCGTTTTGCGCTTATGTAAAGGAAGTGTCGGTAAATGTTTAGGGCTATTCGTTTGTCTTACGAACAGCCCTTTGTTTTACTGTATTAGAGGCTTATGCCACCCATTCCTTCATCCTCATCGGGATCGTCTTCTTCATTTTCAGTGTCGAACCCTGCAAGAGTGCTTGCCATTATTGCTTCGGGCGTTGTGTGGTATCTATCCGCATACTCGTAGGATCCGTCCATCGTGTGGATTTTTACACCGGACTTGTCAATGAGTTCTGCAATAGATTCCATTTCCGAAGTAGTACCAACGACTCTGTTGGAGGATACCATCAGAATGGTTCTGCTTGGGGTAGCTTGGGCATACTCAATTGCCTTTTTTAAAGCTGGGATGCTATCCTCTCTGCTACCGATAGTGGCAACCTCATCTGCTATATCGTAGCCTTTTTCTGCACAGAAATCCTTGAGCTTTTCCTTTTGCCGTTCCAGCAACTCGTCAGCTCCTTCGTGATTGCTTTCACGAGCATAAAGGACTACAGGCGAATAGGCGTCCTTCGCAGTTTTGAACCTACAGTAAGCTGTGACACGTTCAGTCTGTTTTTCCTGCACTTTGGCATATTCCTCGGCAGGTAAAAGCGGCTCAGATGTGCAACCCATCGCAGAACGTAGCATCCCGATAATTGTGTTGGGATTCGAGTTATAGCCTGCACGCTTGTTATAGGCGATTATAGCTTCAGCAAAATCGGGGTTGGCTCTGATCTCATCCCAGATTCTATATTCGATTTCAGAAGTGGTAACGAGCTTGGTCGCTTCTTCGTAGGTGATTTCTTCACCGTTTTCTTTTGCGATTGCAATCTTTTCCTCTACCATATCGGCAGGTGGATTCCTTGTGTAATCGATGATCTTGTTATAAACGTATTTTACAACGGCAGCTTCGTTTTCGATAATTGCGCCGTTCTCATCATAACCTAAAGGCATAGAATTCTCCTTCCTCATAAGCTTTTGCTTATGTAATTATATCATACTTTTGTGAATAAATCCAGAGGTCAATGCACTAATTTGCAACACTTAATGTCCAAAGCATTCGGCGATATCCTATTCTTCCTATCCTTGAGCTGAAAATTTCCATAAACGAATTTCTTTATTTCTTCGGATACATCTTCGTTTGTTAAGTCGTGTTCTACACTATTGGCAAGGCTGCAGGTAATTGCATTATCGTCTGTCACATGTTTTGCCGAGAAATACACGAGCGTGCATTCGCTGTTAAGCTCAAACGTGCTTATTATCCGTTGAATCGTGAGTCCGCGCATCCAATAATAATCTTGGGTTTCCGAAGTTTTGTGTAAGTCGACCGCAGAGCTTGATCCATAGCCGGGCGTTATTGCTAACTGCCGCTTTTCGACATTTATGTATAAGCAGAAACTTTCGGGGTTGCCTAATGCTTCTATAGCTTTTTTGGACACACCGAGCATTCCGTTGCAACCGGTCATTATTATGATTCCTATTTCGTTCTTCATAGTTTTTTCTTTCCTTCGTCCTATTCTATGGTTTCAAATTCCATAATTTCGTTTGGGGTACAGCCAAGTGTGGAGCAAATTCGCTCTATTATCACAGGCTGTATTTTTTTGCCCTTATTCATCTGCACCAGTGTATAGTCACTTATTCCGGCTTTTTCCGCAAACTCACGCCGCTTCAAATCCTTGTCTATAAGGAGTTTCCATAGCTTTTTATAACTGATGATTACCTGATCGTCTTCTATAGCCCTGTCGCCATATAGATTCAGACCGTCAGCAATATCTCGTAGCGTATGTGTCATTAACAGGCAGGTACGCACAAGTGCTTCGGTATCAAGCCCTTTTAAAAAGTCCGTTTGTTCTTTTATTGACAAATCGGTAAAGCATCGGAAGACTCGGTTACCCCTGCGTAAGACCTGTATGTATAAGCCGTCCAGATCTCTTGTTTCGGGATATGCTTCATATTGTTTTTTATCAGTCGTTACCATAGGTATCTCTTTCCTTTGCATTGGAGCTACGGTGTTCTTCAACCACTCGTCAACTTCGCTTTGCTTGTATTTCCAAGCACGACCGACCTTGTATGCCGGCAATCCATTTTCAAGGATCCATGTGAGGACTGTATCTCTTGTAACACCGAGATGTTCACATATCTCTTTGGTTGAACACCAGCGTTCCGGCGTGGTGCATACAATTGTTTTTTTCTGACTCATAATTCAGTGTTTTCTCCCTGTGTAGCTTTCCATTCCGCATATTCTCTTTGACCTCTCTCGGAGTTATAATAAGCGACAATGTCCGGCAAGAGGCATCGCGCTATCTCCATACGGATGTGGTCGGGAATGTTGGGAATATACGCTTCGGGAGTTTTTTTGTCCGTGGCTATTATGGTTTCTTTTCCGTTTTCTGCTCTTGATACCATTTTTCTATTTCCTCACGGCTTTTAGGATTCCGAAAGTAATCGATTACATTTGGCAGAAGCCCCTCTGCCAAATGCTCAATTACATCATCGGGTATTGGTCGATTTTCACTTGGAGGTATATTGAAATCGCAGGTCGTGGTGATCGGCTCTTGGAGCATGTGAGCTTTCTCCATTTCTATCGCCTGATTGAGACCTGTCTTGATATCTTCAAATACGGAATCAGTCTGTTTCTTCTTGCTCATCAGCAGTCACCGAATATCTCGTCGCAGAAGAATTTGAAATTGATATTATCGCTTCTTTCAATATCATCTGCTTCTGCAAGTGTATCATGTTCAGACTCAACCTCATACAGGATATTATTTTCTGTAAAGCTGCCGTCCTTATTTTTCTGAATGTCCAACAGATAACTGTTGCCAAGGAAGAAGGAATTGAGTTTTTCCCAACCGCCGCTTGTGTTTTCACAATAGAGGTTATTGAAGGTCACACGGTAACAGCGAAAATACTTTCTTTTGTATTTCACTATAATGCGCGTGATCTCCGCACTATCGCATTTTAAGCTATACGGGTAATTCCAAGCGTTGATATGCTCCCATTTTTTTTCACCTATTGTGATAATAGATGAACGTATCAGTGTTACTCTATCAAGCACAGGAACATCTCTATAAGCCATATTGTGAGTTGCCGCCTTGTCACCTGCCACATAACGCTTGTAAGCTTCCACGGTGTCTTCGCATACGTTGTTAGCTTCCATGGCCTCCATCGCCCTCTGAATCTCGCTTTCAGAGCCGATATACATTCGGTCAGCGGATACAAAAGGTGGGACGGAAGGATCCCACAGGCGGAGAAGATAATATTGTTCCGACATATTGAGTCCTTTCTTTGCTTACATGGTCAAGGGTGACGGTAGCAAAGTAACCATCACCGCAGGTGAAGGCCACTTCTCGGGTATTGACCTCGGTATCGGTAAATACCATTTTGAAGTCGGTGCCGGAAAAGAAAATTTTGATTGGCAGTAACCAATAA
>JAZQGU010000058.1:0-5045 GCA_045540175.1 Eubacteriales bacterium | reverse complement strand
CCTCTCCGTCGTCTTCGCCGCCACCTCTCCCAAAGGGAGAGGCTTTTCATTATCCCTATTATAACACAAATCGGCAGAGAAAACAAGTTCTCTGCCGAAATTTGTAAACATCCTTATGAGAAGAAGCGCAAGAGCCCGATCTTTTTTTGTAAAGAAAACCCCGCCGAGCATTTCTCGGCGGGGTTTAGCTTTATATTTATCAGCCGTAGATGATCTTTTCAGCCATTTCGGTTGCGATAACGCCCTCGGGCTTACCGGTTGCCTTAGACTCGGTGAGGATCTGCTCGATCGAGTTGTAGATGTTATCTACCTTCTTAAGAACCGCGTCCTTATTGTAAGGTCCGTCAACCTCTGCCGCTGCGTTGATAACGCCGCCGCCGTTGATTACGAAGTCGGGAGCGTAGTAGATTCCTCTTGCCTTGAGCGCAAGACCCGATGCCTCGTCGAGGATCTGGTTGTTCGCGCCGCCTGCAACTGCCTTACAGTTGAGGGTAGGAATGGTAGTGGGGTTGATGATAGCGCCCATTGCGTTCGGGGAGAAGATGTCGCACTTAACGGACATAATTTCGTTTGTCGAAACTACGGTCGCGCCGAATTCTTCAGCTGCCTTTGCCGCGATCTCCTTGTTAGAACGGTTAGCAACGATAAGCTTTGCGCCGCTGTTGTGGAGGTGACGGCAGAGGTCGTAGCCGACCTTACCGAGACCCTGAACTGCGATGGTGAGTCCATCGAGAGAATCGGTACCGAAGGTTACCTTTGCGGTAGCCTTGATGCCCTGCCATACGCCGCGTGCAGTGAAGGGGGAGGGGTCGCCGCTGTTCTGGGGAAGTCCGCAGATGTGATTCGTCTTGCGAAGCATAACGAGTGCATCGTCGCAGTCGGTGTTTACGTCCTCAGCTGTTATGTAGTCGCCGCCGAGATTATTGACTGCTTCGCCGAACGCCTCGAACATTGCCTCGGTCTTCATTGAAGGATCTGCGATGATTACGCCCTTACCGCCGCCGTGGGGAAGACCTGCGATAGCGTTCTTGTGCGACATACCGCGCGAAAGACGGAGAACGTCGAAGAGCGCGTCGTCGTAGGACGCATAGGGGAAGAGACGGCATCCGCCGATTGCGGGGCCGAGGTTTGTGTTGTGTACCGCGATGATTGCCTTGAGGCCTGCCTTTTCGTTGTTGACGAAAAGAACCTTCTCATGGCGCCATGTTGTCATTTCTGTCATTGCATTCATAGGTTTTTCTCCTTTGATAAAAGCTGTAAAAACAGCGAGATTACTTGTTATAGACCTTTCCCATATTGAGAGCTTTCATATTAAGCTCCTTAAGGGCTGCCTTCTTTGCGGGAACGAGCTTTTCGACGACCTCACTTGTTCCTTCAAAGGAAAGCTCGGGGTGGTTTTCAAGCAGGTGTCCGACGATGACCATATTTGCAAGGGTCGCAATTCCTTCGTTCTTTGCCATCTGAGTTGCAGGGATGTAGAATACGTCTACGTCGTCACGCTCGACCTTCACGTCGATAAGCGAGGAGTCAACGTATATCTGTCCGCCGGGGACAACGGTGTCAACGTACTTCTGAAGCGACGGGGTGTTCATTGCGATAAGAACGTCGGGGGTCGTAATTATCGGCGAGCCGACGGGGGTCTCGGAAATGATTACGTTACAGTTAGCCGTTCCGCCTCTCATTTCGGGGCCGTAGGAAGGAAGCCAGGATACCTGATAATCCTCCATAAGTCCCTTATATGCAAGGAACTTACCCGAGAAGAGGATTCCCTGTCCGCCGAAGCCTGCGATGAGGATCTGAGTCGTTTTCATATTACTCCTCCTCCTTTGCGCTTCTGTCCTTGTATACGCCGATCGGGTAGTAAGGAAGCATATCGCTTTCGACCCACTTGAGCGCCGCTTCGGGCGTCATTCCCCAGTTGGTCGGGCAGGCGGAAACGACCTCGACGAGCGAGAAGCCCTTTCCTGCGATCTGATTTTCAAATGCCTTCTTGATCGCCTTCTTGGCGTTCTTTACGTTCTTTACGTTGTTTACTGCAACGCGTGCGATATACTCGGGGCCTTCGAGAGTAGCGAGCATTTCGCTTACCTTGATAGGCCAGCCGCAGTGCTTTACGTCACGACCGTAGGGCGAGGTCTGAGTTACCTGTCCCGGCAAGCTGGTCGGAGCCATCTGTCCGCCCGTCATACCGTAAATTGCGTTATTTACGAAGATGACGGTAATGTTTTCGTTTCTTGCGGCAGAATGTACGGTCTCTGCCATACCGATAGACGCTAAGTCTCCGTCGCCCTGGTAGGTGAATACCACGTTTTCGGGACGGCAACGCTTAATTCCCGTTGCGACAGCCGGCGCGCGTCCGTGAGGAGCTTCGATCATATCGCAAGCGAAGTAGTCGTAAGCCATAACGGCGCATCCGACGGGTGCAACGCCTATCGCCTTACCCTCGATTCCGAGCTCATCCATTACCTCAGCGACGAGGCGGTGGATAATTCCGTGAGGACAGCCGGGGCAGTAGTGAAAGGGAGCGTCTGTAAGAGACTTCGGTTTTTGGAATACAATAGCCATCTTAATTATCTCCTTTCTCTGCCTTGCGGATGGATTCAAGCACCTGATCGGGGCTGGGTATCATACCGCCCGTACGGTTACAGAGTGTAACGGGCTTCTTGCACTGCGAATAGAGGCGAATATCTTCTATCATCTGTCCCATATTAAGCTCGACCGAGATGAACGCCTTTACCTTATCGGCAGCGGCGGCGATCGGAGCTACCGGGAAGGGCCAAAGGGTGATAGGACGGATGAGACCGACCTTTATGCCCTCGCTTCTTGCTGTAACAACTGCGTTTTTGGCAACTCTCGAGGCAATACCGAATGCGACGACACAGATATCTGCGTCCTCCATCATATATTCTTCCCACATCGGCTCGTTTTCTTCGATCAGCTTATACTTTTCGTAGCGGTCGAAGTTCTTTTTTTCAAGCTCCTCGGGCTTGAGATAGAGAGAGTTGATTATGTTGTGGGGACGCTTACATTCAGTACCTGTGAGCGCCCACGGCTTTTCGTATGTTTTCGGCTCTTCGTCCTCGAATACGATCGGCTCCATCATCTGACCGATGGTACCGTCTGCGAGGATCATAGAGGTCATGCAGTACTTGTCAGCAAGGTCAAATCCCTTGATGGTCAAGCTTGCCATTTCCTGAACGGATGCAGGCGCGAGGACGATCATACGGTAGTCACCGTGACCGCCGCCCTTCGTTGCCTGGAAATAGTCGGACTGCGAGGGCTGGATTCCGCCGAGACCGGGGCCGCCTCTCTGTACGTTTACAACGAGCGCGGGGACGTCGGATCCTGCTATGTAGCTGAGTCCCTCGGTTTTGAGCGAGATTCCGGGGCTGGACGACGATGTCATTACTCTCATTCCCGCCGCGGATGCGCCGTAGACCATATTTATCGAAGCTATCTCACTCTCTGCCTGGAGGAATACTCCGCCGATCTTGGGCATTTTCTTTGCCATATAAGCGGCGATCTCGGTTTGGGGAGTGATAGGATAACCGAAGTAGTGGCGGCAACCTGCGCGGATAGCGGCTTCTGCTATCGCCTCGTTACCCTTCATCAAAATTCTTTCTGCCATGGTTTTTTCCTCATTTCTCAACGGTTATAATGCAGTCCGGACACATTGTCGCACAGAATGCACAACCTATACATTTATCCTGATCCTTGATATATGCGGGGGAATAACCCTTTGCGTTAAGCTTGTCGGACGCGATATCGAGACATCCCTTGGGACAAGCGCCGACGCAAAGACCGCAGCCCTTACACATATCGGTGTTGAAAGTTACCTTTGCCATTGTTTTCTCCTTATTTGATCGTTATACTTCCGGAAAATCGGGTATATCGAAATATTTTTTCTGAAGCGTCATTGCCATAACTGGAAGCCCCGTCAGCTTATCCGCGACCTCTTTTACCGCCGTGTGCATCCAGAGAGGAAGTCCTGTTTTTTCACAAAGCTCCTCGATATAGGGAAACGAATCGGTGACGGTCTCGGCTGTCGTAAGCTTACCGAGATTTGAGTTATTGACGATGCAGGTGAAGGATAGTCCGCAAGCACCTTCAATTTCTCTCATTATCTCGATAGCACCGTCGACGGTGCTTGTAAGCGGGCGGTAGCAGTTGGCAACGAATGCCATACTGTAATTGTTTTCCGCCTTTATCGCATCGACGAATCTGCCGAGCGCGTAAGCGCCGCGGTCGTCGCCTCCGACGTCCATTATACCGTATACCGATCTGTCCTGCACGAGCCGATAGCTTTCGGCGGGGAGTGCGGGCAGGTCAACGTTTGTGTTTGCATACTGAGGGGAAATGAGGTCGATGCCGTTTGCTCTCAGCTCATCCTCGCTGTCCTTTGTACGGAAGTAGGGATTTACTATATCGAGGTCGGCAATACATACCTTTTTCCCTTCGGAGGCAAGCTTTATGGCATAATTTACGGCAATATTCGTTTTGCCGCTTCCGTAGTGACCTGCAAAAAGGGTCAATCGCTTATTTTCCATAATCAAAGCTGTTTTCTTATGATCTTTCCGCTTGTAGTCTTGGGTAAGCTCTCGCGGAATTCAACTATTCTCGGGTACTTATAGGGTGCGGTACGGCTCTTGACGTAATCCTGAATCTGCTTCTTAAGCTCGTCGGTGCCCTCCATACCCTTGACAAGAACGATGCTTGCCTTTACGACCTGACCTCTTATCTCATCGGGTGCGGCGGAAACTCCGCATTCGAGTATGTAGGGAAGCTCCATTATGACGTTTTCAATCTCAAACGGTCCGATACGGTAGCCCGAGCTCTTAATAACGTCATCGGCACGTCCGACGTACCAGAGGAAGCCGTCCTCATCCTTCCAAGCGAGGTCGCCCGTATGGTAGAAGCCGTCGCGCCAGGTCTCGGCGGTGACTTCTTCGTTTCCTTCGTATGCGTAGGCAAGTCCGCAGGGAAGACCGTCCTTGATGCTGATACAAATTTCGCCGTTTTCACCGCTTTCAACCTCGTTACCGTCG
>JAZQGU010000057.1:0-41351 GCA_045540175.1 Eubacteriales bacterium | reverse complement strand
ACTGCCAGTGGCAGTCAGAGCCGCGGCGTGCCCGAGCCGCAGCGAGACAGGGGGACCGCAGACGCTGCGTCTGCGGTGGATGAGGTGTCTCAAAGGAAAGCAACTGAATTGATATAATTAAAATCCAATTGTACAATACACCTCATCCGACTTCGCTCGGCTTCGCCTCGCTCAGCCACCTTCTCCCGCTGGAGAAGGTCAACAACGCCCCGAAGCATCGGAACGCCCTCTTGCCTTCAATGAGGGGAAAACGATAGGAGCACCGAAGCGTTCAACTCCCGCGATGACGCAAAAGCGTTCAGAAGCTCAGTTCTGCTTCTGAACGCTTTTATATTCGTCGTAATAGCGGTAGTATGGGCATTCGTTCGACCGCCCCGTTACGAAGTCGACGCTTTCGTCCTCGTCGAGGTCGATTATACAGATATACTCCTGATAATATTCGTCGTAGTCGTAATACATACAGGTTTCGCAGTTTTTATTCATATTCTCACCTTAAAATTCTTCCTTTACCGAAATGAGGTCGTCGCCGTGATAGGACAGCTTGATCGAGAACAGGTCTCTGTCGTCAAAGAGGTATCTTAAAAAAACCTTATCTCCTTCCCAAAGCGGAAGGTTCATTATTTCTGCTTTATCTATCCAATGAAGATCGCCCTCGTCGCAGACGATCTCGTCTCCCTCAAAGTCGCTTGACGTATAGAGAAACATATATTCGGTCTCGCAAACGTCGGAAACAAAGGTCACGATGCCGCGGAAGCGGAACGAGTTTATTTTGTAGCCCGTCTCCTCCATTACCTCGCGGATAAGGCACTCTTCGGGGCTTTCGCCGTCTTCGAATTTTCCGCCGACGCCGATCCATTTGCCCGAATTTACGTCGTTATGCTTTTTGTTTCGGTTCAGCATTAAATATTTGCCGTCTTTTTCAAGATAGCAGAGAACGCAGTTTTTCATATTTTTTCCTCCGAAGAATAATCGTCCTTTTCTCTGTCAAGAATGATGATAAAGAAACGAAAGGACAACATAAAATGAAAAAATTACTTATACCGTTAATTGCCGCACTACTGCTGACTGCTATCGCGGTTTTTCCGACTGCTGCAGATATGGAGATCTACGATAAGGTCATTCGCCTGCACGTTATTGCCAATTCGAATAGCGAATACGATCAGGCGGTAAAGCTGAAGGTCCGCGATAAGATACTCACGGTCGTTGAAGCGCTGACCGAGAATTGTGAAACGAAGGAAGAAGCCGAGAGGGTGCTGAGCGAGAATGCCGATGTCATAAAGAATGCGGCTGCCGAAGCACTGAGGGAGAATGGCTGCGGGCTTTCCGTCGATATAAAGATTGGGCAGGAAAAATACCCGACGAGGGAATACGGAGGCTTCCGTTTGCCGAGCGGCAAATACTGCTCGATTAGGGTAATGCTCGGAGAGGCTGAGGGAAAGAACTGGTGGTGCGTGCTGTTTCCGCCTCTCTGTACCGCGAGCGCGACCGAGCCGGAGGAGGAGCTTCTTCAGGTCGGGTTTACTCCCGGGCAGGTCGAGATCATTACCGAGTCAAGCTCGCCGAGATATAAGATCAAATTTAAGATCCTCGAAATAATCGGCTCGCTGTTTTCTTGATTATTTGAAGAATACTGTATTGTTCGTTTTATAGTGTAAAAATTCTGTTGACAGTATCGTTTTTGTATTTCAATGAAATTTTCCCTTGCATTTGGCGGTAAAATATGATATCGTAGAAGAAGAAACATGTTATACAGCAAGCCCCTTCTATTAAATTTTATCATTTTCAAAGGAGCCACGCCAAATGAACACAGAAAAAGCCAAACTGATCGAACAACTTCGCACCCTGTACAGGCCTTTGTCAGAGATCGATGCCCTAAACTCCGATCGTTCCCAGGCGGAGCGCGATCTGGAAACGTGCAAAGAAGAGCTCGACTATGTCAACTCCACGCGCGACAAATATGACCTGAGCAAGGTCAAGGTCTCGCTTCTCCCCGTTTCGAACGAGGCACAGCTTCGTGATACCCTCGACGCCCGTCACCGTCGGACGAAAGCCGAGCAGATCAAGCGCAAGGCTTCGGGCTTTATCGTGATGATCGTGATCGTGGCGGTCATTGCAATCGTTGCCGCCGCAGTAGCGAACATTCTCGCCTACAACGATAACCCCGAGGGTTACGTGAAGAAATTTACCCTCTTATCTCAGAGCAACAGCGACACGGTGGAGGTTGTAGAAGGCGAAAAAATCAAGGAGTATCCCATACATTACGCCTTCATTGTCATCGATGCGCTGATGTTTGTTATGCTCGCCGTGACCTTTGTCAAGAGCCTTCGCAAGCGCGTCGGCGAGGTTATGACATCCGCAGGTGTTTACACGGGCAGCACGCAGAATAAGAGCTTTTTATCCTCCGTCGGTGGTAAGCTCGGAGGATTTTACGAGAAGTTTATCACAGTGATCATGACCATATGCGGTATCGTCCTGCTTGCTCTCGAAACGCCTCTCGTTCTCGTCTTCCTTGTACCGCTGTTTGCCTTGTATTTTTACGGAAAAGGCAAGATATCGAGCAATGAGGTCGATCGCTTTACCTATACCTACTCCGAACGCGATGAGCTGGCAGCCGCAAAGGCGCTCGACGAGAAAAACTCGAAGGAAAATCAGAAGCGCAGCTCCGACGCCACCCAGAAGGAAAAGGCCCGTCAGAGAGCCGCTTGGGAGAAGGAGCACGCCGCCGCGACCGACGCTTATGTCAAGTCTGAGAGAGCTGTCAAGGTATATGATGACAAGATAGCCGAGATCCGTAAGACTCTTCCGACCGGCCTTCTCGCCGCTAAGGACATGAATTCCAGTGCCGTCGGATCCCTCATCGGTTACCTCGAAACGGGACGCGCAGACACCCTCAAGGAGGCGCTCACCTGTCTCGACGCCCAGCGTGCCGAGGAGGCTCGCACTGCATCGCTACTCCGTCAGCAGCAGTTCCAGCATGACCTTGACCGTCAGATGGACGATTGGAAACGCCAGGACGACCGCCGCCGCTATGAGAACGATATGCGCGACCTGAGAGACCGTCTCGATTCCCAGCACCGCCAGCGTCAGAACGAGCTGGAGCGCCATAACCGCGAGGTAGAACGCGAGCTCGAGAAGCTGACAAAACCATAAATCAAGGACTGTACGGGCGAACTTTGTTCGCCCGTATGAATTTGATGTAGCATCGTTTTGGACACCTCATCCACCACCTCCGGTGGTCCCCCTTCCCCCGCTGGGGAAGGCTAATGACGCGGCGGTTCTTCGGCACGTTACCGTAGGGGCGAACTGTGTTCGCCCGTTCAGGTGTGATGTAACATCGTTTTTATACGGGAGGAGCAAGCCCCTCCCCTACCAAAGGTAGAGTGAACGTCGTCTTGCCTTCCCCTTGGGGAAGGCTAACAACGTCCCCGATACCGTTGGTAGTACAATACCGCGGCTGTATTGCCTTAAATTTTCCGCAGAGATATATCGTCAAGCGGAGTTAAGCCGTTTCTTTTAACGAATTCTCCGATTTTTGCGAGGTTGCTTTCGCTGCAGAGCTCCGACGGGTCGTGTGCATCGACACCGAGGATGGTATCGTTACCGATTTTTTTTGCGATCCCGAAAAAGCGGTCGGAGGGATAATATCTGCCGTCGATATATCCGTGAATATTGATTTCAAGCGGGATCCCGAGCTTCTTTGCGCCGATGCAGAGGCGCTCGTTTTCTGCCATATAAAATTCCTCGTCGTCGCCGGTGTAGAGGAAAAGGTCGGGGTGGCAGAGGTAGGAGAAGGAGTCTGTTGAAAGTCCTTCGAGGACCTCGTCAACGTAGTGAGTCAGTACCTTTTTGTCCTTCCAAGGAGCGCTCGTCCAGATGTTTTCGGGCTCGTTTATGAGCGCATGCTGACCCATTATGAGGTAGTCTACGCCGTTATTTCGGCAGAAGGAAAGAAGTCTGTCGAAGATGGAAGGAAAATATTCCGCCTCAAATCCGACGAAAATTTCTATCTCGTTTTTGTATTCCTCGGCAATGGCGCGGACTTCTTTTACGTATCCCTCGGCGTCAGACGGGTGCATTCTCATTCTCGAAACAAAGGAGCCGTCGTAAAACTGCGGAGCGTGATCGGCAAAGCCGAGCTTTTTGATTCCTCCGCGAATCGCGGATTCTACGTATTCCCGCATTTCGCCGACTGCATGGCCGCAAAGGGGTGTATGTGTATGGTAATTTGCAAACATGTTTTTTTACCTCGGTTAAAAACTGAAGATATTTTATCACATATTGCCTCTAAGGTCAAGCATCGGGTGCGATTTATTTGATATACTTAACTTTTCTTTAAAAATATGCTTGACAAATCTGTTTTTATGTGATACAATAATCCTCGCTGATTTTGTACCTTTAGCTCAGCCGGATAGAGCAACTGCCTTCTAAGCAGTAGGTCGAGGGTTCGAATCCCCCAAGGTACGCCATTATATGGTGAGTGTAGCTAAGCTGGTTATAGCGCCAGGTTGTGGCCCTGGAGGCCGTGGGTTCGAATCCCATCACCCACCCCAGAAAAAACAAGAGCAAGTCTTTAGACTTGCTCTTGTTTTTTCAATGATATCCGTTCCCTGCAGTCACGGATGATATACCTTTGCGGGTATGATATCTGCTTCGCAGATGATATACGCTTCGCGTATGAGGGGAACGGATATTATATCATATTTGCGGAGCAAATATATCATGCGGCGAAGCCGTATATCATATCGCCGAAAGGCGATATATCATTCTATTTTCCCCAAATCCCCTTCAAAAAATGAATATGCCATCCGTAATATGAATATCTTATCATTACGGAGGTGATTTTTTTGAAGACAGATTACAAGAAGCTGATTATTAATATTGCGTTTCCGCTCGGGGTCGGTGCTTTGTCGGCGCTTATCAGTATGGGAAGCATGGAGAACTTTGCTTCTCTTAACCAACCGCCGCTTTCTCCGCCCGGATGGCTTTTTCCCGTTGTGTGGTCGATTCTCTACGTTCTTATGGGAATTTCATCCTATCTCATTACCGAGTCGGGCAAGCCTGCAAGGTCGAAGACTGCGCTGACGGTTTACGGAGTTCAGCTTTTCTTCAACTTTATGTGGTCGATAATATTCTTCAATTTTGACATGTATTTATTTGCCTTTATCTGGCTTATTGCCCTTCTTGTGTTTGTAATACTGAACACGGTGCTGTTCTATCGGATAGACCGCCGTGCGGGGCTGCTTTTTATTCCGTACATTCTATGGGTGATATTTGCGGGATATCTGAATTTCGGGATTTTCTTATTAAACTGACGGTTAAAACGGGAGGAGTGCGTGGGTTCCCCGAAACAAGCGAACGCGAGTTTTTGGGTCCGAGCAAGCTACCCCTGCCGATCATACGTCAAGCGTTTTCAAAAATACAAAGACCGAAGCTCAGCTTCGGTCTTATATCTTATTTGAGCGTAAAATCGTAAAGGCGGGCTATACCCTCGCAGGCGGTCATGCCTATATGAAATTCCTTCGGAATATCCTCTACGCGAAGTTTCATATTATGCCCGTCTACATCTATAACGAGATACTGTTCTTCTACGGTTACGGTAAGGGTATGTATATCGTTTTCGCTAACGCCGAAGGTGTTGCCGAGGCGGAGGTGCCAATGACATCTGCCGTCCTCCTCGCGGTAGTGGCGCCAGACGTTTATACCGTTTTTCCAGAGAACGATCTCAAAGCAGGCACCGTAGCGGACCTCGCCGTCGGGACAGCTTTCCGTCTCGGGAACGATGATTATTTCGGGGCAGCCGATATCCTCGAAGGCACAACGGAGAGTAGCGGTAACTCCCGCGGCATATTTTTCCTTTGTGAGAAGGCTGATATTATCGAAGCCCTCGCGGTGGGCTTTATTGACGGCGGTAGTTACGTATCCGTCCTTTTGCGTGAATTTCGGGTTTTCCGTGAAACGGAAGGAATACGCGGTGGTGAGCTCGTTCTCCCAGCCTGCCTTGTCGAATTTTACTGTTTTCATTTTTGTCCTTTCTTTGCTTACTCTATGAAAGAGTATATAGTGTTCATATCCTTTTCGCTGCCGTAATAGCTGTTTTTACAGTTTTCGCTCAGGGCAGACATCCTGTTCGGATCGCACAAAAGCTCTGCGATTCCTTTTGCACAGCCATCGGTATCGAGCGGAACTATAACGCCGTCGAAGCCGTCTTTAAGCTGTGAACGTGCCGTTTCGTAATTCGTGATTACAACGGGCTTTCCGAGGATCTGAGCCTCGATTACCGATACCGCCTTTCCCTCGTAAAGGCTTGGGTGGACGAAAAGATCGCATTCGGCAAAATATGGATACGGATTATCCTTTTTACCGAGAAGAACGACTCTGTTTTCGACCTTTTCCTTTTCGATCTGTCTTTCTATTTCGGGTCGGTCGGCGCCGTCGCCGATGATATACCATTTTATGTCAAGTCCCTTGGAGAGAAGATAAGACGCCATTTTCGGGATGCTTCTGAAATTTTTATTTGCGCTCAGAGTTCCGCAGGAAACGATCCTTATTCCGTCCTTTGCCATTTCGTCTTGACCCTCAAGTGAGGAACGGCGGATGAGCTCGGGGGAGATCGGATTATCGATCCTTACGACCTTATCTTCAAGCCCCGCTATTTTTTCGCAGAATGCCTTCCCGACCGAATCGGAGATCGAGGCTATCGCATCAAATTTGCTCCATATCTTTTTTTCGCTTTCAGGGTCGATGTCGAGGCGGCGATAGTCGGTATGTATCCAGGAAATGCGCTTTTTTGCCTTGCATTTATATGCTCCTATATAGTGAGGGGTGACGAAGCTGATTACGAGGTCGTATTCTTCCTTCGATATCATCGGCAAAAAGGGAAGCTGATATTTGTGCGTGCAGTCAAGGGCTATGGCGGAAAGATCTGCCGAATGCTTTTTCGCGTAGATTTTTGCCCTTATCATTCCGTACGCCTTGCCGAACGCCTGCAGGATAAGTCCGCGCTTCAGGGTGTCGGCTGTCGTCATATCGACGCATTTATAGGCCTTTGGGGTGGGGAGCAGGGTGACTTCTTTGGGAATATATTTCATAAAGTCTCCCTCGGGATTCCGCAAAAAGAGGTCGACCTTATACTTCTTTTTATCAAAAGAGTGAAGCAGACCGAGCTGTGCTCTCGACACTCCGCTTATATGCATATCCTGCGATATTATGAGGATCTTTTTCATTTCAGCTTCACCTGCTTTCCTTGTTTTTTCGGCACAGCTTATTATATAATACTTATCGTTTAATGTCAAGCCGCGCTGATACCGGATCACAAATTTCTGCTTTTCTCTTTACAAATAATGCCGTTTATTGTAAAATAAGATTAATCACAAAATTATCTGAAAGTGAAGCAATATTATGGTAACTAAAAAAGGAACTGTACTTAAGATAACTGCGGGAAAGGTCTGCGAACCCATGACTGCGGAGATTATTTCGGGATCGGAAATTCTGTCCGTTAATTACCGTATCACCGATGCGGACGGAAGTGTTTGCGCTGTCGGAGAGGGAGCTTGCGAGAATAAGAGCGCGAAGGTATCATGCCTTTTTGACGCCCGTCCCTGGAGCGCGTCCGAGACGTATCTTTATACATTTACCGCGAGCATTAAAACTGCTGACGGTGATGAGGAGATAACAGACCGCTTCGGCTTCCGCTATTTTGAGACCGACGAAAAATATATATACCTGAATGGATTCCCCTTTTATATGAGAGCGTATATAAGAGGCTGTGCCGCTCACGAGCATCAGAACAACTGCAAGCTCACCGAGTACGAATTCTATAAAAAGAACTTCGAAATGGCGAAGGAATACGGCTACAATACAGTTCGTTTTCACTCTGTAATTCCGCCCGAGGAATGCTTCCGTGCGGCTGACGACTGCGGTATGCTTATTCACATCGAAATGAGAGCAGAAGAGGGCGAGTACGATAATCTTGAAGAAATGATCTTCGGTAAGAATGACTTCGTCAGCGACGAGGAGCTTATAGCAATAATCAACCGCGTGTATAACCATCCCTCGTTTATGGTTTACTGCGTAGGAAACGAGATCCGCCATCCCGGAACGAGACCGAGAATAAGAGAGATCCGCGACTTCATCAAGAAGTACGACCCGACCCGTCTCTTTATCGACACCTGTGCGCACGGCGAATTTGACCGTGATTACGTCGATTTCGACGTTCAGCATATGGGATACTACTTCCCCTATGGAAGAAACGCAAATATGTTCTCCGACACAGACAACCTGCTCGGCTTCGGCACCGTAAAGGACAGAGCTATGGTCGTTGACGAAACGGACGGCGGCAAGATCCGCCGCGGAATCCGTTTTAAGGTGCCGCTTATGGCGCACGAGGTCTGCCATTACACGTCGTGGCGCGATTTCTACGCGCTCAAGGAAAAGTTTGAGAAGTACGGCACGCCCGCGCCTTGGTGGGTTGACGAGGAGATAAAGCTCATCGAGAGCAAGGGCTATAAGGACAACTTCGCCGAGATCCTTCAGACGACGAAAGACTTCCAGCTCAGAGCGTGGAAAAACGCGCTCGAGGGTATAAGATCGAGCCATCTTCTTTCGGGCTTCCACATGCTTCAGTTTGCGGATACCGATAAATATGAAAACTCGAACGGCGTCGTTGACTGCTTCGACGATCCTCACGGCATAAGCTCGGAGGAATTCCGCCGCTTCAATGCAGACACGGTGGTGCTTGCGCGACTGCCTAAGCAGATATTCTCCTGCGGAGAAAAGGTGAAGATACCCGTTCTTCTTTCGCAGTATAAGATAGACCCCGAGAAGATAGGCGAATTTACCTACACGCTTGAGGGCGAAAACGGCACGGTAAGAAAGGGAGTTCTTACCGAGGTCGAAACGGGCGAATCGGGACTTTATGAGATCTGCAACCTCGAATTTAATCTTCCCGTAACCGAAAAACCGCAGAAATACACTCTCAAATGTGCAGTCAGGTACGATAACGGAAACGTGGTCGCAAACAGCTGGGAGCTTTGGGCATTCCCGGCAGTCGAGGAAAAGCTCGTCCTTGATGCGCGCTTCGCAACCGAGAGCGACGTTCTTGATTTTGCAACCGAGACCGAAAACTCTGACCTCGTCATCAAGGACACCGTCGACGACGATCTTTTCGAGCGTCTGAATAGAGGCGAAAACGTGCTTCTCTTCTACCGCACCGACTGGACGCGCCACCTGCTCCATAAGGATATGGAGGCGCCGAAATACGCCTTTGAGGCAGTATGGGACAGATACAAGGCGGTTATCTGGGACAGAGGAACGATAAACGGCGGCCTTGTTGAGAATAAGCTTCTGAACGACTACGGTTTCGTCACCGACCGAGACCTCAATTTCCAGTATTATCACCTTATTGACGACAGCGACAAGATCAATCTTGATAACTTCCCGACGGAAGTAAGATCAATAGTATCTGGTATCGACAAGAGCTCAAGAGACCGCTTCGACGTAACGAAATTCAAGTACAGCGAGCTTCGTCCCGAGAAGACGATGCGCCATTTCAGCTATCTGTTTGATTTGACGGTCGGCAGGGGTAAGCTTATGGTCTGCGCATTCAACATGACAGACGCGAAGAAAGACCCGTCAGTAAGACAGATGCTTAAAACGATAGTCGGAATCTGCCACGATGAGTCCTTTGGTAAGGGCGGAAGCATTGGAGTAGAAGAGCTTAGAGATTACCTCATTGCGACCGCCGGGAAGGGCGCGAACCGAGAGGGAATGATGACACAGTATTGGCAGCTTGACGCCGAGCCCGTTGAGTCGTTTGAATATTGGATCGAGTCGGAAAGATATTTAAGAGAAATTGAGGATAATTAATAACCGATAAAAATAAAAAGCGTTCGCTTCAGCGAACGCTTTTTATTTTGCTTATTAAAGGATAGCGTTTCCTGCCTTATCCATTTCCTCGAAGATGAACTTAACGGATGCGCAAGCATCGGGAAGGGTTGCCTTATCGGGCTTCTTACCGGCGATGAGGCAATTTGCAAAGTACTCGAGCTCGTTGAAGTAGCCGCCGAGGTCGGAGATATTACCGCCGCCCTGAACTGCGATCTCTCTCTTGTTGAGCTTGATGGGGGTAGCCGCTTCGTCGTCATAGAAGATGAAGCCGCCGTTCGTGTATTCCATAACGCCCTTCTCAAATGTTACGCGGAACGCCATTTCGAATGGGAAGGATGCGGGAAGGTCCCAAGTACCCTCGGAAGTAACTACGAAGCCGTCGTAATTTGCGATGGTCATAGTATAGGAGTTACCCTCGCCGCCGTGTGCGATAACGGTATTAAAGTTGTTAGGTCTGCCGAATGCGTGGAGCATAAAGTCGGTATCGTGAACGTGGAGGTCAAGCATAGCTCCGCGGGAGCGTGTAAGCTCGAGGTCCCAGTTTTCCCATGTCCAGGTAGGACGAGGAGAGAGACGGCGGAATACTGCGTTTATGACCTTACCGTACTTTCCTGTGTCGATAGCGTCCTTAAGGCATACGTACTCGTCCCAGAAACGAACGACCTGACCGACCTGAACGCCGGCACCTGTCTCTTCCTGCGCCTTGAGAAGTGCATCACACTCTGCGGGAGTGAAAGCAACGGGCTTTTCGATAAATACGTTCTTTACCTTGTGCATAGCTGCGATAGCGTGCTCGGTGTGAAGGAAGGTAGGAAGGCAGATGTCGATAGCGTCGACGTCTGCGTTAGCGATAAGCTCCATACCTGTGCTGTAAATTTCGGCGCCCGAAATCTTTGCGAGCTCCTCTGCCTTGTCGCGGCGGATGTCGGCAACTGCTGTTACCTGAACGCCGTCGATAATGTTGTAAGAATTTGCGTGCATGGATCCCATGAATCCACAACCAATAAGACCTATTTTAATCATTTTTTATTTCCTCCCTAAAATTTTATCAATGGAATTTGATGTATTATAGATTATCTGCTCGGAATGCTGAGCGTAAGCGGGGATCATTTCTCCCGTTACCCAGCCCTCATAACCGACGCCCTCAAGCGCTTTGACGACTGCGTCCCAATTTACGTCGCCCGCAAGCAGGTCGACGAAGCCGTCGAGAGTGCCGACGTTTGTGCGGAACTCCTTGAAGTGAACCTTCTTGATCCTCTTCCCGAGGATTTTGATCCACTGTTCGGGATAGCCCGTCAGCATTACGTTTCCTACGTCGAAGTAGGACTGTACCCAGGGGCTTTCAAAACTGTCGATGAAGTCTCGCATTTCAAGAGGTGAGAGGAGGAACTTGTTCCATACGTTCTCAACGCCGATAACAACGCCGTACTTTTCGGCATCGGGGATAAGCTCCTTGATGCTTTCCTTTGCGAGCTCGTAAGCGACGTCGTAATCAACTACACCGAAATTGGGTGCGAAGGACGCCGAAACGCAACCGGGAACGATAAGGATCGTATCCGCGCCGAGGATTGATGCGACCTCAAGCTGACGGCGTACGAATTTCTTTGCTCTCTCTCTTTCCTCGGGATCGGGGGAGGTGAGGGAATTGCCCCACACGAGATCGTTACAGACGGAATAGATCTCAAGACCGAGATCGTTTGCCGCTTTTCTGATCTTAAGAAGCTCTTCCTTTGTTACGTCAAGGCCGAGCTCGCCTGTGTCGGAAATTGCGACCTCGATGCCTTCGAAGCCTGCGTCGGCGGCAAGCTTGAACTTGTCGAGGAGTGTTCCGCTTGTGAAGCTCCAGATGTTAATGCCCTTTTTCATCATATTCTCCTTATTTTAATATATTTTTTGTGCCAAATATTCAAAAACCGTATCACGTTTTAGTGCGGTTTCAACACATTGACAACTCCTTACCTTTATGATACACTATATACGTGCAAATGTCTTTGAAGAATTATACCTGATATTTGCACAATCGTACCCAAGCGGTTTCAACATATTGACAACTCTTTACCTTTATGATACACTATATTCGTGCAAATATCTTTGAAGAATTATACTAGACGTTTGCACTATTGTACCCAAAAAGGAATGCTTATTATGTCGGATAGCTTTGTAAGACAGTCGAATAAAAAGGAAATACTCGTGAGCCGAATCGTCACGGTATTATATCTTGAAAACGCCTCTGACTTTGTTTTCGGCGGTGAGAGCCACGATTTTTGGGAGTTTAACTACATCGACAAGGGTCAGATGGTCGTCACCGTCGGCGGGAAAGAGTATCTCTTAAAGAGCGGCGAGCTTGTATTTTTTAAGCCGAACGAGTTTCATTCTCTTGAAGCGCGGGGATTGTCCGCACCGAATCATACCGTTGTCAGCTTTGTGTGTAATTCCGACGCGATGAAGTATTTCAAGAACAAAATAATTGCGCTGAATTCGCAGGAAAGGAAGCTGCTTTCGATACTCCTTCGAGAGGGCTTATCGGCGTATAAACCGATAAACAGTAAGCCGCCCATAATGGGAATGGCAGAAAAGGAAAACGCGCCCATAGGCGCGGTTCAGATGACCTTTAATCTGCTTGAAGAGTTTCTTATAACGCTTCTCCGCAGAAGCGAAAGCGGAATTTCGATCGGAACGCGACTGATCTCTCCCATGTACGACGAGAGCGTTCCCGAGCGCATCAAGGACGTTGCGAAATATCTTGAGCAGAATATCAGCGAGAATCTTACAGTCGGGCAGATAGCGAAGCGATTTTCACTCTCGGAAAGCGGACTTAAAAAGATGTTTTCCGGCGACGTGAATGGTGGAGTTACCAATTTCTTCAATAACATGAAGATCGAAAAGGCAAAGGAATATATAAGGGAAAACGAAAAGAACTTTACGCAGATATCGGAGGAGCTTGGATTCAGCTCGATACACTATTTTTCGCGTTTGTTCAAGAAGAAAACGGGTATGACGCCGACAGAATACCGTTCGTCGGTGATCTATCCGAGTGAATGAGGATCATAATGGAAATCAGAATTGCAAAAGGCGGCGATATAGAGAAGGTCTATGCGCTTCGGTACGAGGTGTTTGTGCACGAGCAGAATGTGCCGCCCGAAATTGAGCTTGATGAAGAGGATAAGCACGCCACACATATTATAGCCGAAGAAAACGGATATGCGGTAGGCTGTGCGCGGCTGCTCATTCAGGACGGCGGACATATCGGCCGTCTCGCCGTTAAAAAGAGCAAGAGAGGGCAGGGAATCGGGAAAGAACTCTGCCGATTTATTATCGAGCTTTGCCGTGAGCGAGGATTAAAGCGAGTTTGGCTGAATTCTCAGCTTCACGCCGTAGGTTTTTATGAGAAGCTCGGATTCTCCCCTTGCGGTGACACCTTTTTCGAGGCGGGAATAGAGCATATTGAAATGGAACTTACCCTTGAATAGACAAAAGCCCTTGAAACCGATTCAAGGGCTTTAATTATTATCTGTCGGTATTACCAGCCGAACTCGTCGTAATGGGGCTCGATTATGGTCTTATTATAGTCGTTACCGCCGGGGAAATTCGCACTCTTGAGAATTCCGGGGGTGAAGCCGTCTGCGAGCATCTTTTCAACGCAGACAGAAGTCAGGCTCCACATAATGTAGTCGGAAGAAATACCCGATGCAGCCGCGTAGTGTGCCTCGATGCCGTCTACCTCGAGCATAGCTTCTGCCGCAGGCGCACAGTTATCGAGATAGAGGGTGACGAACTCGTGAAGCTTCTTTCCCGATTCGTGGACGGGATCGACTTGGCTTGCGTATACCATGCTTGTGAGCGCAATTACTGTAATGCCTTTCTGCATTGAGTTCCACGCGAGGTCAACGACGCTCTTTGTTCTTCCCGATACCGACGAAACGAACAGCACGTCTCCTGCCTTGAGCTCGGTTTCCTCGGTATACTTCTTGTAGAATACAGGACCACCGCCTCTGTTGATGAGATCCATTTCGATGCCATGGACTATGTGTCCGAGATAGACCTTGTGTCCATTTTCAACTGCGTTTGCAACGAGCTCGCCTGCCTTGATAATGTTCTCGCGCTGGGTATTGCGCACTTTCGCAAGAAGCTCGTCGACTGCCTTTTGATATTTGTCGATCAACATAGTATTTTCTCCTTATCACATATAAAAAATATTGTTTTTGTGTTCCGCGATGACAGCCTTGTTATAGGCGTCTCCACCGTCGATATTACCGCTCATAAATACGGGCGGCTTGATGCCCTTTTCCCAAAGAATCTCCGACGCGCGGACGGTGACGGCGTTAAGAATCGCCGCGCCGACGACGGTTGAGGTAGACGCGAGCTTCTGACCGAAGCCCTCAAGCTCGATTGTGGCATCTCCGCGGTCGCCGTGGTTATCAATCAGGATATCGGCAAAATCGTGAAGCATTTTTCCTGACGGGTGACGGGATGTGACTGTCGTTGCCGTATTCATGTTGGTTACAACGATGACTGTCATGCCCTTTTCTTTTGCACACTCTGCCATATCGATGGTAACTGCGTTTCGTCCCGAAACCGAATGTATGATGATGACGTCGCCGTTCTTTGCGGGCTCGTTGTTAAGGATTATCTTTCCGTAGCCGGGGATTCTTTCCATTTCGCTTGTCATCGTCGGTGGAGAGAGCTCAAGCATCATGCCGGGGGCGCGTACGGGATTTATCGTTACCATTCCGCCTGTGCGGTAGAAAAGCTCAAGTGTGATGAGACCTGCGTGATTACAGCCGAAGGCGAAGATCGAGCGTCCCTGCTCATTTGCAAGCGCGATAGCCTGCGCCGCTTCCTCCATTTTGCCGGCTTCCTTTTCAAAGACCTCGTTCATAATCTCGTTCACACGGCTGTGATATTTTTCAATTACGCTCATTTTTTGTTCCCTTTCTTATTTGTATAAAAAGTCTTTGAACCCTTCGATAAGGCGTTCTCGGATTTCTTCGGTTGATAGACCGTCGCGCCAACAGCGCATAACGGTGCATCCGACTACCGGCTCAAATAACGGCTTTTCGATCTTTGCTTCGGGGTATTTTGTCAAAAGCATCTGCTTGAAATGTTCAAACATTCCGTCATAGCCCTTCCATGCTCCGCCCATTATAATAACGGATCCGTCCCAGCTTTCGCGGTTTTGTTCGATCACGGAGCGCATTAGCCGAAACATCTCGACAGCGGCGTGCTCGTATATCTTGATAGCAACATCATCTCCCGCCCTTGCAGCTTCTGAGCAGAGAAGTGCGGCGGACGCGACTTCGTGACGGGCATCGGGATTATCCGCCAATCGGTATATTATCTCCCGCAGATTGGTGAGCCCCCATTTTTCCATTACCAGATCGTAAAGAAAGGTTCTCCGCCTTCTGCCGTCGTGTGAGTAAATTGCTGCCTTAAGCGTGTTGAGACCGATATCGTAGCCGCTTCCTTCATCTCCGAGAAGCGGACCCCATCCACCGATAGAAAAAACAATTTTTCCGTTTTTGACCAAAAAGCCGTCCGAGCCTGTACCCGAAAGAGCTATTGCGGCATTGGTCTTTAGAGCTGCTGCCGTACCGTTGTCGGCTTCAAAATGATAGTGTATTTCGTTGATTGCGGCATTTTTACGAAGAGCCTCTTCCAGAATGGCTTTTGGCTTATCGCCGCCAACAATGCAAAAATCTGCTGCGGCGATCTCGGTTATCGGTTCGGAGGTACCGTCTCCGCGCAGGAGCTCAGACATCATTTTATTGATGTTTTCCCTGATTATTTCTATCGGCTTATATCTTGAATTGGTGCCTGCTGTCCTGCCGGCACGGATAACTCGAAGATTTTCGTCGTATAAAATTGCCTGAAGCTTGCTTCCGCCTCCGTCAGCGGCTATATAATACTTTGTCGGCATAGCAAAAGCCCTTTCATTTTTACTATGTGAATTCAACTTCATTTTAGCATCATCATATTTTTTGTCAATACCTTTTCATGAAAAAAACAGTATCAAAAAAATTTTCTTTAATGACTTTTACGGTATTGAGTAGGTGTCATTCCCGTTTGTTTTTTGAATGCCTTTGTGAAATAAAATTGGTCGGAAAAGCCGGTTGAATAGGCGATAGATTTGATAGAATAATCACTTCCCTTAAGAAGTGCGCACGCCTTTTTCAGACGCAAACGGATTATATAGTTTCCGGGTGAGATATCAAGTTCTTCGGTGAATTTTCGATGCAGGGTCACTCGGTTTATTCCGAGGGCTTCCGATATTTCGTTAATATTGAGATCGGGATGTCGGTAATTGTTTTCAATATATTCGGCGGCACGGGTTATGAGGAGTTCATCCGCTGTTTTGACATTTATTACGGGATAGTTTTCGATGTAAGCGGCGAATACCATTCTGAACAAACCAACGTTACGGCAAATATCCGCTTCAGTCTGATTACTGAAGAGCCGGGACGCGTTTTTGAATATTTCATCGAGCTTTGTAACCTTTTTCTCCGCAATTGGATTCTCGGGAGATAGGGAACAGAAGCCGAGAAGCTTTTTTGCCTCGATCCCGGAAAAATCGACCCATGCGTATTCCCACGGATCGGTTTCATCCGGATAATAGTATACTAGCTGACCGGGAACTATCAGAAAGCTTTGCCCTTCTGTCAGCGTGTACTTTTTGCCGTTACATTCAAAGTAACCCTTTCCGCGCCTTATGTAGTGAATTATATAGTTGTCTCTCACTCCCGGGCCCCAGCGGAAGGTTTCATTTTTAACGGGGTATGATATTATCGGTACCGATAAATACAGCTTTTCATTATTGTCTGCCATAGCGTTTCTCTTTGCAATAATATTCCATATATATGCAATGATTTGTCCTTTGTTTGTAATCTTTTTGCATATATAATAATTATAACATATATTTAATTGGAGGTCAATGGTAAAATGGTAGTAAACAAACCGCCGCTGGGTTGGAACACTTGGAATACCTATGGAGCGAATATCAATGAACAGCTTATTATGGAGTCTGCTGACGCTATGGTTGCAAGCGGGCTCAAGGACGCGGGATATGAGTATATCGTAATCGACGACATTTGGGCGCTCAAGGAGCGCGATGAAAACGGGCGCCTCGTTCCCGACCCCGAAAAATTCCCGCACGGTATGAAGTACGTGGCTGATTATATCCACTCGAAGGGACTTAAGTTCGGAATGTATTCCTGTGCGGGCTATCTCACCTGTGCGGGCTATCCTGCAAGCTACGGCTACGAGTGGGTCGACGCAAAAACCTTTGCAGAATGGGAGGTAGACTTCCTCAAATACGACTTTTGCTTTCATCCGATGACCGAGCGCGCCGACATTTTGTATAAGAGAATGGCAATTGCGCTAAGTAACTGCGGACGCGACATACTTCTCAGCGCTTGCTCGTGGGGCTCGGAAAACACCAAGCAGTGGATAAAGGAAACGGGTGCACATATGTGGCGCTCAACGGGCGACATAAACGACTCGTGGGCGTCGGTCAAGAGCCTTGCGCAGTCGCAGATCGTAGCGCAGGAGTATAACTGCAGAGGCTGCTTCAACGATATGGATATGCTCATCGTCGGTATGAACGGCAAGGGTAACGTTGCACTCACGGGCTGTACGACCGATGAATACCGTCTGCATTTCTCACTCTGGGCGCTTCTCAATTCGCCTCTTATGATCGGCTGCGATATTCGCAACATGACCGACGAAACGAAGTCGATCCTTCTCAACAAGGACGTAATTGCGATAAACCAGGACGAGCTCGGAAGCCAGCCGTTCTTTGCGAACAACTTCAAGTACGAGGTCAATAATAACCGTACCGAGAGGGATCCCTTTTACAAGCAGTACCCGATCGATACGCCGATCATCGCAAAGTATCTCGACGGCGGCGACATAGCTATTGGATTCTTTAATTTTTTGGATGGCGATGCCTCGGAATGGCACTTTACTCTCACGCCCGACAATCTCGGTATTCCGCTTTCTTCGGGTAAAACGGTCGAGCTTCACGATCTTTGGACGGGAGAAACCGTTAAGAGCATTAACGGAACCATTCGTTTGAACAAGGTTGCTCCGCATTCCTGCAGGCTTTTCCGCGCAAAGGTCGTTGACGCATAATGACAAATTGCGAAAAATGCAAAAAAGTACTGTCGGTAAACGAGATCGGGCTTTATAAGCGTCTGATTAACCGCGGCGCGGACAGCTTTATGTGCATAACCTGCCTGTCAAAATATTTCGGTTGTACCGAGGAGCTTCTCCGAGAGAAGATCGTGCATTACCGTAATCAGGGCTGTACGTTGTTTACCGATGAAGATTAATTTTCACAAATGAAACGTGTCAAAAGGAGTTTGGTCTAAGGGATAAGCCCCGACTCCCATTGATAAATAAAATGATCCGTTGTATCGCAACGGATCATTTTTGCTATTAAAAGTTATATACCTCTAATTAAAACTAAAGGGTTTAAAACATAAATGAATATTCTCCCGAGCCCACAGTTATCTTTTTACCTAAATAGATGGTCGCGGTGGTATTAACAGGAACGTTTACTGTGAGCTTTGTAATACCGTCCTTTTTTGCCCATTCTACCTTTATCATGCCATGTATAGTTTTGATGCCGGAGCGAAGATGAGTTAAATTATCGGGGAAATACGGTTTGATATTAAAGGTCTTATATCCCACAGATGTGTTTTCAATACCCGCAAGAAAGCGGTAGCTCCACCCAACTATATGTCCCATTATGCAGTGGAGCTGTGAGTTCTGCATATCCCAGTATTCGGGCAGAGAGGTAGCGTTTTGCTGCGCGAAATACAGGTAACTGGGCATAGTTTTATTCATAAGCATCTTTATGACTATATCGGTACGACCGTACATGGAAAGAGCGGTCATCAAGGGCTTCAGTGCTATTTCACCCGTTGTGATGTGATATCCCGATTTCTCTATTGTACTGATTAGACGTTCCAAAACTTCTTCGTCGTATCCCTCGGCAATACCATAGCATAGAGGCATGGCGTTTGACGCCTGAGACCCCGAGCCGTAAATTGAATTTTCTTGATCGAAAAATACTTCATTTATGGCATTTTTGATATTTCGAGTTAAGAGGGTATACTTTTCTTTATCTTTATTCTTGCCCAACAGAGCAGCTATTTCCGACATAGTCTTTGCCAGCATATAATACGTACAGCTTACAGTCAGCGGTAAAGGCGTGGAATTGTCGTAGCATGCCCAATCACCCAGCCCATGATATAGCAAATATCCCTGTGACTTACCTTCCAGATAGTTCATATATCTTATCATGGTTGGATAAGACGCGTGCAGCTGTGATGGGTCACCATAAGTGGTATATATGTGATAGGGGATAAAAACACACGATCCGCCCCATGTAGGATCATCTAAGAATCCCCCGCGAAATCTGACGAATTCAGGGCAGATATCTGGCACAAGACCGTTTTCGTGCTGTGCAGTAATGGTATCCGAGGCAATCTTTTTCATCCAATTTCGAATATCATAACCGGCTGAGAAGGTGTCGAAAAGCAGATGTGATTCCTCCTGCCAGCCCAGTTTTTCTCTGTGAGGGCAGTCGGTAGCGGTATTGAACATATTTGCCTGCACTGAGCGGTCTGTAATCGTGTGTATAATATTGTAATCGTCGTTTGAGGTTTCGAAGTAACCTGTTTTTTCGATAGCACATCTTATGAGTTTAGCCCTAAAGTCTTCTACTGTAGGATCCTCGATTTTACCCGACTTTACTCGGAGCTCCATATAGCGGAAGCCGTGGTAACAGAAGGTGGGTGACCATTTTTCAATGTCGTCTCCTTTGAAGATGTAACTGTCCCATATGTCAGCACCGCAGGAGCGTTGATCTATCCTGCCGCCCGATAGCAGTTCCGCGGGCCACAGTTCGATAACCGTTCCGCGTTCTCCCTTAAGGGTGAATTCCTCCACACCGGCAAAATTCCTGCCAAAGTCTATTAAGAAAATGCCGTCATCTATCTTCGTGATCGCAGCCGCGCAGAAGCTTTCTGCTACGGTAATCGGCGGGTAGCTGCGTGATTTCATGATCTTCGCCGTTGGCTGCGTTATGCGGACGTTTTTCCAGGATGAGCGGTTGTAACCAACTGTGCTGTATGCGCCCAGATCTCTCTCGGCATCGTAGTCCTCGCCTCCCGTCCAGCTGGAGCAAGTAATGGGACCGTCCTCGGAGTACAAAAAGCTTTCGTCTGTGATCACGGTCTGAGTCGTACCGTCGACGTATTCTATTTCAATCTGAGCTTTAAACATAAGTTCGCCGTAGTTTGGGTATAGCTTTTTGTACTTGCCGTCTCCGTCTTCTATGTAGAAGCCCTTGCCAAGCATGGCGCCCACGGCGTTTTTACCGCTCTTTAGAAAACCTGTGACATCGTAGGTGACGTACAGTATCTCCTTGCCATAGTCGGTCTCGCCCGGCTCATATAGATTTTCTGTGACCTTCATGCCGTTTATCTCGAGGGAAAACATGCCAAGTCCGCTTGCATATATCCTGGCCTTTTTGATGGACACATTTTCTTTCAGACTAAACTCCTTTGCAAAGGCAGGCAAACTATTTATTACGGTTTTGGGAGGTGCGGGTGCAAGTGATTCCGCGGAGATTCCTTTACCTAAATGCGGAGAGTTCGGTTTTGTGCCTGCGATCCATTTGGCATAGAACATTGAGAGATCAAGAAAGGCAGTTTCAAAGTGAGAAATCTCGCTCTGCTCACTTTCAGAGTCCTCTTCATCCCATACGGTAACGCAGAAAAAATATTCGCTTGTGCTTGAGAGCGCTTTTCCGCCATATTCTATCCAGCTTGTCTTATCAGAATACACCTTACCCGAATCCCACATGTCAGGTGATTTCAATCCCGCAACAGAGGTAGCGACCTTGATGCGGTATGCGCTTTGGTATTTGTTTTTTTCTTCGCTTGTCAGTATGTATGAGAAGGTGGGTCGCGCCATGTCTATTCCCAAAGGACAGACCATGCCGTCTACTTTAAGCTCCGTTATCTTCAATGTGCTCATGATGTACTCCTGTTTCCGTAGCGTGTCTTTTGGATAGTCGCTTTGAAAATAATATTATACGCGGATTGGCTCTTTTCGATAGTAAAAGTTGGACATGTCATCAGGCAAGCCCCAAAATGATATGTCCAACTCTATTATATCGAAATTTGTCTGATTACTTGCTTGCCTCTTCAACTGCAACAGCAACTGAAACGGTCATACCGACCATCGGGTTGTTACCTGCGCCGAGGAAGCCCATCATCTCAACGTGTGCGGGAACCGAGGAAGAACCTGCGAACTGAGCGTCGCCGTGCATTCTTCCCATGGTATCGGTAAGACCGTAGGAAGCAGGTCCTGCCGCCATGTTATCGGGATGGAGGGTACGTCCCGTACCGCCGCCCGAAGCTACGGAGAAGTACTTCTTGCCCTGCTCGATGCATTCCTTCTTATAGGTACCTGCAACAGGGTGCTGGAAGCGGGTAGGGTTGGTCGAGTTACCGGTGATGGAAACGTCAACGCCCTCGTGGTGATGATCGCAACGCCCTCACGAACGTCGTCGCATCCGTAGCAGTTTACTGCTGCGCGCTCGCCGTCGGAGTACTTCCATCTCTTAACTATCTTAAGCTCGCCCGTGTAGTAGTCGAACTGGGTCTGAACGTAGGTGAATCCGTTGATACGGGAGATGATCTGCGCTGCGTCCTTACCGAGACCGTTAAGGATAACGCGGAGAGGCTCTTTACGCGCCTTGTTAGCGGAGCGTGCGATACCGATAGCGCCTTCTGCAGCGGCAAACGACTCGTGACCTGCAAGGAATGCGAAGCACTTAGTCTCGTCGCGGAGAAGCATTGCGCCGAGGTTTCCGTGACCAAGACCGACCTTACGGTCCTCAGCAACGGAGCCGGGGATACAGAACGCCTGAAGACCGATACCGATAGCTTCAGCCGCATCAGCTGCCTTTACACAGCCCTTCTTCATTGGGATAGCTGCGCCAACACAGTATGCCCAAGCAACGTCCTCGAATGCGATAGGCTGAATGCCCTTTACGATCTCGTAGGGATCGAAGCCCTTTGCTTTACAAAGCACACGGCACTCTTCAACAGAGTTAAGACCGTACTGAGCGAGGACACCGTTAATTTTGTCTATTTTTCTTTCGTAACCTTCAAACAAAGCCATTATATTGTCCTCCTCTTATTATTCCTGACGGGGATCGATGTACTTAGCGGCACCGTTGAAGCGGCCGTAGTTGCCCTTAGCCTTCTCAAGTGCGGTGTTAGCATCGTCGCCCTTCTTAATGAAGTCCATCATCTTGCCGAGGTTTACGAACTCGTAGCCGATGATCTGATCTTCGTCGTCGAGAGCAATACGGGTAACGTAGCCCTCAGCCATTTCGAGGTAACGGGGGCCCTTGTTCGTGGTAGCGAACATGGTACCTACCTGCGAACGGAGACCCTTACCGAGGTCTTCGAGAGAAGCACCTACGTTAAGTCCGTTCTCGGAGAATGCGGACTGGCTTCTTCCGTATACGATCTGGAGGAAGAGCTCACGCATTGCGGTGTTGATAGCGTCACAGACAAGGTCTGTATTGAGTGCCTCAAGAAGAGTCTTTCCGATGAGGATCTCAGATGCCATAGCGGCAGAGTGTGTCATTCCGGAGCAACCGAGAGTCTCAACGAGTGCCTCCTGGATGATTCCGTCTTTAACGTTAAGAGTAAGCTTGCAGCAGCCCTGCTGAGGAGCGCACCAGCCGATTCCGTGTGTGAAACCGCTGACGTCCTTGATCTCCTTGACCTGAACCCATTTACCTTCTTCCGGAATGGGAGCAGGACCGTGGTAAGGGCCTTTGGCAACGTGTGTCATGTTCTCAACTTCGTGAGTAACAGCGTAAGGACAATTGCTCATTTTTTGTCTCCTTTGAAATTTTTATTTTCCAATAGAATATTATAATAGATTTTCTTCCCAAAATCAAGAGATTTATGAAAATATCAGTAATTTTTTACTGTTTGGACAATAACGCCCCCGCATTTCACTCTACCGTCGGTAGAATGTTATTGAAATATCGTTCCAAAGATGGTATAATTGTCTTACAAAAGATGCAAAGGAAACGGCTATGAACGTAATTCACACTGAAAAGCTTACCAAATATTACGGAAAGTCGCGCGGAATAGCGGGCGTTGATCTCGACGTCTCAAAGGGCGACTTTTTCGGATTTATCGGTCCAAACGGCTCTGGCAAATCGACTACGATCAGGACGCTTCTCGGGCTCATCTCGCCGACAAGCGGAAAAGCCGAGATACTTGGACTTGATATCGAGTCTCACAAAACGGAGATACTTTCGCGCGTTGGATACCTGCCGTCCGAAACGGCATTTTACGGTAATATGAAGGCGGCGGAGATAATAAAACTTTCCGCCGATATGCGAAGAATCGACTGTCATTCCGAGGCGAAGCTTCTTTGCGAGCGCCTTTCGCTTGACGTATCAAAGCGCGTTGGCGAGCTTTCCTTCGGAAACCGCAAGAAGCTCGGTATCGTTTGTGCCCTTCAGCACAGACCCGAGTTATATATTCTCGATGAGCCGACGGGCGGTCTTGACCCTCTTATGCAGAGAGAATTCTATGAGATTCTGAAGGAGAGAAACGAACAGGATGGTGCGACCGTTTTCCTCTCCTCGCACATTCTTACCGAAGTACAAAAAAACTGTCGTCGTGCTGCTGTAATACGCGACGGAAGGATCCTTGCATGCGATACGGTTGAGAAGCTCTCGCATACCGGCGCAAAGCGAGTTACTCTTCGCGGTGTGAATGCACTGCCATCTCTTCCACAAATCAAAAAGCCCGTAATATCTGACGATTCGGTCGAGTTTCTTTACGGCGGAGATATCCGCGAGCTGACAAGGGCTCTTTCGGAGCTTCCGATAACTGACCTTTCAATAGTCGAGCCGAACCTCGAGGAAGTTTTTATGCACTACTACGAGAAGGGAGAAGACAAATGACTGTATTTAAGCACGAAATGAAACGCGGTAAGCTCTCCCTCATTATCTGGACTGCGGTAATCGCGTTTATGCTCGCTGTTTGCGTTTTCATATACCCCGAAATGAGCGCTCAGATGAACGAAATCAGTGATATGTTTGCGAATATGGGCAGCTTTTCCTCTGCATTCGGTCTCGATCAGCTTAATTTCGGCGAGTTCGTTGGATATTTTGCCATTGAGTGCGGTAACGTACTCGGCATCGGCGGTGCTTTTTTTGCTGCGCTTCTCGGTGTCTCGGCGCTATACAAGGAAGAAAAGGACGGCACCGCCGAATTCCTGCTAACACACCCCTTATCAAGAACGAGAATCGCAACCGAAAAGCTCCTTGCGGTATTTATGCAGATTGCAATAATGAATCTTGCGACTGCGGCTGTGACGGTACTTTCTATACTTGCCGTCGACGTTAAAGCGAACGCGGGAACGATCACATTGATGTTTTTGGCGTATTTCGTTATGCAGATAGAGATCGCTGCAATAACCTTTGCTGTTTCCGCGTTCATCCGCAAGGCGGGGCTTGTTGTCGGGCTCGGTCTTGCCGCGGTATTTTACTTCATAAACATAACCGCCGGCCTTACAGAAAAAGCGGAATTTCTGCGTTATTTTACTCCGTTCGGTTATACGAACGGCGCGGATATCGTTTCGAAGAAAATGATAGATCCCGTTATGCTCGGAATCGGAATTGCCGTTGCCGTGGTTTCGGTGGCGATCGCGTATTGTAAATATAACCGCAAGGATATTGCGGGGTAATTAAAAAAGCACTTCAGAATGGCTACTTCTCATAAGGATGTTAAAACCCCGACAGATATTTAAGTCTGTCGGGGTTAAATATTCGATAAATTTGATTTTGCGGATTACTCCTTTATGATTAACTCTTCACCGCATATCTTCTTGTATTCTGTGCGAAGCAGATACTCTGCTTTTGTTGAATGCGGAATGATAATATATGGTTTTTTGCTGCTGTTATAAGCACCGCTTATATCCTTGTTCGCGACTGATTTTTTGAGGCACAGTACAATGTGAGGACGTCTAATGTCAAGCATTTTAAGTTGAAAGATAACGGCATTGTTTTTAAATGCCTTTTTAATTTCATCTAACCGCACCTGCTTAATTGTTCCAAACGGGCAATAAATTGTGAGCAGTCCGTCGACAATTTTAAACCATTGTATATTTTTGATGGAAACAAAAAGCATAATGACCGATAACAGGAAAAAAAGGCTGAAAAAGATTGTTACCCAAGAAAGGTGACGGGATTCATAATTGCTTGTTAATAATACGATTACGCCGACTAACGACAAGGATACGGACATTAAATAAAATAACAAATTAAATACGGCATATTTAATGTTTGTTTTCATTGTGGAGCTCCTCGAATTATTATTTGTGTTTTTGTTTTATCGCAAGTTTCGCATTTGTATTACAAAGGGAAGGGCAAAGCCCATATCCCTATTCCTCTGCATATAATTCATCGTAGTACCAACGTATAGGGTTTTCGTAAATGTATTTTATGACTTCCTCATAGTCTTCACTATCTCGAATTATATGCTCATAAAACGAGGTCTGAAATAATTTTCCTTCAAATCCGTTCTTTTTACATTCCCTTGTCGTTAACGATTTATATGAGCAAACGATATCCGTGATCGTAGGGCGGGGGCTTGCTCCCGCCGCTTCGCCTTTCAAAATCATAATTGCGTGGATATGGTTAGGCATAATTGCATATTGGTCAATCGAAAGATGAGGATATCGATTTTTCAACAAGAATAATTGTTTCTCTGCAATCTCTCCCAATGAGGTATACTCTATTTCCTTTATTTCGGCGGGAGCAAGCCCCCGCCCTACGATGCGAGAAAGCAGACACCGTCTATTTTGAGTGCATATCGTTATAAAATATGCTCCCGCTGAGCTGTAATCATAATTGTCAAGACGAGGATGTTTTCTTTTCGGCAAACTCTTTTCGTAATCCATTATCATCACCCATGCTATTATAACACAAATCGGCAGAGAAAACAACATCTCTGCCGATATTTGTAAACATCCTTATGAGAACCCTCGTAAGAAGTGCTTTTTTATTCAAATACAGTTATAGGATATTTCTGCGGAAATTAAGCCATCGCCCGTGCAAAAAACATTGACAGCTCCCTTTTCGCCGTTACTGTGCAGGCAGGCGACGAGCATACCCGAAAGCGCTTTTTTATCGGAGCGGAAAAACGGCTCGGTTTCACGTTGGTCTCCTGCGTCTGTCGTATAAACGGTCGCCGAGCCGTTTGCGCAAAAGGTAAGACGGTTCGATGCGTTAGGACATGGGTTGCCGTCTTTATCGACGATCGACGCTGTAACGTAATTCAGAGTCTCCTTGTCTTTAGAGACTTCGTCTCGGTAAACAGTCAGTTCAATACGATACGGCTCTCCCGCCGTGCGCACAGTCTTTCTTTCGACCTCTTTTCCGCCTTGGTACGCAACGGCACAAACCTCGCCCGGTGCGTATACTACATCGTTCCACATAAGACGCAAACGTTTAAGCTGTTCCTGCACGCTGTCACCTTCAACGGCGTGACGCTTTTTGCCCTGTGAAACGCCGTTTACGAAAAGCTCGACCTCTTCGTAATTCGTGTAAACGTGAACCGGCACAACCTGCCCCTCTCTGTCCTCCCAATTCCAATGAGGGAATATATGAAGCGTAGGAAGATCAGTCCACGCGGCGCGGTATCCGAAAAACCTGTTTTTTGGCAAGCCGGTCAGGTCCACGGCTCCGAAATAACTGCTTCGCGACGGCCACTCGGTATAATACGGCGTCGGCTCTCCGATATAATCAAATCCCGTCCAAACAAATTCTCCCATAATATACGGGCAATCTCTTTGGAGCGCCAGCTCCCTCTCGGCATAATATGCCCAAGATGTTGAGGAAAGGCCGTAGTCGGAAACGGTAAGATCATCATTCTTCGGAGTTCCGATAACGACCTCGGCAGGAAGCTCATAAACTCCTCTTGTTGAAATGCAAGACGCAGTTTCGCTTCCGAAAATCATAAGGGACGGGTATTTTTCCCTTAGTTCCTTATAAGTATGAGGCTTATAGTTCAGTCCGACGATGTCGACGTGAAACGCAAGTTTATTATCGAAGCAGTGAGGATATTGATCGCATCCCGCTGTCGTCGGACGGGTTGGATCAATACGATGCACGGTATCACTGAGAAGACGTGCGAACTTCCATCCGTTCGGATCTCTTTGCTCGCTGATCTCGTTGCCGATAGACCACATAATGACCGACGGATGATTCCTGTCACGGCGGATGACACTCTCCATATCGGAAAGTGCATGCTCATCGAAATATTTGGCATAGCCGTTCTTAACTTTTGGAATCTTCCATTCGTCGAAGAATTCATCTATAACGAGAACGCCTCTTTCATCGCAAAGGTCAAGCAGCTCCGGTGCCGGAGGGTTGTGACTTGTACGCAGAGCATTTACACCCATATCCTGTAGTATGTCAAGCTGACGCGACATTGCCGAAACGTTGACCGCGGCGCCTATGGAGCCCATATCGTGATGCATGCATACGCCGTTTAATTTCAGGCGTCTGCCATTCAGGAAAAATCCGTCCTTTGTAAATTCAGTACTTCTCGCGCCGAAGCGGACAGTCACAGAATCGCCGCTATTCAGGGTGATCTCCGCTGTGTACAAATTTGGTGTATCCACGTCCCATATTACCGGGTTTTCAATAAAATATGAAAGCTTGTTGTCCTCGGAAGCAAGCAGCTCCGTTTTGCCGTCAGGATCGGTTATCCTTGCGGCAAAGCCATTTGTGCCGACAGATTCGATGGATATTTCGAAAAGTGCGGATTTTGCATCTGCATATATCTGTCTTACCCAAACGCCGTTATAGCAAATATGCTCCTTGGGTTTATTTACAAGCCGCACGTTGCGGTAAAGTCCTGCGCCCGGATACCAACGCGACGAATCGGGATAAACCACCGCATGAACTGCAAGCAGATTGCGTCCTTTCGTTACGTGATCCGTTATATCCACCTCATAGGAAAGGTAGCCGAAATGGCATCCGCCTACCGGTTTACCGTTAATATAAATATGGCTTTCGCTCATAACGCCGTCAAATTCCAGGACTACCTTTTCGATATCGTCAAGCTCAAACCATTTGCGGTAAATACCCTCGCCGACGATGGGAAGTCCGCCCGTTCTTCCTGTGTGGGGAATGGGCTTTTCCATGCCGTCCTGCTCGATCAACCTGAACGTCGGGTCGTTTTCGGGTGAAAAATCCCCCTCTATTCCCCAGTCGTGAGGTACTGAAACCGTTCTCCAATCGGAATCGTCGAAATTCCGCAAAACTGCAGTCATATCAGCTTCGTTCAAAGCAAATTTTTTGAATTTAAAATTGTCTTTTAAAGAAATGGTTTGTCGCATCATATCTCTCCCGAATCTGCGTTCTTAACTATACGCAATTATATCACGGGGGCTTTAGTATTTCAATTATAAATATTCCAAAAAATGCCTATATTACATATTTATTCATGATGAAATCGCGCAAGCGCGACGAAGTCCGTTTTGTGGAATGGAAAAGTGCGTTAAATGATGCACCGACTCCGTCGATATGATGTATTCGCTTCGCTTGGAATGCGAACCTATTTTCTCGGCTCCGCCTGCGAAAACTAGGCTCTCTTTGGCTAGATGACCCGCCAAGCAAAACAAAAACCCCGACTTTCGTCGGGGCGTTTTGCCTGGTGGGCCTTACGGATTTTGCCCTTTGGGCAATATTCCTGCGCGCGCCTCTGGTGAGCAAGCTCTCCGACGGCTTCGCTTGGAATGCGAACCTATTTTCTCGGCTCTGCCTGCGAAAACTAGGTTCTCTTTGACTAGATGACCCGCTAGGCAAAACAAAAACCCCGACTTTCGTCGGGGCGTTTTGCCTGGTGGGCCATCTAGGACTCGAACCTAGGACCGACCGGTTATGAGCCGGTAGCTCTAACCAACTGAGCTAATGGCCCGTTTTTTATCGTTGTCGGTGCAACGGGAATATTATACCACCCTAAATCGCACTTGTCAAGAGTTAACGTTCAAAAAAATAAATATATTTCTAAGAAAATTTGCAAAAAGGCTTGACTTAAACGAAATCATGTGCTATAATACACGATGTTGCATCTGGGTGTGGCGCAGTTGGTAGCGCGCTACCTTGGGGTGGTAGAGGCCGCAAGTTCAAGTCTTGTCACTCAGACCAAAAATCGGGAATCTCACGATTCCCGATTTTTCTTTTATTTCCTCGCTAAATCTCTTGAAATCTCGAGTTTTCGTGATATACACAATGGGCTTGTCCTTCCCTGCTTTGAGGGTTGAACAAGCCCATTTTTCGCCTTTGACCACATGTTTGACCACTTGCGGAGATTTTTTGATCAAAAAGCAATTCTACACTATGCTTTAAAATGGATATTAGCCTCAATTAAAGTATTCACATTATCTCCCACGAATGCTTTTAAAGGAAAACCTTCTACATCTATAATTTTCGATTTCAAGGACACATTAATGCCTTTCCGATTATTTTCATTAATAATCGAATAATCAAATAGCGAATTTATATTTCCCTTTGCTTGTTTAATTGCAGAAAGCATTTCTTTTTCACTATTAACTTTATCTAATATTCCAAGAGCTAATGCCAATTCACTTAATAACTCTTTTTTTACAGCAAAACTTTCATCTACCATTTTTCCCAAAGCGGCAAATTGCAAAGGAAAAATTAAATCTGCGTAGTATGTCATTAATTCCTCATTTGTTTTTTCTTCCAACTTGCTAATTTCAAGGACTGCGGCAGCAGGCTTTGCATTGTATGTAGTATTTGATGCATGTAAATAATAACTTTCAACAGCACCTTTTTTCAAAACAAAACATCCTAATTTTGCTAAAATATCAAAGATCACCCCTAATCTAGTTTTCAATCCCTTCCACTGCGAACAATTTGGCCATTTCGTCAAATCTTCATTAGACACTTGGAACAATTGGGCTATTATTGAACGGCGGATCACTTTGCTTTCTTCTGCATCCGCATCGCGATTAATCCAATATTCTTACTCTTTGACATAATCTCTCCTATTGTTAGCAATTTGCAATATTTCAATGTGATACTTCTTCTTTGTCTACAGCGGTGTTATTATTGACCTGTGACAGTCTCGCCCTTCCAATCAAGGATCCCGCCGAACTCCACGATGTTCGTGTATCCCAGCTTGACTAACTTCTCGGATGCCTCTTTACTGCGCCGTCCGCTGCGGCAGTACACCATAATGAGCTGATTCTTGTCGAGCAGTTCGGAAATCTCTGCCGTACCGATGGTTTCGTTTGGCACGTTGATGGCGTTCGGGATATGCCCCGCGGCGAACTCATCTGGACGGCGCACATCGAGAATGATATAGCCCGTCTCCTGTGCCATCATGTTCACCGCCTCATCCATACTGATCTGGCGGTAGGTGTTGGTTTGATTATTGCTTGTTCCGGCGCATCCGGTAAATAGGAGTGCGGACAGAAATATCGGTATCAGTTTTTTCATGGTCACTTTCCTTACTTATTGCACATAAAACTCAATGGTCAAAGGACTTCTCAGCAATTTCTGAAGCTGTTCTTTGACCATTGTTTTAACTTATCTCCAAACCTCAGAATCTTCAAGCGATTGAATCGCATAGCACATAAGCTTATCGTCAAAATAGACCCTAATACCAATATCCTTTGCCGCAGGAACATTAGGAAGACCAGTAATAGTGAGTACGCCACCAGGATTGGTAATATCCACTTGCGCTTCTATAGATTCCTGGTGAATAATTGTTCTGGAGTTGAACCATTTCAACCAAACATTAACCTTGATTGGCTTAAGCGTGTCCAGCCCCATTTTATCCATCATTCTCTCAATATAGCGTTTTCCACGATACGTATCAGAGAAAGATATTTTTATTGCATTTGCATGATAAGAGCACTCCGTAAGAAAGACACCATTATTTTCAAAAGTATCATATCGATATGTCTTTATAATATTCTGATACCTTGCAAATGCAAGCGGATTTTCTTCTCTGAGCAAATTCAAAAGCGTAATACGCTCAAGATCGTTTCTGCACAAAATATTTCTGATACATGACTCTATAGCCATAGATTTCGGATGGACGATTTCAGCATGTCGGTAGATCTTCGTACCTCCTCTCAATTAACGAGAGGTGGACATATCAGAAAAATTTTGGTATACTATAATCACAGACCGGTCGAGTAAATAATCAGGAGTAACATATATGTCTTTCGGACAAACAATTAAAGATTTACGACGGAATGCAGGTATGACACAGGAGCATCTTGCAGAGCTTCTCTCGATCTCTCCGCAGGCTGTCAGCCGCTGGGAAACCGATGCCGCCATGCCGGATATTTCTCTCTTGCCGCCCCTTGCTAATCTTTTCGGCGTAACAACCGATCATCTGTTGGGGATGGATACCTATCGCAAAGATTTGAGAAAGGCTGAGTTTGATGAAGCTTTTAATGAATACTTGAAACACTATGAAGCGAATTATCAAATTGCTGTACGTGCTGCCGCTGAATATCCCGGAAATATGGACTATGTTGAGTGGCTCGCGTTTGCCGAATACGATGCTGCCTTACCATTGCCCGACGATGCAGAGTACACTCGCTTATTGGAAAGTTCTGTGAAACACTATAAGATAGTTCTTGAGAACAGCACAGATCACAAATTGGTGAGGAAAGCACTTTTTGGCATTGTTCCCGCCCTTCACTGTCTTGGCAGAAATGACGAAGCCAAAGAGTACGCAATGAAGGAAGAAGACGAAGACAAGCGGAATGATCTTCTGTGGTGGTGTCTCACCGGAAGTGAAAAAGAAATCCACAGTCAAAGGATTACGGAACGGGATCTTAACAGATTTATATGTCAGCTGCAATTAGTAACAAAATCTCTTGAAACGTGTGAAGCCGTGGAACAGATTTTGAAGATAATTTTCCCGGACGAAAACTATCAGTACTATCACAACATACTACAGTACAATGCTCTGGATAAAGCATTTGCATTCTGCCGCGAACAGAACTGGGATAAAGTGATCGAGGCACTCAGACAATCGCGTTTTCATGCAGAAGCAATGGTTCAGTACCAAAAGCAATCATACTACCGTTTTACTGCACCGCTATTCAATTTGGTTGAAGGTGAAAAGCCGGTATGTGATTCTGGAACATCCGATGTGGATGATTTCATCAGCTGTCTGAACAACAATCGCTGCTTTGATCCTATACGCGAACGAAAAGATTTCAAAGCACTATATAATCGATAATCGTTTCAGCCCTGCCTTGAGCGGGGCTGTTCTCATAAAACTATCCTCTTAGGCAGATATCTTGTCTCAAACACTTCTTTTCCGCTCATGACGCCTATCACAGCGTCTATATTTTCCTTGTAATACGGCGTTTTTTTCGACATACGGCACCGTATACCGGCACCAAGGTGCGATTTACGGCACCTATCAAATCCGTCCTTCAAAACGCCAAAAAACCTTACACGGTCGGCATTGCCGTCCGATGTGAAGTGAGTCGGTCGCCTTTTACGGCACCGACTCTTTCTCCTGCTTCAAAATAAGTTCTGCCTCAAACCGCCGTTTTTCGATGCTTTTTGTCGTAACGCTCCAGCTTTTCCTGCGCCTTCGCTCTCGCTAATTCAAGCCGTGCCATTTCAAGCTGCATTTCGTAATGCCGTTCTATAACGTTGCGGATCGGCAGGATCGTATAGCACAGACTTCCGTTGTGAACTCGTCCGTCCTTTGTGTTGACCTTGGTCGGCTCGGTGAAGATCAGCCCTTTCTTTTCAAGACCTTGAACGTATTTCTTCACGCTGTTTTTGCTTCGACCGATGGCTTCACAAATCGTCGCGTAACTCGGATGACACTGGAAGGTTTTTCTGTCCTCGCACCGCATCAGAAACGTGTACACCAGAATCTCGCCGTCGGTCAGCCCGAGACTGAAGATCTCATTCGGCATAGGAAAGTAATTTATAAGATTTTGTTGATTCTTTAACACGTCCTTCCTCCTTTGGTGTGTTCGTTCAACCAACTTATAAATTTTTCCTTGGGAACGACTAACCGTTTCCCGATACGGATCGTCGGAAAATCCTTCTCATGCATCAGCTCGTATGCAGATGCCTGCCCGATTCCCAACAGCTTTGCCACTATTTCTGCATTGAGAAACAACGGCAGTTCATCATAGTGCGTGTAGTTTGATTTCTTCATTTCTTGATACCTACTTTCTTTTTTAATTTGTTTGTGCTATAATTGTACCGTACCATTTCGATTTTCTAAATGAACAATCAATCTTCACGGAAAACGAAAAGTTTGATGATTGACAAAGGCGGTGAAGCGGATGAAGGATTTTAACGATATTTACGTTGCTATCGACAGCAAAGGCAACCTGCGCTTCTCGCAGTTTATAGATGGTAACGAAGTGATCGTCGGTAACAGCACGATAAAAAAAGAATTGCTCTTGTTTGCAGACTGGGATATCAAGGGTTATGCCGAACGCGTTGCAGAGCTTTACGATGCCGCTCCGCATACGTTTCCTCTCAGCGATTATGATTTCGATGCGTTTATGCGCAAGGTGAACGACTTTGCAAGTGATCTTTTTTCAGAGGACTTGATTTTCGGAACGCTGACAACGAAGGCGCTGAATAACCTGATTATCCGAGACGATAGCCCTGATCTGTTTCCTATAACTGCAAGCAACCAAATCATCGCCTGCCTTGAAGAAATATTGGATCTTCATTTTATCGCTACTGTATTGCTTGACGATATCACCTCGGGTAATGAAATCGATCTCACCGCAGAACCATACCGTGAGCTTACAACCGCAAGCTTTACACAGCAGTTCTTCTTAGAGGAGAAATTGAAGAGGCGTTATCTTTTCGATTCGCTTTCCGACTACTACCGATTTATCCTGATGTTATTCCTTGATGCAAAGCCGAATATTGCTTGGTGTCATTGCTGCGGAAAATACTTTTATCCTGCGACAGCTAAAGCGACAAAGTATTGCGACCGTATTATCGAGAACGGAAAGACCTGCAAACAAATCGGTCCTCATCTGAAACGCAAGATCGATGCACAGAACGATACTGTTTTGCTTGCGTATAAACGCACGTATCAGAAAATGTATAAGCGCTTGGAACGATCGTTGGATTCACTGCATCCGCTCGCCAAGGGCTTAACGCAAAATGGATTCTTCGAATGGAACGATAAAGCAGTTGAAGCGCGCGATTTGTATCTCAAGGGCGAGCTCACCGCCGAGGATGCGCTTGCGATCATCGAAACCGAATAGCAAAAAACGGAACCGAGATTTTCTCTCGATTCCGTTTTCTTTGTTTACTGCGACGTATTGATTGATGACAAATAATTGTACGCAAGAAATAATATAAAGATGATGTTGCCGCTAAGATGACATCATTGGCTTTGAGTGGTTTTCGATAATCTTCTTTAATATGGTCATTTCTTCATAGGACAGATCGCAACGATCTCTATTTTCTGACATGCGGTAAATCTTCTTAAGAAGAGATGATTCCTGTTCTGCCATATATGCGTTTGGCGGCTTGTAACTGTCTAATATGTATACACCGCCACCATAACGACCCGCCTGAGTGTATATTGGTTCGCTCAGGCTCAAAGTCTCAATGTCTCGTCTTACCGTTCTTTCGGACACACATAGTTCGAATGCCAGATTTGCCACGGTTTCGTGCCTGCGGCGGCATAGTATTTTTAAGATTTCTTGTCGCCGTTCGGCACATCCCACGGTAACACACCTCCTTTCTTGGTTGCATTGTAACAGTTAATTCGGTCAGTAAGTGTCCGGTTTTAAATAAAAAAACGCTTGATGCTTATCGCATACATTCACTTAAGATCCTTTGATCTTATCAAGTGGCTGTATGGACGACAACGCATCAAGCGGCTCCGTAGCTCAATTCTTGAATATTATTTTGTTGAACCAACTCTTAATGACATCGGCAAATAGAATTCCGATCCGCATTTTTTACATTTGGTTTTTATTATCGCCGTTATTCCGTGTGTTTCTGACGGTTTATACAGAGTTCCGGCAAAGTGCTTGCAATATGGACATTGACCTTTTATCTCCGTCATCGACCTGGTTTTTTCAATCACAGCGGATTGGTCACTATTGATTTTGACGCAGGCAGTTGTATCGAGCTTATATTTTCCCATTCATCTTCTTCCTTTACTATATCCATAACGCTCAAATAATAGTGCGTTGGTTTTTTTGCAATATCAAGTTGAAGCAATCGTTTGCAAAGCGCCTCATATGAAACACCAAAAAAATCTGCCATTTTGATCAGTTCTTTTGTATCGCGGTGCTTACTGTTTTTGTAGTATGTATAAAACGGTTTGTCTCCGCGCGTGAGATAAACGTAGTGCCTTATTTGCTGTTCGGGCATAAGTAGTGCTGCTGCGAAGCAGTTTGCCTGCCATTCATTCCAATCATCCTCGGAATAATGAAGAAAACTGCAAGGCTCATTGGGAGTGATACGCAGCTTATCCCTTTCCATGCGGTATATTATCTGATGTCCGCACTCGTGAGCGATTGTGAAATTGTGTCTACCGAAATTCTTGGGCGTTAGCAATCTGCGATTTAAATATATTGTGTTTTGCTTCATATGAATAGTTTTCCACGGCAAATTTTCATCTAAACATAGCTCAAAATCCTCGTATGAAGTCATGCCCAAAATATCAACGGGGCTAAAATCAAGGTCGATATATTCTATATGCAGTCCCAAGTATTCTTGAGCAAATCTTTTGATACATATTCTTCGCAGCGGTAGAACGTCGGTTTTTAAATATGAGTTCAAAGCGGCATTGGAGACATTCTCAATGTCATTTTTAGATAGAATAATAACGCCTCACTCCCCAAAAGAACATTTGTTCGTACATCTATGTTAACACATTTTGATTGAGTTGTCAATATAAAACTACAAATTTTTTTATCTTTTTTCGTCGAGTAAAAATAGCCACAAAGTTTTGAAACTTTGTGGCTATCTACGGATATGTATTACTTATTATATTTATACGACACGGAAGACGTGGTATTGCTTACCGTATTGGGAAGAGACGATACGTAGCTTGTGGTGCCTCCACCCGTTCTGGCAAGATAACCGTAGGTATCTGTCATAAGGGGAGAGGACCCGGAATTGAGGGTAAGCTTTCTCCCTTATCTTGTTAAGAACTTATCCCATAACAAACTTTTTCTGAATAAATTTATCCAAATCATTCATTTCATGTATTTCTATAGTTTGGTTTCTGTGTCGTAGTAATAACTTCTGTAGCGGAAGGGGTTTATGTCACCAATATTTGCCTAGGTGTGGTTAGTAACCTTAAGGACTTCGCCCCAGGCGTTGTAGACGTAAGATGCGACCTTTGTTCCAGAGGTGTTGTAAATGGCGATGATATCGCCCTGAAGGTTCTTGCGGTAGTAGTAATCTGCTCCGTTGTATCTGAAGCCTATTACTCCGCTCGTGCCGTAGTAATAAGTAAGAGTTCTAGTACCGTCGGTTTCCTTAAGGATTCTGTTGCCGTCGAGGGTATAAGTAATATTATTCTTGCGGCATCTGATTCCGTCTGCGCCGTATGCAAAGGTGTTGTTTCCGTAAGAAGAAAGATGCCTTATATTCGTCCAAGTAAGTGCGTTGCCCTTGTAGCATGTGGGATTGCCTATCGCGTCGTACGTTATACAGTTACCATCATAGCAAACCAGCTTATCCTTCCATGCGAGCGAGGAATACAGGAACGAATGAGTCGTAACAGCGCCTGTTGCGGTGTTCTTCTCGACCTTTCCGATCATATTTCCGCCGTCGTCGTAGGTGTATGCGTATGGACTATTTAATTGATCAAATAATCCATACGCATATTAACAATGTTAAAAGCTCATTTATTATTAATAGGTTGCCATCAAGTTTTTATATCCTGTATCGAAATCTAACAGAATTTCCCCATCTATTTCGATACCAACGATAGGACACTTATATCCGTCGCCAAAATATTTCGGAGCAGATATGAATACGAAAATTGTTCCGGGGGCTAGCTTTTCTTCGATTCCATTGTTTTTCAGAATTGTGGAATTTGCCTTGTTAACTACAAAGGTATAGCTTATGAACTTACTATCGTCAGTCCGTTCATATTCCATATTTTTGACAGTAATAAAATATTTCCCCGGAGACCATTCATTCGTAGTAATTTCAACGCACTCAGCTTTGACTGATACAAAATTCTTTTTATTTGAATAGTACTTTTTCTCTTGAAATTCATATGCTAAATTCCACAAAGAGCAAGATGTACAGATTAATGATATACAAAAAATGAGAACAATCAATCGTAAAAACCTCATAAATTCTCCTTATAAAATTAATAATACTTCATTAACATAGCAATTTTCAGCCAATGAGGCAAATAGTAATTGGATGCAACATTCATATATTTATATCCATTAATTATATGTTGTCGAGTAATAGTGTCATCCTCCGTTCGAGAATTCAAGTCTACTCCACCATAAATATCTGCAGTTATTTCCCAAGGCTTTCGGTAATAAGATTCATCACCAAATTCAAACACAGAAGGTATGCCGATAAATATCAGATAGTTTATAATACCCATTTGGTCAAGTTGCTTTGTATGACCATATTCGTGTTTTACCGTATTAATCCTATCCCATGCGTTATCATCCTGGTGGCTGATAAATAGTATCCCAAATGAACCGGATCGATCCAAATTTGTCCTAATAACAAGCTTTCCTTTGTAAGAAGAGAAATAATTTGAGTTATAAACTTTCTGCTCGTCTGTATTGTATTTATCATAATTTTTATAGTCAGTATATATGCCTACCGCAAACTTAACAGTTGGTTTAACAACATTCTCACGCACCCAATTGATAATCTTCTTGTCAACCCAACTTGCCAACTTCCAAGCCAAAGTACCACCCGGGTCGGAGAACATCACCGGATTATTCCCGCAATAAGCAAAGAGGTTAAGACCGCCGATGGTTTGAGGGTCTATGTACTCAAGGGAGTCGGAGTTTATGAACCGACCTGTTTCCGGATCGTAATATCTTGTTTCAAGATAATAAAGCTTAGTTTCTGTATCGTAATAGTAGCTTCTGTAACGGAAGGGGTTTATGTCACCAATATTTGCTGAGGTATAATTTGTGACCTTAAGAACTTCGCCCAGGCGTTGTAGACGTAGGAAGCGACCTTAGTTCCCGAAGTATTAAAGATCGCAATGACGTCACCCTGAAGGTTTTTACGGTAGTAGTAATCTGCTCCGTTGTATCTGAAGCCTATTACTCCGCTCGTGCCGTAGTAATAAGTAAGTGTCTTAGTACCGTCGGTTTCCTTAAGGATTCTGTTACCGTCGAGGGTATAAGTGATATTATTCTTCTTATAACGTATACCGTCGGCACCGTAGAGGAAGGTGTTGCTGCCAAAGGACGCAAGTCTTCTTACGTTAGTCCAGGTAAGCGCCTTGCCTCGGTACGTCGTAGGATTGCCTATTGCATCATAGGTAATAGTTTCACTGCCGAAAGAGGTCAGTGCATCCTTCCAAGCCGAGTTATACGAGTAATTTGTCTGTGCGCTCTGTACCCATTCCGTGTCGCTGCTGTTTCTTAAATACTTAGTCTTACATTCAAGGTTGCCCTTTGTAGAACAGCCGTAAGTCCAAGTGTAGGATACGCCTGCATCATAGTTGTCTTCACGGGTAAGGCGGTTAAGACTGTCGTAAGTGTACTTGTATTTAAGGGTTCCGTTTTCACGGATCTCGGTGATGTTACCGCTATTATTATACGTGTAGGACAGAGAAGAAGTGCTATTGCCTACCGTATTGGAAAGGGACGATACGTAGCTTGTGGTGCCTCCACCCGTTCTGGCAAGATAACCGTAGGTATCTGTCATAAGGGGAGAGGACGCGGAATTGAGGGTAAGCTTTCTTACCGAGGGTCGGCGCAGACCGTCACGGTCGACCGTGTCGGTGAACTTACCTGTAAAAGTAACGCCTATTACCGCATTGTCGGGAAAGATATTTCCGACATTTCCGATCGTGCGCTCGTAAAGGGTCTCGTAAGTCTGAGACACTCTGCTGTCGGTGCGGCTTATCTGTCTGCGGGAATCGTCGTAGGTTACGGTCTGAGTTCCGACAAGAGAGTTATTCGAGGTTTTTCTTTCCTCAACCTTTATTACGTCGCCGTATTCATCGTATGTATAATTATAACATACTCCCTTTAGTTTGTCAATAAAGCAAGTTAATGATAAAAAACAAGACTTAACTGTCATTAGAACATTTAAGCCTTGCTTTAATTATTTGAATTAAATCATTATTCCGAAACGATACTTTCTGGTAAGGTTTGTCAGGGTATCGTATTTAATTTGTAAATATCAAAAATATACTTTGATTCTACTCCGAACTTAATTTTCACAGTATCACCCTCATCAAAATCTTTTCCAATAATAAAAGCGGGGCTGACACTGCTATAAACCATTGTATATTCTGTGCTGCCTATGATTAATTTTATACGATCTTTGCTATCTTGCTCTATGCTATCGATTACACCGATCTTTTCCTCTGCAAAATCATGATTATATTCATAATAGGCCAAAGAAATCGGGTATAGATTCACATAAACAAAAAACCATATCCAAAAACAAATAAGTATACTGCTTATACTAGAGCGTAAAACTGTTTTCATTTTTTTATTTTCAATATTTTTTGTGTTTTTAAATGTAGCATAGACAGCAGACAAAATCCAAAGCGCGGAAAATACTGCCACAAAAGAATAGGCTTGTAAACTGTCTTTTATCAATTCATACAACGGTACTCTTCCTCCAAAAACTAATCTAAACACCAATAATAATCATATCCACCATATACTCCATATGAGGTACCTATCGTAAAACTATACGCACTTGCGCCGTTACGCCACCAGCAGTAATCAATGCCAAATATTGCTCCCGATCCAATATCTAAGAAAGATTCAGCGTAGTCCTCTTTTACTTCGACTCTATTCACAATTCCAACACTATAAGAAATATTAAACGGTAATATCGAGGGTGTAGATGCTCCAAAGCCAGCATGCGCATATGTTGCATCAATGTTTTTATTTGGACTAAGCACCCTGCTGATCCCAAACTTGCCATTAAATATTGTATTTGGAATACTTGCTGAAATGCTAATATCGGCAACGAAATCGTGATCATACATGAATTCAGTAAAAATCTGCGTTTCTTGAGATGGCTTTGTGTTTTGAAACGGCCTAGAATTCCACAAATCATTTGCTCCCTTAGGATCATAATAACTCCGTTCGTTTGCGGCCCTTCCATATACAATGTTGCTCACGCTTGCTATCAGTTCATCTACTGATTCAATTAAATCGTCTATCCACAAATAATACCAGTGTTTCCCATTTGGATCAATCCTGTTCACTGGATTGTTTCCGCAGTATGCAAAGAGGTTAAGCCCGCCTATTGTTTCCGGATCAAGGTAATCTATGCTGTCGGAGTTTATGAATCTACCGACTTCGGGATCGTAGTATCTTGTTTCAAGATAATAAAGCTTGGTCTCAGTATCGTAATAGTAGCTTCTGTAACGGAAGGGGTTTATATCGCCTATGTTTGCAGAAGTATTATTCGTTACCTTAAGAACCTCACCCCAGGCATTGTAGACGTAAGATGCGACCTTGGTGCCGGAAGTGTTATAGATGGCTATAACGTCGCCCTGAAGATTCTTTCTGTAGTAGTAATCTGCGCCGTTGTATCTGAAGCCTATTACTCCGCTCGTGCCGTAGTAATAAGTAAGAGTTCTTGTGCCGTTAGTTTCCTTGATTATACGGTTGCCGTCGAGAGTATACGTTGTGTTGTTTTTCTTATAACGAATACCGTCGGCGCCATACTGGAACGTATTGCTACCAAAGGATGCAAGTCTTCTTACGTTAGTCCAAGTAAGAGTTTTTCCGCGATAAGAAGTGGGATTACCTATTGCATCATAGGTAATAGTCTCGTTACCGAAAGAGGTTAGCGCGTCTTTCCAGGAAGAACCGTATGAGTAATTTGTCTGTGCAGCCTGTACCCACTCTGTATCACTGCTGTTTCTTAGGTACTTGGTCTTGCTTTCAAGGTTGCCCTTTGTAGAACAGCCGTAAGTCCAAGTGTAGGATACACCCGCATCATAGTTATCCTCACGGATTATACGATTAAGACTATCGTAGGTGTACTTGTATTTAAGAGTGCCGTTTTCACGGATCTCGGTGATGTTACCGCTATTATTATACGTATACGATAGTGAAGAAGTGCTATTGCCTACCGTATTGGAAAGAGACGATATGTAGTTTGTCGTTCCTCCGCCTGTTCTGGCAAGATAACCGTAGGTATC
>JAZQGU010000056.1:0-12553 GCA_045540175.1 Eubacteriales bacterium | reverse complement strand
AGATCTGCCTCTGTCAGAATCTCATCACGGTAAACGGAAGCAAGCGCTGCCTCTGCAGTCGGAAGCATATAATGTACTCTGTCATCTGTCGGATTCGCGATCTTGTAAACCTCATCCGCAAACTTCGGGAACTGACCGGCTGTCAGACCGCACTGATACTCCAGCATATAAGGAGGCATAATCATCTCATAGCCGTCCGCAAGATGTGTATCGATGAAGTAATTGAGCAGAGCCCACTCCAGGCGAGCGCCGATGCCGGAATAGATCCAGAAGCCGCTACCTGCCAGCTTAGTGCCGCGCTTGTAGTCGATCAGACCGAGGTCGGTGCAGAGGTCAACGTGGTTCTTCGGCTCGAAGTCGAACTTATGAGGCTCGCCGAAGTAACGGAGAGGCTCGTTGTTTTCCTTACCGCCGGGCTTAAGGTCGCGGTCGGGAAGGTTGGGAAGCGCGTACATAAGGTCGTTGAACTGCTCTTCAACTGTCTTAAGAAGCTCGTCGTTTGCCTTTGTCTTTGCGCCAAGCTCCTTCATCTGCGCGAAAATGGGGGCAACGTCCTTGCCCTCCTTCTTATACTGGGGAATGAGCTTGTTCGTCTTGTTCTGCTCTGCCTTCATCTGCTCGTTTTCTGCGATGATGGAACGGCGCTGGCTGTCAAGCTCAAGGATCTTTGCGATCTCTTCCTTTGCGTCTCTGCCCTTCTGAGCAAGTCTTTCTACTACTTCGCCCGGATTTTCTCTGATGTATTTGATGTCAAGCATGATTTTTACCTCTTTTTTGCCTTGTTATTTTAGTCGTCAAAAATATTTGCTCCGCAGAGCTTGTTTACGAGCTCGTCGAGCTCATTATCGTCGGAAAAGCTGATCTCAAGCTTTCTTGAGTTTCCCTTACCGCTGATTACTACCTTTCTTCCGAGTCGTGCCGTCATTTTCTTTGCAAGCTCGGCGGTATAATCTACTATCGGCTCGTCATTTACGGGCTTCGGGTCGTTAAGCTCTTTTTCGATTCGGTTGAGCTTCTTAACGAGAGCCTCGGTCTCACGGACGGAAAGATCCTTGTTTGCAACCGCGCTTGCCGCGCCGAGAATACGTGCGGCGTTTCTTAATGCCAAAAGCGCTCTTGCGTGACCTGCCGAGATTGTTCCTTCCTTTACCTGAGCCATTACCTCGTCGGGAAGCTCCAGCAGGCGGAGAGTATTTGCGACAGCCGAACGGCTTTTGCCTATCTGCCTCGAAAGCTCCTCCTGAGTCATTCCGTAGTCCTCGATAAGAGATCGGTACGCCATCGCTTCTTCAATCGCGTTCAGATCCTCTCTCTGCACGTTCTCGATTATTGCGACCTGCGCCGCCTTCTGATCGTCAAGCTCCATTATTATGACGGGAACCTCGGTAAGACCCGCCAATTTCGACGCTCTCCAGCGTCTTTCGCCCGCGATTATCTCATAATACTCACCGCTACCCGTGCTTCTGACGATTATCGGCTGAATAAGACCGTGGGTTGCGATAGATTCGGCGAGCTGTGACAGCGCTTCGGGATCGAAATCCTTTCTCGGCTGATCGGGATTAGGCTCTATTTCGCTCAGACGCATCATCGTTACGCCGCCATTTTCCTCTGCCGTATTGTCGAGGAAGATGGCTTCAAGACCGCGCCCGAGACCTGTGTTCTTCGGTTTTGCCATGTTATTTCCTTTCTATGGGTTTATAGGGGTCAGATTCTTTCAAGAATTTCGTCCGTTACTGCGTAATAAGCCTCGGTTCCCTTACAATGCTTATCATAATAAATGACTGGCATTCCGTAGCCGGGAGCTTCGCTGAGCTTTACGTTACGCAGGATCGTTGTTTTGAAGAGCTTTGATGCGTAATATTTCTTAAGCTCAAACATTACCTGGCTCGAAAGATTGAGTCTGCCGTTATACATCGTGATAAGTATTCCGAGCAGCTCAAGATTCGGATTGTAAAGGCGCTTTACAGATCGGATCGTCGAAAGAAGCTGTGAAAGACCCTCTATCGAATAATATTCGCACTGCATCGGAACAATTACCGCATCCGAGGCGACGAGGGAATTTACCGTCAGTATTCCGAGTGACGGCGGACAGTCGATAATTATGTAATCGTATGCGTCCTTTATGAGTGTGAGCGCATTTTTAAGCCGATATTCGCGTTTTTCTATTGAAACAAGCTCAAATTCAGCGCCTGCGAGGGAAATATTCGACGGAATGACCGATAAATTCGGAAATTCCGTTGCGACGATGCAGCTTTCGGCGGAGCTTCTGCCGATGACCACGTCGTAGCTCGAAAGCTTCATATTCTTTTTATTGATACCGACGCCGCTTGACGTGTTGCCCTGGGGGTCAAGATCGACGAGAAGCACCTTTTTGCCTCTCGCGCCCATCGCCGCCGCAACGTTGACGGCAGACGTCGTTTTACCTACGCCGCCCTTTTGGTTGGCGAAAACTATTATTTTTCCCACAAGAATTCTCCTGTTAGTTTGTTAAAAGGTGCTTTTATTATATCTCTTTTGCATGAAAATGTCAATAGGAATAGCGCAAGTGGAAAAAATAAGGGAAAAACGAGGGAATAATTGTTTCACGTGAAACAATTGCGAGAGTAAAAGATGAAAAATGTTTCACGTGAAACATTAAAAAAGAAAAAGCTTCACGCAAAACGATTGTTTCACGTGAAACATTTTCTTAAACCGCCGACGTTTCTCTTATAGCAGGGGAAAACTCGGAGAAATTCTCGGGAATACTGCGGGACGCTTTTTTGATCCTGAAAACGAGCTCGACGGAATCGCCGTTCTCACGCCGCTCCTTTTCGACCGTTATCCCCGCATTTTCGATGCTTTCGATCGCCTTGTCAATGGTATTATAGACGATACGCGGATCCTTGATCGAGGCTTTGCGCTTCTTTGCCTTTTCATCCGTCGGGCAAAGCACCGAATCGACAAGCTCCTCTGTCTGCGAAACGCTAAGACCCAGGCGGACGACCTCCTGGATCACGTTGATCCGCTTTTCGGGATCGCAGATCTTGATTATAGCCTTTGCGTGGCGTTCGGTCAGTCCTCCGCCGGTAATTATCAGCTTTTCGGCTCCCGTTAGGCGCAGAAGCCGAAGCTTTGAAGAAAGCGCCGACTTCGGGATCCCGAAAACCGATGCAGTCTCCTCCTGCGTCAGCCCGTAAGTATCGAGGAACGACGCCATTGCCGCCGCCTCCTCAAAAAAGGTAAGAGGCGCCTTGTTGCTGTTTTCACCCGCACTTCGTTCAGCCGCTTGGCGGTCGTCAAGCTCGACCGGAATGCAGGGGATCTCTGTCAGCCCTGCAATCTTTGCCGCACGCAGGCGCCGTTCGCCCGATATCAGCTCGTAAACTTTGCTGTCCTCCCTTTTCCGACTTTTTTCGATATTTCCGTTCGGCACGGGGCGGACGGTCAGAGGCTGAAGAACGCCGTACTTGCTTATGCTTTCGGAAAGGCGATTGAGATCGGGAAAGCTTTTGCGCGTTTGCGCGGGATTTGGCAAAATTCTGCCGATCGGGACGGTTATCACTTTTGTTTTATCGGTTTTTCGCTTTTGCCGATTGCTGAATGGGTTTTTTATCCTCATTTTTTATCCTCCTTGCTCTTTTTCTATACCATATCACAAAAAGAGCCATTACCTTTAGGGAAAACAGCCGTCGCTACACGTCTTACTCGGTCGAAGAATGAGCATTTATACACTTCCCTGCCGATAGATATTAAATAATGGTAAAAAATGGAAAACGATTCTTCTTATCGTAATAATATCATTGACAAGGGCTTTTTGGGCGTGCTATAATGGTATATATAATAATGAAGGATTTTGGAGACAAAATGGAAGCTTCCGCAAGATCGACCGTGATGGATCGCGGTGCGCTGAACCGCGCGCTTATGAGAATATCGCACGAAATACTTGAAAAGAATAACGGCACGGACGGTCTTTGCCTCATCGGCATCAAAACGAGAGGAATCCCGCTTGCAAAACGGATCGCTGAGAATATAAGGGCGATCGAGGGCGTTTGCGTTCCTGTCGGAAGCCTCGATATCACGCTGCACCGCGACGATCTTAAAGACAAGCTCGATATGCCGATAGTGAGCGGCTCGGATATTCCCTTTTCGGTCGGCGGTAGGACCGTTATCCTCGTAGACGACGTCCTTTATACCGGAAGAACCGTGCGCGCGGCGATCGAGGCTCTTTTTGAGCTCGGGCGTCCCGATGCGATACGGCTGGCGGTAATTATCGACCGCGGACACAGAGAACTGCCGATCAGGGCAGATTACGTAGGAAAAAACGTTCCCACCTCCCGAAACGAGACAATAAAGGTTAAGACCGTGGAGATCGACGGCGAAGACGGAGCTGAACTTTATAAAAGATAAGGAGAAAACGATGAAGTTTACTTACGATTTTCGAGTTGATACGCACGATACAGATATGAACGGCATTGCAAGTGTTTCTGCAGTAATGAGATATATGCAGGAGAGCGCAAATCTTCAGCACGTTTATCACGGCCCGACCCTTGATGAGCTCAGGGACGGCGGAAAGGCATTTATTCTCAGCCGTGCCGCGCTTGATATAAACGGGATCCTTTATCCGCAGGATAAGATCACAGTCACGACCTGGCTTAACGATGCAAGAGGCTTCGGGTATAACAGAACGACGGTCATAACACGCGGAGAGGAGAGGATCGCGGCGATGAACGCCTTCTGGGGCGCGATGAATATCGAAAGCCGCCACCCGATCAGAGTTGAGGAGATCCCGCTCGGATTCGATACCGATTCCGATAAGGTGGAGGTCGAATCGCCGATGAGATTCAGAGCGAGGGACGTGGAATTCTCCGAGCTGGGAGATTACAGAGTCACCTACGGAGACTGCGACCGGAATATTCACCTCAATAATACGAATTATCCCCGTATTTTCTGCGGATTTCTCCCCAATATGTTGGGAAAGCGCGTGACAAATTTCTCGATAAATTATCTTCATGAAGCGCGCCTCGGCGCATCTTTTAAGGTTTTCGGGGCGGAAAACGATGGTGTGATGCTCTTCAAGACGGTTCTTGAGGACGGAAACATCGGCTCTGAAGCGAGAATTTTGCTGAGTGATATATAATGAATACTATTTTAGTGTATCCGATAGGAGAGTTGAGCGAAAAGCGTTTATCCCGCTTGATGGAGCTGGAGCTTTCTGAGCGAGGCGTTGAAGTTACTCTCGACCCGAACGAAAATGTACATCAGGCGGTGTTCGTGGTCGGGACTCTTGACGACGAAGTGATGGAGATTATTCAAAATACTGCCGTAAACGCCGAAAAGGTGGTTTGCTGCCGTTATATAGAGTGTGAGACGGACGGAATATTCCCGGTTGAGCGTCCGTTTGACGTCGGGAAGCTCTGTGACGAGCTTTCCCGCTCTCAGAAAAGAGAAAAAGCCCCCGATGGGCTGACGATCAATGGGAATGACGTCGCTTTTGGGGGAGAAAAGATCGACCTGTCGAAAAAAGAGCTTGAGCTGTTGAAGCTGCTGAAAGACCGTGAGGGTGAGGTCGTTTTGCGCGAGGAAGCGCAAAGGATCGTTTTTGGCTCAGATAGTGACAGTAACGCGGTCGACGTATATATCAGATATTTGAGAAAAAAGCTCGACCTGGCTTTTGACCAAAGAATGATAATAACGGTCAGAAATAAGGGTTATATGCTTAAAAAATAACGGTTGCGAAGCAACTGTGGGCCGAAGTATCGGGACGTCGTTAGCCTTCCCCTACCGAAGGTAGAGTGAACGCTGTCTTGCCTTCCCCTCAGGGGAAGGTGTCAACCGAAGGTTGACGGATGAGGTGTAGGTTGCGAAGCAACCGTGTGTAAAACCGATGTAACATCGTTTTGGCGCGGACAGTCGAGGACGCCTGTCCCTACAAATAACCTGCCGCAGCATCGGAACGTCGCTAGCCTTCCCCAGCGGGGGAAGGGGGACCGCGATAGCGGTGGATGAGGTGTTCCAAAGGGATGTAACATCGTTTTGGCGCGGACAGTCGAGGACGCCTGTCCCTACAAATAACCTGCCGAAGCATCGGAACGTCGCTAGCCTTCCCCAGCGGGGGAAGGGGGACCGCGCCAGCGGTGGATGAGGTGTTCCAAAGGAAAGTAACATCATTCCGTGCGGGAGGGGAAACCCCTCCCCTACAAGGATATCTGGAATGTCCTCTTGTCTCCCCACAAAAATCATTAAAAAAAGGAGTCCACAATGTTCTACAAGATAAAAAACTGCAGAATTATAGCCGATCCGTCACTGAATACGAAAAACGGACTTCTTTTCTCGGTTGAAAACGGTGTTTCGAGGATCGTTTCCGAGATCCCGAAGGGCGCGGAAACAAAAACTATCGACGGAAAGGGCGCATTGCTCCTTCCGGCGTTCACCGATATCGGCGCACGCTGTTACGACAGCACAAAGGAAAGCCGAGAATCGGCAGAAACCGCGTTGGCGGCGGCAAACGCAGGCGGATACAGACGGATCGTCAGCCTCGGCGGAGACTGCTTCGGAAGCAGAGTTCTGACTGCAAAAAGCGTATCAAACGGAATCGCGGGCGGAATCTATTACGGCTATTACGGCGACGGAGATATTTACGAAACCCTTTGCGAGATCAAGAAAAACGACGCGCTCTATATATCGGCAGGCATAAATGAATCCGAAAACGGCGGCTTTTCACGCGGAATCGCATCAAAAATGAGCGGATGCGCCGGATTTTCGCGTTACGACGAATGCGGAGAGCTTGCTAAGCTTCTTTTTGCCGCTTACGAAAGCGGCGCGCGGGTCCACGTTACGGCTATCGGCTGTAAGGAAGCGCTCGAAATGATAAAATTCGCAAAAAGATCGGGAGTGAAGGTGACGGCGGGAGTGTCGCCGTTCCATCTTGCGCTGACGGAAAACGACGTGGCGTTTTACGGTTCAAACTGCAAGCTTCTTCCCCCGCTTCGCTCGCAGGCGGATAGAGAGGCGCTGAGAGAAGGGCTTTTTGACGGAAGCATTGATACCGTAAGCTCTCTTCATACGCCGCTTTCGGCAAGCGAAAAAAACGGTGCGGGAGGGTCACGATACGGCCTCTCGTCCATTGAAACGACGCTTCCTGTGCTTGTGACTTATCTGCAGGAGCTGCTTGAAAAACCGCGCAGAATAGCCGAAATAATGGCTATCAGACCGTCTGAGATCATAGGCGAGGCATTCTCACTCAGGGAGGGCGAAAGGGCGGACTTCGTTCTCGTCGACCCGTCGGCGGAGCTTGTAATATCGAGTAATACGCTGAAAAGTAAGTGCTCGAATACCCCGTTCCTCGGTCTAACGCTCCTTGGATGTAACCTGAAGCTTTTTATAAACGGAAAATAATATCCGATGTAGCCGCCGCAGACGGTGTTGTAAATATGATGTAACATCGTAGTTATGCGGGCGACCAATGGTCGCCCCTACAAATAACGTGGCGAAGCATCGGGGCGTTATCTTGCCTTCCCCTCTGGGGAAGGTGTCAACCGAAGGTTGACGGATGAGGTGTTCCAAAGGCAAAGTAACATCGTTTCAACACGGGAGGAGCAAGCCTCTCCCCTACCAAAGGCAGAGTGAACGTCGTCTTGCCTTCCCCAGCGGGGGAAGGGGGACCGCGTTAGCGGTGGATGAGGTGTTCCAAAGGCAAAGTAACATCGTTTCAACACGGGAGGAGCAAGCCCCTCCCCTACCGAAAGTAGAGTGAACGCTGTCTTGCCTTTCCCCGAGCAGGCGGTTGTCGGATGAGGCGTTCGGTTAAAACAAAACGGATAACGGTTTTACCGTTATCCGTTTTTGCTTATTCTTATATCAGATATCCCACGCGTTGTTAAGAACCTCGTATCTTCGCATCAGGAATCTCTTAAGGAACTCGATGTTATCATCGGTCATGGTAGACGGGAAAGAGCCGTACCAACGAGAATGGTTTTTCTTCATCGACTTGCTCATACTGTCGATAAGCGCGTCGTAGGAGTCGATATAATTCTTCAAAGCAGGCTTTGTGTAATCGTTGTATCTCTGCTTAAGAATATTGTAGAACTCGTCAACCTCGAGAATTACGTCGAAGAACGGTCCGCAGCATTCGATCTTGTCGGTCGTTTTGTAGTGCTCGTTCGGCTTGCCGGTCCAGGGGGTATGGAGACACCAGTCGTAGTCCCAGATCGGACCGAAATTGATCTTGTTGTTTTCCTCGGGATTTTCGGAGGTGCAGGTATAATAAATATTGAAAGATTTATGCCAGCAGTCGTGATCCTCCTGACCCATGATCTCGTCGATGATAACGAAGTCGATAAGCGAATTAATATTCGTCTTGCTCTTTATAGCCTCGGTATCTCTGGCGACAAAATCGTCGAGCAAGCCCTGAACGCAGCTTTTCAGTTCGGATATGAACCATTTGAACTGCTCTTCACTCGGGAATTGGCTCTTTTCGGGATATTTGATCTCGAAATACATTCCATCGAGGTGCTTATTTCCGTAACCGGGGAAAGCGAGGTAGGTCTCGTTTTCAACGAGGGTCTTATCACTTTTCGCGTTGAGGTCGAGGGAAATGAACCAGTTATAGTCCTTGAAATCGGTCATTTCGGCAGTGATCTCTTCCATTTCGATGTTCATTCTGCCTTCGTTTTCCTGAACCTGCTCGCAAAGGGTGTACATACCCTGATATTTTCCGTTAAGGTATACGTTTACCTTGAAGGGAGTCGGAGTGAAGGAGAATCCGGGCATCTGACCTGCAAGGGTGAGCGCCGCGTGGTTATGGAGGTTGGAAGGATCGAGATATTCGGCGAGAAGCACCCAGCTCTTTGCCTTGTCGAGTCCCATGAGGGACTGTTTTTTATCAAACTTGATGCGATATGCTTTTTTAGGATAACCGAGAGTTGAGTTTCCGCGCAGACGGATGCCGCCTACAACGTCAAATAGCTCGCTGTCGCAGTTTTCCATACTAAACGTCATTTCAACGTAATCGGTTTTGTTCTTTATTTCTACGTCGTTTGTATCAATGTTTATGATCGGAAGCTCGGCGTTTTCGCGCTTTGAATAAACGACTATAGTCATATTTTCTTTTACGTTGGAGAGGCTTATATATGGGGTGGTGTATTTGACGCCGGCTATCTCATAATAGTCAATAACGTAGCCGGACTGGGGTACAATGGTAACAGTTGACATATTTGGAGAATTAACGGTTATCTTCTGTTCTGTTTCTCCGATAAACGTGATTTTGTCGGGTCTGTCTGCCATTACCTTTACGGTATAGGAATCAACGTATACGGCGTTTATTTTGATATTCTGTGCCTTGAGCTCGTAGCTTTCCCAGGATCCGAAATATCCTTCCTTTTTCGGAACCTCGGGCGGATTCTTCAGCTTGCTGTCGCTTGCCTTGAAGGATATCTGAGCGACGAGAGTTCCGTCTGCGTAGAAGGAAGCGGTGTATTTCTTTTCCTGCGGCTTAGTTTCGGGAGGAGCCGTGGTAACGGGCTTGGTTGTCGTCTCGGGAGTTGTTGTTACCTCGGGGGTTGTCGTTTCGGGAGTGGTCGTTACTTCAGGGGTTGTCGTCTCCGGTGTGGTAGTGACCTCAGGGGTCGTCGACTCGGGAGTTGTGGTGACCTCGGGGGTCGTCGTCGTTTCCGGTGTCGTGGTTGTTTCGGGTGTTGTTGTCTCGGCAGTCGTGCTGTCATCTTTTGATGTTTTTTTGCCGTTACTGCATGAAACGCAGAACGAGAAAAGAAGCACAGTGGCGAGAATTAATGAAAATAGTCGTTTCATTTCATTGTTCCTTTCTGAAATATGCTCGAATGAACGTCTGTAATTTGATTATACTGCAAAAAAATGAACAAATCAATAACAATTCACGGAATGGCATTATTTGTCACATAAATAACAGTCCTTCGGCGTTTTTATGGAAGATCTTTTCTTCGTCGGTTTTGCTAAGACCGAGGGATTTTATGAATTTAACCTCTGCTTTCGGCTCACTCCAGGGCGCGTCGGTACCGAAAAGTATGCGGTCGACACCGTGCGACTCTATTATCCTTGATACGTAGAGGTTATTCTTGTCAAGCCGCGACATAATTGCGGTATCGAGATAGAGATTCGGCCTGCCGCATAGATACTCGAGAACCTGTGGATAGAAGCGGTTTCCGCCCATGTGCGCACCGATAAAGGTCAGATTCGGGTGCCGATCAAGCACCTTTGCAACTCGATCGGGCGTCGAGGCGGTCTTGTCGGGGGAAACGTAGTCAAATCCCGTGTGCGAAAGCACAAAAATGCCCATTTCCTCGCAAAGCGAGAAAACCCTGTCCCATTCGGGGTCGTCGATATAATAAGGCATATATTCGGGGTGAATTTTTATTCCGCGAATATCGTGGTCGATAAGACGCTGAAGCTCATCTTCAAGAATTTCACTGTCGGGATGCGCCGAACCGAGCGCGATGAGCGTTTGGGAAAAATCGTTTATGTCGATGGCGAAGCTGTTTACCTTGGCGAGCTGATGCGCATTTGTGGCAATGTTGCAGACGACGGCGAAATCAATTCCGTCGGCTTTCATTTTTGAACTCAACCCAGACGCCGTGCCGTCATAGCATGGCGTTATTCCGGTCAAATTTTGCATAGGAGCAAGCGCTTTCGGCGCAATTGCGTCGGGAAAACAGTGCGCGTGGAAGTCAATTATCATCAGTTTTCTTCCTTATTATATATAATACGTGTCGGAGCGTCGGAGCTTGATCCGTTTCCGCCGAAAAGCGTAATTCCGAAGGCAGCGGAGAGGGAGTCGAATTCCTTCCTTGCCGCTTCCCTCTTGCGTTCGCTCATCGGTGTGCGGACCGCGCGGATGAGAAGATTTTTCGGAGTGTTTTCGGGATCGATTAACTCGGTTACGTCGACGGAATATCCCGACGCCTCAAGACGCTTACAGCGGAGCGCGTCGGTGAGTGCTACGGCAAGCTTCTGCTTGATGAGCGAATGCTCGAGGACGGGCGAAAGCGCTTTGCCAAGCTCGGATTTCGTGTTTAACTGTGAATTTATCTCGTGCTGACAGCATGGTGTCGAGAGAATGACCTCTGCACCGAGCCGAGCAGCGTTGGTAAGAACGATGTCGGTCGCAATATCGCAGGCATGGAGTGAAAGAACGAGATCGGGACGGCGTTCGGGCTCAAATTTGAATATATCACAGCAAACGAAGGACAGTCCGTCAAATCCGATCTTTTCGGAAACCGACGAACAGTAGGAAATCACGTCCTCCTTCAGATCGGCGCCGACCATTTTAACCTTCCTTCCCTTGACCTCGGTCAAAAACCAGTACGCGGCGAAGGTCAGATAACTTTTTCCGCAGCAGAGGTCGAGAACGTAAAGCTCGCCGAGCGGAAGCTTGGGGTAAATATCATCGATGTAATGAAGAAATCTGTCTATCTGGCGGAATTTGGAACGTTTTTTGTCGAACACTCTTCCCTTTTCGTCACTCACACCGAGCGCGATGAGAAAAGGATAAACCTCTCCGTCGCGCAAAAACACCTGCTTTACGCGGTCGTGCGAAAGATCTACGACCTCGCCTTGACCGACCTTCCCGGAAACGAGAAGCTTTCCCCTGCTCGAAAGCCGGGCTTCAAGATCTCCGCCCGTCGTGAGAAGGTTTAGCTGGCGGTAATCGCCCAACATGGAATAAATACGTTCGGGCGCCTCAGAGGCGGGAATGTTGGTGTGAAGCACCTTCCCGTCGGAAAGATAGGATGCGAGCTGGAGAACGAATCCATCCTTATTATATATGCGCCCCTCGGTGCGGAGAATTTTCTTATCGGACGGGCGCGATAAAACAAGCTTTTTAAGAGTTCCGCCATTAAGAGCGGTGTTGAGCGATGAGATAAGCTTTTCCTTTGGATCCACAGTTATGTTCCTCTCATAATTACTGTGAATATATTATACTACAAAGGAAAGAATAATACAATAGTAGCAAGTTGCACAAAACAGAATGATAAAATTCGTCATTTTGACACGGCTTTAACAAAGTGAAAAAAATATTAAAAAAAGTGTTGACATATGCGGAATCGTCTGCTATAATAGTCAAGCGCTTTGAGCGAGGGCAACAGTCCGAGCGGTAAGCGCGAAAAACCGCATAAAGGAAAAACAAAATTTTTTAAAAAAGTTTTGAAAAACCCCTTGACAAAGCCGATTCTTTGTGGTATACTGAAAGTCCGCCGTAAGGAAAACGTAAGTCAAATTGCGGCGAAGCGGTCCTTGAAAATTGAACAACAGAAGAGAGTACAAAGCACAAGAAGTCAAGGAAAGAAATACTTGAACTGAAAAGATTGTGAAAAAGATCTCGAACAATTCCTTTTAAAAAAGTAAAAGAGTAAGCTAGAAAGCAAAACTCGACAAATCAGATTTTAGATCTCGGAAGAGATATAAGATACCATTTATCGAGAGTTTGATCCTGGCTCAGGATGAACGCTGGCGGCGTGCCTAACACATTCAAGTCGAACGGTGACGGGACTTCGGTCCCTGATCAGTGGCGGACGGGTGAGTAACGCGTGAGCAACCTGCC
>JAZQGU010000055.1:0-15032 GCA_045540175.1 Eubacteriales bacterium | reverse complement strand
TTCGGCTCACTACAGAAAGGGAAAAATACCTTTTTCACATCTACAAAATCGCTTGTAAAAATTTCGACCGTAGAAACGGCGAAACCCCCGATAAAATCGGGGGTTTCTTGGGCAATATCTTTTTCATTGCCCTTTGATGGCGGAGGGTGTGGGATTCGAACCCACGTGGGCGTGAACCCAAACGGTTTTCAAGACCGCCTCGTTATGACCGCTTCGATAACCCTCCGTAATTATTATGCATGCCGTACATATATGTTAAATTGTTCGAAGCTATTGAATTATACACCAAAGCAAAGGATTTGTCAACCTGTTTTTGAAAATTCGGATTTCCCGGCAAACGGTATTGTTTTCAAGACTTCATTATTCACAATAAAATAACATCACAACTATTTACAAAAACGATAAAATGTATTATAATAGTATACTGAATAATTATCCGCACACATAAGGAGCCAACACTATGGACAAAATAGTAAAATACGCCCTTAACATTTATAAAAATATGCAGTCCGAGCTGTCCTCGATCCGCGAGCGCGACCCGGCGGCAGATTCAAATATAGAAGTCGCCCTGCTCTACTCGGGCTACCACGCGGTGCTTGCATACCGCATTGCACACATTCTTCATATACGAGGATATAAGGTTGCGGCGCGTCTTATCAGCCAGACGGCAAAATTCTTCACGGGAATAGAGATACATCCTGGCGCAAAGATCGGAAAGGGTCTGTTCATCGACCACGGCACCGGCGTTGTGATCGGAGAAACCGCCGAGATAGGCGACAACTGTACTCTATACCAGGGCGTCACCCTCGGCGGTACGGGAAAAGACGTCGGCAAGCGTCACCCGACACTCGGTAATAACGTAATGGTCGGCGCAGGCGCAAAGATTCTCGGCCCGTTCAAGGTCGGAGACAACTCGAAGATCGCCTCAAACGCAGTAGTTCTGTCCGAGGTTCCGTCGGATTCGACCGCAGTCGGAATCCCCGCACGCATAGTCAAGAGAAGAAACATAAAATGCGACCTCGACCAGGTTCACATTCCCGACCCCGTTTCTCAGGAGCTTTGCAAGCTCAATCACCAGATCGACCTCCTAGAAAAACGAATAGCAGAAATGGAAAACAACGGCAACTGACCGAAAGGACATAAAAAATGAAGCTTTACAACAGTCTCACACGAACCAAAGACGAATTCATCCCGAACGAAGCGGGCAAGGTAACGATGTACACCTGCGGACCTACCGTCTACCACTTTGCGCATATAGGTAACCTCCGCACCTACATAATGGAGGATGCTCTCGTACGCTCGCTCGAATACCTCGGCTACGACGTAAACCGCATTATGAATATAACCGACGTCGGACACCTCACGGGCGACTCCGACGACGGCGAGGACAAAATGCTCAAGGGCGCAAAGCGCGAGAAGAAGACCGTAATGGAGATAGCAAAGTTCTATACCGACGCATTCTTCAAGGACTGCGAGCAGCTTAACATAAAAATGCCGACTCACGTTCAGCCCGCGACGGGTTGCATTCCCGAGTTCATAAATATGATCGAAAAGCTCCTCGAGGGCGGCTACGCTTACGAGGCCGGCGGAAACGTCTATTTCGATATTTCAAAGCTCGATAAGTATTACGTTTTCGGCGAGCACAACGCAGACGACCTCGAGGTCGGCGTCCGTGACGGCGTCGAGGGCGACGATAACAAGAGAAACCCCGCCGACTTTGCGCTTTGGTTCACAAAGAGTAAGTTCGACGATCAGGAGCTCAAGTGGGATTCCCCCTGGGGCGTCGGATACCCCGGATGGCATATCGAGTGCTCGGCGATCTCCCTCAAATACGGCGGAGAATATCTCGACATCCACTGCGGCGGTATAGATAACGCCTTCCCGCACCATACTAACGAAATAGCACAGTCCGAGGCGTTCCTCGGTCATAAGTGGTGCAACTTCTGGTTCCACGTTCTCCACCTCAACACCGCAAGCGGTAAAATGTCTAAGAGCAAGGGCGAATTTCTCATTCTCGATCTTCTTAAGAGTAAGGGCTACGATCCCCTCGCATACCGCTTCTTCTGCCTGCTTTCTCATTACAGAAAGCCCCTCGTATTCTCCTACGACGCGCTCGATAACGCATCGACCGCATATAAGAAGCTCCGCAACCGTTGCGCTTCCGTTAAGGATGAGGGCGAGATCGACGCAGAAGCCGTTGCAAAGGCAAAGGAGGCATTCTCGGAGGCTGTTGGAAACGATATAAACACCTCCCTCGCCATCACGGCAGTTTACGACGTTCTTAAGCTCAACGTCAGCGGCGCAACCAAGCGCGCAATAATTGCCGATTACGACAAGGTCCTCGCGCTCGACCTCCTCACTCCCTTCGCAGTAGAGGAAAAGAAGGAAGAGACCGCAGAGGGCGACCCCGAGATTCTCGCGCAGATCGCACTCCGTGCCGAGGCAAAGAAGGCAAAGAACTTCGCTGAAGCCGACCGTATCCGTAACGAGCTTGCCGCAAAGGGCATCACCCTTATCGACACCCCCAACGGAACGACGTATAAGATAGGATAATAACAGTCAATTATAAATTGCCCGAGATTCCGCCGCGCTTACGCTGCGGCGCCCTTCGGGTTCGACTGCGCGCCGCCGTCACCCTGAGCGAAGTCGAACGGGTCTGGCGGCGCTACGCTCAGAATGACACGGGCAAATACCCACCAATCAAGGAGAACAAATGAAAGCAATAAAGCTACTTTCTCTTCTTCTTGTCATATCACTTCTGACCTCCTGCGGAATAATCGTAATAAACGACGGAAAGGAAGGAGGCGCGGAATCCGAGACGACGGAAGAAATTACCTACAAGCCGAACGACTACGACACCAAGCCCCTCCCGAATTACGAAGACGAGGCAAAGGCGCTCCTTTCGCAGCTTCCAGATATGGATTTCGACGGCCACGCCGTAATGATAGCGACGGATTCCGCCTCGGGAAACATCTTCAACGATACCGAAGGGCCGTACGTATCGGCAGTCCTGAGAAGAAACAGCATGATCTCCGATAAATATGACACCGTCATTGCATCGGAATCGGCAGACACGACGGCACTTTTCAATAAAGTCAAAAACTCATACATCTCAGGCGAATTCTACGCGGATTTTGCCGCAGTCAGAGGCGGAGAGCTGGGCGCTTATTATTCGAGTAAAAGCATACAGAACTATAAGGTGCTGACATACAGCGATTTTTCCGCCCCCTACTTCAATAGGCAGGCAATGGATCAGATAACACTTGACGGCGTGATCTACGGCGTTATGGGCTCTCTTACCGACGATCCCGAAAGCTACGGCTGCCTCTTCTTCAATAAAACTCTCGGTGAGAAGATCGGCGTAAGTATTGACTACGAGTCAGTATACGCTCACGAATTTACCTGGGATAAGTTCTTTTCCACCATTGCGGAGGCGGAGGTAGAAAACGGCGCTCTCGTAACCGCAAGCTACGATAATTCGGGACTTTCCCGTCTCGCACTCCTCAGCACGGGGCAAACCTTTTTAAGCAGAAACGATAAGGGTAACCTCGCATCGAGCTTTAATACAGATATTTCACAATCGGTTATCGATACCCTCAAAAAACTGATCCCGTACCGCACCGATAAAATAACGGTAACAAATACCGTCGTCGACGAAAACGGTGAGGAAAAGGAACAAAAGGAGACCTTAACGGATCTTGATATATTTATAAAAGGAAAATCCCTCTATTCATTCGGCACGGTTGCCGATATGAAGAATATCGCAAATTGCGGCTTTGAATGGGAGATCCTTCCGATACCGAAGATAACCGAAGGCGGAGACTATATCGCCGCGGCAACCGGGAACTCACCTGTTCTTGTGCTGCTCAGATCGAGTAAAAGCATAGAAATAAACGGATATATTCTTCAGGCGCTCGGCGCGGCATCGTATAAGCATATGCAGTCGGAATATATCAGATACGCGATGAACCATTACTTTTCGAGCTATTATTCCTACGATATGCTTGAGCTTATTATTGAAAGCCCCATCTACGACCACGCAACAATGTTCGGCAGCTTCTACTCACAGCTCAAAAACGGCACATACGTCACGTTCTATAATGCCGTCAAGGGAAAGAGTAAGTTTTCCTATTATATAAACAAAACGAAAAACGAGCTTCAGAAGTACCTAAATGCCAGAAACTAAATTGTTAAATTTGTGTAAACAATGAAATAACTGTTTACAAAAGCAGTTTTAAGTGTTATAATGTCAAAGTATTGTCGGTACCTCGGCTTTCGGGGAAAGGGCTTGGTCAAACGAGCCGATTTTCACCCGCCGATTGCTGGGATAACCGCAAAATAATATTATTTTATGAGGTGAAAAAAATGATCACTCCCGAAATCAAAAAGGAAATTATCGAAAAGTACGCTACTCACGAAGGCGACACCGGTTCTCCCGAGGTACAGATCGCAATTCTTACCTACAGAATCAACTGCCTTACCGAGCACCTTAAGACCAACAATAAGGACCACCACAGCCGTCGCGGTCTTCTCAAGATGGTTGGTCACAGAAGAAACCTTCTCGGCTACCTTATGGAAAACGATATCGCTCGTTACCGTGCGATCGTTGAGAAGCTCGGCCTGAGAAAGTAAGCCCGACGGGGTTTAGTATCTGACTGCACCCCACAAATATAAGGGACAAGTGGGGAACCGAAGTATTTCGGTTCCCCTAAATTTATGTAATAGACTCAAAACGAGTTTATATAGAGCCAACGCCGAGAGACGAGCGTTGGTAAGACGTATAAGTTGGAGGAAAAAAGAAAAATGTTCGAAAATTTTAAGACCTATGAGTATGAGCTCGCCGGCAGACCTCTCGTTATCGAGACCGGCAAAATGGCAGGACTTGCTAACGGCTCCTGCCTCGTAAGATACGGTGACACCGCCGTTCTCTGTAACGCAACCGCATCGGCTAAGCCCCGTGACGGTATAGACTTTCTGCCCCTTTCCGTAGATTTCGAGGAAAGACAGTACTCTGTCGGAAGAATCCCCGGCGGTTACTTCCGCCGTGAGGGCAAGCCCTCCGAGAAGGCAATTCTCACTTCCCGCGTTATCGACCGTCCCGTTCGTCCTCTCTTCCCGAAGGACCTTCGTAACGACGTAGCTCTCACCCTTACCGTTATGTCCGTTGACAACGACTGCTCCCCCGAGATCACCGCTATGATCGGTGCTTCCATCGCCCTCTCCATCTCCGATATTCCGTGGAACGGACCTATCGCAGGTGTATTCGTAGGCATGGTTGACGGCAAGTTCGTTATCAACCCCACTCTCGCAGAGAGAGAAAAGAGCGTTCTCGAGCTTACCGTTGCGGGTTCTGCCAACAAGGTCGTTATGATCGAGGCAGGCGCAAAGGAAGTATCCGATAGCGATATGTTCGACGCAATCATGCTTGCTCACGAGGAGATCAAGAAGCTCGTTGAATTTATCAATGGCATCGTCAGCGAGATCGGCAAGCCCAAGTTCGACTACCCCTCTTGCGAGTTCGACCACGAAATGTTCGACAAGGTATTCGCATTCTGCGAGAAGGACGTTATGTTCGCTCTCGATACCGACGATAAGAATATCCGCGACGCTCGTATGAACCCCATCCGCGACGCTATCATCGAGAAGTTCCTCGAGGAATATCGCGACAACGAGGCTCGCTACGAGGAGCTCATCTACAAGATCCAGAAGAAGATCGTTCGCCGTTGGCTCATCAACGATAAGAAGCGTGTTGACGGCAGAAGAATGGACGAGATCCGTCCTCTCGACGCACAGGTCGACCTTCTCCCCCGTACTCACGGTTCGGGTATGTTCACCCGTGGACAGACCCAGGTCCTCACTATAGCTACTCTCGGTACTCTCGGCGACGCTCAGATGCTCGACGGCATCGACGAGGAAGAGTCGAAGAGATATATGCACCACTACAATATGCCCGGTTACTCTACCGGTGAAGCAAAGGCAGTCCGTTCTCCCGGACGCCGTGAGATCGGTCACGGAGCTCTTGCAGAAAGATCTCTCGTTCCCGTTCTCCCCTCTGTTGAAGAGTTCCCCTACGCTATCCGTTGCGTATCCGAGGTCCTTTCCTCCAACGGCTCTACCTCTCAGGCATCCGTTTGCGGTTCTACCCTCGCGCTCATGGCAGCAGGCGTTCCGATAAAGGCACCCGTAGCAGGTATCTCCTGCGGTCTTATCACGGAGGAAGACGGAAGCTGGACGACTATGATCGACATCCAGGGTCTTGAAGACTTCTACGGCGATATGGACGTCAAGGTAGCAGGTACTCACAAGGGTATCACCTCTATTCAGATGGACCTTAAGATCGACGGTCTTACCCCCGAGATCATAAAAGAAGCTCTTGAGACAACTCACAAGGGCCGTGACTACATCATCGACGAAGTACTTCTCAAGGCGATCGCCGAGCCCCGTCCTGAGGTTTGCAAGTGGGCGCCCAAGATGATCTCCATGAAGATCAACCCCGAGAAGATCGGCGACGTTATCGGACCCAAGGGTAAGGTAATTCAGAAGATCCAGGCAGAGACCGGCACAGAGATCACCATCGAAGAGGATGGCTCGATCTTCATCGCAGCAGTTAACCGCGACGGCGGACTCGCTGCCGAGGCTGCTATCAAGAATATCGTATTCGAGCCCGAGGTAGGTGCAGTTTACGAGGGTACCGTTACCCGCGTAATTCCGATCGGCGCGTTCGTTGAGTTCGCTCCCGGCAAGGAAGGACTCGTTCACATCTCCAAGCTCGCTCATACAAGAGTTGAGAAGGTTGAGGACGTCTGCAACGTCGGCGACAAGCTCGCAGTTAAGTTCCTCGGAATCGACGAAAAGGGCAGAATGAACCTTTCGCATAAGGATACTCTTCCCCGCCCCGAGGGAATGGACGAGGAAGCTCCCGTTGAGCGTCCCCGCCGCCCCTTCCGTCCGAGAAGAGACAAGTAATTAAATTAAAAGAGATACGGTGAAAAGCCGTATCTCTTTTTTGTATATCAGGGGTTGCATTATACCCGAACGGGCGAACTGCGTTCGCCCGCGTGAATGTGATGTTGCATCCCTTTGGGACACCTAATCCACCGCAGACGCAGCGTCTGCGGTCCCCCTGTCTCGCTGCGGCTCAAGGGCTGGTAGAAATTGCGCTACAATTTCTACTCGGCTCATGACTGCCACTGGCAGTCATTCACTACCGCGTCGCCGCTTCGCTACCCGCTGGGGAAGGCAAGACGACGTCCCGATACTTCGGCACGTTGTTTGTAGGGACAGGCGTCCCCGACTGTCCGCAACAAAACGATGTTACATCTGTTTAACACACGGTTGCTTCGCAACCTACACCTCATCCGAGGTTTACCTCTTGCACCATTCCCCTGAGGGGAAGGCAAGATAACGTTCACTCTGCGTTTGGTAGGGGAGGGGCTTGCTCCTCCCGCTTAAATACAATGTTACATCTGTTTAACGCACGGTTGCTTCGCAACCTACACCTCATCCACCACCTTCGGTGGTCCCCCTTCCCCCGCTGGGGAAGGCAAGATAACGTCCCGATACTTCGGCACGTTGTTTGTAGGGGCGAGCATTGCTCGCCCGCATAAATACGATGTTGCACCACAACCGAACGGGCGACCGATGGTCGCCCCTACAACTAACTTTTAAACTCTCTCGTAGGGGCGACCATTGGTCGCCCGCAAAAATGCATCCCCCACACCTGGAGAAACAATGGACAATATACTTACAGGCAAAGAAAAACCGCTATACATTAAATATCTGATCGCCGCATCGGGAAGCGCGATGGTTTCCTGCATCTTCGGAACGATCGACGGAATCATGATCGGCCGCTACCACGGGCCGTCGGGAAGCGCCGCGATTGCGGTATTCAACCCGCTTTGGGGCTTCATTTTCTGCCTTGCACTGCTTTCGGGCATCGGCGGATCGGTGCTTTTCGCAAATTGCCGCGGAAAGGGCGACGAAAAAAACGCACAGCAGTTTTTCACGCTGTCTGTCATATTCGGAGCTGTTCTTTCCGCCATCGCAATGCTTGCGATCGGAATTTTTCAAGACCCGCTTTTCCGCCTCTGCGGAGCCGACGAGGAGCTATTGCACCTGTGCAAGCTCTATTTACGACCGATACTGTACTCAATTCCGAGCTGTATTTTCAACACGATCCTCTCTTCCTACCTGCGTAACGATAACAACCCAAATCTCGCAACCGTAGCAGTCATTATAGGAGGAGTTTTCAACTGCTTTGGGGATTATTTCTTCATTTTTACCCTCGAAATGGGCATATACGGGGCAGGTCTTGCCACGGCAATGGGACAGTTTATCCCGATCCTCATAATGCTGACGCATTTTGTCACAAAGAAAAACACTCTCCGCCTCGTCAAGCCCGAAAAGCCCTTCCGCAAGATCGGCGAAATATCGCTAAACGGCTTCTCAACCGCGATAAACGACTTCGCAATCGGCATTATCTGCATACTGTTTAACCGACAGATAATGAAGCATCTCGGCGCAAGCGCACTCGCGGTCTACGGCGTAATCGCCTGTATCACGGCGTTTGCACAGTGTCTGGCGTACGGTACGGGACAGGCGGCTCAGCCTCTCATTTCGCAGAATTTCGGCGCGAAAAATTACGGAAGGATCCGCAAATTCTTCAAATACGGAATATTCACCTGCGCGGTGATGGGTGTATTCTGGGTGGCAGTCACGGTATTGTTCCCGAACGCGATAGTTCAGCTCTTTATGAAGCCGACGCCCGAGGTCATAAAGATCGCCCCCGCAATACTCCGTATATACGGAGTATCCTACCTGCTTCTGCCGTTTAATATCTTTGCTACCTACTATTTCCAGTCAATTATGCAGGCAAGGATATCAACAGTAGCGTCGATCATGCGCGGAATCGTCATCAGCGGAGTCCTGGTCATTATTCTGCCGCTCATATTCAGCGCGGACAGTATTTGGTATACGATGCTGATAACGGAAATGATCGTAACTGTATTCTGTATTTATTATATGAAAAAATGTAATAGGGAATTGTATTAAAAAAACCAGCGGAGCAATGCTCCGCTGGTTTTGCGTTATGGGGGAAGGTTAACGATGTCCCGATGCTTCGGCACGTTGTTAGTAGGGGGCGACGTCCTCGGCGCCCCGTTTTGAAACGATGTTAATTTTCCTTCGGCACACCTCATCCACCGCAGACGCAGCGTCTGCGGTCCCCCTTCCCCCGCTGGGGAAGGCAAGATAACGTCCCGATGCTTCGCCACGTTGTTTGTAGGGGCGAGCATTGCTCGCCCGCATAAAATTATATTCCAATTAATATCAAACCCGCCGTTACACGGAAAAACCTCCAAAACGCTTTTTATGCTCGAGGGGCGAATACCCGTAACTGCCCTTAAAAAACCTACTCAGGTTTTCAGGAGAGGAAAAATCAAGCCGTTCTGCGATCTCAGCAACAGAGACCCCCTTAAAAAGCAGCTTTTCGATCTCCTTAAGCATAAGCTGTCCGGCATATTTTTTAGGGGTCAGGTTGTATTTTTCCTTAAAGACCTTAGAAATATGAGATCTCGAATAGTTAAACTGCCGTGAGAGGTCATTATGCTTGAAAACGGTAACGAAATTTGCGTCAATATAGATCTTTATCTTCTCGGGAAGCGAGGTCTCATCGCCGCCGCGCGTTTCAAAAATATAGGAAAGGAGCATATCGGTCAGCTTTCTTACGTAGATCTCGTGACAATTATTTACGTAAACTCGCAAAAGCTCAAGGATATGGCAGACAAATGCGTCGCTGCTGACGTCGATATCTATGACGGAATCAACCTCGGGAGAGGTATATGCGTGAACGAACATCAGATAGAACTTATCTCGCTTGTCTTCTCTTAGAGAAAAGACCCTGTTTGCGGGAAAAATGTAGAGATGGTCCTTTTCAAGCGGCCTTTCAACACCGTCCACGGTATAGAAGGCACTTCCGCCGAGAGCGTAATAAACGAGCGAAAACGGGCGCGTTATATTCGGATAATCCCACACCTCAGGCGTGAAGCGTTCGCCGTACGGTCCGATAGAAATACATTGCATAAAAATACCTCATAACAGGAATGTAATTATATTTTAACGATAATAAATCAATCTGTCAATAATATAATTAAAATTGACAGATTAGCAACGAAAAATGATATGTGAAAAACTATAAAAATTTGATAAAATGTAAAAAAATGCAGGAGGATCATCATGATTAAAACAGTTGGTCAAAAACTCGGCAGAGCAATTCATTACGATTTTCACACCTCGCCCGGAGTAAACAATATTCTCGGGAATTTTGACGCGGAAAAGTTTGCCGATCAGCTTGAAAAGGCACACATTGAATACGTAAACCTCACGGCACGCTGCAATATGGGCTACAGCTATTACAATACCAAGATCGGAAAGAAATACCCCGGTCTCGGCGACCGCGATCCGCTTAAGGAAATGATAGACGCCTGCCACAAGAGAAATATAGGCGTTACTGCCTATACAAATATAGGTCTCAATCACGAGCTCGCGGCAAACAATTACGGCTGGCTTAAGATCAGCAAAAACGGAAGCATCTACGAAAGCAACAAGAAGGGTAATTTTTTCCGAGTAATGTGCTACAATACCGGCTACAGACAGTATTTTCTCAATGAGATACGCGAGATCTGCGAGTACGATATCGACGGCATTTTCCTCGATTGCTACACTCTTCGTGAATGCTTCTGTCCCAAATGCATCGCGGATATGAAAAAAAGAGGCGTTGATATTAATAACGACGCCGCAGTTATCAATTACCAGAATGACGTGCGTCTTGAATTCGCCGCCGAAATGAAGGAAGCAATGGGCGAAAAGAAGGACAAGATCAAGCTGTATATAAACGGTCTCTCCTGGACAGTCGGCTTCCAGACACACGCGGAGATAGAGGGTCTTCCGACAATTCCGGTATTGGGATACGACTATTTTGATTCCCTTGCGGCATACACGAGAACTTTATATGAGGACCGCCTATATATGAGCGGACGCTTCCAGAACGAATGGGGCGATTTCGGCGGAGTTAAGACGTTTGCCTCAATGCAAAACGATCTTTACGACGCTATGATGAACAGCTTCGGTATCTCCTTCGGTGACCATCTGCATCCTGTTGACGGATTTGAAGACGAGGTCGCAAGCCGTGTCGGCAAGGTAATGGAAGAAAGAATGGCGTACGAGCCGTATATCGAAAATTCCGACAACGTAGTAGAAGCGGGCGTCCTTATCCACACAAACAAATTCAGAAGAGAAATGCCGCCTTTCCTCAAGGGCGTTGCAAGAATGCTTAAGGAACTTAAGATCCCGTACAATGTATACGATGAAAACGGCGACTTTGACAAGGTTAAGCTTCTTATCGTAGGCGACGGCTCAAGATTTGACGAAAAGCTTGAAAAGCGCCTGAACGATTACGTCAAAAACGGCGGAAAGATCATCTTTGCGGGTCCGGCGATCGACCTCGGTAAAAGATGCGGACTTCTCGACTATATTGAGCTTGTCGGACCGGATACGAGAGACAATGCCTACTATACGGCGGAAGGAAGCAATATGCGCTGGGCAATGTACGAGCTTTCAAGAGTTATTAAGAACGTAAGCGGTAAGGAGACGGCAAAGTATATTGATAACGTCGTAAACTTCACCTGGGACGGCAGACAGTCCTGCTACTACAGACCTCAGGGCGAGCCTACCGAATACAGTGCGGCAGTTTTAGGCGAAAATACCGCCTGCATATGCTTCTGTATTTTCAATGCATATATCAACAATTTCCTCGTTGAGCACAGAGACCTTGTTAAGACGCTGATAGACGCACTTCTCCCCGAAAGGCTTATCGAATCGCCCGATATGCCGAAGACGGCAACAACGGCTATTACCAAAAATGAAAACGCAACGGTATTCCACGTTAAAGCGACCTACCCCGAGTGCAAGATGACGAGAGGTATCATAGAGGAGCACGCTTATATGAAGAGCGTGGAAGTATCCTTGAAGGGCGAGTATAACGAGGTTTATATCCTTCCCGAGCTTACCAAGATCGAAAGTAAGGTAGAAAACGGCCGCACAATTTTTGAAACCGGTAACATTTTAGGCTACAGAGCGTTCCTGCTTAAATAATAATTCTTATAACGTATCAGGAGGTACACTATGTTTAAGACAATAGGACCGAAATTCGGCAGAGCGATTCATTACGACTTTCACACTCCGCCCGGAATAGACAATATCTTCGGGAACTTTGATGCCGAAAAATTCGCAGATCAGCTGCACAATGCACACGTAGACTATATAAATATGGCAGCTCGCTGTAATATGGGCTTCAGCTACTACAATACGAAGGTAGGAAAGAAGTATCCGGGGCTCGGCGACCGCGATCCGCTTAAGGAAATGATAGACGCCTGCCATAAAAGAAATATCGGCTTTACCGCGTATATAAACGTCGGGCTCGATCACGAGATCGCAGCCGATAATCCCGGCTGGCTCAAGGTCTCTAGAGACGGAAAGATCTACGGAAACGATAAGTTCGATAACTTCTTCAGAGTCATGTGCTACAATTCCGAGTACAGAGCACACTTTATGGAGGAGATAAAAGAGATCTGTCAGTACGATATAGACGGTCTCTTCTGCGACTGCTTCACGCTCCGCGAATGCTTCTGCCCGAGATGTATGGAGGACATGAAGAGAAGAGGCGTCAATATCAACGACAACAATGCGGTAGTCGCATATCAGAACAAGATAAGACTCGAGTTCACGGACGAGATCAAAAAGGCAATGGGCGAAAAGAACGGCAAAATCAAGCTCTACGTCAACGGAATGTCCTGGACGGTAGGCGCACAGACTCACGCTGAGATCGAGTGCCTTTCGAGCGACCCGAGCTGGGGCTACGATTATTTCGACTCAATGGCGGCTTATACCAGACCTATGTTTGAGGACCGCGTATATATGAGCGGCAGATTCCAGAACTCCTGGGGCGATTTCGGCGGACTTAAGCCCCTTGCTTCGATTCAGAACGACCTTTACGACGCTATGATGAACAGCTTCGGCATTTCCTACGGAGATCATATGCACCCCGTTGACGGCTTTGAGGATGAGGTCGCAAGCCGCATCGGAAAGGTAATGGAGGAAAGGATCCCTTACGAGCCGTATATTGAAAATTCCGATAATATCGTCGAAGCCGGTATTCTTATTCATTCGAATGATTATTACAGAGCGCTTCCGTATTTCTCCAAGGGCGCGGCGAGAATGCTAAAGGAGCTGAAGATACAGTATAACGTTTACGATGAAAACGGACCGTTTGAGGACGTCAAGCTTCTTATCGTAGGCGAAAGCGTAAGATTTGACGAAAAGCTTGAAAAGCGGCTTTCCGAATACGTAAAGAACGGCGGAAAGATCATATTCACAGGCCCGTCGATCGACCACGGAAAGAACAGCGGACTTCTCGATTATATTGAGCTGATCGGAAACGATCCCCGTGACAACGCGTATTATACAGTTGAAGGCAGCAGTCTCCGCTGGGCGATGTATAACCCGTCGAGGATCATCAAGAACGTAAGCGGTAAAGAGGTAGCGAAGTATATAAATAACGTATCTAACCTCGTTTGGGACGGCAGACAGGCATATTATTACCGTCCTCAGGGAGGAGAAACCGAATACAGCGCGGCAGTTTTAGGCGAAAATACCGCTTGCGTATGCTTCGATATATTCAAGGCGTATGCAGGAAACTTTATGATCGAGCATAGAGATCTTATGAAGACGCTTATAGACGCGCTTCTTCCCGAGAAGCTCATCGAGTCGCCCGATATGCCGAAGACCGCAACCGCGGCTCTTACCAAAAACGAAAACGCAACCGTGTTCCACGTTAAATCCACCTACCCCGAGCATAAGATGATAAGAGGTATTCTGGAGGAGCACGTATATATGAAGAGCGTCGAGGTCTCGATAAAGGGCGAGTACGGCGAGGTCTATATCCTTCCCGAGCTTACCAAGGTCGAAAGCAAGGTAGAAAACGGACGCACAGTCTTTGAAACCGGTAACATCCTCGGCTACAGAGCCTTTCTTCTTAAGTAAATAGAAAAGCAGAGCTTCGGCTCTGCATTCTTAGCGGAGAAAACACGAACACCACCAAGGTTTTTTCTTTGGTGGTGTTTTTATTTTGGCGGTAGCTTTCCAAAGCCTCCCTCCGAGAGGGAGGGGGACCGCGATAGCGGTGGAAGGAGACTGCGTGACTTTGGGGTTTTGATAAGCTTTATTGTAATGTGCTCTCCCTCAGTCGCCTTCGGCGCCAGCTCCCTCTCGGAGGGAGCCTTTATATGTCATATCTCTGCGGATAGTGGGTTCGGGCTTCTGCCCGATGGTGCGTGGACTGCCACGCGCTATGCTTGCCTCAGACGCAAGCGTCGGGAATAGTAGAAAGATAGTTACATCGAAGTTGCTATTATGTATTTTGTCAACGCACAGTTGAGCGCTATTTCTTTTGGGTCGCTTTTCAATAATTAAAATTAGTGATATAATAAGGACAACGAAAGAAAGCGCTTAATTTCGTCACTTGATTTTAGGAGGATCTTTTATGGCAAAAACAATAGGTAACATAATTCGTGAACTTCGTTGTTCTCGCAATCTCACACAAGAACAACTTGCTGAAAACTTAAACATTACTGCTCAAGCAATTTCTAAATGGGAGAACAATATCGGAATGCCCGACATTTCACAAGTTGTGCCCATTGCACATTTCTTTGGGGTCAGTACAGATGTTTTGTTTGGAGTAGAAGAAAAGATGGATGTTGATGAAGTCCAAACATTGATTGATAAGGCAACAACTCAAGAGTCATATAAGGATGAATATGCGTTATTGAAAGAAGCCCTTAGAACCTATCCGGGAGATATAAGATTACTTTCGGAATTGCTTTCGTGCGGCGAATGTTTGCTGGCAGACGGAGACACCGTAAACGGTGCTGAACGAAATGCTATATTTGAAGAATGTGAGCGTGCAGGCAGGCTGATAT
>JAZQGU010000054.1:0-53488 GCA_045540175.1 Eubacteriales bacterium | reverse complement strand
AGGGAGCCATCGGGCGAGAAATGCTCGATAATAGATATTCATAGAGCCGCCCTGATGAGACGGGCAGCGCTCTATAATTTCTTTCATCGCGTGCTCCCTTCGTCATTTGCTCCGCAAATGCCACCTCCCTCCCGGAGGGAGGCATAACAAATCCCACTATTCTAACCCCCAAGGAGAACCGCATTATGACTCCAATGATGGAACAATACCTCGAAATAAAAAAGCGCTATCAGGACTCTATCCTTTTCTACCGCCTCGGAGACTTTTACGAAATGTTCTTCGACGACGCAAAGATCGCCTCAAAGGAGCTTGAATTGACCCTCACAGGCCGTGCCTGCGGCGAAAAAGAGCGCGCACCGATGTGCGGAGTCCCCTTCCACGCCGCCGATGTTTATATCGGTCGTCTTGTCGCAAAGGGCTATAAGGTCGTCGTCTGCGAGCAGATGGAGAACCCCGCGACGTCAACGTCAAAGGTCGTCAAGCGCGACATAGTCCGCGTTGTTACGCCCGGCACGGTGATAGACAATACACAGCTCGACGATTCGAAGAATAACTATCTCTGCGCCATCTGCGTAAATGAAAGCGCGGCTATCTGCTTTTTCGACGTATCGACGGGCGAAATGACGGCAACGAGCTTCGATACCTATCAGTCGGACAGTGTGGTAAACGAGCTTGCGAAATTCTTGCCGAAAGAGGTAATGGTAAATAAGCCGCTCAGTGAGCTTCCCGACGTCGAATTTTTCGTAAATAACCGTCTCGGTGCTTACGTGGGACGCGATATGAGTGAGCTGTTCGGCTATAACGGATGCCTATCAAGCGTAACGAAGCAGTTCGGCTCGCAGGCATACGAGGCAAAGGAAAGAAGCCGCGAGACGGTATGTGCCATCGGCGCGCTTCTCCGTTACGTCACCGACACTCAGAAAACCGACATGGCAAACGTATCGGGACTTAAGTTCTACCAGAACGGCGAATATCTGGAGCTCGACGTCGCAACGAGACGAAACCTGGAGCTTTGCGAAACGATGCGGAGCAAGGATAAAAAGGGCTCGCTCCTTTCGGTTCTTGACCGTACGAGCACCTCGGCAGGCGCAAGAATGCTCCGCCGCTGGGTAGAACAGCCCCTTATCAATGCTAACAAGATCGGACGCCGTCAGAGAGCTGTGTCGGAGCTTGTTTCGAGCTTTATGGCAAGAGAGGAGCTTGGCGAGTGCCTTTCTCATGTCCTAGACCTTGACCGCCTTATGACGAAGCTTGTCTACGGCACGGCTAACGCAAAGGATCTTCGCGCGATCGCGGCAACTGCGGCGCTTATCCCCGATATAAAGGAGCTCACCTCGTCCTTTGTCAGCGAGGAGCTCTCCGATATACACCTTCACCTTGATACCCTTTCCGATATAAGAGACCTCATTGAGCGCTCGATAGTCGACGAGCCCCCCTTCTCTCTTCGAGAGGGCGGATTTATCCGCCGCGGCTTCAATCCCGAGGCAGACGAGCTTTTTGAGATCGTCCATAACGGCAAAAGCTATATTGAGAAGATCGCCGAAGCCGAGAGGGAAGCAACGGGTATCAAAAACCTGAAGATCGCATTCAACCGCGTATTCGGCTACTATATAGAGGTCACGAAATCAAATCTCAACGAGGTCCCCGACCGCTACATAAGAAAACAAACGCTCGTCAACGCAGAGCGCTTCATTACCGAGGAGTTGAAGGAAAAGGAGAGCCTTATCCTCGGCGCGTCGGACAAGCTGAACGCGCTCGAATACGAGCTTTTCACGCAGATAAGAGAAAGGATCTCGGCAGAGATAAAGCGAGTACAGCAGACAGCGTCGCTTCTTGCAAAGCTCGACTGTTATGTGTCGCTTGCAGAAGTCGCGGTTCGCAACGGCTACACCTGTCCCGAGATCGAGTACGGCAACGCAATAGTAATTAAAGAGGGCAGACACCCCGTCGTCGAGCAGTATTCAAAGGACGGCTATTTCGTGCCGAACGATACTCTTCTCGATACTAATCATAACCGCCTTGCGCTTATCACGGGTCCGAATATGGCGGGTAAATCGACCTATATGAGACAGGTCGCGCTTATCACGCTCATGGCGCAGATCGGCTCCTTCGTTCCCGCGAAGGAAGCGAGAATCGGTATTGTCGATAAGATATTCACGCGCGTAGGCGCGTCGGACGACCTTGCGTCGGGTACGTCGACCTTTATGCTCGAAATGAACGAGGTCGCCTATATTCTCAAAAACGCAACCAACCGCAGTCTTATCATCTACGACGAGATAGGACGCGGCACCTCAACCTTCGACGGAATGAGCATCGCGCGTGCGGTGGCTGAATACACGGCAGGCAAAAAGCTCGGCGCGAAGACGATGTTCGCAACGCACTATCATGAGCTTACCGTCCTTGAAAAGGAAATGACGGGTATCGTAAACTATAATATCGCCGCAAAGAAAAAGGGCGACGATATCACGTTCCTTCGCAAAATCGTGCGAGGCGCAACCGATGACAGCTACGGTATCGAGGTCGCAAAGCTCGCGGGAGTACCGAATGAGGTAATCAGACGAGCAAAGGAAGTACTTAATCAGCTGACGACCGAAAATGCGCGCCCCGTCGAGTATAAGGGACGCGATAATACGATAACCTTCGACGATTATAAGGCGGACGAGGTAAGAGAAAAGCTTCTTAATCTCGACCTCAACCTGCTCACCCCGATCGAAGCGTTGAACGTCCTCTCAGAGCTTAAAAAGATAGCAAAATAAAGGATAATAATATGCAGAAGATAAATCTTCTTGATACACAGGTGGCGAATCTTATCGCGGCGGGTGAGGTCGTAGAACGGCCTGCCTCGGCGATAAAGGAGCTGCTTGAAAACAGTATAGACGCAGGTGCGACACAGATCACTGCCGAGATAAAAAACGGCGGCGTTTCGCTCATGCGTATAACCGACAACGGATGCGGAATGTCAAAGGAGGACGCCCTTGTCTGTACCCGCCGCCACGCGACGAGTAAGATAAAGGATGCAGCCGACCTTGACGGTATCGTCACCCTCGGCTTCCGAGGCGAGGCGCTTGCCGCGATCTCATCGGTATCGAAAATGAGAATAATGACGAGAACGAAGGATTCCGAGCTCGGCGTTATGGTGACGAGCGAGGGCGGAAACATAGTTTCCTGCGAGGAAAGCGGATGCCCTTACGGTACGACTATTATAGTCGAGGAGCTGTTTTCGAACATTCCCGCGCGCCGTAAATTCTTGAAGCGCGACGCGTCGGAAACGGCGGCAGTCAGCGCGGTAATGGAAAAGCTCGCGCTTTCGCGCCCTGATATTGCGTTCAAGTTCATCGTCGACGGCAACCTGCGTTTCCAGACGGCAGGCGATAATTCGCTTGTGAACGTCATATATGCGGTCCTCGGACGCGATTTTGCCAAAAAGACCGTCAAGGTGCACGATATGACCGACGGTGTCGAGGTCGAGGGCGTTATCGGTACGCCCGATAACGTGCGCGGAAACCGTGGAGCCGAAAACTTTTTCATAAACGGCAGATATATAAGATGCGGTACCGCGTCGGCGGCACTCGAGCAGGCGTTTTCGTCCTACATTCCGTCGGACAAATTTCCGTCCTGCGTGCTGGCGATAACGGTAAACCCCGCGTTTGTTGACGTAAACGTCCATCCGCAGAAATTAGAGGTTAAATTCTCGAACGATAAGCCGATATTCAACGCAGTCTACTGCGCGGTAAGAAATACGCTTATGAACGGTATCGACCGTCCGTCGATGGGACAGACGAAGCTCACGGGCGATAGCTATAAGCTGTACCAAGACGTCCTCTCGATGAAAACGGAAACCGAGGCGGAGGCAGAGCAGATCGCGTCGGAAAAGGAGCGCCTGACGAGAAAGTACGAGCAGATAACGGTGCCGGTGGAGGAAAAGACCGCGCTTCCCGATATTGAAGTCGCAGTACCGAAGCCGATACTTATGCCGTGGGAGACCGAGGTCAAAAAAGCGCCGATACCTTCCCAAGTGCCGTCACCCGTTTCGGCTCCCGAGCCGCGCCCGACATTTACCGAGCGACCCGCGGCAGTTGAACAAATAAAAGCGCCCGAAACCGAGCAAAAAATGCCCGAAAACGAACCGAAAACTGCTCAAAACGAGCCGATTCCGACACCCTTTTTCAAGATCGCGGGCGTTATGTTCAATACATACGTTTTCGTCGAGCTTGAGAATAAAATGATGATAATTGACAAGCACGCGGCACACGAGCGCGTCCTGTTTGAAAAAATGCGCGCGAATATGTCGTCGCTCGACCCCGTATCGCAGCTCCTTTTGTTCCCTGTGAACGTACCGCTCACGCCCGAGGAAATGGCGGCGTGCGATGAGTACCGTGACGAGCTTATAAAGCTCGGCTTCGACTTCGTCGAGGGCGAAAAGGGCGTGGATCTGATACAGTACCCGTCGGGGCTTAACGACGCGCAGGCGGTAACTATGTTCGCCGAGATGGCATCGCGCCTAAGCGACGGCCACGGCGACCTTAAGATCGGCAGAGACGCCTTCTACGAAAAGGCGCTCTATCAAGCGTCCTGTAAGGCGGCAGTCAAGGGCGGACGCGAGGACAGCCCCGAAAATATCCGCTGGATCGCCGAGCAGGTCATAGTCAACCCGAATATCCGCTTCTGTCCGCACGGACGCCCCGTCGCATTCGAGATGACCAAGAGCGAATTTGAAAGGCAGTTCGAACGCACATAATGCAATAAAGGAAATAACACATTATTTATAGAAATCGTGCCACATTTTGTAGGGTGCGACAACCTCGGGAACCCCAAAAACTCGCTTCGCTCATTTTCGGGAACCCCTACCTCGGCGCACCGCAGCTCCCGCGTTCACTCTATCAAAAAACGCAAATGGGTTTCACGGTGTTGTTGACCTTCTCCTGAGGGAGAAGGGGGACCACGCGAGGGGTTCCCAAATGCGAATGAAATGAGCGTTTGGGGTTCGCTCGTAGTGGTGGATGAGGAGTAAGTTCCCTGTATTGACACCTCATCCGTCGGCTTTGCCGACACCTTCTCCCGCTGGAGAAGGTAAAGAAGCGTTCAATCTGCGTGTTATGTATATAATAGGATTAACGCGGGAGCTGCGATGCGGCGGGAGCAAGCCCCCGCCCTACAAGAGCGTTGAGCGTTGTTTTCTAAATGTGCGACAGATATTTGTGTAAACAAGAAAGGATCAAAATATGAAGAAAATTTGTTTGATGATCGCAATCGTTGGTTTAGTCGGTGCTTTAATAACGATTATCGCCGCGCTTTCCGATCCGAAAGCCGCAGACATCGTTTCGGTGCTTCCGCTGTCAATGTTTTTCAATTCCCTTTTTGTGATCGGCACCTTGGGATTTATAAACAAAAAATAACCAAATAAATATCCGCGCTGTTTTCGCGGAGAAAATAAAGAGCCGAGCTGTTATCTCGGCGGAAATGAGAGAAAAATGGCAAAATTCACGTTACTTAAGCAAGAGGGCAGAGCACGTAGGGGAACCTTTGAGACGGTTCACGGTACGGTTCAGACCCCCGTATTTATGAACGTCGGCACCTGCGCGGCAATTCGCGGCGGTGTATCGACCGATGACCTCCGCGAGATTGGCTGTCAGGTCGAGCTTTCGAACACCTACCACCTGCACATCCGTCCCGGCGACCGCCTTATACACGATATGGGCGGAATCCACAAGTTCTTTAATTGGGACCGACCCGTTCTTACCGACTCGGGCGGATTCCAGGTCTTCTCGCTTGCGAAGCTCCGCCGTATAAAGGAGGAGGGCGTTACCTTCAATTCCCATATCGACGGTAAGAAAATATTTATGGGGCCCGAGGAATCGATGCAGATACAGTCGAACCTCGCGTCGACGATCGCTATGGCGTTCGACGAGTGTGTGGCTAACCCTGCCGAGTACCACTACGCGAAGGACTCCTGCGACCGTACCTTCCGTTGGCTTCAGAGATGCCAGGCGGAAATGAAGCGCCTTAATTCGCTTCCCGAAACGATAAATAAGAACCAGCTTCTTTTCGGTATAAACCAGGGCTGTACCTATATGGATCTCCGTGTAAATCACATGAAGCGAATTGCCGAGCTTGACTGCGACGGCTACGCTATCGGCGGTCTTGCAGTCGGTGAGACGGCGGAGGAGATGTACGCGACGATCGACGAGGTCGAGCCGCATATGCCGATAAATAAGCCGCGCTACCTTATGGGCGTCGGCACACCGCAGAACATTCTTGAAGCGGTACGCAGAGGAGTCGATTTCTTCGACTGCGTAATGCCGAGCCGTAATGCGCGCCACGGAAACCTCTTCACCTGGGAGGGTAAGCTGACGATACTTAATCAGCGTTTCAAGATGGACGCGCGTCCGATCTCGGAAAAATGTAACTGTCCTGCTTGCCGCAGCTATAGCAGAGCGTATATACGCCATCTTCTCAAGGTCGACGAAATGCTCGGAATGCGCCTTTGTGTGCTTCACAACCTCTATTTCTATAACGACCTTATGCAGAGAATAAGAGACGCGCTCGACGAGGGAAGATTTGAAAGCTTCTATCACGAGAATATTGAGCGTCTCGGTACACCTGTACAATGATAGAGATACTCTATTCCGATGACTGTCTAGCTGTCGTCATTAAGCCGATCGGATATATTTCGGAGGACGGCGAAAGGTCTGTGCCTGCTCTCATAAGAGAAGCGCTCGGCAAGCCCGATGCTTATGTCGGAACGGTTCATCGGCTGGACAAAAACGTCGGCGGACTTATGGTCTACTCACTCCGTCACGATATGACCGGTAAGCTAACGGAGGCGCTTGCCTCGCCTGATTCCGGAAAGGAATATCTCGCGTTTCTCTCGGGAATACCCGAAAGGGACGAGGATATTCTGACGGATCTCTTGTATCACGACAGAGGCAAAAACAAGACCTACGTTGTAAAGCGCAAGCGCGCAGGCGTCAAGGAAGCGAAGCTTTCCTATAGGATAGTGAAGACGGAGGAGGGAAAAGCTCTCGTTTCCGTCAAGCTCTATACGGGCAGAACGCATCAGATAAGAGCGCAGTTCGCCTCGCGCTCTCTGCCGCTTGTCGGGGACACCAGATACGGCGGAGGCAAGGGAGACCCGATGCTTTATTCGTATCGGTTGACGTTTAGGCACCCGAAAAACGGCAAGAAAATGGAATTTGAAAGCTGCCCCGAATGGGGAAGATAAAAAGCACCCGGCGGAATTTATTTCCGCTTGGGCGCTTTTTTAATGAATAATGAATAATGAATAATGAATGATGAATAATTGTCGTGCGAAGCATCGGGAGTTCGTCAGCCTTCCCTTTGGGGAAGGGGGACCGCAGACGCTGCGTCTGCGGTGGATGAGGTGTAGCCGTCGAAGACGGCGTTATAAATACAATGTAACATTGTTTTTTCGCGGGCGACCAATGGTCGCCCCTACAAAATAATTTCGGACGTTCTTGTAGGGGCGACCATTGGTCGCCCGTATTTTACACGGTAATAATATGCGTATTGCTGTAAACGCCGTGGGGAACGAGGGAAACGATGCCCTCTTTTTTCTTAATATCGTGGTCGCCGTACGCATGGGCGGTAAGAGAGGTCCAGGGCTCTATGCAGAGGAACTCCGCGCCCGGCGCGTGCCAGAACGCGATATAATCGCAGTCGGGATACTCTACCTTTACCGTTCTGTCGGTTATGCGGTTGCGAAGTACGACCTCTTTCGACTTCAGCTTTCTGAAAATAAGCGTATCAAGCTCGAAATACTTTTCGTAGATCGAGAAGCAGTCGACGTTCTTTGCAAAGGTCTTCGTGTCGTCAATTACGAGGGGACCGTCGAGAAGTATCGCGTCGAGATCCTCCTTATACGGGAAGATGATATCGTAATCCTCAACGCCGCCGGGGGTCGCATATGCTTCGTGAGCACCGACGGAGAAGTACATGGTGTCGTCCGTCAGATTGTTAACCCTGTACTCGACTTTGAGGGAGCTTCCGATAAGTGTAAAGACTGCGCGGAACTCGAACTGATAGGGGTAGACCTTGAGAGTTTCTTCGTTATGAGTGTAGAGCAGGGTGACCGATGAATCGGATTTTTCTTCAACGGTAAATTCGTTTCCGATGAGGAAGCCGTGCTTTTTCATCGGATATGTCTTGCCGTTAAGGGTGTATTTGTTATCCTTGCTCGAGCCGATGCACGGGAAGAGCACGGGCGCACTTTTGCCCCAGAATTTCGGGTCGGAGCACCAGATGTATTCGGTCTCGCCTTTTTTCAGGCTTTTGATCTCTGCGCCGTTTTCGTTGATATTGCAGGATAGGGTCTCGTTTTTGATGTTGATCATAATTTACCTCACAGTAATGCAGTATATACTTCCTCTCCGCCGTTTACGTATACCTCGGTCAGGTATCCGTCGCGGAGGATTTTTATATCGTTGACTTTGCCCTCATAGACGACGGGATCTCGTCCCGTTCTTTCGATAAGGAAGCCGTTTTCGGTCATTATAACCGACGGGTCTTTGTCGGTCAGCAGGTGGCGGACTTCCTCTATCGGATATGCGGTGATCCTGCCGTTATCTAGCTTGACCTCTCTCGGCACAGACATACAGCCGACGTCCTTCTCCGCGTAGCCGCCGTATGCCCATCCGGGCGCCCATGAGATCAGAATATTTCTGCCTTTATGGTCGCGGAATATCTGCCCTGCGTACTGGTCGGGTCCACGATCGACCTCGGACGAATATTTGACCTCAAATCTTCCGTCCTCGAACGTGCCGTACATTACCTTGAAATAGTGACGGCTTTCAAGCGGACATACCGACGCGGAAAGCAGATACAATCCGTTCTCGGCTTGTATAAACGACGGACATTCGCAATATCGGCAGCCGGGCCACTCTGCCATAATGCCGAGATAATCCCAATTATAAAGGTCTGCGCTCTTGTAGAGAAGCAAACGCCCCATTTTCGTTTCGGGGTTTCCCGACGCCATTACGCAGTAATATTTTCCGTCTATATAGGCGACCGCGGGATCGCGGAATGCAGGGCCGCCATCTGGCGGATAGTGCTTTATTACGGGGTTGTTTTCATATTTTGTGAAATTTATGCCGTCGGTTGAATACGCGACGCACATCGTCGATTCCGTTTCGGGCTCGCCTCTTTTTATTGCTGCGTAGAATAGATAAAGAACGCCGCCTTTTACTATCGCGGTTCCCGACCAACAGCCGTCTTTATCGTAGTCCTTGTCGGGATAAAGTGCGACGGGAAGCTCCTCGTAGGTCACAAAGTCCTTCGTTCTCGCGTGACCCCAGTGCATCGGCTGCTGCCAGGGCTTTTCAAAGTCGGGGGCGTGCTGATAGAAAATATGATAGTAGCCGTTAAAGTAAACGAGACCGTTCGGGTCGTTTACCCAGCCCTTTTGGGGGCGGTAATGGTGCTTTAATTTCTGCAAGTAGTCCATAGTGCTCCTCTTGTCGGGTTATGTGTATATTTTAGCATATTGGGATATTGTAGTCAAGGTAATATTTTCGCATTTCTTTGCCCGTGCAAAGAAACGCTTGCAAAGAAAAACGCCAAGGGGACAACCGATGAAAATTTGCAAAGGCAAATTTTCAAACGTTTTCCCCTTTGGATTCCCCTTTCGGATTATGGAAGCTTCGTGAGGTTTCTTGGTAGGGGAGGGGCTTGCTCCTCCCGAACTCCCACGCTCACTCTATTGCAAACAATAAAATGCGTCGCCACGTTCTCTTGCCTTCCCTTTGGGGAAGGGGGACCACGGGCGTTGCGCCCGTGGTGGATGAGGTGTAAAAAAGGACGCCGTTCGGCGTACCTGCGATAAAGCAGGTGCGCCAATTTCACTATTGTGGTGAAAAAAGCTCTCTAAACGTGATATTGAAGTTGTTTGTACGCTATGATACAATATAGTCAGAAAGAAGCGCGGCTTTCAATTTTTAATGAGAGGTATCCATTATGAAACTGAATATTGGAGAAACAATAAAAAAATTGCGAAAGGAACGAGATATCACACAGGAAGAATTTGCAGAGGTTCTCGGAGTATCTTGCCAATCGGTTTCTCGTTGGGAGAATAATTCTTGTTATCCCGACATTGAGCTAATTCCGACGATTGCCGCATTTTTTGATATATCTACCGACAAGCTTATGGGCATTGACGCTGTTGCCGAAAAGAAAGCTGTGGATAGGTATTTGCAGGATTTCCAATCAGCAATCAGCGTTGGCAATATCGATGAATGTATTCGCATTGCACGTGCGGGAGTTGCCGAATTTCCGAACAACTATGCTCTGTTGAATAAGCTTATGTATGCGCTGTTCCTTTCTTGCAGTGATGATGCTGATATAGTAGATTGGGAGGAAAATAAACAGAAATATGATGCGGAAATTGTTGCTCTCGGTGAGCGTATTATAAAGTATTGTTCTGACACGGATATTAAATACGAAGCTACCGATCGACTTGCTTTTCATCATTGCGAAATGGACAGAAAAGCTATTGGGCGTTCCATTTACGAAACGCTACCCTCTATTTCTTGTTGTAGAGAAGTGGCAATTAGATGGGCATTGACAGAAGAAGAGGAGCTGCCTTATACGAAAAAGTATATTGGTAAAGCGTACGGTGTTTTATCCAATGGACTTTGGCGGTTGATGCATTTGGTTTCCGATGAGGATGCGATAAAGGTGATAGAAAAAATGTATGAGTTAGACCGTTTCATATATGACGGCGATTATCCCAATATAACATACTGGAGAACAAAAGGGCCTTTCCTGTATGCCCAGTACTGTATGCGATTAAATCGTTATGACGAGGCAATAGAGCAACTTAAACTTTCTGCGCAAATGGCTATTGAATTTGACAATCGGCCTAACGAAACAAAAACAAATTCTTTTTTGCTTGGCGAAAGGATAAGAAAGAAAACCGATTTTGAAACTGCTGATTCGCGTCCATTATGTGAAATTCTTCGAGACTCGTGGTTAACTGAAAAAGAATTTGACGCTATCAGAGATACCAAAGAATTTAAAGCGATTTTGGAACAATTAAAATAATCTCTTGCCCCGCCTCGCGCGGGGCTTAGCTTTTGTGTCCACAAATGCAGTGCTTGTCAGGATAATTGACGGACATTCGGGACGCATAACTAAAGGATCCCTTGTGTAAAGGGAGGCTCATTACCGCCCGATCATTCACCTGAAAGGTGTAACATACTATACCTTGCAAGCAAGATGTGTAAAAAAGGACAGAGAAATTTCACATTCTCTGTCCTTTTCCGTAGGGGCGAACTGCGTTCGCCCGCGGGCGTTCACAGAACGCCCTACGAGGATGATTTTCTATCGGTAGGTAAAACCTGCTTTATGGAAGGCACCCCTTCGGCGTCCTTTCAAATGTATTAAGTTAAGGGCGAAGTCCCATACCGCCTTCAAGGGTGAGCGTTTCACCGTTCATATACTTAAAGTCGGGATTTGCGAGCTGAACGCAGACGCGTCCGATCTCGGTTTCGGGATCACCGAAATGTCCTGCGGGGGGCATCTTTACGTTTGCCTTGAATGCCTCGGGATATGCCTTTTCAAAGCCCTCGAGCTGTGCGGTCCAAGCGAGAGGACATACGACGTTCGTGTTGATGCCGTCCTTTGCCCATTCGGTTGCCGCAACGCGGGAAAGACCGCGGATACCTTCCTTTGCAGCCGCGTATGCGCACTGACCGTAGTTACCGAAAAGTCCTGCGCCCGATGCGAAATTGATTATGCTTCCCTGAGTTTCCTTAAGATAGGGGTAGCACGCCTGCATATAGTAGAATGCGGCGTAAAGACCTGAGTAGATGGCAAGGTCGAACTGCTCGGTCGTGTGATCCTGGATAGTAACACCCGATGCCGATGCCTGCGCGTTATTGATAAGGACGTCGATTCTGCCGAATTCCTTGATTGCCGCGTTAACGACCGCTTCAGCGGTTGCCTTATTGTCGTTTCCTGCAGAAATGTCGCCCGAAAGAGCGAGGACCTTGATTCCGTAGAGCTTTTCAAGCTCTTCCTTTGCCTTTTCAAGCTTCGGGACGTTTCTTCCCGTGATTACGAGATTAGCGCCCTCCTTCGCGTATGCGGTTGCGATGCCGTAGCCGATAGAGCCGCATCTGCCGTCAGAGAGGACGGAGTAACCGCCGCCCGTGATTATAGCTGTTTTTCCTGTCAAAAATCCCATTGTTATTCTCCTTTAAGATATTCGGTAAGATAGCCGATGCATTCTTCAAAACGAACTCCGTACTTGTGCTCGTCGTCGCCGATCGACTTCTTTATGCACTCGACGGTATAATCGACTGCGATGCGGATGGAGTATTCAAGAGAGCGTCCGAGAGCAAGCGCACCGCACATGGTTGACGCGAAAATGTCGCCCGTTCCGTGGAACTTTACAGGGAGATTTTCGTTATAGTAGGAACAAAATTCGTCTTTGCTCTTATCGTAAGCGATAACACCCTGTCTATCGGGCGCGCTGTCAAGCACGACTCCTGTCATTGCCGCGACGTTTGCACCGAGATCGGAAAGCTTTTTGAGGATATCCTTTATGTATTCCTCGGAATAAGGACCTTCCTTGTACTCCATACCGAGCATGAAGCACGCCTCGGTCATGTTCGGCACGATGATGTCCGCCTGCGCGCAAAGCTTTGCCATTTCAAGTGCGAATTCGGGGGTAAAGCCGGTATAAAGCTTACCGTTGTCCGCCATTACGGGGTCGACAAACTTGATTGCCCCGTCTCCGAATTTTGCGAATATATCCTTTACGATCGCTATCTGCTCAAAAGAACCGAGATAACCCGTCGATATAGCGTTGAATTTCAGTCCGATAGATTCCCAGTGGTCAGCGATTTTAGGGATATCCTCAGTAAGATCGCGGTAGGTGAAGCCTGTGAAGCCTCCTGTGTGTGTAGAAAGAATTGCCGTCGGAACAATACAGGTCTCAGCGCCCATTGCCGAAATAATCGGAAGCGCAACCGTGAGCGAGCATTTTCCGAAGCAGGAAATGTCTTGGATCGACATTACTCTGGTTTGGAACATAGTATCATCCCTTTCATTTAAATGATAACAGTATTATAAAGCATAGATGAAAGCGTGTCAATAGCGCGAAAAAAATATTTTTAAAAAATTAAAAAAAGGTGTTGACAAAGAGAAAGTGATGTGTTATAATATCAGAGTCGCAAGGCAAGAGCCTGCGAGATAATGGGAGCATAGCTCAGCTGGGAGAGCATCTGCCTTACAAGCAGAGGGTCATAGGTTCGAGCCCTATTGTTCCCACCATTACGGCCCGGTAGTTCAGTTGGTTAGAACGCTAGCCTGTCACGCTAGAGGTCAGGGGTTCGAGTCCCCTTCGGGTCGCCACTTTTTTATTTCGGCATTCTGCCAAGCTTACTGAGTTGCCGAATATGCCTCGATAGCTCAGTTGGTAGAGCAGTAGACTGAAAATCTACGTGTCGTTGGTTCAATTCCGACTCGAGGCACCATAATAACGCGGATTTAGCTCATTTGGTAGAGCGCCACCTTGCCAAGGTGGAGGTGGCGGGTTCGAGCCCCGTAATCCGCTCCAAGCAAAAAATCCGCTTTCGTTAGAAGGCGGATTTTTTGCTTGTATTATTCACTATTCATCATTCATTCTTCATTATTCATTAAATAAAAGCGGATTTTTAATGAATAATGAAGTCGCACAGCTAATGAAGAATGAATAATGAATAATTAAGGTAGCTTTTTTCCCGTTGGTCAAAAAGCATTTTTATATATTGAAAAAATGTGGATTAAGTGTATAATGATTATAAAGAATGAGGCGTTGTTATGAAAGAGAATTTTTTGATTGATAAATCTATTGCTTTTGCTTCTCGCATTATAAAGCTTCATCAATATTTGATTAAAACGAAAAAGGAAACGATTATATCAAAACAAATAGTTCGTAGCGGTACGAGCATTGGCGCAAATATAAATGAAGCTAACTATGGTCAAAGTAAAGCTGATTTTATTTCTAAAATGCATATTGCATTGAAGGAAACGGCTGAAACGGAATATTGGTTGAAGCTGCTTACAATGTCTGAATATATAAATGAGGATATGGGAAAATCGCTTTTGAATGACTGCTTGGAGATAAAGCGAATTCTTATTGCCTCAATCAACACCGCAAAAGATAATGCAAAATGAATTACCGTTTCATTAACCTTTTCCGTCGGTCTTCATATCATAATACCAACCCCAATAAAAATAATTTCTCAAAATCCATTGACAAAACGCTCGCACTGTGATATAATGCTCATGTTCCGAATACGGCGACATAGCCAAGTGGTAAGGCCACGGTCTGCAAAACCGTTATTCTCCAGTTCAAATCTGGATGTCGCCTCCAAAAAACAAAGCACTTCTTTGGAAGTGCTTTGTTTTTTGTGTTTGTGTCCGTAAGGACACAACATCATTTTGCAACGCAGTTGCAAACATCATTTGACCGATAGGTCAACATCATTCCGCTTTAGCGGACACAAAACGATGTTGCCTTCGGCAAACAGTGTTGTGCTTCGCACAAACGATGTGGGCTGATGCTCAATGATGTTGCACTTCGTGTAAATACAATGCTCCGCATTGATTAATTACCGTTTTTATGCTATAATATATAAAATAATATATTTTATAGAGGAATAAAAATGGGATATATTCAAATTAAACCAAGCATAGCACTTGATGTTCTTTGTTTCATTCAAAAGCGTTTGTTGAATGACACAAAGTGGATGAACGAAAAGCAGATCGAAGAAATAAAGAACATTAATACTCTTTTGCCAAATGATTTCAATGATGATGGTATTAGCATGTCAAGTTTATGTTTTGTTATAAGTGTATTTTACGATGGAGATTTGGAGCGCTTGACATTAGATGAATTAATTGATATTTTCAAAAAAACCAACAAAATTGAGAAGTGTATAAAAAGAAAAATTAAAGACGGTTTTACGGCTTCTTATATATATCCTATGTTAAAATGGCTAAACGATGGATTTGCCGATGTATATGTCAAGAATTTGACTATATTGAAAAATATAGGGTTTGAAAACATATACAAAGAACGTATTATGCCGTTGGTCCGTGCGGAAATAGAACAAAAACAAAATGAAGTGAACGGTTATGATGCAGAGGAACTGTTCAAAAATATTTCAATATTGAAAGATTGCACGGCGATAAATCAAGCGAATATTTTTGTGTCGTTCTTTAGTGCGCCTACGGCATTTACTTTATATGGAGGTTCTTTTTTGACTTGTTTTTGTCCCACTGGCGCAGTTGATTTCTATTCCATTGTTGCGCATGAACTTATGCATGGCTTTGCGAGTGAGGAATTGACAAATTTGTATAGAGAACATGTTGAGAGTAACGAATACTTAAAGAAATGTCATCGTGCACTTATTGAGGAGTACCATTCTGGTGATGAAGAAGAATTTGTTATGGCGGCAGAATATTTTCTCTGCTACTTGTCGGGAAAATACACAAAAGAGCAATTACTTTCAAAAGCCAATAAACAATACGGGGGAAACTGTCCTACCGCTGTGGCGATTTTTGAACTCTTATGTAAAGAAAATGAGCCGCCGAGTGATTATAATGAATGGTTACTCTTAAAATTCAAAGAAAGAAGAGTGGTGTATTTGAATAACTGATTTTATAATTTATATGTTGTTTATCTAATAATATTCTGTTCGTGCTCGAATAACACATAAGATAAGCATATAATAAAGAAAATTAACAGTTTTCAGTCCCGTTTTATTCGTGTCATTAAGTTCAAACTATCCAAACAAAAATCCGTTCTCGAAAGAGGACGGATTTTTGTTTGTATTATTCACTATTCATTTTTCATTTTTCATCATTCATTATCCATTAAACGAGAACGGATTTTCGAATGAATAATGAATATTGAAGTCGCTTACGCTGATGAATGATGAATAATTATTGCGATTTCGCCTCAAATGCTTGCAAACCATCCTGTTATATGCTATAATAATATTGAAATAGGGGAAGAAACCCATAACAAAAAACGAAATTTCAATTTATCTATAAAGGGGATGACACCCATCGAAAAAAACATTAGAGTTGTAGATGAGCAAGGAAACGAATATGAAGCGACCTATCCTAAAAGGGCGAAAGGTCTTATAAAAAACGGCAGGGCACGCTTCGTTGATGAAAATACAATTTGCCTTGCGTGTCTTCCGGAAAATATGGAGGTTAATATGTCTATTACATTAAAAGAAGTTTGGGACCGCATTGTTGCTACACAAAATCAATTAGAAAGTGTTGATAAAATTCTTTTCAAAGTACAATGTATTGAGGAATCAGGAAAATATGTTGAGATAGAGGATACGGATTCTGAACATTATGGAGAACCGTTAGAATATTGCTCAAAGGTTGCACTTGAAAAAATACAAACAATTAAGGAAATTGCCTGTACGCGAGAACATACTTTGAAGCAATTGCTAGATTTTTATATTCGCGAATATGAAGAATGTAAAATGAACAATATTGATAATAGCAAAGATAATTAACAGTTTTCAGGCACGTTTAATTCGTGTCATTTAGTTCAAACTACCCAACAAAAAACGCACATTTGTCTATCGACAAATGTGCGTTTTTTGAATGATGTTTGCCTTCGCCCAATGATGACGGCTACGCCTAATGATGCGTGGCTTCGCCACATTTTATGGCAAACATCGCATCATTGCGGAACGAAGTGGAGCAACATCATTTTGAGCGAAGCGAAAAACATCATATCGCTGCGAAGCGATGCATCATTTGACATACAAGCGGTTTTATGATATAATAAAATCAGAAAGGCGGTGTGAGTATATGGGAATACTTGAAATAATCCCGATTGTCATAGTAGGTTTAGCACTCATAGCATTCTTTGTTATTATGTTTATTCTTGTGATAAAACATGATAAAGCAGAGAAAGCTCGAAGAGGCGGGAAATCGCTCAAGGAGTTTTTAGCCGAGGAAGAAGCCAAAAGTATTGCCATGCTCGAGGATGATTCCGAAATTCAATATACCGAAGTAAACGCGACGATTCAAGATATGCGTTGCGGCGTTGCAGTTTATGGAATAAATTCTCCAAAAACGGTTAGAGAATTCTACATAACATATCTCACAAATAACGGCGAAACATTTGATATTATGCTCGATGAAGAGAGCTATCTTGCCGTTTCCGTTGGTGATCGAATAACACTTTATTTTAATGGCGACGTTTTCTGTGGGTTTACAAAACAAGATGAATTACCGTAAACAGTATGACGATAAAAAGGACTGTCATAATCATCAAAATTGACCTTTTTTCAGTTTTACCTGCTCAAGTTGACCTTTTTACTCGTTTAAGGCAAAAAAGAACGAAGCTCTGCTTCGTTCTTTTTTTATGTCAAATTCGTAAGAATTTGACTATAATTCGAGCGTAGCGAGTTACCATTTTGCGAAGCAAATGCATCATATCGCCGTAGGCGATACATTATTTGTTTGATAACCGGCAGGATTTTGGGAAAGTAACAAGTAATAGGGGAGAAGTAATAAGCAAGGTAGCTTTTCGCTTAGGCGAAAAGCATTTTTTATATTGCAAACCGTCTTAAAACATGATAAAATAAAGCCGTAAGCCAAAGTGATTTCAATTTTTAATTAAGAGGTGCCGGATATGAGATTTTCACAGTTTGAAGATCCTTTTAAATACCGCCAGCCGGAGATGACGTTTGCCCAAGATCTTGCGCGCCCGTATCACTCGGAGATCCCGCCGCATTGGAACGAGGACGAGCCGAGTGCGGATGAGGTCGACTTCTCGCGCGTCGATCTTGATATAAGATTTTACGACGAGCTGCTCGAGACGGCTTATGCTGATTTTAAGAAATTTTTATCCGTAATGCAGATAAAGGTTGACGATTCCGGCAAGAAGATCGTAGTTCGGAAGGGAGAAACCGAGTGCTTTGAGGCGTATATTATCCGCGTGGAGCACGACGGTTGCGAGGTCATTGCCGCAGATACCGAGGGTATTCGCCGTGCGCTCGTATATATTGAGGACGAGATGCTACGCCGTTCGGGCTCAAGACTTCCGCTCGGGGAGATAAAAAGACGCCCGTTTATAAGAGAGAGAATATCGCGCTGCTATTTCACACCCGCGAGCAACGTCGCCGTTGAGGAGCGCGAAAACGAGCTTGCCGACGATATTGATTATTACCCCGACGAGTATCTCAACCGCCTTGCGCACGACGGCGTCAACGCCCTGTGGCTCGGCGCGACGCTTCAGTATCTTGTTAAAAGCAGTATTGTTCCCGAGTACGGTGCCGATTCCGAAAGAAGGCTTGCAAAGCTCAACCGAACCATTGAAAAATGCCGTCGGTACGGCATTAAGACCTATCTTTTCTCGGTCGATCCCGCCTCGACTTATGAGAACGCAAAGTTGAAGAACAATCACCCCGATATGCTCAGCGACGAGGAATCGCCCTGGATCTATCACCTTTGCCCATCGACGGAGAAGGGACTTGCATATATTAAGGAAGCATATTCAGAGCTGTTCAGGCGCGCACCGGGGCTTTCGGGATACATAAATCTAAGCGTCGGTGAGGCGGAGTCGCATTGTGCCTCGTGCGGTACTCTTACCTGTAAGCGATGCCGTGCGAAGTTTGGCACGCTCGGCAAAACCCTTGCTTTCGTTGAAAAAACCATATCGGACACTATAAAATCGGTCTCGCCAAACGCAGAATACGTTAGCTGGACCTATGCGCAGAGGAATTGGAAGCCCGATGATATAAAGGAATCCTGCCTATCGCGCGACCCGAGTGTAAGGCATCTCGTCAACTTCGAGGATCTTGGACTCGTAGATCAGCTCGGCGAGAAGCGACTTGCCTACGATTATTGGCTCTCCTACGCAGGACCGGGACAGCTTTTTGAGGACGCTATTGGCTACGATTCGTCGGTAGGCGTTGAGACTTGGGCGAAGATACAGGTCTGCTCGTCACACGAAATATCGACCGTGCCTTACGTTCCCGTTCCGTCGCTTCTTTACGAAAAGTATAAGTATATGCACGAGCACTCGGTGCGCGGAGTAATGCAGTGCTGGTTCTTCGGCAACTATCCTTGCCTTATGAGCCGTGCGGCAGGTGAGCTTGCGTTTGAGCCGTTCATGCCGACGGAGCGTGAGTTCCTTTTGCACCTTTGCGGAATATATTGGGGCAAGGATGCGCCAAAGGCGGCAGACGCGCTTGAAAAGCTTGCACGCGGTTACCGAAATTTCCCCGTCGGTGTTGACTTTGAATGGTACAGCCCTATGCAGGACAGCCCCGTTGCGCCGTATCACTTGGAGCCGATAGATCTGCCGTTGCCTGCGACCTGGACGCTTGACGATATGGTCGGTGCCGACAGAGTTTGGGACTGCGTCCTTGACAGCCACACGCCGAGCGAGATCTTAACGCTCACAAGTGAGCTTTCACGTCTTTGGGACGAGGGATGCCGCGCGCTGTCTGAGATCGGTGATTTTTCAACCGAGACGCGCCGCGAGCAGTTGACGGTCGCAAAGGCGGCGAATTACATATTCGAGAGTGGAACGCATACCTTTGAGTTTTACGCATTGCGCGAAAAGCTCGCGCTTGAGGATTGCGATAAGCTTGAAGTGCTTGACCAAATGAAGCAGCTCGTCCTTCGTGAGATTGAGATAAGCCGCGCGCTGATCCCGATAACGAAGGAGGATAACCGCATAGGATACCATTCCGAAGCGCACGGATATAAGATATTCCCTGAGAAGCTCGAGTGGCGCATAGAGGAGCTTGAAAAGCTTCTTGTGACTGAATTCCCCGAGGTCGAGCGCCGAATTTCAAACGGAGAGCTTCCTTTGCCGTTCTACTTCGGTCTTGATGAGGGTTCAAGGGCATATAAGGTCCGCGAATGCGATATTTCCGACGCGGAGTGGTTTGATTTTATCGATTCCGCGGGACAAACGACCGACAAAACGCGCGTCCGTGCCGTAAGAAACGGAGACAGATATACAGTAGAGTTGCTCCTTGATGGAGTCGGAGATTGGCTGCGTATTGATCCCGAGTTCAAGGTCATGCACAGAAGCTCGCCGATGTTTTTGATGTGCGGAGGACTTGAAATTCATGAGAACACGGGATATTCCATGTTCGGCGAACGCCTTGAGCGCCGCCGCAAGGCATTTGATCTTAAATACACGAAGTATGACGACAGCGAATCTTACACGTTCTCGTTCGATATGCGCGACCTCGGAATGAAGGTCGGCGAGCCGTTCAGACTTATGATAAGGAGAAACGGCAAGAGGAGCGATGTGCTTTCCCCCGACGGTAAGGTGTTTTACCGTCTCGTCGTCGGCGGATTCTCGCCCGATGCTTTCTGTTTCTTTGTGCCCGATTAATAAAAAGGCAGAGACCTCAGTTTGGTCTCTGCCTTTTGCTGTTTTTTCACTCAACTTTTTTGATTTTTAATTGCTGCCGCATTTGATAAGGGGTTTTTCCCGTTATGCTTCGGAATACGTTAATAAAATATGATGAACTGTTATAGCCGCATTTCGTAGCGATCTCGGTTATACTTTCCTCGCTCGTACACAGCTGCTGTTCTGCGGCATGTATTCTCGTAATATTCAAATATTTTCTGAAGGTCATTCCCGCAACGCGCTTAAAGTTGCGCGTAAAATAGCTGTAGCTCATTCCAAGGTCTTGAGCCAATTTTCTTTCGTCCAGGTCATCTGCATAATTGCTCTTCGCATAGAGCATAGCGCCATATATCAACTCGGCAACTTGATCGCTCATGAGAGTGGAAAGGTTTTTGCTTTCGCGCAGTATTGCCAAAAGCAATTCCATGATCTTCAGCCGTATGGCAATCTCGCTTGCATATTTTTGCTCTTCGTATTCCGCTATAAGCTGATTCAGGATCAATAAAATATTGCTGTTTCTCAGTTCGTCTTTTTTCCATATATTTTTCTGCCCGTCGCGATTCAAGGCGAAACGCATAATATATTCGGCTTTTACCTTTTGCCGTGAAAACTCAAGCAAGAACATAGGAGGTATCTTTATTACGTAATACTCATTAACAGGACAGCTTTGCGTCGACACATAATGAATTGAATTTGAGCAAAACAAGATAAGGTCTCCGCTGAAGGCCTCGTGTTCACATCCATCGATCGATACGTTGTAGCTACCTTCCTTGATGTAGAGCAGTTCGATCGCATTATGAACGTGAGCATAACAGGCAACCGTATTCGGGTTGTTTGACTGAATAAAAAACTCGGCTTCATTTCCGTTTCCGCGCGGTGCTTCGATGATGATCTTTTTGTTATTAGTTTTCATTATGTTTTCCTTAAGGACAAATTTTTTATATTTTTCATCAATTCTATTATATCATTTATGAAAATAAATGTCTATACTGAAAATGAAAGTAGTATAAAACTTTCAAATAAAATAATGGGGAGAAAAGATATGGAAAGAATCGTTAAAGTCGGAATTATCGGCTGCGGAGGTATTGCAAACGGAAAGCACATGCCGTCGCTTTCAAGAATCCCGAATGTTGAATTAGTAGCGTTTTGTGATATTATTCCCGAACGCGCTGAGGAAGCAAAGGAGAAATTCGGAACGAAGGATGCCAAAACCTATACAGATTACAAGGAGCTTCTTTCGGATCCGGAAATCGAGGTCGTTCACGTACTTACGCCGAACCGCGAGCACGCTCAAATAACGGTCGATGCTCTTTATGCCGGAAAGCACGTAATGTGTGAAAAGCCCATGGCAAAGACTGCCGCCGACGCAAGAAGAATGTATGAAGCGGCAAAGGCAACCGGCAAAAAGCTGACTATCGGCTATCAGCACCGTCAGAAGCCCGAGAGCATTTATGCAAAGCAGTATATAGAGTCGGGCGCTGTTGGCGAGATCTATTACGCAAACTGTCTTGCTATCCGCAGACGCGGCACGCCTAACTGGGGAGTTTTCCTTGACGAGGAGGCGCAGGGCGGCGGTCCTATCATTGATATTGCAACTCACTCGCTTGATCTCACTCTTTACCTTATGAACAATTACGAGCCCGAGCTTGTTATCGGTAAAACACACAAAAAGCTTGAGCATCCCGAAGCAGGTAATATTTGGGGAGACAACGGAGTGAGCACGACACCCCTTGAAGAATCTGCCTGCGCATTCATTCGTATGAAGAACGGCGCGACCATTATGCTCGAAACGAGCTGGGCGCTCAATACGTCAGAGCCGATTCAGGAAGGAAGCTGCGTTCTTTGCGGAAGCAAAGAGGGACTCCAGATCAAGAACAACGTTCTCAAGATAAATAAGGTAGAGTTTAACCGTCAGACCGAAACGACCGTCGATACCTCTGCGGGCGGAGTTGCATTCTATGCAGGCGGTAACGCATCTTCTGCCGACGTTGAAGCGGCAAATTGGATCAAGTCTGTTGTTGACGATACCGATCCGATAGTCCTTCCCGAGCAGGCGCTCGTTGTATCCGAGATCCTTGAGGCGATCTACGAATCGTCAAAAACAGGAAAGCCGGTGTATTTTGAATGAAGATCGCAGTTTTTGGAGTTTGGCACGTACACGCCACCGATTATACGTCAAAGGCGCTCGAGCTTGGCGAAGTGATCGGCTTTTACGAAAAGGATGACGAGCTGGCAAATGAATTCAAGAAAACGTACGATCTACACCGTTTTGCGACGGCAGAAGAGCTTCTAAGCAGCGACGCGGAGGGTGTCATCGTATGCTCGGCTACAAGCGACCACGTTGAAGATATTATCAGGATCGCAAAAGCAAAGAAAAATATCTTTACCGAAAAGGTGCTTGCTTTGACGGATGCCGATTGTGATAGGATCGAGGCGGCAATAAAGGAAAACGGCGTTTCCTTTACCATCTCACTTGTTCAAAAATATGTCGGCTCACGTCTGGCTGTCAAGAACGTCGTTGACAGCGGCGAGTTGGGCAAGATCAATTATATGAGATTCCGAAACTGCCATTCGGGCAGTGTATTTGATTGGCTTCCGAGACACTTTTATGATCTCGATCAGTGCGGAGGCGGTGCCATGATAGATCTCGGCGCGCATGGAATGTACCTCACTGAATGGATGCTCGGAATGCCTGTTTCTGCAAGCTCCGAGTTTACGGTAAGCTGCGAAAACGAAGCGGTCAAGGCGAAGAATGCCGATTTGGTCGAGGACAATGCGGTTACCGTCATGAGCTTTGCAAACGGCGCGATAGCAGTAAACGAAACGGGCTTCGTTTCGCAGTATTCCCCCGCCGCGCTTGAGGTTTACGGCGAAAAAGGTTATGTTCGTATGGAAAACGATAGTGTCATAAAATGCACAGCAGCAACAAACGGAATAATAACAGAGGTTCCCGTTCCGCCCTCTTTGCCTTTTCCCATCGAGCAATTCCTTACGGGTAATATTCTGCCCGGATGCTCGGTAAAGGAAGCAAAAGCATTGACACGGATGATGACTATGGCATATAAAAAATAAACGGCAACATATTAAAAAGATCCCGCACGGAAGTGCGGGATCTTTTTATCCTTGCAAATCTTCGAAAACAATGATATAATGAAATTGGAAGGGCGGTGGAAATATGAAGAAAGCATTTCTCCTATTTACAAGTATAATACTCCTGTTCAATTTATGCGCTTGTGCGACGATAAAAAAAGACTTTGAATTTTCGCAGAAACGCGCAAACATTCAGTCTATAGAAATATATGATTCCAAACAGACGTATACCGAGGCAGACATACACAAATTTCGAGAGAATAACAAGCCCATTAAGGTTTTAGTAGCGCAAGAGCAAAAAGACTTTTTAAAGGTTATTGAAGAGTTTGAATTTGAAAAAGAGGTTGTATTATTTCCGATTCCAATGGATGGCGGATATTATTATGCGGGATACATGATTGTGATTGTCTATAAGGACGGAAGTTATGATATAATCGCCGAATATGGATTGTATTCCTATGGTTCGGGCGATAAGCACAAATATGACCATTCCAATTATTGCGGAAAAACACCTTGGGATCATATTTTTGAAGAGTATACAAAAATATAAATTATACCATTAATTTTAAGAAAGCCGGTGATATTTATGTCTGATAATACGAACGCATATTTCGTGAATTCATATACACAAAACAAAGAATATTGGAAAGAGTGCCACTATGGCAGATTATTGCGCGGGAAGCCTATCATAGCGCTTTGTTGCGTGGGAGCTTTCTTTTTGATTTGGGGAATTATCAAAATCATATTATTTGAAAGTATAGATATATGGTGCTTCCTTACGTCGATCTTTTGCTTGGTGATCTATATTACTGTGTACAATCTGGCAAACAAGTTCGCAGCCAATATGGCTTCCGCATTACCGGATCAAAACGGGAAGCTCGTTACCGAAGTTACCGATGCCTGTATAACGCTGTTTTACGCCGATGGTGAGGAACAGAAGCTTAGCTACGACGCTGTCGAAAAGTGCTCATTGACGAAAAATTACATTCTGCTGTACACGAACGAGAAAACCGTATTTGCTTTCAAAAAAGACGGCTTTTCTGTCGGAAGCGCAAATGAGTTTCTTGCTTTTTTGAAAGAAAAGGGAATCAAGATTAAATAAACCAGAAAGACGGTAAAGAATATGAAAAAAATAGCGATAACCTTATTACTTATAATTTGTACTCTTGCAACGTGTACTGCATGCAGAGGGCAATCCCAAAACGGTTCTTCGGATGATGAGCGCGATTTTGAGTTTACGCTTCTTTCTGACAAAACGTACGGAATAAGTAAGCTGTTAAATACTTCCGTTACGGAAGTTGCGGTTCCTTCTTCTTACAAAGGAAAGCCGGTTACAAGGATCATGAGTAATGCGTTTAAGGAAGCCGTCAATATGACTGCGGTTACGGTTCCGAACAGCGTTCAGATAATCGATATGGGTGCTTTTTCCGGTTGCTCCGCTCTTGAAAGCATTACTTTGCCGTTTATCGGGCCGAATCCGTCATCGACGGATCCGTTCGGATACATTTTCGGTACTGCTCCGTATTCGGGATCCAAAAAAATTGAGCAGCACATTACTTTAAACGGAGTGATGCAGAGTAAAAATTATTTCATTCCTTCAAAGCTCGAAAAAGTAACCGTCAGTGACGGAATCGTTCGCAAATACGCCTTTATGAGCTGCACAATGATAAAAGAAGTCGTTTTTGAAGACGGGGTAACTGCGGTTGAAGGCGGCGTGTTTTTGCTATGTGACGGACTTGAATCGGTATACATGGGTAAAGGTATTAAAGAAATCAGCGACGAGTGTTTCCGCGGTTTGACCGGGTTGAAGAACGTAGTGATCGGAAAAAACGTTACAAAAATCGGTTCCAGGGCGTTCAATCGTTGTGCCTCACTAAAGAGCATAGTAATTCCGAGAAAAGTATCAACTATTGAAGCGTATGCTTTTGCCGGCTGCTCGGGAATGGAATCTATCACCTTTGAAAATACGTCAGGCTGGTACCGTGACTACGGTGTATCGAGCGGCACGGAAATGGACGTTACAGACCCGGTTATGAATGTTAAAAATTTGACCGACGGCAGAGAATATGCATCTGACAGATGGAAAAGACGCTGAAAGAAAGGCGGTACGATAATGAAAAAAGCATTTCTATCTTTACTTTTACTCATTTCAACTTTTATGCTCTCTTCTTGTCGCGTTAATTGGTTTGGCAGTCACTATGACGTTCAGTGGTATTTTATAGCTGTTCCGATATTTATTGTTCTCATTGTATCGTATCTCGTTATAATTTCCCAAACATACGTTTGTCCCGAATGCAAAACCGAATTCAAGCCAAAATGGTATCAGGCGTACGTTACGATCCATATTGGCGCTTCCCGTGTAGCTAAGTGTCCGAATTGCGGAAAAAAAGGATTTTGTAAGAAAAAGGATTAGCGGCTTTTTGGCAACTTCATTCGAAAAAACAAGCAACCTATTCGGTTGCTTGTTTTTTTACGGTCTACGACTTGATTTGTCGGTATAGTCGTGATACAATATTTTCGGAAAGGACGGTGAAAATATGAAAGGCATAACGTTAAGGATCATTTCTGCTCTTTTGTTACTTTTCTTCATTTTCACTATTTTCGGATGCCGCCAAGGCAAAGACAAGGGAAATACTGTAGAGGTCGGCACAACGGAAACGACCGAAAAAGAAGAACCCGATGAAAATGAAATAGATCTGTCCTTAATCAACCAATTAAGGGAGGACTATAACCTCGGCACCTGCAAAAATCTAAGCGGAGAAGTGTCGGTCTATCTGTTTTATATGGACGATTTCGAAAGCGAGTGGACCGAATCGGAAGCAGAACGGTTCACGAGACACGAGGTTGAACCTGCTCTCAGATTTCTTGAAAGCGAGGCGAAAAAATACGGAGTAGAATTGAATTTTACCGTAAGAAGAAGCTATTTGGGAATATACTATGATGACGAGGTCATCACCAGCGTCAAAGATACGGGTTTGGCTTCGGTAGACGTGTTATGGCAAGCCGCCATACAAAATAACTACGTGTCTACCCAAAATATGATAAAAAATTTCAGACTCCGACACAAGACAGAAGAAGTCATTTGCTTAACAATATTCAATAAAAGCGGCACCGCATACGCGATCAACCCCAAGAAGGATGCCGACATGAAGGTTGATGAACACTGTATTATTTTTGTCCGCGACAGTGGTTTAACCGAAAATAGTCCTAAAGGCTATCAGGCATCGTATATTGCGCACTCAATTCTGCATCTTTACGGGGCAGAAAACTTTTACGATGATCCCAACCGCAAATTTTTGGCAGAGGTCTGTTGTCCCGATGATATTATGCTTTATTCTTCATATTATATCATAAAAAATACAATAGGCGAATCAACAGCCTTTTATATCGGCTGGATTAACACGGTGCCTGATATTTTGGTATAAATAATATGAAAAAGCTCCGAGAACATCGTTCTCGGAGCTTTTCTTAATCAAATATTCCCGTTGAGAGGTATCTTTCTCCGCTGTCGGGGAGGAGGGCAACGACGGTTTTATCGGGGTTTTCGGTTGCGAGCTTGATGGCGGCGACGAGCGCGGCGCCCGAGCTGATGCCGACGAGGAATCCCTCTGTGCGTGCAAGGTTACGCGCGGCGGCGAATGCGTCGGAATCGGTGACGGTCACGACCTTATCGCAGACGGCGGGGTCGTAATTCTTCGGCACGAAGTTCGCACCGATTCCCTGAATACCGTGTGCGCCCGCGTTGCCCTCGGTGATGAGGGGGGACGAGGCGGGCTCAAATCCGATGATCTTTATGCTCGGATTCTTTTCCTTAAGATACTTTCCCGTGCCCGAGAGGGTGCCTCCCGTGCCGATCCCTGCGACAAATATATCGACCTTTCCGTCGGTGTCTTCCCAGATCTCGGGGCCTGTCGTTTTATAATGCGCGTCGGGGTTCGACGGATTGTCGAACTGACCTGCGATGAAGGAATTTTCGTACTTTTGAGCGAGGCGCTCGGCTTCCGCTATCGCGCCCGCCATACCGAGCTTACCGTCGGTAAGGACGATTTCGGCGCCGTATGCGGAAAGCAGACGGCGGCGCTCGATGCTCATTGTATCGGGCATCGTTAGAATTACCTTATATCCCTTTGATGCGCCGACGGCGGCAAGACCTATGCCTGTGTTTCCGCTTGTCGGTTCGATTATGACCGAACCGGGTTTAAGGGCGCCTCTTTTCTCCGCGTCCTCGATCATCGCCGCGGCAACACGGTCCTTTGCGCTTCCTGCAGGATTGAAGTATTCAAGCTTTACGATCAGATTCCCCTGCGGGAAATATTTTGACAGACGCACAAGCGGCGTTCTTCCGATCGTTGATGCGATATTTTCGTGTATTTTCATAATCGTTCCTTAAAAAATTGATTCTTTCGGGAACTCCCGATTTTAATATACTAAAGTCATTATATCACGCTTTATTTTCAAATTCAATAGTATGATAAAATTTCATGTTTTGTCACTCCGAGCGAATTCTCATATAATGTTTTTGAGGAGAAGTGCTCCTCAGAAAATACAGGAGGACAAAAAATGGCAACCTTTTTTAACCAGGCAACTCTGACCTATGCGGGCGGAAGTGCGAGCTCGAATATAGTAACGGGCGAGCTTGTTGAGGCTGTGAGCGCGATAAAGACCGCGACGACCGAGACCTACCGCGAGGGTGAAAGCATAACTTACGTTATCAGCTTGATAAATTCCTCGGACGCTCCGTCGTCGGTTCTCACCGTGACTGACGATCTCGGCGCTTATTCCGTCGGTACTCAGACGGTATTTCCGCTCGTTTACCGCGACGGCTCGGCAGAGCTTTTCGTTGACGGCGTGCCGACGGAGGTGACCGTGACCGACACTCAGCCGCTTACCGTTACCGGAATCACGGTTCCGGCAAACGGAGACGCCGTGCTTGTTTATACTGCGACGGCAACGGAATTCGCTCCGCCTACTGCCGACGGTACGGTAGTTAATACCGCGACGGTAACGGGCGCGGGAATTACTTCGCCGATAAGCGTTACCGAGACGGTAACGGCACAGGGCGGTGCTCTTCTTTCGATAACGAAGGAAATTTCCCCGTCGACAGTAACACCCAACGCGCCTTTGACCTATACTATCACAGTAACCAATAGCGGCAACGAGGACGCAGTTGCGGCCGACGATCTTACGGTCAGAGACGTTTTCGATCCGATACTTGACATCACATCTGTTACCCTCAACGGCGAGACCTTGACCGAGGGTACCGATTACACCTACAACGAGGCTACGGGAGATTTTGCAACCGTACCGGGCAGAATAACCGTGCCTGCGGCGACGTTTGAAGTCGATCCCGTGACGGGCGCATACGTTACCGACCCCGGCGAGGCAGTCCTCGTCGTAACGGGAACGGTACAGTAAAAATATGGGAGGGGGAACCCTCCCTGTTTTTGTTGCATTCCTTCGGGACACCTCATCCACCGCAGACGCAGCGTCTGCGGCCCCCCTTCCCCCCCTGGGGAAGGCTAACAACCCCGGGGATCTTCGACACGTTGTTCGTAGGGTGCGACGTCCTCGGCGCACCGTAGGGGCGACCATTGGTCGCCCGCATAATAACGATGTTACATCTGTTTTACACACGGTTGCTTCGCAACCTACACCCCATCCACCACCTTCGGTGGTCCCCCTTCCCCCGCTGGGGAAGGCTAACGACGCGGCGAATCTTCGGCATGTTGTTGGTAGGGGAGGGGCTTGCTCCTCCCGCCCAAAAACAATGTTGCGATAATTATATTAAAAATTAATAGCACGAAACGAAAAAAAGAACGCCGATCGGCGTTCTTATTCCCTTCCAAACAAATAATCGAGAGATACGTTCAATATTTTTGAAATTGCGTTAATTTCAATATCGGTTACGGCGCGTCTGTCGTTTTCGATTCGTGAAACAGATCCGCGGCAGGTATACAGAGCCATAATCGCGAGCTTTTCGGAAAGTTGTTTATGGCTCATTTCTGCCTTAATCCGTGCCTCTTTTATTCTTGCGCCGATTATATTAACGTTTTCTGTATCAATAATTCTTTTCATTTGTCAATTCATTTTCGGATCATCAGTACGGTTGAGAAGATAATCAACCGAAACCTTATGAAAATCGGCAATTTTTATCAGCGTTGATGTCGGAATATCAATATCACCGCGCTCATAATTGCTGTAAACGCGCTGACTGCAAGAAAGAATTTTTCCCATCTGTGCCTGTGTCAAATCCTTATCTTCACGAAGATCACGAATCCGCTTGTAGTACGGCATATTATCCCTCCATCAATGTTTCTGATTGAATTATATGATAGAAAGAAATCCGCTATTGACATTTAGCGAGAAATTCGCTAAAATGGGTTGTGATTGAGATAATTTACGGAGAGAATTATGATTACATGCACTTTTTTCGGTCATCGTGACGCGCCTTGGGAGATAAAGGAACGGGTCAAGGATGAAGTCATTGATCTGATAACGCGACACGGTGTCGATACGTTTCTTGTGGGTGACAGCGGCGGCTTTGACAGAATAGTTAAAAGCATCTTGACGGAGCTTATGCCGTTATATAATTTTGATTTTCAAATTATCTTGTCGCGGATTCCGACGGTGAACGATTCTGAACGGTATAATGACGTCACAATGTACGTTGTGCCTGAGGGAATAGAATCGTCGTTACCGAGATTCAGAATTGATTTCAGAAACAAGTATATGTTAAATGCGTCGGATTATGTGGTTGCGTACGTGGAAAGGGAATACGGCGGTGCGTTCAAATATTATAAAATGGCAAAAAGAAAGAAGCTGACGGTCATAAATATTGCGGAAAAATAAAAGAACGCCGATGGGCGTTCTTTTTTCAATTATGCAAAATGCTTTTTTACGAAAGCGATATCGCGTTCGGAGTCGAGGGCGCCGTAGCCGTCGTAGACGGTTTCGATAGAAATACCGCCGTCGTAGCCGATCTTTTTGAGGTTATGAAGATAATTCGCTACCTCGCAGACACCGTCGCCGAGCTTGACCTCGATGAGCTCCTTGCCGTCGTTTGTAATCCAAAGCGGTTTTTCGGAGATCTCGTCGCCCTCGCGGATTATGTAATCCTTAACGTGAACGTGCTTTACGTTCGAGATGTAGACGTTATAGAAATCGGTGGGATGAGTTTCTGCGAAGAGCGTGTTTCCGACGTCACCGCAGACGCCGAGCTTAAGACCGCGGCTTTCCATTTCCTTATAGAGACGGCCGAAGTTTTCAATACCGTTTACGAACGGTCCCTGCGGCTCGTAAAGAACGGTAAGCCCAAGGGAGTTTGCATACTTGCCGACCTCCTCGTCTGCTTTGCAAAGACGATCGAAAAGGGTATCGAAGGTATCGGGGGTTTCCTTGTTATTATTGTAACCAATGGTCATTGTATGATGGAAATATTTCGCACCGAGAATCGCGGCGTATTCAGCCGACTGCTTGAAGGTGTCGATACCGTTTTTCTCGCCGTACATTCCGCCTTCTTCCGCGAGAATGTTTCCGCCTACCGAGTAGCAGGGGCAGGATAGACCGTAGCGGTCGAGAGCGTTTTTAAGCTCGTATGCGTACTCCTTGTTCGGTATTCTCTTGGTTGTCGGAACGTCGAGAAATTCAACTGCGGTAAATCCGCGCTCAACTGCGTAAGCAAGGGTCTTTTCAATGCCCTCGTTTGTCAGCATACCGTTAAAATACGAATAAAAAGTGATATCCATAATTATTTCCTCCTTCAGATATCAGCATATGCGTCCGCTTCGACTGTGTAGAGCGAGTCGAACGCTTCGTTTTCAAGTGCGACGTAGTCGTATTTTTCCTCCTGCAGAATTACCTTTTCGATGTCGGGACGGGTCTTGGGGTGCTTGGGGGTAAATACAGTACAGCAATCCTCAAAGGGCAATATCGAGGTCTCAAATGTCTCGATTCTGCGCGAGATTGCGATTATTTCTTCTTTATCCATACCTATGCAGGGACGGAAAACGGGACGGTTTACGACCGCGTCGGTGACCGTCAGCGCGTGCATTGTCTGCGATGCGACCTGACCGACTGCCTCGCCCGTAATGAGCGCCTGACAGTAGTTTCGTTCAGCTACTCTTTCAGCCAAACGCATCATGGAACGACGGAGAAGCAGGGTAAAGTATTCCTCGTCGACGGAGTCGCGCAGGACCTCCTGAAGATGAGTAAGGGAGATAACGTGTACCTTTATTTTTCCGCAATACTCCGAGACGATCTCGGCAAGGCGGATTACCTTGTCGCGCGCCTGCTCGGAGGTGTAGGGGTAGCTTTCGAAATGCACGGCTTCAAGAGTAACGCCGCGCTTTGCCATCATAAAGCCGGCAACGGGGGAGTCGATTCCGCCCGAAAGGAGTAATAGACCCTTGCCGTTCGATCCGTTCGGCATACCTCCGGCACCGGGGAAGCTTCCTGCGTGAATGTATGCGTTTTCCTCGCGTATCTCGGTCATAACGACGACAGACGGGTTATGCAGATCGACCTTAAGGTAAGGCATCGCTTCAAGCACGGCACCGCCGACCTGTCTTGATATCTCGGGGGATTTGAGAGGAAATTTCTTATCGGAACGGCGGGCATCTGCCTTGAAGGACGCGTGACCGCGGAGATAAGTCGGAAGATATTCCTTTGCGACGCGCTTGATGTCGTCGATATTCTTCTCGGCAACCGCCGCGCGTGCGACCGTGGTTATACCGAATACCTTTCGGCAGAGGCGGAGAGCCTCGTCGATGTCGCCGTCGTCGTCCGTCGGCTCAACGTATATGGTGCTCTGGGCAAGAGTAACCTTAAAATTACCCGCAAGCTTCAGGCGAGTTTCAAGCTCTCTCTTGAGCAGCTTTTCAAAGTATCCGCGGTTAAGCCCCTTGAGAGCAAGCTCACCGTATTTTAGGAGTAGTACTTCCTTCATATTATATGTTCCTTTATGTATTTTTTGCATATTGTGCTAAGCGGGCAATTTTCGCATTTCGGGCTTCTTGCAGAACAGGTTTCACGTCCGAAAAGGACGATCCTGTGGCAAAAATCCGACTGTTCGCTCGGTTCTATTACCTTCACAAGCTCTCTTTCGACCTTTACGGGGTCCTTTAAGGACTCGGGATAAAACCCGAGACGTCCGCAGATGCGGATGCAATGAGTGTCGGCAACGATCGCGGGCAGATGATAAAGGTCTCCGCGAATGAGGTTTGCGATCTTCCGCCCGACACCAGAAAGGGAAAGCAGCGCGTCCATATCGCTCGGCACCTGTCCGCCGAAGTCCTCAATAAGCTGACGCGACATCTCCTTTAAGTCCTTCGCCTTCATTCGGTATAGACCGCAGGAATGAACCAGCTCTTCGATCAGCGAAATATCTGCATTCGCCATCGCTTCCATCGTCGGGAGCTGCTCAAAAAGCGTTTCGCAAACGAGATTGACTCTATTATCGGTGCACTGTGCCGAAAGCCGTGCCATAACGAGAAGCTTCCAAGGATCGCCCTTGTAGTTTAGAGCGCATTCTGCGTCGGGATATATCTCGGTCAGAAGCCGAACCGCTTCACTTGCACGCTGCTTTTTCGTTAATATTGTGCGTCTATTATCATTATTAAGCGTTTTATGTGGCATTTTCTCTTCCATTACAGATAGATAAGTAGTATAACGACATTATATAATAAAAGTATGCGTTTTTCAAGAGTTTTATATAAAGGAATCTTTCAAAAAGCGTAATTGTTTTTGTTTTCAGGGGGGCGGTTGTGATGTAACATAGTTTTGGCGCGGGCGACCAATGGTCGCCCCTACGGGGTTCCGAGGTTGCCCCTTCCATACGGAAATAGATAGAACGTCGTCTTGCCTTCCCCAGTGGGGGAAGGGGGACCGCGCCAGCGGTGGATGAGGTGTTCCAAAGGGATGTTACATTGTTTTGGTGCGGACAGTCGAGGACGCCTGTCCCTACGAATAACGTGCCGAAGAATCGGGAGATCGTTAGCCTTCCCCAGTGGGGGAAGGGGGACCGCAGACGCTGCGTCTGCGGTGGATGAGGTGTTCCAAAGGGATGTAATATCCTTTTGTAACGGCGGGAGCAAGCCCCCGCCCTATGGAAATAGATAGAACACCATTTTACCTTCCCACAAATAAAAAAGAACGCCGAATGGCGTTCTTTTTTATTGTCGATACTTATTAATTATCTTCTCTTCTTGGAAGCGATAACTACGCCTGCAGCTGCAAGAGCGAGAACGCCAACGGTGAGAGCGAGATTGTCAGAAGTCTCGGGAGCGGGATCGGGAGTGGGCTCGGGATCGGGAGTAGGAGTGGGCTCTTCAATCTCAACAGCCTCAACGAAGGTAACGTCGAAGTTGTTAACAACAGTGTTGGAGTGAGCAGCAACGGTGTTTGCTTCGTTAGTGGTAGCGATTATCCAGATCTCATCGCCTTCTGCGAGCTCAACGCCCTTAACGTCGAAGATAATGTCGCCGCCGGTAACTGCGGTCTGAGTAGCAAGAGCCTCAGCTGCGCCCTTCTTGGTGAGAGTGAAGTCAAGGAGAGAACCGTCGACAACCGAGTACTTGGTAGCGTTGTAGTAGATGTCGTACTTACCGTCTGCGGGAACCTTGAATGCAAATACAGACATATAGTTACCATGGCACATATGGTCGAGCTTGCCGGCAACCTTCTCGGACTTGTAAGATACATAGTCCTCTTTGCCGAGTTCTACGCCTTCGGGAGCTACTACCCAGTGACCGGGCCAATCAGCAGACCAAGTAGCCTTAGCTTCGGGATCGATCTCCATCTGAGTGCCATCTGCCTTAGAGATAGCAGTGATAAAGAAGCGATCGGTAGAAGCAGCTTCAAGGGAAAGGTCACACTCGTACTTAGTGCCTGCTTCGGGAGCTGCTGCGTATGCAGAAACTGCCATTGTTACTGCGAGAACTGCAATAACGAGAACGGAAAGAATGCGCTTAATGTTCTTCATAATATCCTCCATATAACATTAAAAAATAAATACGAATCAAGATATTTCTTGGCTCTGATTGTATTTTAACACGTCATTAATCATTTTGCAATAATTTTTTTGCAATTACGAAACAAAATTTTAGCGCCGTTTTTGTGCACCTTCCACAAAATTATACGCTAAATGGCGGCTTTTGCCACAAAACATTGCAATTTCAACGGAAAATCGGTATAATGTAGTTACAATGAATATTGGGAAAGGAAGAATACGATGAGAAAGACCGTGTCGATCTTGCTCGCATTAATAATATTAATTTCCTGTTGCACAGCTTGTGCGAAAAAGGAAAGCTCTACTGGCGTCGGTACTACGACCGCAGAAACGACGGTCCCCGACACAACTGTTTCCGATACGACGGAAACTGATACTACGGCGACCGATACAACGTTGACTGATACCACGGTAACGGATACGACAACGCCCGAAACGACGACGGAGCCTCCTTCAACAACTCCTCCGCAGACCGATCCGCCCGCAACATCAAAGCAGGAAACCACGAAAGTCGAAACGACGGCTCCCGAGACCGAGCCTCCGATCCCGCAGTACGTTGCGTCCTTCTATGCCGACGGAAAGCTCGTATCCAAGGTCACCTTCAAGCAGGGCGACACTTCGCTGAAAAACGTTCCGAAGGTTCCGAATAAGGAAGGATACTTCTGCTACTGGGAAGAATACAAGCTCGGGAATAAAGATATAAGAATAGACGCGGTCTATATAGACGGCTATACGGTAAAGATAGTTGCCGACGATCCCGACGCCTTCACCTTTACGGGCTTGACCGAGCAAAAGATAACGGTCGATTCGCCCGATATATCTCAGGTCACGATCGTTGCCAAGAACGGCTACAAGCTTGATTATTATGAGATCAAGGGCGTTAAGTATACGGGCAGATACATTAACAGCTATACCTGCCCGAAGGTCACAGAGGACATAACTATAGTGGTTCATTCGAAGCCCGCGCTTTCCGAGCTTCCCGTTATATATATTGATACGAACGACGTGAAGATCAGCAGCAAGGAAACCTATACCGATATGGTCTTCGATATCAAGAACTGCGACAGTCCGCTCCGAGGTATCGAAGGAGGAATCCGTCTGCGCGGTAATTCGACCTTGAATATGGCTAAAAAAGCGTATCGTATAAAATTTGATAAAAAGCAGTCGCTTTTTGGACTTGAAAAAGCGAAGAGTTGGGTGCTTCTTGCAGATTATATAGATCCGTCGACGCTCCGTAATCACGCGGCGCTTACTATCGGCAATCAGATGCCCGGTCTCGGCTTCACCCCCTCGCCCCATAAGGTCAACGTCTATCTGAACGGCAAATATCAGGGCGTGTATACTCTCTGCGAGCAGGTTCAGGAAAACGAGGGTAGAGTTAATATCGAGATGGACGCAATAACGGCGGATATGACCGATTTTAAGGATTATAACTGGCTCGTCTGCCTCGACTACAGCAGTATGTCCGATTCCACGCTTATTGAAAACGTGAATTGGTTTACCATACCGGGATACGGTTCCGTTGCACATCTCAAAACCCTGTGCTTTGAGCTCAAGTATCCCGAAAGGGAAGATTTTCCGAGTGAGGAACAGTTCAGATGGTTCTTTGATGAGCTGAAAAAATATATCAAGGTGGTCGTAGACGAATTCCATAATAAGGACGTAGGGGCAATATCGAGTAAGACGAATATTATTTCGCTTATCGACTTTGCAATAGTAGACCAGATAATGGGCGAGAGGGATCATTTCTATAAATCGTTCAACCTGTATTATACCTGCACCTCGGACGATCCCGAGAGAAACAATAAGATAAACTTCGGCCCGATATGGGACTACGACCATTCGCTTCACGCTCCCTGGACGGGTAAGCCGAACGTTTCTTATGAGGTCAGTGGTGTGATATCATACGGCGGACCGTTCTACGGCGCGGTATATGAGATCGATGAATTCTATGCCATTCTTATCGATCGGTTCAAGGCCTATGGAAAGCCTGCGCTCGATGCGTATATTGCGGGATTTGACGTGATGGTCGAAGGAATGAAGGAATCTCTTGAGAAAAACAGAGCGACGTGGTATACTGCGTATCCGTCAACCATAGTTGAGGATAATATCAAATTCCTAAAGGATACCCTGGTTTACAGAAACTACGTGCTGACTGAAAAGTGGAAATGATATAACAAGTAAAAAGGGAGGCTTGCCCCTCCCTTTTATATCGCATTTATGCGGGCGAGCAATGCTCGCCCCTACAAACAACGTGCCGAAAAATCGGGACGTTGTCTTGCCTTCCCCAGCGGGGGAAGGGGGACCGCAGACGCTGCGTCTGCGGTGGATGAGGTGTCCCAAAGGTATGCAACACCGTTTTGGTGCGGGAGGGGAAACCCATGAAATCGATCGAATGTCATCTTTTGATTCAATAAACAAAAAAGAACGCCATCGGCGTTCTTTTTATTTGGTGAATCAGTCCTCGTAAACGCTGACGCGCTTCTTATCCTTAGTCATATGCTCGAAACGAACCACACCGTCAGTGAGTGCGAAAAGGGTATCGTCCTTACCGCGACCTACGTTCTTACCGGGGTGGATGTGAGTTCCGCGCTGTCTGACAAGAATATTGCCGGCGATTACGCTCTGGCCGTCAGCCTTCTTCGCGCCAAGACGCTTGGACTCAGAGTCACGACCGTTCTTGGTGGAACCAACGCCCTTCTTATGAGCAAAGAATTGAAGATTAAGCTTCAACATCGTTTCTTACCTCCGTTAATCGTTAATTGGTTGTCGGGGAATCAATCCTCGACCTCGTTTACGTCAAGATATTCGTCGTAGTCTTCAAGCATATCAATAAGCTGCATGAAGTACGCTTCGATAAGACCCGATACGGCAAAACGCTTTGTTTCGTCGTCGCTGTTTTCCGGGAGCGCGCTCGGCACTCTTACCTCGATATCAGCCGTGTCCTCGTCGATTGAATACTCAACGTTTGATTCGTAAGAGATCTCAATAGCATTTATAACGAGCATCGTCATCGCGGATATTGCCGCACAGACGATATCCTTGCCGGCATCGTCGAATCCCGCGTGTCCGGTTTCTCTGAAGCCGTAATAAACGCCGTCTCTTTTGAAGAATGTGACCTTGATCATATCAGATTAGCCGTTGATAGCGGTGATCTGAACCTTGGTATAAGGCTGTCTGTGACCGATCTTCTTCTTCTCATTCTTCTTAGCCTTGTAGCGAAGAATGTGGATCTTCTTGCCCTTGCCGTTCTTAACGACATTGGCAGTAACGGTAGCGCCCTCAACGTAGGGAGCGCCGCAGGAGAAAGAATCGTTTGCCGAAACTGCAAGAACCTTATCAAAGGTAACAGTTTCGCCTTCGTTTACTTCGAGCTTTTCTACGTAAACTACGTCGCCTTCGGAGACTTTGTACTGCTTTCCGCCGGTTTCAATAACTGCAAACACGAAAAGCACCTCACTTTCATTAAGCGGATTTCAACCGCAGACTCGCTGATACGGGTAAGTACGAAGTACTTTTTATGACCCGTAAATCATGCGGCATTTGACATTATAACATTAATTTTATACCTTTGTCAACAGATTGCGAAAGCAAAATGTAAACTTTCTGTAAACTCACTTATTTTCGATATTTTTGGCTGCAGTGAGTGTATTTTTCATCAGCATCGTGATGGTCATGGGGCCGACTCCGCCGGGAACGGGAGTGATGAAGGAGGTCTTGGGAGCGACATTTTCAAAGTCAACGTCGCCGCAAAGCTTGCCGTTTTCGTCGCGGTTTATGCCGACGTCGATAACAACGGCGCCTTCCTTTACCATATCGGGGGTCACGAACTTTGCTCGTCCGATAGCCGAGACGAGAATGTCGGCGCGGGCGCAGATCTCAGCGAGATTCTTGGTTTTCGAATGGCAGACGGTAACGGTGCCGTTTGCGTGGAGGAGAAGCATTGCTTGGGGCTTGCCGACGATGTTCGAGCGTCCGATAACGACGCATTCCTTGCCCGCTACGTCAATTCCCGAGCGGGAAAGGAGCTCCATAACGCCCGCGGGAGTGCAGGGGAGGAAGGAGTGGTTTCCGATCATTATCTTTCCGACGTTAACGGGATGGAAGGCGTCAACGTCCTTTTCGGGGCTGATCGCAAGAATGACCTTTTCCTCATCAAGGTGCTTCGGAAGCGGAAGCTGAACCAGGATGCCGTGTATCTGCGGGCTGTGATTCAGCTGGTCGATAAGACCGAGCAGGTCGTCCATACCGGTCTCTTCGGGGAGAGTATACATTTCCGAATAGAAGCCGACCTCCTCGCACGCTTTGTTTTTGTTGCGAACGTAGACCTGAGAAGCAGGGTCATTGCCGACAAGAATGACGGCAAGTCCGGGGCGGACGCTCATTTTCTCGGTTTCTGCCTTAATTTCGGCGCGGATCGACGCCGATATTTCTTTTCCGTTGATTATGTTCATTTTCTGTCCTTTCATTCGTCATCGTCTTCGTAGCTGTCTGCTATTTCGAAAACGCCGTCGTCCTTCTTTTCTTCCTTGATTTCTACTTTAATTTCGGGAGCTTCGTCTATAACCTCGGCTTCCGCGGGAACTGCGTCCTTTTTGCGGAGGTGAATAACTATTTCCATGGCGGTAAGCAGACAAGCGCCGATAAAGAAGCAGAGGAAGCCGATGACCTGCGAAATACGGAAGCCGAGAACGTAAAGGGAGTCGGTGCGGAGTCCCTCGATAAGCATTCTTCCGAAACCGTACCAGGTCAGGTACATAATAAGGATCTGTCCGTCGTATTTCTTCTTTTTATAGAAAAGGTTAATAAGTACAAAGCCGAGAACGTTCCAAAGTGATTCGTAAAGGAAGGTCGGATGAACGAATACGGTAGTCGGATACTCGTCGTTTCGGATGCCCATGCGCCAGGGAAGGGACGTAGGTCCCCCGTGTGCCTCGGCGTTGCAGAAATTGCCCCATCTTCCGATCGCCTGAGCTATCATAACTCCGGGGGCGACCATATCGAATGCCTTTCCGAGCTTTATCTTCTTGTGAAGCGAAACGAGGATAAGACCGAGTGCACCGCCGATTATTGCGCCGTATATGGCGATTCCGCCCTCCCATATTGCGATGCAGTTTTTGAAGGTTTCAAGGGGTGTATCCGCCTTGTATTCCTCAAATTTCGTTGCGACGTAGTAGATACGCGCGCCGATAACGCCGAGCGGGATAGCCCAGATCGCAAAATCAAAGACGTCGTCCGTCTTTATATTCTCATTGTGCTTTGCGCGGTAGAGAACGTAGAGCACGGCGAGGATCATTCCGAGGGAGATGATAACTCCGTACCACATAACGGGGCGCCCGAAGAGGTTGAACGCTTCGGGATCAAGCTTGAATTCTTTTATCCCCAGTCCGGGGAAGGAAATATGATTCATACAGTGCACCTCATAACGGCTCGACGACGGACATAGTGTACGCTTCGGGGGCAAATAGCTCTTTTGCGACTTCTTTGACGTAGTCGATGGTGATATTTTTGACGTGGTCGGTATATTTGAATATATCTGCACCCTGAAGGGCAAATTCAATGATAAGGTTGTTTGCGATCTCTTCCACGCTGTCGAAGCTCTTGATGAAGTTCGAATAAAGCACGCGGCGGCAGCGCTCGAAGTTTTCGGGAGTTATTGAGTCGATAAGATACTTTTCGGTGTATTCTTCAAACCTTTCGTAAAGCTTCTCGGGATCGTCGGAATCGGTGAATACCGAGAAGAAGGAAAACTGCTGAGCGTGCATATACCAGGTGCTGAACGAGGGAGATATCAGCCCGTCCTCGTAAAGAGATGCGTAAAAATCGGAAGATTTTTCAAAGCAGATTGCGGAAATGAGATCGAGGGCGATATCCTTCTTGATTCTTTCCTCGGGGTCGGAGGAGATCTGAGTGTCCTTGACACCGATGCAGACGATGGGCTTGGATACCTGCATCTTTTTGATCACGCGCTTTTTGAACGCCGTCTTTCCCTCTGTCACGTTCTGACTGACGACGGGGGTCGGCTCGATGCCGACGAGGCACCGATCCGCCACTTCAAGAACCTCCTCCGCATTTGCACGTCCGCAAACGCAAAGAGCCATATTCGAAGGATTGTAAAAGGCGTTGTGACAGCGGTAAAGGATCTCGGGAGTTATCTTCATTATCGAGGGAACCGTTCCGGCAATATCAATGCGGACGCTGTTTTTCTCATACAGACCCTCAAGCATTCCGTACTGAACGGCGTTTGAGGGATTATCCTCGCCCTGTCTGATTTCCTGAGCGATTATTCCTTGCTCCTTTTTGACGTTTTCCTCGGTAAAATACGGGGAGAAAACGGATTTCAGCAGAACCTCGAGCGAAGGATAAAGGTCGTCTACGCAGGAGCAGAGATAGGCAGTTGACAGGAAGCCCGTATATGCGTTTGCATCGGCTCCCGTGCGCGCGAATTTTACAAAGGTGTCTTCTCCGTCCTCGTTTTCAAAGAGCTTGTGCTCAAGAAAATGTGCAACTCCGTCGGGGACGGTAACGTATTCTTCCTCGTTTCCGACCTTGAAGGTGTTGTCGACCGATCCGAAACGGGTCGCTATAAGACAGTAGGACGATGCAAGATCTTTCGGGAAAACGTAGATCTTAAGTCCGCTTTTGTGTGTGACAACGGTATATTCCTCGTTAAGAAGCTCGTTTTTGACGGTTACGGGTTTATTCATAGTCCTCGTCCTCGCTTTCTCCTTTGAGGGTTCCGTTAAGGAAATATACGGTGTGAAGCGCCAGAGATGAAGCGGCGGCAGAAACGTCGGAGACGGTGAGAGAGGCGCATCTTTCGGCGTATTCTTCAGGCGTTAAGAGGCTGTCCCAGCCGAGCTGAGAGAAGTACCAGCTTATCATCGCCATTTCGTCGTCGCAAACGCTCTTTGCGTTTGAAAGGATCATTTTCTTTGCGGAATCAAATTCCTCGTCTGTGATCTCGCCTTTTTTGACAGCCTCGAGCTCGTTCAGGATCGCATTTTGTGCGATCTCCTTGTTTTCGACCTCGATACCGCTTGAAATGATAACGGTGCCCTTGGCGCGGTCGGGAAGCGCGTAGCAGTAGTAGCAAAGGCTGAGCTTTTCGCGAACGTTCATAAACAGCTTTGCGGTAGGGGAGCTTGAAAGCACGCCGAGGAAAAGGTTGAAGGACGGCGAAGTGTCGGGCGAGGGACGAAGGGAGGTCGTAAATCCGAGGGAGAGCTTGCCCTGCTTGACGGGCTGGTCCTCTGTCACAGTATTCACCTCGGAGGCAGGTGTGATGGGCTTTGAGTCAGCCGTCTTATACGGCGTGCGTCCTTCCTTTACGAAAAGGCGGACGCAGTCGCGCTCAAGCGCTTCTTGGTCAAATGCTCCCGCGCACCATATCTCTATTACGGCAGACCTGACCACCTTATCAAGATGCCTTGTGAGCGCTTCGGGAGTTATCGCCTCGATCTGCTCAACGGTTCCCGTTTCGGAAATCGACGATGGGTCACCCTTTCCCATTTCCTCCGCGCAACGGCGGACGGCGTATGAGGCTTTGTTGTTTATTGCCGCCCTTACGCGGTCGGAAAGCGTCTTTTTCTCACTTTCGACGTATTCGGGCTTAAGAACGCCGTTTTCGGTCAGCGGCTCGTTTATCAGCTCTGAGATGAGTGAAAGAACCGAGGCGCTTACGTTATTTCCCTCGGCATAGGAATCGCAGAGGGGGAAGGAGGTGAAGGAAAAATACTGCATATCGCCGAATTTTCCTATCCCGCTCTGAAGCTCCGAGCCGTAAAGCATCTGAAGCTCCTTGGTTATATCAGCCATGGTCGGCAGACGCATACAGCCTCGCTTGAGCACGAGCGGTATAAGGGCGTTAAGTGCCGCCGTTTCCTCTGCCATCGGACAGAGGAAACGGACATTTATACAGTTAGTTTTGAATTTGTTTGTCGGTATTATATTCAGAGCGACACCGTCGCCTATCATTTTCCTTATCGGCAGCATAAAAACAACTCCAATTATTTTTCTGCATTTATTTTACTCCATATCGTCGGAAATTTCAACCGTTATTTCAAGTAAATGGCAGTTTTTATCGAAATGAAATAAATTGTTTACATTTTTACCGTCGAGGAGGCAGCGGTTTTTTTCTCCGCGGTGGGCGGATATCTCGTAGGTCGTTCCGAGATGGGTGAAAACTGCCGAAAAATACGGCAATCTGCTTGAAAGGGCGGGATTTACTATGAAGGTATCGCCCTCTATTACGATGCCGAGGACCGCAGCGAACAGGGCATTGAAGAGCCAGCCTGCCGATCCCGTGTAGAGCGACCAGCCGCATCTGCCGAGAGTGTCGGGTGCGCCCGATACGTCACCGGCGACGAAATACGGCTCGCCTCGGTAGCGCTCGGCGCCCTCGCGGGTTCGGCAGATCGAGGCGGGATTTATGGCGGTCAGTACCTCGGCTGCCATCTCCTGCATACCTGCCTCCGCCATTGCCATTACCGCCCAGGCGGCGGCGTGAGTATACTGCCCGCCGTTTTCACGGATGCCATATGGGTAGGACGAAATATAGCCGACATCACGCTCGCTTGGGCGCGAAAAGGGCGGAGAAAGGAGCAAAAACGTGCCGTTTTCGGGCGAAAAAAGACGCTTAAACGCCGTTTTCAGTGCCGTTTTTGACCGTTTTTCATCGCATTTTGCGAAGACAGAGAACGCCTGCGGAAGAACGTCGATGAATCCGTCACCGCCCACCTCTTTGCCGTCCGAGTAAAAGGCGCGGAGATATTTTTCGCTGTCGAAGCATTTTTCGACCGCCGCGGTAAGCTCGTTCCGGATGCGTCGGTATTTTGAGGCGCCCGAGATGTCGCCCATTCTGAATGATATCGGGGCAAACGAATCGAGGACAAGGGAAAGGAACATTCCGAGCCATACGCTCTCGCCTCCGTTCCGTCCGACCTCATTCATTCCGTCGTTCCAGTCGCCTCCGCCCATGAGTGGCAGTCCGTGAGACCCGAATTCAAGGGAGCGTTCGATAGCCTTGACGCAATGGATATAGAGGGACGAGCGGTACTTGCTCTTGCTCGGGCGCTCGTATCTGTCGCGCTCGTTTTCGCCGAGCGGGGGAGATACGATATAGGGAAGCTCGATATCGAATATGCCGTAATCCCCCGTGAAGGCGGCGTACTTTGACGCGACGTAGGGAAGCCACAGAAGGTCGTCTCTGTAACGGGTGCGGACCCCGCGGCAGACACCCTTGACGACGTGCCACCAATGGTTAACGTCCCCTTCCTCATACTGACGGCAGGCGCAACGAAGGATGTGCGTTCTTGCGACCTTCGGAGCTGACAGCATTATTGCAAGGCAGTCCTGAAGCTGATCGCGGAAGCCGTACGCCCCGCCCGATTGATAGAAGCCCGTCCTTCCGTAAAAACGGCAGACGAGTGTCTGATACGGCAGGTAGTATTCGGTCATAAGCGAAAGATATCGGTCGGGCATTGATACGCTCAGGTTAGGGAGCAGAGCTTCGACCGCTTTTTCGTATTCCTCGGCACAGGCAAAGAAGCTGTCGCGGGAGCTGTATTTTTTCATTATCGCGTCGAGCACCTTCGTTCTTCCGCTCGGAAATGCACCGAGAAGGAAGCAGACGGAGCCGGGATATTCCTTCTTCAAGACGAACGCGGTATCGGAGCAGTCGGCTGTGACTGTCGGTATATAGAGAGTAAGGGGGTCATTCTTTTCTGCACGGATCGGTCTGTTGCGCCGTTCAATATCGCCGAGGATCGGGCGGACACGGTATTCGGTCTTTATGTCTCTGCCGCCGAAGTAGGTCACGGTCACTGCTTTGCAGGGGAGCTTCGGATCGATCGCCGCGGTGACGGTATAGGATATCGGCCCCGCCTTACCGCTCCAGACTGTGCAGTCGCGGTTAAAGGAGACGGTGTGTGAGCAGGCGATGAGGTCGTATTCTGCGTCTGAAATCGTAGCGATAAGGCGTTCTCCGTCCATGTGACGGCGGTTATCGGGTAGAAACGGAGTTATTCTTCTTTCGTGGCTGTTGCCGATCCAGGTGTAGCCGAGGGAGCAGTCGGTGACGAGAGTTCCGAAGTGATTCAAGGCGTAAACGTAGGAATGGGGAAGCTTTTTGTCCCCACGTACCGATTTGTTCAGAGTGAAGCCGTTTTCGGTGAAAAATCCGCCGTAGACGGGAAGTGCGTTCTCGGGAACGGTGCTTTCCGATCTTGAAATATGGGTTATCGGCTGGGTTTGCGGAGTGATTTCACATTTGTTTCTTGATATGAAGGATTCAAGGGTGAAGCTTCCGTCAAGGACAGCTGAAACGGATGCGGTATTTTCAAAAAGATCTCTGTCGCCGTAGCCGTCGATAAGGTAGATGCCGCCCTTAAGGAAAAAGCCGCAGGCGCAGGAGTTTATCGTATCAACTATCGCGTTTTTCTTCTCCGACATATATTCTCCTCCTCCGTCGTAGAGAATGACTGTATCGAGCTTTATTCCGCAAAGAGAGAGGTGCTTGTGGCAGAGGACGAAAAGCTCCAGCCAGCGCAGGGAAGGGGAATGTGGCTTTATTTCACTTTCGAGGATAAGACACATGATCGGGTCGTCGCCCGATATGCCGTGCTTGTAAAAATCGGTGACGTTATAGCTTCCCGACGGGGTTCTTTTGCGCGGGACGAGGATCGACGACAGTATTTCGGTCAAAAGAGGCTTGAAGCGCGGGTCTTTACTGAGCGGGGGAATTCCGTCCTTGCGGTTTTCCCAAAGCCGCAGGGCGATCTGCGCGCCGTTTTTGCCGCTTTCGGTTTTGAGGAGCTTTCTTGCGTGTGAGAGGCGGAAAAGCACCTCCGATTTGCTTCTTCCGACGGTTATGAGAATATTGAGCAGGTATTTTCCCGAGGCGTTTGACGTCTTTTTGACGGCACAGAGAGGCTGAATGCAGGCTCCCGTTTCGTTGTCGAATGGCTTGTCTATCAGCTTTTCGATATCGTTTTCTCCGAACATTTCGGGAAGATGATCGCGCTTTGTCAGAAATTCCTCTCCTCCGCCCTTGCTTTCGAAGGAGACGGCGAAGCATTTTTCACCGTCCTTTTCATTTCTTTCCTGCTTGCGGTAGAGGAGGGCGTGCTCGTCTATGCAATATTCGGAGGTAACGGAAATATCGGCGTAGGTCGAATGAGAAAGGCGGTCGCTGTTTGACGAAAGTGACGGGAAAAGGACGAGCATCGGGGTGACGGTCCTGAAGCGTCCCTCTGCCGAGACTGTCAGAACGAAGGTCTTAATGCTTGGCAGAAGGGAAAGCGACGCTTCGGCGGTAAAATGGCGCGAGGTATAGAGGCGGCTTATGCTTTTGCTATCGGTTTCGCGCGGTTTTCCGCTCATCAGATCGGTCGTTTTATTATCGATCGAGAGAATGAGCCTCGGTCGGTATATCCTGCCGAAAACGAAAGGATCTATGGTTATTTCTCCTTTCAGAGCCGACAAGCGGAGCATATCACCCGACGCCGCGGCGGATATTCCTCCGTCGCTTACGAGCGACACGCGTGTTTCGGACGGCTTATCATAACGGAAAACGTGTGTGAGCGGCTCGGGACGGAGCTCTTTTGCACTTTTGAGCCTCTTTTTCTTTATTGAGACGGCGTTTTTCGGTACCTTTTCGGTGAGCAGCTCGAGTGCGGAGGCGCAATACGGGTCTGACATAAATGCGTTTACCAATACGTTGTCAAGGCAGGCGTTTGTGATGGCGGCAAGCGTCATTCCCACATGGTGCGACATATAGCTTTTTATTACTGCATAGCCGCTGCCTACCCGTTCGGGAGTCATATCAAGCGCTTCGTAGAAGCCGTATTCTCCGTACATTCCTTTTTTCTTCAGTCGGCTGAGGTTAAAGAGCGCCGCGCTTCGGTCAAAGGAAAGGGCAAGGAAGGATGAATACGGAGAAATGACCTTTTCTCGGTCGATGCCGTTCTTTAATGCAAGCGATTGCACGCCGAAGGCTTTATACTGGTAATTGAGGTCGCGGTCGAAGTCGAAATATCCGCTTTCCGACCGTCCCCATACGCCTTGGCAAAGCGTTCCTTTCTGCTCTCTTACCGCGCCCATAAGCGCTTCGTATGAAAGTGAGCCGCGTACTGTCGGCAAAATGAGCGACGGCATAAGGTATTCGAACATCGTTCCTGTCCAGGAAAGGAGGACGGTGTATCCGTTTTCTATCTTCGTCGTCCTGCGCAGATATCTCCAATGCTCGCGCGGAACGTACCCTCTCGCTATTGAATAAAACGAGGTCGTTCTCTCTTCACTTGTGAAAAAGTCGTAGCAGGGCGGGTCGTTTTCGGGCTTTTCGGGATTTATGCCTATCAGCATCAGCTTTTTCTTTTTGTCGTAGAGATATGAAAAATCGGTCTCCGATATTATTTTTTCTGCTTTTTCTATTACTTCGTTTCTGCGCCCGCTCTCTTCAAAATGTTGCTTTAACAGCTCCTTTACCGTGACGAGAGAGGTTATAAAGTTTCCCGAATCTACTGTTGAAATATAGCTTTGACCCAGTATAAAGAGTGTTTCGGTATCGTACCAGTTATAGAGATGTCCGTTCCATTTAGGCATCAGTTCAACCGTATCGAGGGTGTTTTTTATCCTTGAAAGAGCTTCCTTTTCGTTTATTATGCCGAGAATTGAGGCGGAGCAGGCGGAAATAAGATACAGTCCGATATTCGTAGGTGAGGTGCGGTGTGCGACCCTTTCGTCGGGAGAGAGCTGCACGTTATCGGGCGGGAGATGGTTTTCCTCCCTCGTTACTCTTTCGGAAAAGTATTTCCAGGTGTCAGAGGCGTATTCTCTCAGCTTTTTTTCATCTGCTTCGGGAATACGCTCGGGGCTTTTGAAGGGCTTACCTATCAGATAGCAGGCGAATGGAAACAAAAATGTCAGTGCACCCAAAATCCTCAGCGGAAGCCGTGGGCAGAATACGAGCAGAGAAAGTCCTATCAGCATTGAGGGCAGCATCGAGTAGAGGACAAGCGGCAGCCCCTTTATTCCGTCGCTTTCCGAGGCGGTCTTCCATTCGAGGAGCTTTTTTCGGGAGAAAAGCATACGGTAGCCTGCGCGTGCGATCGCATCTGCGTTGCGGAGTGCCGTGTGGGTAAGTGACGAAAGGGAATAGATTAGTGAAAGAAGCGCCGACAGCGATGCGGGAATGAGATGAGAAAAGAATCTTCTGCCCGCGTGGCGGATAGTCGATATCAGCGTCAGAATAAACGGAATTATCAGATACGACAGGGCAAGAAGAGAAATATACGGCGAAAGATGAAGAGGACGGAAGATGCAGAGCAGGAGCGAAAAAAACGCGAAAATCGGGACGACTGCTCGTCTGACGTTGTCGTATATCTTATATGCGGAGAGCTTTGATATTGGGTTGCGGTAGAGCTTGCCGTTTTCGTTTCTGACGTATTTGCCGGCAAAGGCGAGTGCCTGAACGTCGCCTCTTATCCATCTGTGGCTGCGGTCAAAGCAGGAGAGGGGACTTTTCGGTATATCGTCGGTCAGAGAAATATCGGTCACGGCTCCTGCGCGCAGGCGGCTTCCCTCGATAAGATCGTGGCTGAGGACCGAGCCGTCGGGAAATGCGCCGTCGATAAGGGCAGAATAGGCGTCGAGGTCGAAGATGCCCTTTCCGCAGAATATGCCCTCTCCGAAGATGCTTTGGTAGGTCTCGTATGATGCCGATGCGTAGATGTCACTTCCGCCGTTTTCGGCTGTCAGGACGGTGTACGGCGTTTTATCGGCGGAAAGGAGCGACGGCTCCATTCGGGGCTGTAGTATTGCGTGGCCCTTTATCACTCTGCCGTTTTTTATTACGGGAGTGTTTGAGGGATGGAGCATCGCGCCGAGGAGGTCGGTTACGGCTCCCGTATAGAGGCGGGTGTCGGAATCGAGGGTTATTACGTATTTTGTTCCGTTCAGCACCGATGGGTCGCCCGATACGACTCTTAAGCCGTTATCCCGTCCCTTAAGATACCTCGTCAACTCGATGACGGCGCCGCGCTTGCGCTCCCAGCCCATATATTTTCCCTCGCTCGGGGCATATCGGCGGTCGCGGATAAAGAGTATCAGATTTATACCGCAGAGACGGTTAATTTCATCAATTTTGTCGGCGATCCGGTTTTCTGCCTCAATATCGTTGCGTGAAGACGGAAATTCCGATTCCTTCAGGTCGCAGAGCAGGCCGAAATTCGAGTTTTTTCCTCTGTTTGCATAGGCACAGTTTCTCAGCTTATCGCAGAGCTCAAGATCGCTTTCCTTGCCCGACAGAAGCGACGTTATCACCGTCAGGGTCTTGGCGTTATCGGGAATGAAGTCAAGCTTTTTCTTCGGTATCGGGACGGTGCGTACGAAATGTGAGAAAATATAGTCGGTCAGCTGTTTCGCGCTCTCTGACATCGGTAAAAGTGTAAAGAAAAAGAAGGCGGGATTTTTCGTGACGTAAAGGGTCAATAGAGAAAAGACCGCCGTCATAATACCGAGGATCGGGAAATAAAGGCGTGAGGCAGGAGTCGGCTTTCTTTCGAAGGGGTCGTGGGTAAGGAAGAGATGCGCCGCCTCGCTTTCGCTTATAGAGTGCTTTCTTGAAGCGATGACGACCTGTCTGCGGCACTCGTTTTTTGTTTCTGTATCGCAGTTTTTGAAGTATTTGCTTTCGGATAAGATCTTTTCGGCTTCCGAAAGCTCGTAATAGAGCTCTTCAGTTTCGATTCCGAAGAGCTTTTTTAAATAATCAACGGCTCCGCAAAGCGCTTCCTCCGTCGGCTGTGCCTTGTCGAGTGCGGTGAGCGTATTTATGACGGCGTAGGAATAGAAATGCGACAGGCTTTTGTAGCCGTTATCGCTGCCTGCCTTTTTTGCTATTTCTTTTGGGTCGGTCATATATTTCGGGGTGACGGTATTGCCGACTTTTTCAAAGAAGCTTGGGTATGATATTTTTCCTTTCCGATCTACCGACTCTGCGTAGCTGAGAAGAAGCGGAAACAATTCTGATGCCCCGTATTTTTTATTTAATGACGAAATCAGGCTTTTGATATTGATTTTGCGGCGGTTTTTCATAAGTTACCCTTTCGCTTGTAATAATTAAAATTATTATCGGCGGGTTTTATGAAAATTATGTAAAAGATCCCATCGCATTAGTAGGTTGAGCTTAAGGAATAAGCTCAACCTACAATGAAATCAATTTGCTTCGCAAATTGGTGAAATACGACTCACGTCGTATGAAATAGGCTTCGCCTATGAAATATTTTCTTCGAAAATATTAAGGAATAAAAATGATCCGTTGCAGTTTTGCAACGGATCATTTTTGATCCTTTTATTTATTTTGAATCGGTTTTCTTTTGAGGACGCTTCGGAAAAATGCGTTCACGACCGCGACCGTGACTGCGATTATTCCCGAGATTATAAGGGTCTTTGTGCCCTCGGTGGCGAAGCCGCTCATGTCGCTTCTGACCATGCAGAGCATCGTTCTGTACAGACCGATTCCCGGGACGAGCGGAATGACTGCGGGAAAAATGAATATCGTTGCGGGCATTTTACATACGCGAGCCAAAATTTCCGCGCTTACTGCCGCGAAGAAGGATGCGGCAAGATAGCCCATATATTCCGATTCGATTGAAAGGAACGCGGATCTGTATACTATGTACGTAAGCGCTGAGGAAAGGGAGGATATCCATATCGCTTTTTTCGGAAGCGACATTATTACGCAGTAGAATGCCGACGCGACGAAGCAGGCAGCGAAATCTCGGAGGTAGTAGAAAATCATCAGATCACACCTCCCATATTCATGTACGCGATCAGTACGACGCCGACACCGCCCGCAATTCCTATTGCTATGAGGAGCGTTTCGACCACGCGTACGGTTCCAGATATAAGGTCACCCATTACGGTGTCGCGTATTGCGTTCGTGAAGGAAAGTCCGGGCAGAAGCGGCATTATTGAGCCGATTACGATGCAGTCGAAGTTTCCGATGCCCGAAAAGTGCACCGATGCGAGGGTTATCAGCGCGATTATGAATGACGAGACGAAGGTCACCGTGAACTGATATGAGTTTTTCATTCGTGACGACAGCCCGACCCATTGGGAAATTGCCGTCGCGCCGAATGCTACGAGCATATCGAACAGGCACGACAAGTTAAGGACCGCTTCAAACAGAAGCGTGAACATCGCGGCAGACAGCCCCGACGCAAGAATTACTGCGGTCTTTGAATACAGCACGCTTGTGCGGAGCTTCGACAGGCTTTCGTACAGCTCGGAAAGAGTTATCTTTCCTGCCGAAAAATCTCTTGAATATGCGTTTGCTCTTTCGACCTTATAAAGATTTACGCCTCTGACCTTTATTCTTGCCGCGGCTGACGTTTTTTTGCCCTCGCAGTTTTTGACCGTGAGAAAGGCGCCTGTCGGCAGAACTATCGCTTCGGCTTCTCTGCCTCCGCTTTTGCAGATTATCGTTGCGATCTCCTCTGCGCGCGAGGTCTCGCCGCCGCTTTCAAGCACGATGAGTGCCGCAAGCTGTGCGGTATCGAGAAGAAGGTCGGTGTTTTCTACACAGTTGTTCATATCGAATCTGCCACCGTTACGCTTTTCAGCTTATTTGCTACCGTGATGTTTATCTCGTCGAAAACGCGGTTAAAAAAGCAATCGCAATGCTCACTCACGCCGTCGTGACGGCATACGAAATCGTCGCCGAGGCATTTTGATATTACGATCGGGCCTTCAATTACTTCGAGAATATCAAGCAGAGTTATTTCAGACGGGTCGCGGGAGAGTAGATATCCTCCGTTTGCGCCCTTTTTCGACACTACGAGTCCGCTTGTTACGAGCTTGCCGAGTATTTTTATGGTGAATCTCTGCGGAACTGCGGCACTTTCCGCGATGCTTGACGCGTCTGTTACGACTCCGCGGCGCGCGAGCGCACGCATTATGCGGAATGCGTAATCTGTTTCCATGTTTATTTTCATTTTAATTTCCTGTTCTGCATAAGGTTACAGTATGATTATATTATTCTCCTGTCGATTTGTCAAGGAGAGTTTTTGGGGGATTTGTTTTATGTCGGTTATCAAGACGGTTTATAGTGAGAGGGGCAGGGGAGAGAACGGGGGCTGGAGCGTTTGTCTTGAACTGCCGTTTTTTGGGAATGCGGTAGATGAGTTTTATGAAAAGGTCAAGGCTGTTTTGATCGAGAGGGCGATGACCGAGGGAATCGGGATTTTTTCGTATCTTACTGTGACTTATTGCGAAAAGGACGTTGTCAGCTTGTTTATTGACGTGCTTTTTTGCCGCGGACGGGAGCTTATCGGGCTTATCAGATTTTCGGATAACAGAGACGGGGAGAATTTCTTAAGGATCCCCAAGGCGGGAAAGCACGAGTGTGTTTATCGGCGGGGAGACGGGTATTTTGCTTGTGAGAACAGTTTTTCCGTTCCCGCAAGGAAAGCGGAATACAGGCGATTTTTTAAAGAGATGGTTGTTTAATTTTTCTTTGACGTGCAAGTTTTTTCGCATTTCTTTGCCCGTGCAAAGAAACGCTCGCAAAGAAAAACGCCAAGGGGCAAACCGACAAAAAACGCGTTCGCGTTTTTTATACGTTTTCCCCTTTGGAATCCCCTTTCGGCCGCCCGTGTCATCCTTATCGCGAACCCCCAAAACTCATTTCATTCGTTTCGGGGAACCCCTCATCGCGTGGTCGAAGGATCTCGGGCGATATTTGCGCTTAAACGTTTCGCCGCTTTGTTTGTAGGGCACGACGTCCTCGGCGCCTAAAAAAAACACCGCCGAGGCGGTGTTTTAATTATTTTTTGATTCTCTTACGGCAGAGCATTACGTAGACGGTTGTGAGGATAACAACGGAGCCGATAAGGATTGCGAACATTGTACCCTCATTCAGGTTATGTCCGAAAAACTCGGGCTTTGCGTCGAAGGTGGTTTTCAGAGCCTCAATGGCTTCGCTCGGTATTTTGCCGTCGAGCTTGTTATAAACGCCCTGCATGAGGTGCAGGTGGAGCAGCGAGGTGCCGTAGGTGCCGGGGAGCAGGGAGATGAAGGTTCTTATTGCGGGCGCAAACTCCGAGATCGGCATATATGCGCCGCAGATGAAGCCGTAGACCGAGCTTACTATCGTGCCGACTGCCGATATTTGTCCCTGCGTGGAGAGAAAATGATTGATTATTGAAGAAAGCGACGTACCGAATAGGACGAGAAGCACGGTGTCGATCACCGTCATTACCGCATCGTACGTCGACAGGTACCAGCCTGTGAATGCCATTATGGTAAAGCAGACGATGAGCGCGATCAGGCATATTATCAGCGTCGATATTGCCGATGCTATAAAGTAGGAAAGCGACAGCACCGTTCCCGAAACGGGCGAAACGTCGATATCGGAACGGCTTCCGTTTACCTTGTCGGATACCATCAGCAGGTTTGAGCAGAACGAGATCGTTACTGTACAGACGCCGAGGAGCGACGAGAACAGCCAACCGTTGACGAATGCGTTTTCAAGCGATTTTGAAATCGTTACGCCCTCGGGGACCGCCGACGCGAAGGCGTCGCGGTAGACCTCGCCGAGGAAGGTGATGAAGAGCATTATGAGGATAAGAGGGGTTATAAGTGAGGTGAAGAATGCTCCCTTATCGTTGAAGAAGAGCTTTACGTTTCTTCTTATAAGTGCGCGTAGGGTTTTCATTTTTTATTTTTATCTCCGTAGAAAAAGATGTTTTTAGTTTTTCTGTGAATTACTTTCCGCTTTTCTTGCTCGTGCAAATGAACGAGTAGTTTTGCTTCGCAAACCTACCCAAAAGAAACACGCCAAGGGGCAAACCGATGAAAATTTGTAAGAACAAATTTCCAAACGTTTTCCCCTTTCGTTTTAAGAAAGTTTCGGCACGTTGTCTTGCCTTCCCCAGCGGGGGAAGAGGGACCGCAGACGCTGCGTCTGCGGTGGATGA